>NZ_JABURL010000053.1 GCF_014762705.1 Cyclobacterium sp. | reverse complement strand
CTGAGTATACTGCTCAGGGTTTTTTTAATTAATATTTTTGTTTGAATGACTATTCTTGTTGCAATACCGTCTTCATGGCTTCCAGATAAGAAGGCTCAGGCACCTCCTGCTCTAACAACAGCATTACAAAATGTTCTGCCAGTATTTCTTCGGGATGAAGGGTATAGTCGGTATTGTCTCCGATTTTCTGCTTCAGGTCCGTTGCAGCAGCAAAGTTTTTAAGCACAGGCATATTGTCTACCAGAGAAGCTTTTTTATCATCGGCAGCACCCTCGACAAACATCAATCTTTGTTTCAGGTAAGTAAAAAAGGAGCCTCCATCCCATTCTTCTTCCGAGATCAGGATAAATACCACCTCTTCACTTTCGCCGTCAATTTGCAGGTTAATGGTATGCTCCAGAAATGGTGCGTCGGGATTGGTGATGACAAGATCCCGGATTCCTTCAGGATAAGCGATTCTGTTACTTTCGGTAAAATTAATGGTCTCGAATAGGGCGTTCCTTCTTTCCGGCTTAAACCGGGTTAATATATGAAACAGCTCGTGAATCAGAAAACTCTCATTGACCAACCCTCGCACGACAATGTAATTTTCCCGGGTATAACTTACTGCCCCTCCTTCTTCCAGCATGCTTGATTTGATAAGAAGGATCTCCTCGGGAAACTCCAGCTGAAGTCCCATGGCTTCAATCTTATCCTTGACGCCCAGAATTCGTTCTTCCAGTACTGTTTTCTCTTCCTCAGTCCATGCCTGGGCTTGCTGAGCTGCATAGGTAAGGTAGTCCTCTTCCTCAGTACTTTCTTTGTTCTGTGTTCTTGATGCCAAGTCAAATTTACTCAACATCTTGGTATAGCTATCCGAGGTACCTAGTCTTTCAGCCGCTTCATCCAGAGGGGTAAAAATAATATTGGTCCCTTCAATAAATGGTACCTCAACATCTGGATCCCTGGGATTGGGATTTTCCGGCTCTTCCGGTTCCTGAGGTGGATTGGGGTCTTCTACAGTACAAGCTGCAAACAGCAAAAGCAGAAATAAGGGGTAAATGGTTAGTTTTTTCATTTTTAATTAATTAATAGATAGAGATTTTTATTTTTTTATTTTGTATCGATGACCTGCTGCAACAACCTGGCAAAGGAGGCATCATTCGGTGGGGATAGCATGGTAATGTGCTCACCTTCTGCCTCCCAGACCCTTAAGTTTCCAACAAATGGTTTCCACCCAAAACATGATTTATCGGGCAGGTAACCTGCAGCTATTTTGGCTTTTATTAAATCGACTGATCCGGGGTATTTTTTGATTTCATATTCCTTGCAAGCTTCCTTATAAACGAATTCTACTCTTTTATAGGTTTTCAATAAGGAGGATTCTGGGTCTTCATCCCCGGAGTTAAACCATTTATTAATTTTATTAATCTTCTTTTGAAATGAGGCCTTTTTCTTCCTTTTAAATATAGAAGGTTGATGAAGCAATAATTCTACATCAAATTTCCTTTTTCCAATAAAATGCCATATTTTATTGATGGAACGCTTCCAGACAGGCTTTTTATGATCACTTTGGAATGCATAGGTATCAAACAAGACCAGTTTTTCTACATGTTTACCCATTTGAATCAATTGTGTAGCCATTTCGAAAGCTATAATCCCTCCTAACGAATATCCTGCCAAAAAGTATGGACCATCAGGATTTTGTTTCAAAACTTCGGACAAATATTGGTTTGCGATCTCCTCAACTGTATTTAGCGGCTGTTCTATTCCATCCAATCCTTTGGCTTGGATTCCGAAAACCGGCTGATCCCGATCCATTTTTTTTGCTACCGCATAAAAAGGCAAAATATTCAATCCACCTCCATGAATGATATACAAGGGGGGTTTAGTACCTGTTGTTTTGATAGCCACCAGACTTTTCCATTCACTATCACCTAAAACACCACTCCTCAAAGCCTGAGACAATTTCTGAACTGTAGGATATCTGAAAAGAACGGATAAAGGCAATTTGATCCCATAAGCTTTTTCCAATTGTACCATTACCCTTACTGCAGTAAGCGAATGACCTCCAATTTCAAAAAAATTATCTCCCTTATTGATGACATTTAATCCCAGGGCATTTTTCCAAATATCTGCAACCAACCGTTCTTCCGGACTCATTTCTTCCCGAACAGAGACAAAAGGGTGGGCTACCCTGTCAGGATAGGGCAAAGCATTCCGGTTAATTTTCCCGTTTTGCATAAGGGGAAACCTTTCCATCAAAACAAAATCCGTTGGGACCATATAATCAGCCAGCCTTAGGCTAAGTTGATTTTTCCATTGCCTGACCTGGCTTTGATTGAGCTGCTTTGATTCGATTTCCCTTTTGCCTGGACCAGAAGTCGGAATAATGTAGGCAACTAAAAACGCCACTTCATTTAAATCCCTTTTAACATGAACAATGGCATCTCCTATACCTTCCAGCCCACGAACCGCATTTTCTACTTCACCCAACTCCAACCTGTAGCCCCGTATTTTAACCTGATGATCCACTCTACCGGCAATTTCCAGTTCGTCCGCAGAATTAATACGACCCAAATCACCGGTTTTATAAAGCCTGAGACGTTGGCCTATCTCCCCATAGATTTCAATAAACTTTTCTTTGGTGAGTTCAGGGCTATTGATATATCCCCTGCCAACCCCATAGCCTTCAATGTATATTTCTCCCCTTAAACCCTTTCTGACAGGATTTCTTGCGGTATCCAAAATATGAATTTTGGTATTTGACACCGGTTTCCCAACAGTAACCTGTTCGTCTGAAGCCTTAACCTGCTTAATGGTGGAATAAACTGTGGTTTCGGTGGGGCCATAAACATTCCATACTTCCTTGCAAAGCGGCAATAACCTATCTGCCAGTGTTTTTTCAAGGGGTTCCCCTCCGCTGATAATCTTAAGTCCTTCAAATTTTTTATCCCAACCATTCACAAACAGCATTTTCCAGTGAGATGGGGTAGCAAACATGATAGAAATTTGATCTTTATCCAACTTATCGAGGATAAGGTCGGGTTCTCTGCGCTCCATTTGTCCTAGCATAAAGGTTTGCGCACCATACACCAGGGTAATCAGTGTTTCCAATATTGCAATATCAAAAGATACCGAACTAACAGCCAAGACCCTATCGGAAGAAGAAAGACCAGGTTGATCATTCACTACCGATATAAAATGGTAGACATTTATGTGGTCCAATCGCACTCCCTTGGGTTTTCCCGTAGTGCCCGATGTATAAATGATATAAGCGGCGTCGTCAGGAGATATTTGTATTTCCGGATTATCCCCCCGATAGGAAGTCCTGACGGCAAGGAAATCATGCCAAAGAATTTTTTCCACCGAAGTCTCCAATGCTGAGTGCACTCCCTCCTCAGTCAGACAGAAGCTGCATGAGTCCTCCAGCTTGTAGTTGATTCTGTAGTCAGGATCATCCGTATCCAGAGGCATATAAGCCCCTCCGGCTTTTAAAACAGCCAAAATACCTATGAGAAATTTAGGGGACCTCTCCAATAGCAACCCTACGATATCTCCCTTTTTCAGCCCCCTTTCCAATAAATAAAAAGCCAGTTGATTGGCCTGACTATTCAATTCAGCAAAGCTCAGCTGCTGGTTACCAAAAATCACCGCCGTCTTAGCTCCATGATTTCTTACGGTATCTTCAATCAAACGATGAACAGGGGTGAAATGGTCTTCAATTCCATCCTTCCCATAATTTACCTCCCCAATGGTTTTTGAGGTCTGATCTGTCAATACCTGTTTTAGCTTTTGGCCTGGGTTCTTCAATAGGGCATCAAGGATGCTTGCAAAATCCAGAGAAAGTTTTTCTATAAATTTTTGTGCAAACAAGGCCCTTGCATACTCTATCCTTATATTGATTCCATTTTTGTCTTCATTTACCAAAAAGGTCAGGTCAAACTTGGAAGTGTTCTGTTGAAAAGGGACGACCTCCATGGACAAACCTTGAGAAAAATTTTGATTCTCATTTCCGTACTCCATGACAAACATGACCTGAAACAAAGGATTTACACCCAATTCCCGTGATTGTACAGTGGAGGCAACTATTTTCTCAAATGGAACATCTTGATGCTCATAGGCTTCCAGTGCTTTTTGCTTCACCTGCAAAAGTATTTCTGTAAACGTACTATCGGGATCCAAATAGGTACGGATAGGAAGCGGATTTACGAAATAGCCCAAAAGGGCCTCGACTTCAGCCTTTCTTCTACCCCCCAAAGCCGTGCCCACACAGATATCCTGTTGACCGCTCAGTCTCTCCAGCAAGGATTTAAATACCGCCAGTAAAATCATAAATGGGGAAAGCCCTAATTTTTTTCCCAATTCAAGCATTTCACGCTTTTGGGCAAGCCCTATCTGGAAGTCAAATGTTTCACCTTCATTATTTTTTCTACCAGGTTGGCTAAACGGCTCCTGAAGTTTAATCGGTTTGACGTCCCTTAAATGCTCTTTCCAGTAATACAGCTTTTTTTCTAATGTCTTTCTGGTAAACTTATTTCTTTGCCACAGGGCATAGTCTGCATATTGTATTTTCAGGTGGGGTAAAAGCAGGCTCTCTCCAGAAAGATCTGCTTTTAAAAGGGCAAAAAGTTCTTTGATAAATAAAGGAATGGACCAGCCATCAAAGGCAATGTGGTGCACCACCACCATCAACAGACATTCATTTTCTCCGGTTACAAATTGCCTGGCCCGAAGCATGAAATCGTTTCCAAGGTCAAAGGGTCGGTCCAGAAATTCTGTCATTTGCAAATCCAGATCCCCACTGTTTCCTGCCTGGTGATCAACGGTCATCTCCCATCCCAAAACAGGCATAACCTCCTGCCAGGTGTCTTCATCCATTTCTTTAATTACCGTCCTGAGTATCTCGTGGCGTTCCATGATACTTCGGATGCTATCCATTAGCAGACCAGAAGATACAGCCCCTTTGATTTTCAGCAGAATGGGAATATGGTACTGTACGGATCCTTCCAGTTTATCCGTCAGCCACAGACTTTCTTGTCCAAAAGACAAGGGAATAAATTCAGGTCTGGGTTTTTGCGATGGAATGCGTTCTGATTCCCCTTCCTTTAGACCTTTTCGCTCAATCAAAGCACTTATTTGCCTTACGGAAGGATGACCGAACAAATCACTGATGCTGATGTCAAGACCCAAAGATTCCTTGATTCGGCCAATAAGCCTGATGGCCAATAAGGAATTTCCCCCACAGTCAAAGAAATCATCCTTCACTCCAAGACCATCAAATTGGAGCACTTTTTTCCATATTTCCAGTAAATCATTCTCCAAAATACTTGAAGGTGCTTCAAAAGGTCTGCTTTCATCCAAGGTGCCTGGATTCACTTTCACAGTCTCCAGCGCCTTCCGGTCTATTTTCCCATTGGGGGTCAGGGGTAATTTTTCCAAAATTTGTATCCTGGAAGGGACCATGTATCTGGGCAGACGATCGGATAGGGCTACCAACAAATCCTTCTCTATCAGCTCTTCTTGAGACTCCACAAAACCTACAAGCTGTTTTTCTCCGGTATTTCCGGTTTGTAACACAGCCACAGCATTTTTTACCCCTTTCAGGGATTGAAGCACAAAAGAAACTTCGTCCAGCTCGATACGGTGACCGTTCAGTTTGACCTGATTATCCAATCTGCCAAGAAAATCAATTTTCCCCTCCTCTGTCCAGGCACCCAGATCTCCGGTTTTATAAATGGGAGGGCTGCCTTCCAAACCAAAAGGATCAGGAATAAATTTCTCCGACGTAAAACCTGGTTGGTTAAGGTATCCTGCAGCTACACCATGTCCACCAAGGTAGATTTCCCCGGGTACACCGATAGGGCAAGGCATCAAATCCTGATTTAAAATATAGGCAAAACTACCCGCAATGGGTCTGCCTATTGAAACCGGTTCACCTGGTGCAAGGATTTGACAGGTAGAATACGTAGTATCCTCCGTAGGACCATAAAGGTTTCTTACTACCAGTCCTTTCCAATCAAGCTTTTCCAAAAGTCTGGCTGGTACCGGCTCCCCTGCCATGTTCAGTAAGCTAACCCGGCTGAAGTCCATCCTGGCCTCTACCAACTTTTGCACCACACTGGGAACGGTATTGATCAAAATCTTATTGTCGCTTTCCAGATGTGCTGGAATATGCAGCGCATCGGGAAGTATCCTGACAGGCTTACCAAAGGCCAATGGGAAAAACAATTCGAAAACCGATAAGTCAAAACACATGGACGTTACCGCGTATATTACCTCAAAATCATCAAGGGAAAACTCCCTGCCACACCAGTCCAGGAATCCGGCCAGATTGGCCTGTGTCAAGCTCACTCCTTTTGGCTTACCGGTACTTCCTGAGGTATAAATCACATAGGCCAGCCTATCCAAAGTGGTTGCCGGATAAGACCTTCCAGAAAAATCTTCCGAAACCTTTTCCTTATCCAGGTTGACAATCAAATGTTTTCCTGAATCCTTAGACTTGCCTTCTGATAGGGTATCAGTCAATAAATAACTGGCAGCACTATCGGTTAAAATATAATTAATCCTTTCCTGTGGGTAATTTGGATCCACCGGGACATATGCTGCTCCCACCTTCCAAATACCCAGAATTCCAGCCACCATATCCAATCCCCTCTGAACCAATAGGGCCACCAACTCACCCTGCCTGACTCCCCTTTCCATTAACAGGTCCGCCACCTGCAATGCCCTGACATTGAGCTTATGAAAGGAGATTTCCTCCCCTTCAATTTTAATGGCTGTAGCATTGGGACGAAGATTAACCTGCATTTCAAAACGCTCAAAAAAAGCCGTATGGAAAGCAGCTTCCTGGTATTTATCCCTTCCTGAAAGCAGGTTCAATTCATTGGCTGAAAGTAAATTACAATTTTTAACCGGCTTGTCCGGGGCTTTTGGCAGCTGCCGGACCAACTCCTGGAACTGGGCCACCATTCTTTGAATCGTTTCCGGTAAAAACATGGCCTTGTCAAATTCAACATGGCCTTTTATCCCCCCTTTTTCTTCAACAAGGGTAAGGGTAATGGCAAATTTTGAGCTTACAGGATCAACATTCAGCGGCTGGGAGACGATCCCTGGAATTTCCGGCAATTTGGGTTCCTCAGACCCTTCATGCATGACAAACATCAGGTCGAAAAAGGGTTTATGGTCCTTTTCCTGAGATACCGCAATGCTTGATGCAAGCTTAAGAAAGGGCACATGGCCATACTTTAAGGCAAACAGCACCTCATTCCTAATGGACTTCAAAAAATGTACAAAGGAGGAATTCGGGTCCAATGCAGACCTAATGGGTAAAGTATTGATAAAATATCCTATTGTCTCTTCGGTTCCGGGCAAATTTCTATCCACCACTGTGGTGCCTACACAAATATCTGTCTGATTACTGTAACGGTAAAGCAATACCTTAAATACTGCCAGTAAGGTCATGAAAGGTGTAGCATCATGGCTTTTTCCAAATCCGGCCAAAGGTCTGAGGAGTTCCTTATCCCAGGTAAAACGAAATACTCCTGCTTCATGGCCATTTTTTTCCTTGAAAGGAAAATCCCGAGGTAGTCGTAATTTCTCCAGGCCTGACAATTTTTGCCGCCAATAATCCAAGCCCTCAATACTACCACTGCTTTCCATGATACCTTGCTGGAACTGAGCATAGCCTGTAAATACAGCAGAAGGAGCATCAGGAAAAATTCCCTTTTCAAGAAATTTATAATTTTCAGATAGCTCTCTGAGAAAGATTCTCATGGACCAATCATCAAAAGCAATGTGATGGAAAACGAGCCCCAGCACATGGACCTGATTTTGAAAGCTGACCAATTGGGCTCTGATCATAAAATCGGCCGAAAGGTCAAAGGCCCGGCTGAACAAAGGGGTAAAGGCTTTGAAAAATTGCTCCCGGGAATAAATTTCTTCTGTTTTATTGATCAGGGTCAAATTCCACTCCTGTTCAGATTTAAATGAAACCTGGTCGATTCCCAGAAAGGTGGTTCTCAATACCTGATGTTTCCGGATAATCATTCGGATGGCTTTTTCCAAAAGCCCTGGATTGATGTCTCCCGATAGTTGGTATGCAACAGGCAAATGATAAGCTTTTGATCCCTCCATGTGGTCGATTAGCCAAAGTGACTGTTGGGCAGGAGACACCATGGGTAAATCGGCTTTAAGCTCAGGAAGGGAATTGACCTCTTTTTGGCCCTCTTGATTCCTGATATGATGGTACAGTCCCGAAACAGTGGGAAAATCAAAAATGTCTTTTATGTCAACCGTCAAATCCAGCTTGTTTTTTAAAATTGACAGCAGATGCATGGCAGCCAGAGAGTTGCCTCCCATTTCAAAAAAGTTCTCAGACAAGCCAAAATTAGTATGTCCCAAAGTCTGGCTAAAGGCTTGGTACAGCCTTTCCTGCAGCAAATCAGCAAAAACCGGCAAATTTGATGAAGAGCCTGACTGCCGGAGTGCTGATAACAAGGCAGGCAGATCCACTTTGCCATTTTCTGTAAGGGGAAAAGCGGCTACTGTTTCGATTTTTGAAGGAAGCAGGTATGCAGGTAGTTTGTTTTTTAATTTTTCCCTCAACAATGATAGGTCTGACAAACCATTTGGAATTACGAAAGCCGCGATTTGATCAGGTATACCATCATTCTGGGTAAAGAGGCTCACCAACACTTCCTTGATTCCACCTGTTTCCAGAAAGGCCTGCTCTATTTCTGAAGGATCTATCCGGTTACCCTGCCATTTAAATTGTCTGTCCTTTCTTCCTTCAAACAAATAGCGGCCATCTGGAAGCTGGCTGACCAGATCCCCAGTGGCATACAACCTTGCACCTTTTTTATCAGCATATGGGTCCGGAATAAATTTTTGAGAAGTAAGGCTTTTATCCATCCAATAGCCATTTGCCACCTGGTCTCCACCAATAAAAAGCTCACCGATACCTCCCGATGGAACTTCTTTTCCATCCTCTCCAAGTACATGACAGCTTACACCGGGGATTGGCTTACCAATCGAAATCACTTTATCATCAGGCTGAATGGATGCCACTGTAGCCCAAATCGTGGTTTCCGTTGGTCCATATTCATTAAAAAGCCGCGCTTTTGGCTGATGTTGAAAATGGGAATCGACAAGTTCCTTTGGCAAACTTTCTCCTCCCAATATTACCCTTTCCATATTCAGGTCAGCCAATAAACCTTCTTCCAGCAAAAACCTGTAATAAGAGGGTACGCATAGCAAGGTGTCTGTACCCCGTAGTAGAGCAGGAATAATTTCAATATCCTGCAGGGATTCTTTTTTGGCCATGATAAGCTTTCCACCTGTACACAATGACCAGAATATGGCAGCCTGAGCCGCATCAAAAGTAGGAGCAGGTATCAGCAATAATTCCGGGCTGCAACCATAGTGATTGATTCTTTTTTGGGTAGCATGATAAAGTTGGGAATGACCAACCATTACCCCTTTTGGAACACCGGTACTGCCTGAAGTATACATGACATAGGCCAGGGTTCCTGCAAGGAATGGCTTCGGAAATTTGTTGACTTCCTTCTGCCCTGATGAAAATTGTTTCCAGGATAATACTGAAAACTGCCTTTGCTTTGTTTGACCAAAATCGTTCTCCGGTTCACCGGAAAGCACCCATTTGGCAGCTACCTGCTTTATAATGTGGTTCTTTCGGTTTTCCGGCCAATCCGGATGAAGAGGAATAAAAGCAAGTCCGGATTTCAATACACCAAGCAGGGTAGCCACCAATTCAATGGTAGGCTGCATACAAACCGGTACAATGCACTGATCGCTTGCGATTGACTTTTGCAAAAATACAGCTATCCGGTTGGATATAACATCCAACTCTTCGTAAGAAATCAATCGCTTTCCATCGGCAATGGCCGTTTTTCGTGGATTTAATTTCACCTGCTGCTGAAACAAATCGATCACGGTAATTGTATTACCTTTGGAAAAAGATTGATGAAATTCTGTTTTCAGTACATCAGACAAATTCAATGCTATTTTATTTTCAGGCTTTTTCCCCTGTATTGGGGAGAGGAACCCTTGTAAAGTTTTATAGGTTTAATAAATTTCGCTACCCAGTGAAATATTCGTAATTCATTTTTTTGGTTACGAAATACAAATATATGGAATTTAAAATCAATTTGACTAGTCCTATAGTAAAGTATATTTAATTTTGATGTTTTGCAAAAAAAATTAAATCTGCTATTACACTCCATTAAATCAAAAAGTGTGCTTAATTTAAAATCAGCAGTAAAAAAAAAGTAATTAAATCTCGATTGCTGATGACATTCCTCCCCTCAAAAAAAAGATTGGCGCATATTGTTTATGAATCTGACGACAGCGCATCTAAAAATTTCGATTTAATTCTTCTGGCTTTAATTCTTTTAAGCGTGTTGGTCGTTATCCTGGATTCTGTTCAGGATATCCATCAAAACTTTGGGACATTTTTGTATTGGTTGGAGTGGTTTTTTACCATCGTATTTAGTGTAGAGTATTTGTTGAGAATATGGCTGAGCAATGATAAGCCTGGATATATCTTTGGTTTTTATGGCATTGTGGATTTGCTGGCTATTTTACCTGCCTTTTTGAGTTTAATTTTGGTTCAAAGTCAGTACCTAATGGTGATTAGGGCATTGCGATTTTTGAGAATTCTAAGGATTCTGAAATTACCAGAATACCTTAGAGAAGCTTCCCTTCTTATAAGCGCCCTGAAAAGCAGCCGGGCCAAAATCCAGATATTTGTGGGATCGGTTTTGACTATCGTTTTGGTAATGGGCTCTGTCATGTATATCATTGAAGGTCCGGAAAACGGCTATACTTCTATTCCCAGGGCCATGTACTGGGCCATTGTCACACTAACCACCGTTGGTTATGGAGATATTTCACCCAATACCGATTTGGGTCAGTTTATGGCATCCATTATCATGCTGCTTGGTTATGCCATTATTGCGGTGCCCACAGGGATAGTCACTTCAGAGTTGACCCATGCCAAAAACAAAAGTGAAAAGTCAGATCGCCATCAATTTAAAATTTGTCATGGCTGTTCACTGCAAAAGCACAGCCCGGATGCCATCTACTGCCGGAAATGTGGTACCAAGCTGGAGTCCCCGGAATAGTAAACCCGGGAACTCCGGTTAATCAGATCGTAAAACCGCCATCGATGACATAGGTAGCTCCGGTTATAAACTTACTTTTGTCAGAAGCCAGAAACAAAGCCAGATCTGCGATATCTTCATTGGAGGCATACCTGCCCAGAGGAATCATTTTGGTGAAATTTTCCTTTACCGTATCTCCCATTCCCGGCGCAAAACCCTCTTCAAGAGACCGCATCATGCGGTTGTCAACAGGAGAGGGATGTATGGTATTTACCCGGATTTTATCTGGGGCCCCTTCCAATGCACCTACACGCATCAAACCCACAGTGGCATGCTTGCTAGCCACATAGGCACTTACCTGAGCCGTACCCCTCAATCCGGCAACAGAGGAAGTGATGATGACGGAACCTCCCCCGTCTGTTTTCATAATAGGAAAGGCATATTTCATACCCAGCCAGACCCCTTTTACATTTACTCCTATAACCTGATCAAAAGTCTCTTCCGGATAATGCTCCATGGTTTTTACCACTCCCTCCGTACCGGCATTAAGAAACAAGATGTCAATTCTTCCCCATTCTGTTTTTACCTTATTGGTATAATTCTTTACTTCCTCAGCCTGACTGACATCTGCCTGTATGTACATCAGTTTGTCATTACCGAGAGCCTTCTCTGCCTCCTTTAAATTATCCTTACTGTAATCTACTATGGCTACTCCTTTTGCTCCTTCTTCCAAAAACAACCTGGCAGTCGCAAGGCCTATTCCGCCAGCACCTCCGGTAATCAATGCAATCTTGTCTTTTATCTCCATGACCATGAATGTTTTATTAAACTTTTCGCCTTTGGTTTATTGACATAAATTTAAAGCCTTTATAAAAAAAATATACAAAGACTTCTCAGCAATAAACATGAGAAATATCATGGAATAGGTTTCAGAAGTTCTTCCAGAGACACCCAGTCATAGCCCCTTTCCCGTATCAAGGTCAGGATTACCGGGATTTGAAAATAGAATTTATGCATTCTGCCCGGACCTGCACCAATATGCATCAACAGCATAAATCCTTTGGGCTGCTACTTCATTAACAATTGAAGTAAAAAAAATTCCAAGCATTATTTGAATTCGAATGGTAGATGAAACCCAACTGATCATGGCCTTTCGCATTATATTTTCCCCAGTATTGCTATTATTTCCTCAACCGATATGGCACTGGTTTGATTCAAAATTTACTTACTTTTCCCTAGTAAACCAGTTTTATGGTCAAAAAGAGTTGAAAAGTGAATTGTAGAAGTGGTTTCAGGACCTGCTGAAGAGGAGGCTGAGGTAGATTGGCCTTCGACAGGCTGCCTTTTTAGGCTGATTTTTTTTCAGTCCGCCAAGCTGCCTTCGACAGGCTCAGACACCGCAGGCACAATAGGGACCCGGTTGAAAAAAATCTAGAGAAGCACCAAATTCTTTGAGCTATTTGCGCATTCTTGGTGTTCTAGATGAC
>NZ_JABURL010000069.1 GCF_014762705.1 Cyclobacterium sp. | reverse complement strand
AGGGAGAGTCTGAAGCAATTCCTGAATCATCTGGGTATACAATGGCCTCCCATCCACCAACTCCAACTGCAGACGCAAAAGTCAAAATGCAGAGAATTACCAGGGTAAGCAAAGCAAAACCAAAGCCTTTCAAAATGTTTTTCTGTGGATTTATCGTTTCTTCTGCCACATTGGCTACCCCTTCTATGGCCAGAAAAAACCAGATGGCAAATGGAATCGCAGCAACGATTCCGGCATAGCCCTGATGAAAGCCTTGTATTTGCAAGTTTTCAAACTTGAATTCAGGCAGCGTTACGCCTGCAAAAAACAACAATCCCAAAACAGCCACAATGGTAATGAAAAGTTCAAATGTCGCAGCTACCTCTAAACCAACCACATTTAAACCGGTAAAAATCAGGTAAGCCGCTATCCCTATGTATAAAATATTCCATTCCGGAAAAAAAATCCCGAAATATGCCCCGATGGCGGAAGCTATGGCCGGGGGAGCAAAAATAAATTCTATATTTTGGGACATGCCGGCCAGAAACCCCAAATGCTTTCCCAATCCCCTCTCAGCATAAGAAAACGCCCCTCCTGCTTTTGGAATGGCACAGGCCATTTCCGTATAGCTGAAGGTAAAGGTGATATACATGATGATGATAAAAAAAATGGCAATTGCAGCTCCCCATGTACCTCCTTCAGCAAGTCCCAGATTCCATCCAAAATAATTCCCTGAAATGACATATCCCACTCCCAACCCCCACAACATAAATGGTCCTAAAGTCTTTTTTAATTGGCTGTCCTGGACGGGGCTGGTATGATTCATGCTAATTTTACTTTTAATTGATAAAAGAGACTATTCCAATAGAAATGAAAGTGCTATTAGAAGAAAATATTTGTGATCAACTGATCTCACCAAAAATAGAAATTTATTTGATTTAAATTTATCGCTTGATCAATTAAGCTTAAAATAAAATCTCCCAGACGCATAATTTCTAAGAAATTGAATAAGTAACCCTTATGTAACACCGCAAAATTAAATATAATGAAAAAAGTATCCGTAATTGGTGCAGGAACCATGGGCAGTGGTATTGCCCACACTTTTGCTCAGCAAGGATTTGAGGTGCAACTGATTGATAAGGAGCAGGAACCACTGAAAAATGCCATCGAATCCATAGAAATGAACCTGAAAAGGCAACAGGAAAAAGGTCTTATTGAACCTCAAAAAGTTAAAGAAACAATTAAAAACATTCAACCGGAAAGTAATTTAAAAAAAGGGGTTGAGACTGCAGACCTGGTAGTAGAAGCCGTAATTGAAAATTTTGATACCAAGGCGAAGATCTTTCAGCAATTGGATGAATTTTGCCCCAAAACATGTATCCTGTCCAGCAATACCTCTTCTATTTCCATAGGCAAACTTGCTGCTTTTACCAAAAGACAGGATAAGGTCATCGGGATGCATTTTATGAATCCCGTACCGGTAATGAAACTCGTAGAAGTCATACCGGGAATCAATACTTCCCGGGAGACAGTAAAGGCTATTTTGAAAGTGACAGCATCTCTGGGCAAAAGCCCGGTGTTGGTTAAGGATTACCCGGGTTTTATCGCAAACAGGATTTTGATGCCCATGATCAATGAGGCCATTTTCAGCCTACATGAAGGAATGGCCGGCGTGGAGGAAATAGACCAGGTCATGCATTTGGGCATGGCCCACCCCATGGGGCCTTTAGAACTTGCAGATTTCATAGGTTTGGATGTATGTTTGGCTATTCTTAAAGTCCTTCAGGAGGGTATGGGATCCAACAAATATGCACCTTGTCCCCTTTTGGTTAACCTGGTGAATGCAGGATACCTTGGAAAGAAAAGCGGAGCAGGTTTTTACGCATATCAATCAGGAACAAAGCAAAAGCAGGTCGCAAATTATTTCAATAACCATTAAGTCTTACAAATCATGCACATCGCCGTATCAGGAAACATAGGTAGTGGAAAAACCACCTTGGTGAAAAAATTAGCAGTACATTATGGCTGGCAGGCTGAGTTTGAATCCGTGGAAGAAAATCCGTACCTGGTAGATTTTTATGATAACATGCGCAAATGGTCGTTTCATTTGCAGGTACATTTCCTTCACAGCCGATTCAATCAGGTAAGGAGAATTCAAAAAAGTCCAAATTCAACCATTCAGGACAGAACCATCTACGAAGATGCCCATATTTTTGCTGCAAACCTCCATGAGACCAAATTAATATCCAGCAGGGATTATAATAACTATCTTGAATTGTATCATTCTATGGAAATGTTTGTCAGTCCCCCCGACTTACTGATTTACCTGAAAGCAGATATCCCAAAGTTGGTAGATCAAATAGAGAAAAGAGGCAGGCAATATGAAAAAACCATCCAAATCTCCTATCTGAAAAGTTTAAATGACCACTATCAAAACTGGATATCTGGTTACAACCAAGGAAAACTATTGGTGATCGATGTAAACGAAATGAATTTTGTGGAAAATAGAGGGCATTTTTCTGAGATCGTAGGCAAAATAGACCGTGAACTTTTTGGGCTGTTTCCCTGATCAGGACATCTTCCTAAGCAACCAGGTACCTATGGTTTTTAGCAAATCGGGACCCGGATGCAGCAAAAGCTTATCAATTCTTTGAAGCTGACCTCCAATCATCAGGTTTTCATAGGCGGGAATCCTCAGCAATCTGTAGCCATGCAAGCGTGAAATCAGGTCATATTGTAAGTCATTGTAAGCATTTAACTTCCAACCCGATGCGCCGTTTCCTGATAAATCACCGGCTTCCTCAGCAGGCCCAAAGCAGTTTGAAGCTAAGGGAGGCCCTTTCCACACCCTATCCTGTAAACCGGAAAGCAGACATTCCCTTTCATGAGCCCGGCACATTCTCAAATACCCCGCATGCCAGGGGAAATTAAAGACCTGGTAAAGCGATGACTTTAAAGTGGCTAACCTATACCGATTAAAATGTTTGGCATCGTCATAGAGCAATACATTTTTTCCTACCTTTATTGGAATTTTTAAATTTTTTAAAGTAGGCATGGCTCCCTTCCCATTGAGATCACCAAATGCTTCAAAAAGTAATTTCTCCTCTTTTCCGGTTAAGAGTGATTCATTAACAGGCAATTTAAAATCAAGTTCACAGGGAACTTCCAGCATATCAAGTGACTGAATGATTTGAGAAACTTTTTGTTGGTGCATAAAGAATTAGATCATTGAAAAACAAAAATTGTACAGGACTAGGGCTGGTTTTGCTCAATTCTTTCCTTCAAATTAGGTTTTGATCCTGGAAAGGTAGTTTTGGAAGACATATCTAATCCAATTAAAAGCATGGCCAGTAAAAACAGCATGCCAAAAACAAGGAATATCCACTTATTTCTATTCATTTTCAGAACGACTAACATTTACTCAAAATTAACCACAGTCATTTTAAATAGTTCCTTATTGTAAACATATTTTCGTACGAATAAAAGGCCAATAATGTCTTTATTATCAATTTACTACGCTATTTCTGTTCATTTTTAAGAAATTATGAGTAAATTTAATATTTATTTATTTTCAGTTTACATCCTTTGGGCCTTATTATTGCGTTAAATTGCAGTAGGAATTAAACAATGAATTTCTCAAAACATCACCTGTTAGTTTAGACTTCACCTTTTATGTATAAACAGATCAAACCGGATATGATCTATCATTATTTTGATCAGGACATTGAACTGATTTACGAAATAATTGAATTGGTAATTGATTTAAACATACAGGATCTAAAGAATTTAATGCCTTTGTATGATCTGGGTGAAATTGAAGCCATCAAACAAAAATTTCATAAGTCCAAGCCAGTTTTTGGCTTTTTGGGTGCTTCGGGTATTAATGGATTAATAGAAACCATCGAATTAGACATCAGGGGTCAATTTCCGATATATTATGATGAGCTGTTGCTAATTCTGCATGAGTTGGAGGACGACCTCCATTCTTTTTTAAAAAAAATAAATCAGTAAATCCTTTTTCAAATTTTAAGTGAGAAAATAAGGTTATTTTGAAAATATATAGCTTGATTTTCATAATTTAGGCCTGATTTCCACCCAAAGTATCCTTTTGAAAAAATCATTGTGGGATAAAGCTTTTTCCCGCGGTTCAACCACCACCACTAACTTATAAAAATGAAAAATTATTTCTGTAAAGAAAATCGCTGCATTTTACTTTTCCTATTGGTCTTAGGATTTTCCTGTCAACCTAAAGAAAAAGCCATTGGGCTTCTGGCCGAAAATGCCATTGTAGTATCTGCTCACCCGCTGGCTTCCAAGGTAGGTAAGGATATCATACAGGAAGGCGGAAATGCCGTCGATGCGGCCATTGCGGTACAAATGGCATTGGCGGTAGTTTATCCACAGGCAGGAAACATTGGCGGGGGCGGATTTATGGTGATCCGTGAATCAGATGGTCAATACCATTCCCTGGATTACAGGGAAAAGGCTCCTTTGGCCGCCAGCAGGGACATGTATATTGATGAAAAAGGCGACGCCTTACCTGAAAAAAGCCAAAATGGTCATTTGGCTTCAGGTGTTCCGGGTTCTGTGGATGGAATGGTGAAAGCACATGAAAAATTAGGTTCAATGGAATGGGCAAAATTGATCAATCCTGCCATCAGACTGGCTGAAGAAGGTTTTGAACTCAGTGAAAATGAAGCTGCCTATTTTACAAGAGCTTCAGAAAATCTGAAAAAGTATTCCTCCGTGGATCCTATTCAATTTACTGGTAAATCCTGGAAAGCAGGAGATGTATTTAAACAGGTGCAATTGGCCAATACCCTAAAACTTATCAGAGACAAAGGAAGAGCCGGGTTTTACAGCGGAGAAGTCGCAGATTACATCGTCGCTGAAATGGAAAGAGGCGGTGGAATCATCAGTCTGGAAGATTTGGAAAAATATGAAAGTACCTGGAGGGAGCCATTGACGGGAAGTTATAAAGATTTTAATATTATTACCATGGGACCTCCCAGCAGTGGCGGGTTGATTATATTGCAAATGCTGGGCATCATGGAAAACTATCAGGTTTCCAATCAGGGTGAATCCTATGCTGAATACCTGCATTTGAAGACTGAAATGGAAAGAAGAATTTTTGCGGACAGGGCGGCTTTTATGGCCGATTCGGATTTTTATCCCGTACCTGTGGATGAACTTTTGGATGACAGCTACCTTTCGCAAAGGTTTAGTAATTTTGATCCTCAAAAAGCTACGCCTTCGGACCTGATCATGGAAGGCAAAATATTATCCATGAGTGAAGAAACCACTCATTTTTCCATTGTGGACAAAGAAGGAAATGCGGTTTCCTGCACGACAACACTCAATGGTGGAATGGGATCCAAAGTCATGGTAGATGGAGCCGGTTTTCTACTCAACAATGAGATGGATGATTTTTCCATCAAACCAGGTTTCCCCAATATGTTTGGTGTTTTGGGCGGTGAGGCCAATAAAATTGAGCCGGAAAAGAGAATGTTAAGCTCCATGACACCTACAATCATTGAAAAAAACAACGAATTATTTATGGTGGTAGGCACTCCGGGGGGATCCACCATCCCCACTTCAGTCTTTCAGGTAGTTGTGAATGTTATTGAATTTGGTATGGGAATGCAGGAAGCCATCAATGAAAAACGGTTTCACAGTCAGTGGAAACCCGATCAAATCAGCTTTGAAAAGGATTTTGAAAGGGAAAATATTCTGGAAACCCTTCGCGAAAAGGGACACGAACTGAGCGAAAGAAATGGCATTGGAAGGGTAGATGCCATATTGGTGTTGGAGGACGGAATTCTGGAAGGTGGCGCGGATCCCAGGGGCATGGATGCTGCTTCAGGCTATTAACAAAGCAGCGAAGATGGGTATGGCAATGAGGGATAGCACCATAGATAATAGTATCAAAAGAGCAGACGCTCTTTCATTGGATTGAAATAAACTTGCAAAGACCGTCACATTGGCTGCAATCGGAAATAATGATACCATGCCCAGCATTTGACGGTCTTTGTTTTCCATAACATCAAAACAAAAATATTCTAACCCTAACAGGACTGCAATAATAACTATTGCACTGATCATTCGGATTCCCAGGATCCAGGAAATGGTTTTCCATTCAAATGATTTTATGGATACTTCTTTCAAATTAAACCCTATGATCAGCATACCAGCAGCTGAGACCAGGTTTCCGGTTACATCTGCCGGGAAATCCAAATAGTCGGGATTTGATGCACCAATCATCTTTAAGCCAATGGCCAAAGCAAAGGCATAGATGAAGGGCGTTTTTAAAACTTTGAAAAAAGCTTCAGCCCTCCCAAATTTTGGTCTGGCTACCTGATAGAATCCAATCAGGTCTCCATATAAAGCTGTCCCCACATAAATACAGATCAGGCTGCTTATGCTTTCCGGACCATAAATTGCTGCGAAGGTAGGAATACCGAAAAATGCCACATTAAAAAATGAGAAAGAACTTTTGATCAGGTATTCATTTTCTCCAAATTTTCGGTAGGTAAAAATAGCAGGAATTACCATCAGTGAAGCCAACAAAAAAGCTATACCCGATAGAAAAATTAATGTCTCCGAATCGGCATTCAAGATGTGATAAATCACCAAAAATGGCATCAAAAAATAGATCAGTGGATAAGTAAGCCAATTCTTATTGATCTCAAATTTCTTTATTCCCAAATAGCCGATCAGCAGGCATAGCAGAAAAGGAAACAAGGATTTGTAAAGCTCAATCGTTATTTCCATCCAAAATTCTAAATAAAATTTCCTGAGTGAGGTTTCTTACGGTTTTCACATTAAACCAAACGGCATTAACGTCCATCAGCATCCCATTAACCAAATGGCCAACGGCAAAGATACCATTGCCTCCTGCGGGCGATAATAACTGCATGGTCCTGGGATTGACCACAGCGCCCCCTACAGGATGACTTTTGATTAATTTTTTTTCCAGCAAATGGCTTATCAGGGGATTTTCCATCTGATTCAGCGCACCTGGACTACCGGTGGCATTGATCAACAACCCAACCTCGTAAACAGCATCATCTGCCGTTTTCAACACAAAGCCAGCCTTCCCCTCTATTTGATCCAAATTTTCAAAAAAGGGCACTACTTTTAACTGCCCTTCGTCAAATGCCTGCTTCAATTTATAGGCATTGTGCAGCGGCATACCGTGTCGGTTAATGGCCCAATGAGGTCCAAACCATTTCTTGAACTTTGTTTTTTCGTTTACTGAGAGTGCATCCCAAATGGCTGATGCTTCGTAGCGGAGGGAATATGCCAAATTAACCACAGGGTCCTCACCATTTTCCGCCCACTCAATATCCCTTTCCAATAGCTGATATGCGGGTACCCCTATCCTGTTTAGAGAATCTGCGCCTACAGGATTTCCGGTTATTGCCTCCAATTCCTGTATAAACCAACGAAACAGGAGCTTAACGGGAATGGGCTGCGTCCTTTCTCTTTTCCAGCGATTGAGATTTGATAAGGTGAGGTACTTTCTTTCTATATTTTTGTTTTCTACCGGTTGTACTTTTGGCATCAGGCCATCCGGCGAAAATAAGTAAATCTGTCCGGCAAAATCGTTGTCCAGCAAGGTAATTACCGTATCGATAGCACTCAGACTACAACCAAGTATACCAATTTCTGCATGTTCCTTGTGTTTGCGTAAAATTCTCTCTGATGGCCAAGGGAAATCTATGTATTGCTCATTTGAACGGAGCTCCCTGAATTTGTTTGGCTTGGGGGTTCCTACTGCCAGGATTACTTTATCGACCGGACAGGCAGTTTTGCCTTCATTGGTGCTTATATGGTACTTGCCGGCTTCCAGATCGATTTTTTCTACCCTTTGCTGGTATTGTATTACCTTCAAACCCAATTTTTCGGCATTACTGAGATACAGCTCCATCTGTTCGCGCAGGTAGGCCCCATAAAAATTCCTTGAAGTATACCTTTCTTCGAGATCGCCCTCCCCTTTAACGGCCTGGTTTGCTTTGCCTCCTTTATCTTGCAGCCACTGTGTAAAATGATCCGGCTCCTCCGGAAAAATCCCCATCAATTCTGCCTGGGTATTTAGAATATGCCCCGGCTGATCAGTACCAAATGCCAGCCCTTTTCCAAAAGTCTTATCTTCCTCAAACCAGTGTATGGTGAAAGCTGCGGGCTTACCGGATAATCCTATCTGATGAAAAAGGTCTACAAAAACAGCGACCCCACAGGCTCCGCCACCCACAATTGCTATATGGTTCATTAATTGCGTTTTAACTAATTTATTCAGCAGTAAATATAAAAAAACCGTGAAAATATTCACGGTTTAACTTTACTTACATCAGCTCTTCTCTTTCCCAATGTCTGTGTTTGGAAAGCGACTTCAGGAAACCGTCAATGGAGGTATCGATAAATAATTCTGAAGAACTTTTCGCTTGACCTTTGCAGCAGGGCAATCCAAGTTCATCTATAAATGCCGATGCATCCGAGAGGATCAGTATTGGTTTGCAATGATTAAAGGTGTCGGTGACAAATTCCTTCGCTTTTCCTTTAGACAACAATGCAGTTCCATTTTTATCTCCTCCGGCTATTACCAGAGCATCAAAAAGTACCGCATCCGAGTTAAACAGGGTGGCTGCAATCTCAACCTCTTCACCCGAATCGGGCTTAAGCATTCCGAGCCCGGTAGAAACAACCTGAAGCTTTGCACCGGCTTTTTCCAGTTTTTGGTTCAAATCACCCATTTGCTTGCCATCGTGTTTCCCCAGTGTCAAAAACGCTATTTTCCTTGTTTTTGTCGCATTCCTGAGGTTTTTAATGATGCTTAGCGCATCATCCGACTGTGTTTTTGGCTCTTTCACAATAGGAGTATAATGGTCTTTGTCAGCATCGGCTGGTTTTCCTTCATTAACGGGCTCAGCAGGTTTCTTTGGGACAGCTACGCCAAGGGCCTCCGCTACCGATTTGGCCATATCCATATTGATATTGGTCAATTGATTTACCATATTTTCTCTGATATGAGGCCTGGAAACTTTCGATAGCTCAAATTGCAGGGCATTGATAATGTGCTGCTGCTCGGTTTTGGTCTGGCTGTTAAAGAAAAGTTTTGCCTGACTAAAGTGGTCCATAAATGATTTGCTGCGGTTGCGGATCCTGTGTCCATCTTCCCGCTCTTCATGACTTTGAAACGCACCATCCTTCATCATGGCTTGGAATGGACATCCATCTGCAATGGTATTCGGATGATAACTAGACACCCCTTCGTTGATCTGCTGCCGCATGTGGCCGTCTCTCTGGTTGTTCCTTACTGGATTGATGGATCTATTGATTGGGATTTCATGAAAGTTAGGACTTCCCAGCCTGCTGAGTTGGGTATCGGTATAACTGAACAACCTGCCTTGCAAGAGGGGATCATTGGTAAAATCGATTCCCGGCACCAGGTGTCCGGGGTGGAAAGCCACCTGCTCGGTCTCCGCAAAAAAGTTGGACGGGTTACGGTTCAGTGTCATGGTACCCACGAGCTGCACAGGCACCTCAGACTCAGGAATCAATTTTGTGGCATCCAGCAAGTCGAAGTCAAAATTGTGTTCATCTTTTTCGGGAACCAACTGCACACCCAAATCCCACTCCGGAAAATTGCCTTCCTCAATGGCATTCCAGAGGTCTTTTTTGTGAAAATCACTGTCCTTTCCTGAGATTTTTTGTGCCTCATCCCAAACCACCGAATGCATCCCCAACTTTGGTTTCCAGTGAAACTTGACAAATGTAGACTCATTATTATCGTTGATAAACCTGAAGGTATGGACTCCAAAGCCCTCCATCATGCGTAAACTGCGTGGAATGGCACGATCACTCATGGCCCACATGATCATGTGCATGGATTCAGGCATCAATGAAATAAAATCCCAGAAAGTATCGTGTGCAGATGCCGCCTGTGGCACTTCATTATGAGGTTCCGGTTTGACGGCATGCACCAGATCGGGGAATTTCATGGCATCCTGTATAAAAAAAACGGGCATATTATTCCCCACCAGATCATAGTTCCCCTCTCCTGTGTAAAATTTCACCGCAAATCCCCGTACATCTCTGGCCAGATCAGTACTGCCTTTGGATCCTGCTACAGTGGAAAATCGGGTGAAGACCGGCGTCTCCTTTCCCACCTCGGTGAATATTTTTGCTTTGGTATATTTATTCAGTGAAGTATGCAGTTTAAATACTCCGTGAGCACCTGACCCTCTGGCATGAACGATCCGTTCAGGAATACGCTCATGATCAAAGTGGGTGATTTTCTCTCTTAATATAAAATCCTCCAATAAAGATGGGCCTCTTTCTCCCGCTTTAAGGCTATTTTGATCATCATTGATTTTAAGCCCCTGATCAGTGGTCATGGCCTTCTTTTCACTTTTTAGCGTATTTTTTGCCAAATCTTCAAGTTTTGGATTGTGCTGGTCTTTAGGGTTTTTCATTAGGAATTTGGTTTAAGTTTATTAAAACATAATAGAGGTAAAAAAACTGCCTTTTAAACATTGGTACAGATAGCCCTAGGTTTATTTCGGCAGGAACAACAAACATACTGAAGCCAATTTCCCTTATGCATTGGAATCGCAGGAAAATGAAATTGGAATGTCATAAAAAATTGACAAACTCCCTGCCAAATTTTAATTTTATATTAAAAAAATAACTTTTTATACCAGCAAACATGCGTTTCTTATTCCCTTTTCGATCTAATACTTGAATTAGTTTTCCAATAATTTCATAAGCAACTTTTCGCTGGCTGTCAGCGCATAAGGGGATTTGCTCTCTTTGATCGGGTTTTTTACTGGAATTTCTTTTGCTTCAATCTTTTGCAAAAGTACAGGATGCACATAATAGCCACTGCAAATGGTTGGCGTGTTGCCCAGTTCATCAGCCACCAAACGTACGAGAGTGGATTCCAACTTTTTCCTGGGTGATTGTGCTACGACCCGAACAGCTTCCGGAAAAAGTTCAATGGCCAAACGACTGCCTACCCATGTCCGAAAATCTTTACTTGAAAAGCCATCACCGATAAATGTTGCGAGGTATTCGTTCACATCATCACTGTCTAGCGACCGGCTCTTTCCCTGCTCATCCAAATACCTGAAAATTTCATAGCCTGGTAATTCAGCGACTTTTTTGATATACCTTCTAAGCGATTTATCCTCAATAGTGACTTCCCTGACCTGATTGCTTTTACCCTTGTATTGAAACTTCAAAATTCCGCCATCCTGCACCAAATGTTTTCTCCGGAGTGTGGTAAGGCCATAAGTCTGGTTGCTTATTTCATATTGCTTAGTACCTATTCTTATTCCTGTTTCATCAAGGATTTCTGCCATCAATGCGATAACTTTACTTTTCTTCCAGGATTTTTTTCTCAGGTCTTTTGCTACTTGTTTCCGAAGTTTGGGCAGTTGCAGACCAAATTCCTGCATACGTGCAAATTTTTCTTCCTGCCTTTGCCGTTCCCATTCTGAATGGTAAATGTATTGTTTTCTTCCCTTAAGATCCCTCCCGGTGGCCTGGATATGCCCGTCCTCATATTTACATATGCATACCTCTGTCCACATGGGGGGAATGACAAGGTTTTTGATCCGCCTGATTTGCTTTGGGTGGGTAATTTTTTCACCATTACCGTTCAAATAAATATATCCATTGCCCTTTTTTTTTCGCTGTAGACAAAGGGAATCCTCGTCGATGTGCTTAACTTTATAATCCATTTTAACTAATTCCATACCCAATAAAGCGCACTGCTTTTTTCAGGTAAATACCCAGACATCTCTAAACCCAATTCCCTTCCCTAAATTCTCGCAATTGTTGTCAATGGCGGCCTTTTAAGGATTTTAAAATGGCTTTGTACAAAATCGGTGCCAGCAAAATGAACATACGTGCTGACTGTAACCAATATATTGTTAAATTCGGACCTTGTAAAACCCCCTATTGATGAAAAAAACAACCGGTAACGTCAGTTTAAAAAACGTATTCAAAACCATTATCTGGCCCAGAAGAAAGTATGTTTTTATTGGTCTTGTTTTGATCATCATCAGCAGACTTTCAGGCTTGGTGCTACCTTATGCCAGTAAATACCTCGTGGATGAAGTAATCCCTTCCAATGATTTTGACTTGTTAAAATGGTTATTGCTGGCCGTGGGTATAGCAGTGACCTTACAGGCCGTAACCTCCTATGCGCTCACTCAGATTTTGAGTGTTGAAGCCCAGAACCTAATTGCTAAACTCAGGTCACAGGTACAGGCGCATATTGTTCGTCTGCCTATCCGTTTTTTTGACAATGCCAAAACAGGTGAACTGGTTTCCAGGGTGATGACGGATGTGGAAGGAGTTAGAAACCTGGTGGGAACAGGCCTGGCACAAATGGTAGGTGGTGTTTTGACCTCGATCATCAGCCTGGTACTTTTGATTTATATCAGCCCCACTATGACGCTATACGTATTGGTACCAGTGGCTATTTTCGGTTTTATTTCTTTGAAAGCTTTTGGTAGAATCAGACCTATTTTTCGCGAAAGGGGTAAAATCAATGCAGAAGTTACCGGAAGGCTTACCGAAACCCTGGGTGGTATCCGTGTCATCAAGGGCTTTAATGCAGAAAAGCAGGAAACCAGGATTTTCGAAGCGGGAGTTCACCGGCTTTTTCTCAATGTAAAAAGCAGCCTTACGGCAACAAGTTTTGTTACCAGCGCAGCCACCTTTTTACTGGGACTGGCATCTGCCGGCATCATGGGTATTGGTGGCTACATGATCATGGAAGAACAATTGACCTTTGGGGATTTTCTGGCGTTCACGCTGCTATTGGGTTTTATGATTGCTCCTATCCTTCAAATGAGTAAT
>NZ_JABURL010000057.1 GCF_014762705.1 Cyclobacterium sp. | reverse complement strand
CTATTACGTAGTGTCCCAAAATTTAATGTTTTAAAATATTTTTTATGTATTTTAAATACAATAAAATGGTTTTTAGATTTTTTTACCTATCTTTACATCGTCATAAAAAACAGCAAAACAATTTTTAATATGAAATCACAAAACGGCAAAAAACTAAGAATCGGTATAGCAGGTACCGGTGGCATTGGCAGAGGGCTGGCAAAATTGATTGCCAGGAGGCAGGACATGGTCATTTCAAAAATTCTGACCAGAAGGGAAGGCAAGATTGATGATCTGGGGGTAAGCCAGGATTATTTGACCACTGAGCAAGAAAGGTTATTTGAATCCTCAGATTTAATAGTAGTAAGTACCGGTGACGCCATTTACTCCACCAAGGTAATCAATAGTGCCTTTGAGTATGGATTACCGGTGGTGACAATGGATGCGGATACCCAGGTGGTTACCGGATCCTGGTTGTCAAAAAGAGGTGTAATTACTGAGGCGAACGGAGATCAACCAGGTTGTTTGGCCGCTTTGAATAAGGAAATCCTCCAAATGGGCTTTGATCCTTTGGTTTATGGGAATATCAAGGGTTTTCTAAACAAAAACCCATCCTTGGAGGACATGTTGTTCTGGGGACAGAAGCAGGGTTATAGTCTGAGTTCGGTTACTTCATTCACAGACGGAACCAAATTACAAATAGAACAGGCGTTGATTGCGAATGGTCTTGGACTTGATATCGTACAGCAGGGTTTGGTGGGATATGAAACCTCTGATTTCGAAAAAGGCGCTTTTGCACTGGCTGAAATTGCCCGCAATGAAGACAAAGTAATCAGTGATTATATCATTTCAAGAGAATCTCCTCCCGGTGTATTTATTTCAGCCACCCACCAGGAAGACCTGGCAGCAGAACTTCAAACTTACAAAATGGGAAATGGACCCTTCTACTTGTTGTACAAGCCCATGCACCTTTGTTTTTTTGAAATCCCCAACAGCATACTAAATCTGGTAAACCATGGTGAAATATTGTTGGACAATGGTAAAGTGCCCTCGGTAAGTGTTGGAGCCATTGCAAAGAAAGATTTACCCAAAGGCTCCGTTATTGATAAAGGCACAGGTGGCATGGAAGTAAGGGGAGAAGCCTTGAGAATTGAGGATGCCATGGACCATGTTCCCATAGGTTTGCTCAGTAATGTTGAGCTGAAAAGAAATATTGAACAAGGCGAATTGATAACTTTTGATGATATCCATGTTCCGGATTCCCTGGCATTGACTGCCTGGAAAAGCACATTAACAGACCTATCCTTGAAAAAGGTGTTGGTAAGAAGGTAAGCTGTTAATTTTTTTATCTTATTGCTGTTTACAGATCCATTGGCCAGGATTGCATTTAATGTAGTTTTGGTCTAATGGGTCTGTTTTTTCATTAAAGGCAAAAGGTTAAAAAAATAAATTTTCCACCACAATCGAAATTAATTGTAAAACATAATTGTTTTGATTTTCGTGGAATATTTTTGACTTGAAAATATCTGGAATTGAAAAAGAGGACAATAGGTTATTTATTTATCTTTGCGGCATTTGTTTTGCCCAACATATCCCTTCAGGCTCAAATGGAGGCCATAACACAAATTGGAGACCGTGAAAGCGAATATTTGTTGTTGGACAAGGGGCTTCAATTCCGGATTACCGATGCTGTGAACAGCATGTACAATTTTGATTTTGAGAATGCAGAGCGGGGCTTTGAAGTAATGCGGTATACTTATCCCGATCATCCCCTGCCTTACTTTTTGATGGGGCTAAGCCAATGGTGGAAAATTGCCGTTGCCACCGAAAATGAATCACATGACGCAATTTTTTTGCGTTATATGGAGTTGACCATTGAGAAAGCCGAAGCGATTTTGGACCGCGAACCGAACAATAAGGAGGCGGCTTTTTTCCTGGCTGGGGCATATGGTTTCCAAGGTCGTCTGTATAGTGAAAGGAGAAATTGGACCAGTGCCACTTTTGCTGGTAAAAATGCCCTGAAATATTTGGAGTTGAGCAGAGGGGAAGAGGAGTTGAATCCGGAATTATTGTTGGGAGACGCATTGTTCAACTATTTTTCGGTTTGGATACCGGAAAATTATCCATTGCTCAGGCCGGTGATGTTGCTCTTTCCAAAAGGAGATCAGGACCTCGGCTTAAAGCAATTGCAAGAAGTGGCAGAAAATTCTTTTTATGCCCGGGTGGAAGCTCAATATTTTCTTTTCCGCTTGTACGCTTCAGAAGAAAAGCAACCTTTTAAGGCATTGGAAATAACTGCTTACTTGCATGAAAAGTATCCCAACAACCCATATTTCCATAGGTTTTTTGCCAGGCAGTTGTATGCTGTGGGTAGGGGAAAGGAAGCCATGGAGGTTTCATTGGAAATCCTTAAACGAATTGAAAATGGCTGGACAGGATATGAAGCCAATAGTGGCAGGTATGCCTCTTTTTTTGCCGCCCAGTATTTTGACAAAATGGGGCAGTATGAAGCCGCCAAAAAGCATTATGGGCAAACGGTGACTTTTGGAAATGAACTTGAATCTCAGGAAAGCGGCTATTACTTATTTGCACTCCTTCAGCTGGGAAAAATTAATCTGGGGCAGGGTAATCGCACCGAAGCCAGGCAGTATTTTGAAGCTGTAAAAAGGAATGCCAAAAGAAATCATCCCGCTCACAAAGAAGCCAGGTCATTTTTAAAAAAGAATAAACTTTGAAAGGTACTAAACTGTTATTGATAAGCTTATTCGAGAGGAAGTTTATCTTTTCTCAGAAATGACAAAACAGTAAGAGTAATTATTTTAATTAATTTGACAATTTAATAACAATATTTCGTCCGCGCTTGCGTTTTTTTCGTAAATGTCTTTAAAATAAATATAAATTGGATTACCTTTGTACCACATATAATTCGGTAAATTCTTTACAATATGGATAATAGCATAAAAGTGAAATTTGACAAAATCGACCGTAAAATTTTAGAAATCCTTCAAGCGAATGCAAAAATAACAAATGCACAGCTTTCAAAAGATATAGGTTTGTCGCCTGCTCCAACTCTTGAGAGGGTGAAAAAGCTAGAGCAATCAGGCATTATTAAAAGCTATCACGCTAAATTGGATCCTGAAAAAATAGGTTTGGGTGTAAGTACTTTTGTACTGGTGGGCCTGATAGGTCATAACAAGTCCAACATCGATGCATTCATGAAGGAAATCGACCAGATTCCTGAAGTGATTGAATGTCATCACATCACAGGAACAGGTGATTTTATTCTGAAAATCATTTCCAAAGATATCAATTCCTATCAGAAACTGATGTTGGAGAAGGTTAGCGAAATCAAAGAAGTGGACTCCATGCAATCAATGGTTATTCTTTCTACTTTTAAAGACAGCAAAGTATTGCCAATTCCGGCATAAATTACATTAATTCATTTCAATTTGGTTGAAGGGTGGCTTGATGTCACCCTTTTTTTATGATGATAAATCCCTGGACAAAAATTACGGAAAAGAAGGTGTATGATAACCCATGGATAAGGGTTGAGGAACATCAGGTAATCACACCTGGGCAGAAGTCAGGTATCTACGGCAAGGTATGTTTTAAAAATATGGCCTTAGGTATCGTTCCCTTGGATAAGGATTTGCATACCTGGCTGGTGGGGCAATACCGCTATACTTTAGATGAGTATTCCTGGGAGATTCCAATGGGAGGAGGTCCCATGGAAGTAGATGCCTTACTCAGTGCCAAAAGAGAGTTGAAAGAGGAAACAGGGCTTATCGCTGATAAATGGACCGAGATCATGAAGATCCATACCTCCAATTCGGTGACAGATGAGGTGGGTTTTGTGTTTATTGCCGAAGAGCTGCAGCAGGGAGAGACAGAATTTGATGATACCGAAGACCTGAAGATTTGGCGTTTACCTTTCTCTGAGGCACTGGATATGGTTATGAACGGACAGATTACCGATGGTATCAGTATTGCAGCCATATTAAAAACGGCAATTATTTTAAAGCAGGGATAGTCTTGAATTCATGAATTTTAAAGGATTTAAAGGGGATTTCAATTTTACTTTCCGCCTGGCTTATCCTGTGATGCTAAGCCAGCTGGGACAGGTGATGGTAGGTGTCGCAGATAATGTGATGGTAGGCAGGTTAGGGGCTACCCCTTTGGCAGCGGCTTCCCTGGCCAACAGCATCTTTTTTTTGATTCTGATGTTCGGGATTGGTATATCTATGGCAGTGACGCCCATGGTGGCTGCTGCTGATGGAGAGGGCAAAAAGGGCAAAATTGGCCGGTTGTTAAGTCATAGCTTTGTCATCAATGGCTTTTCTTCCCTGCTTCTTTTTTTGCTGATCCTGGGGCTTTCTCCAGGATTAAAATGGTTGAGCCAGCCGGAAGAAGTGGTCTCTTTGGCCATACCATACTTGTTGATCATTACATTTTCACTGGTTCCCTTCATGTTTTTCCAGACATACAAGCAATTTATTGAAGGGCTTTCCCAGACCAAACAGGCCATGTACATTACTGTAATTTTTAACTTGCTGAATATTGGCCTGAACTGGTTATTGATTTATGGCAATTGGGGATTTCCTGAGTTGGGACTGAACGGAGCAGGTTGGGCAACATTGATTTCCAGGGTTTTAATGGCTTGGGCCATTTATTTGTATGTAACCCGTTCCAAAAGGTATCAGAAACTGCTTGGTTCCTTTAGTTTAAAAAATATCAGGTTCCCGATCTTAAAAAAAATGTTGCAGATAGGAATCCCCACCGGCTTACAATTTGTATTTGAAGTCGGTGCCTTCAGCACGGCAGCAATCATGATGGGTTGGATTGGTGTCAATGCCCTCGCTGCCCATCAAATTGCCATTAACCTTGCTTCTATCAGTTACATGATGGCCTCAGGCTTGTCTGCTGCCGCCATGGTAAGGGTGGGCAATCAACTGGGCAAAAGGGATATTACAAAATTGAGGGAGGTGGGATTTTCTATTTTTGGCATGGTGGCTGTTTTTATGTTGTCTTTTGCAGTAGTGTTTTTATTGACAAGAAACCATTTGCCTCTGCTGTATATCAATGATGCAGAGGTGGTGGAAATGGCAGCCAGTTTATTGGTCATTGCCGCTTTTTTCCAGCTATCGGATGGTGTTCAGGTGGTAGGTTTGGGTGCTTTGAGAGGGCTGTCGGATGTCAAAGTCCCCACGCTGGTTACCCTGGTTGCTTATTGGGTAATTGGTCTTCCTTTGGGGTATTTCCTTGCCTTCGGGCTGGGCTGGAAGGAAATGGGAATTTGGACAGGGCTATTGATCGGCTTAACCTTGACGGCCTTCATGTTGATTTATCGATTTCATGCCTTAAGTTTGCGTTTATATCGACAATCACAAAAAAGAACGGCTGTTTAAGCAGCCGGCAAAAAAAAGAAACCATGGATTACAACAACTGCTATATCATAACAGGAGCGAGTAAAGGGCTGGGAAAAGCCCTGAGCGATTTGTTAAAAGTCGATAAAAATAACCTGGTGATCGGGATCGCCAGATCCCCCCTAAAATCCGGAGCAAATTTTACCGGAATAAGCCTTGACCTGGGAAATACAGATCAACTCATGGACAAAATGGATGAAATACTTCCTGAGGGTCCATTCAAAAAGGTTGTTTTGGTCAATAATGCCGGATGGATCGGGGAAATCGCCCATACAGGATATCTTGCTCCTACGTCCATAAGGGATATTTACCAGGTAAACGTGATTGCACCTGCCTTGCTGATGAATGCGTTCATGAAAAAATATGATCATCATCCAGGTGAAAAAATGATCATCAACGTCAGTTCAGGAGCAGCGGGTAAAGTAACCGATGGATGGTCCGGGTACAGCGCTTCAAAAGCTGCGCTCAATCAAATGACTGCAGTTGCGCAGCAGGAGTCCGATTTGAAGAACAGGGGATTTCGTCTGTTTGCGCTATCCCCCGGAATAATCGATACCCCCATGCAGGAGACCATACGGTCAGCACCGGAGGAGAGCTTTAGCAGCCTTTCAAAATTCAAAACTTTTAAATCTGAGGGAGCACTGAGTACACCTGAAGCTATTGCAAAAAAAGTAGTCTACCTGATTACAAATCATTGGGAGTTTTCCGGAGTTTTGCAAGACGTCAGGAATTTTTAGTGGATTTGTTTTTTGGGAAATCATATAGCCAGAAGGAAGCGTTTCTCCGGGATATTTGCTCCCAGCGATCGGTAGAAAAGGTGAACCCAAAAATTGCCGCAGTGGGCAGGTTATCAAGCGATTCCCCCAAATGGTTGATCAAATCTGTAAAGCCGGGATTATGGCCAAAAATAAACAGGCTGTTTACTTGGTCGGAAGTCTTGTGGATCACCTGCAGGATGTCCTTTACCGAGGCATGATAGAGTTCCGGTGTCTGTTCAAAAATCACATCCTCCTTGCTGAAAACTTCCAGGTATATTTTTGCCGTCTGTAATGCTCTTGAGGCATCAGAAGAAGTAATTTTTCCGGGATAGATGTGGTTCGTTTTTAACCTTTTGGCCATGAGGGGAGCATCCTTCAATCCTCTGTAGGCCAATGGTCGCTCGTGGTCAGTTGACCAGGCATGCTCCCAGGAGGATTTGGCGTGCCTGCATATCAGTAGTTTTTTCATCATTATTGTCTGTTTAATACTACCTGGCCTTTACACTCGAAGATTATACTTTATTCTATCGGATTTCCTTTGGGAACATCGGGTACAAAGGGTTCATGGGGGTAGCTTTCCGGAAGGACTTTTATACCACTTGTAAATTTTAAGGGGGCATTGCCGGCATAGGTCAATTCCACAAAGTGTCCCCGCCAACCCTTTGCAGGAGATTGGATGGGAATATTGTAGCTACCGTTAGGAGCTATAGGAATATTGCTTGCCGTCCACGCAGGTCCGAGCTCGTCTATTCTGAAATCCCTTTTCGATTCGTTGGTAGCCGTCCAAAGTTTAATGGCCACCGGTGGATTTTCAGGGTCAATCTCCAGGGAGATTGCTTCATCTGATATTTCCCATTGGTACTCGGGCCGCTCATGACCGGCAATGATATGGCTATAAAACCCAAGCAGTACCTGTGCTGCATCTGTTTTATCCAGAGAGTGACCAGTATTGGGAATGTAAGCCAGGTGTTTTTCTCCCGGCAAATCGTCCCAATAAAACTTCCAGCTATCAGGAAGGAAAAATTGATCTCCCGAGGCATTGATGAGCAATTTGGGGATTTCAGCATATTCATCCAGGAAATTAAATGGTTCTACAATTTCGGTGAGGCGTTCAAATTCCCGGCTGTCTATCCAGTTAAAAATACCTTCTTCCGTGTAATCATCCACCGCTGGTGCCCAGAACCCATAAGTTTGCCAATGGTGCTTGAATGAAGGAGTCAAATTCAACATGTCAATAACCAGGGGAGCCATGCCCACCACCCTGTCATCCACTGCTGCGGTAGTCCAGGTGGTCCAGCCTCTTTTGGATCCACCAGCCACTACATATTTTTCCAAACTTAGGCCCAGTTCCTTGCCGGTAAAATCCACCACGGCATCCATGGCCGATACCACTGCCTTGGTCATGGGAAATCTGGCCAACCAGATAGCCGCATCGTCTGAAGCACCCCTTTCCATAAATTCTCTCCAACCATAAGCAATCAGACCGTCTTCAGTTCTTTTTTCAAGGGTATCTCCTGCATACCGGACCGGCTGGTAGGGAATATTGTGAACTTTAATGGCCGGAGATCCTGTAGAAAGGGCAGCCTGTAATATAAGGTCATCGGCCTTTTCAGGCAATTTCGATTGGCTACTCCCCCCGGTAATCATCAGTAAGGAGGTATCATACTTCAAGCTATCTGGAATTACAAAGGATACCCAGTGCCACCAGGTGGTAGAGTCAACCTCTGCTTCAGTCAACCATTCCTGTGAAACCATTTTAAGGACATAATAAGAATAATTGTCTCCTTTGGATTTGTGGACCAGCTCATAGTTATAGGCATCTTGTTCTTCCATAACATAAGCTTTGAGCAGATCCAGGCCCTTAACCTCAGCTACATTGGTTTCAAGGGCTTTGTTTGGTTGACAATGAGAAAATAAAATAATCGACAGGATATAAAAAAACATTAATCCTGTTTTAGTGAAAATACCGTGGTTCTTAAGCATGATTTATAATTTTACCATAATATTACCCAATAAATGACAAACGGGCCATTATTAATTGGGACCTTCTTCCAAAATCACAGCTACCTCCGGCCGGTGTTTTTGAAAGGCGTCTATAAGTTCATTTTTTACCGGGGTACCAAACAAATACACCTTTTTCAGACTTTTAAAGGCCAGGAGGTGGAGCAGGTGGGCATCTTCCAATGGTGTGAAAGAGAGGTTCAATACCTCCAAATGAGGCAAATCCTTTAAATAAGGCAAACCATCCCCTGTGACAGCAGTTTTTTGTAATACCAACTCCCGCAATTCGGTCATTTTGGCCAAAAAAAACAAGTCATCGTCCTTAACATTACTGGAAGCCAGAGAAATGCTGGAAAAGAAGGGAAAATAGGGAGAAAATTCTTGTAATTCCTCCGTTCCAAAAGGGGGAGGAGGAAATTTCATTTTCATACCAAAAAATTTTTCATTCATCTTTTTATCCGGTGATACAGCTACGCCTAGTTTGGAAGCGATGGCTTCCAATTCTTTTTGTGCCGCTTCAAATTCCGCCTTATCTTTCAGTATTTTAAATTGGGCTTGGTAGATATCAGGCATCATTTCCTCCAGCCTGGCCAGGATAGTGGTATCTTTCACCTCGTCCTTCCTAAATTCCTGGGAAGCCCCGTTTGCTATCCAAAAAGAAATCACTGCGCGCTCGTTCTCGGTTAATCCTGGTTTGCCCTCTGGCGGCATGCGGTCCTCGTGACCTTCGGGAAGCTTAATCCTGACCATTAGTTCACTGGCATCTGGTTTTCCGGGGACTACGGCCTTCTTCTCACTTTTTCCAGCTTCCAGCAAGGCGCCATGGCTGTTCAGGAGCAAATCTCCTTTGGTTTTGTTTTCATTGTGGCAAGAAGCGCATTTGGTTTCCAACACAGTGGCCACTATATCATCGTATAAGAGCATGTCCTCCGGATTTTTTTGTTCTATTTTGGAGGGTAGCAGGCTTGCCAGAGGTTCGGAAAGATAATCTGCACCGTGCGTCAGGGACCCGCCCATATGGCTGGTATAGGCCAATGCAAAATTGGTAAAAGCCAAAAAGATAAAAAAGACAAACCCAATTGGTCTTTCTTTAGCATGCATCCATTCATAAAACAGAAAACTGACGGTGATTCCCCCACCGGTGATCAGGGCACCATAAAAGTGATTTTTTGCAAGGGCTCCTGTGTAGGCATCGGAGATAAAAAGCAGGTATCCCGCAATGATCGCTACCAAGGTAAACAGTACCGAGCTTCCCAACAAAGATCTGATGATCACGGGTTTATTAAAATTACGATTAAATTTTCCCAACAGGATAAAGGCAGTGGTAAGGAGGATCAACACGATGGGAAAATGCAACATCAGTGGATGGAATCTTCCCAAAAATACCATTAAGGGGTTTTGAGTTGCTGTATCTATTGGCAAGAGCAATAAAACCAGGTAAAAAACAAGGGGCAGGAGCAGGAGTGGCAATCTTTTCCTTTCAAATAAAGCATTATTTTGCTTTGTATGGGGGTAATTTTGTTTGTCCATAAAATTCCAGGTACCAGGAACAGCATTTCCTGAAAATTGATACTGAATTATATTGATGAAGGGTAAAAATTAGCTGATAATGGGATGTAATATCCCGGAACTATCGGCAAAATGTTCCATTTCTATACCTGTTGCCTGCATCCAGGTAGTATACAGGTTTGCCAGTGGGGTGTTTTCTTCGAAAATCAGATTTTGACCGGATTTTATTTTTCCTCCACCACGACCACCAACAATAATGGGCAAATCCCGCGGAGAGTGCCGGTTCCCATCCCTTAATCCAGAGGCAAACATGACCAGTGAATTATCAAGCAGGGTACCATTTCCTTCTTTAATGGACTTCAATTTGTTCAGGAAGTAAGCATATTGCTCCAGGTGCCATTTGGTTATCCGGTCATATTGTTCCATTTTCTCAGGATGGTTCATGTGGTGTGATATGGAATGATGCGCACCATTTACTCCTTCCAGAAAGGAAAAGTTCCTGTTACTTACTGAATTACCGAACATAAAGGTGGCCACCCTGCTGGCATCGCTCCAGAGGGCCAGGGCCATGATATCAAACATCAACCTGGTTTTTTCCGTGACATCTACCCCTGCATAGACCTCCACATATTCATCAATATTCTGATTCACGCGGACCAGTTCCTTTTTAATGTCAGGAGTAATATTACCCGCAAAATCCTTAATGTTTGACTGGTTGTTGATTCTTTTTTCTATAGACCTGATGGATTCGAGGTATTCTTCCAGTTTATCCTGATCTGAGCGCCCCAGATTATTTTTCAGGCTTTTGGCATCAGTCATTACCGCATCCAGAATACTGCTTTTATGGGGATTTTCTTTGGTATTGTTTCCCGGTACAAAGGATTTGAAAAGCCTGTCAAAAGCCAATCTGGGATCAATTTCTTTGGATAGGGGTGTGGTGGCATTTTTCCAGGAGATGCTACTGGCATACAGCCGGGTAAATCCCACGTTGATGTCTACTCCTGTTTTAATGCGGTCCAAACCATATTCCAGGGAAGGAAAAAGGGTTTCATTTTTATAGTGATTGGCAATCAGTTGATCAACGGAGATTCCTCCACTATTGATGTTATCTCCTGCTGTTTTTTGAATGGGCATGCAGGTGAGTAAATTTGCGGTTTTGGCGTAATGCCCATCAGCCCCCTGGAAGATGGCATTCTTATTCATCAATTGACCCAAAACCAAAATATCGTCTTTCAGATGATTCAGGGGAGAAAGGGTAGGGGAAAGCTGGAAATTATTACCTATTCCCTCAGGTGTCCAGCGACCAGGATGGACCCCATTGGGCATGAACATGAAAGCAGAACGGACTGGAAAACCGTCGTTTCTGTAGGTGTTCAGGCTAAGGGGTGAAGCCATGGCCTCCATAAAAGGAAGTGCAATGGCTGCACCCACACCCTTTAACATTTTTCTTCTCGATATTTGCCACTTTTTACTCATGGGTGTTGTGTTTTTTCTCGTATTGCCTGTATAGGTTAATAAATTATTTTATATCAGGTAAATCAATGATTACCAAGTAATTTAATCTATTTCATTGACTTTTTTCTGAAAATCTTTGATTTTCATCCGAAAGGGATAACTTTTTACCAATTCGGTTATAAATGAATCCGGGTTAAAGTCATTTTCCATCAGTACAGCGGACAAGTCTCTGATTGCCATTTCATCGGTGAAAGTTATGCCCCGCCCAATGGCAAACGAGAGTGATTTTTTGGAAATATTTCTGGCAAATTGTTCCTTTTCCTTCAACAAAAGGCTTTTCAGTTCAGCGGGTCCCTCAAAGGTTTCCCCGCTAGCCAATACTCCAGAGGGATCGATAGGCGTATTGCCATAACTGTCTCTCCATTTGCCATCTGCGTTAAAATTTTCAAGTCCAAGACCCAGGGGATCCATTTTTTCATGGCAGGACTGGCATGCCGGATCAGAGCGGTGCTGCTCCAGAAGTGCTTTTAAGCCCAGATCCTCGTGCAGCCCTTCATCCTCAGGCAACTCTGCTACATCGGGTGGGGGAGGCGGAGGTGAAGTCCCCAAAATTTCTTCCAATACCCATTTGCCCCTGAGTACCGGGCTGGTTCTGGTAGGCAGTGAGGTGACGGACTGAACACTGCCCATGCCCAAAAACCCACCCCTGTTGGCATCACCAAGGGCTACTTTGCGAAAATCATTTCCCTTTACGCCCTCAATATCATAATATTCAGCTAATTCTTCATTCAGGAAAGCATAGTCGCTGGATATCAGGTCCAGAAAATTTTTTCTTTCGGTAAGAACATGGTGAAAAAAGGCCGTTGTTTCCTTAAACATGGCTTCTCTTATGGATTGGGTAAATTGAGGAAACCGGGCCAGTTCTGCCAATGGGGCGTTGGGATCTTTTAACTTGTTGATCCCAAGCCATTGGCTGACAAAGGATTCAGCAAATCGGATCGACTTAGGATCATCCAGCATTCTGCGGACCTGGTTTTCCAGCACTTCGGGCTCCTGTAGCTTTCCCTGAACCGCAAGCTGAAACAATTCGTCGTCCGGCATGCTACACCATAGAAAAAAAGAAAGTCTGTTTGCCAGTTCAAAATCACTCAGGGGGACAGGCTCATTGACAACGGGTTCTTCTTCCATTTTGTAAAGAAAGGAAGGTGAAATTAAAATGGCTTTAAAGACCTCTGCCACGGAACGGTTAAATCTTTGTGGGTCTGGTTCTCCGGGCATGGTTTGATAAACTTTTTTGAAGAGGCTGATAAAATTTTCTTTTTCATCCACTTTTATCAATCTTCTGAAGGCTTTGCCGGCAAAGGGAAAGATCACCTTTTCTGCTGCTTTTTCTGGTGTATTTACAAGTTCAAAGTCTGCGTATAGTTTAGGCATTAACCAGTTGATAAAGCGTTGCCATAGGTTTTGGCGATAGTGTACTGGTACCAGTTTTTGCCATTTTTCCGGTTCTTCCAAAAGATTGGATACGATTTCTTCTGCTGCATCGTAATACCTTTCCATTTTTAAGGGAGTAAAAAACAATGATCCTCCCTGATTGTCAAATCCGCCTCCACCTGAACCATCTGCAGGAAACCTGCCGTTGGCATCATAGGATATTCCGGTCAAATCAAGGATGGTATATTGGTATTCTGTATGGCTTAATCTTCGGATGATCACCTTACCGGGAGTTTTCTTTTCCAGGGATTTAATCAAAATGCCATTGATGCCATCTACCAATACATGGTAATCAGTTTCATCCAGCGAGGGTTTGTTGGAAGGGGGCATTTCTTTGGTTTTTACCATTTCCACTACCTTAAGCCAGAGTTGCCCTTCCTTTATGATTCTGCCCTCTTCCTCGTATCTTTCCAGATTCACACCTCCCTTGGCATTGCCCACATTGTGGCAGTTATAGCAGTGTTTTCTGAGTACAGGAATAATTTCCGTAGCATAATCCAGGGTTTCCTGGGCCATGCCGGAATGAAGTAAAAAAATAGATAAAACGAGGAAAATATAAGATTTCATCGCAGAGATATAGGTTATTTGGCTATTTGCTTTCAGATAACATGAAAGTAAAAGAAAATCTCTTATTTTTCCAATACTATTTTGATAGAAGGTAGCAATTCCTTCAAAAATCACTAGTTCAGAGAATGAAATAAAAAATGAGGCTGTCCGAAAAGTCGGGCAGCCTCTAATTTAGTTGTTTTTTTTCTCCAAAA
>NZ_JABURL010000097.1 GCF_014762705.1 Cyclobacterium sp. | reverse complement strand
AATTAGGCATGGAATTAGTGGAGGCAGAACCATAGGATAAACTGTTTCTTAAGAGACAAAAAGAAAGAGGAAAGAAGCGCCATTTTACAAGGTTAAGGGCAAATCTTTAGACCAGCAATAATCCAAAAATTTAACAAAATAATTTTTGAATTATTACCAAGAACAAGATTAGTTATTAATAAAAAAATGTGAATTATTATTGTCCAGGTCAGAAAGGAATTTTTGCTCCATTTAATAATAAATGACTGTAATTTTTTTAATTGCTAGACAATAGAAATCAAATATTGCAATAGTTTGGTTGAGCCAACCAAGGTATAAAGCATTCATGTCACGGAATTATTGTTTAAATTTAACCATCAAGATCAGCAAACCAGGCAAACGGTCGGATAAAAATAGCAATGGATTAAACTTCCAGTTCATCTGGGAAAAACTTTTATTCCAACGGATATTGCGTAATGCTGTGCTATGATCCGGTTTCTGATTACATCAACTGTACCCAAATAAAACCCAATTACCAATGAACAAAGCAAACAGAAGGGGATTTTTCAAGAAAACAGGGCTAAGTCTTCTATCCCTGATTGTCACTCCAAAAGTAATCTCCCAACCCATTCAAAAATTATTGGACCTGATTTCAAGGACCAATACAGGTGTTTATTTCACTAATGGGTTCAAAATTGCAGAAGTGGGTAAAGAATCCGCCATGTTGTGGACCCGGCTTTGCGGACAAGAATTTCCTCAGCCCCTGCGCCATCAGCGGCAGGAAAAAGTATTCCGTCACCCTATAGATTTTGATGAAGACCAGCCGGTCTCAGAAATGGATGGAGCGGTCTCAGGATCTGCCGGCCTGGTGAGGGCAAAGGTTTCCACCAAAAGTGGCCGGTCAGTTTTTAATTCTTCCTGGCAGGCTGCGGAGGAGGCTGATGATTTTACGGTGAAAATTCCCGTGAAGGGACTTCAGCCAAATACAGCCTATCAGGTGGACTGGGAGGCGAAGGCAGTAGACAATAATACGATCAGGAAAGAAATCGGTAGTTTCACAACACCTCCTTCCGATACAGAACCGGCTCCTGTATTTTTCACCACCTCCACTTGCCAGTATTTCTGGAGTTTTGATGATGAGCGTAGAGGATTTCAGACGTACGATAGCATGCGACGTCTGGAGCCAGATTTTTTTATCCATACAGGAGATTATATCTATTATGATAAGCCCGGACCCCTGGCCAAAAATCTGGAGAAAGCCAGGCACAAATGGCATGCCATGGATGGCTGGTTGTCCCTCAGGGATTTTTACAAGGAGGTTCCGGTATATATGGTCAAGGATGACCACGATTTGCTCAAAGATGACATGTACCGGGGAAAAGGGCCTTATGGTGATCTTACCTTTGATGATGGACTTAAACTTTGGTATGAAAATGTGCCCATTGAAGGAAAGCCTTACCGGACACTTCGCTGGGGCAAAGACTTGCAGGTATGGCTGGTAGAAGGAAGGGAATACCGCTCTGAAAATACCATGGAAGATGGTCCGGAGAAGACCATTTGGGGAGATGAGCAGAAAGAATGGTTTCAGGAAAGTGTGGAAGCCTCAGATGCCACCTTCAAAATCCTGTTTACCGCCACTCCGGTAGTGGGACCTGACAGGGAAAATAAAACAGACAACCATGCCAATGAAAGTTTTCGGCACGAGGGCGAGTGGTTGAGGAATTTTCTTTCAGGACAGCCCAACATGTATGTGGTCAATGGGGACAGGCATTGGCAATATGTTTCAAAGGATAAGGAAACCGGGCTGATGGAATTTGGGTCGGGTCCGGTAAGCGATTGCCATTCCCAGGGATGGAAGGAAGGAGATGTAAGGCCGGAGCACAGGTTTCTACGGCTGAAGGGGGGCTTTTTAAGCATTCGTGTTCACCGCAATGCCCAAACACCTGAAATTTTATTTGAGCACCGGGATGTATTGGGAAAGGTGGTGAATGAAGAGCGGTTTGAAGGGTAATTGCCGAAAACTCTAAAATCCCGGATGAAGTTTTGCCTTGTGCTGGAAAATATGATAAATTTTTGCTTAATTTAATTCTGTTAGTAAGGACTTGGATTAAATGACAAAGCATTCCCAACGAAAAGAATCCGAAATAGTGCTCCTGGTCAGGCAGGGAGATCAATCCGCCTTTGAAGAACTTTATCAGAGGTACGTGGATAAAATGTTGGGTTTTGCTGATGCTTTTATGGGCAATCCAGATGAAGCGGAGGAAGTCGTTCAAATCATTTTTGTTAATGTTTGGGAAAAAAGGCAACAATTGGATCCGGCAAAGAGTATTGCTGCCTACCTTTTCAAATCGGTAAAGAATCAGATTCTTAATCGCCTTCGTAGCATTAAAAGGCATTGTGATCTTTCCGAGATTCCTGCCGAATCTCAAATGGATCAGCAAGACACGCTTCAAAGGATATGCTTCCAGGAAAGCAAGCTACAGGCGATGAACAGGATTGGCGAAATGCCGGAAGTTCAGCAGCGGGTATTCATGCTCAGCAGGGTAGAGGGAATGTCCAATAAAGAAATTGCGAATAAATTAAAACTTTCTGTCAGGACCATAGAACACCATCTTTATTTGGGAAAAAAGTTTTTTAATAGTAAAAATTTAGATAGGTCTATATTTTTATTCATATTAACATACATAATTTGGTGATTTTGGGTTAGTTACCTCTTTTTTAATTGGTGTTTTGGTTCTTTTCTGAAATTCCTTTAAGTATAAATTTCGAAACGGGTGTATTCTTATAAAGGACGAATACATTGGATAAATCTATCATTAGAAGATATATAGCCGGGCGGGCAAATCCTTCCGAAATAAAGCAGGTACATGCCTGGCTGGATCAACCAGGGTCGGACCATCAAATGGAAGAAATGCTGGAGGAGGTCTGGTGCCAAAAGAACAATGTCCCGAGAGATTTGGAACGTAATGAGCGCCTCCTTGCTCAAATCAATTCCAGGATTCAAAAAAACAAGCAGCCTGCCTTTCAGGATGAGTCTATTTTTAACCTGGCATTGATTCGATCAGCGGCTGCCTGTCTTTTACTTATTGGGTTGGCATTTTTGGGCTTTCAGGTAATGAATGAGCATCAAGGCCATTCTGAAGAAATCAAAAGTACCGTCCATTGGGTAGAAAGAAGTGTTTTGCCAGGGCAGAAATTGGTATTGGAGCTGCCTGACGCCAGTAAAATTTGGGTAAATGCCAACTCGAAAATCAGGTTTCCCGAAAAATTTTCCCGGGATTCAAGAGAAGTGTTTCTGGAAGGGGAGGCTTTTTTTGAAGTAAGCCACGATGGGAATCGCCCTTTCAGGGTACATTCAGGTGAATTGACCACTGAAGTATTGGGAACAAAATTTAATATTAAATCCCAGGGAAAAAATACTGATGTGACCCTTTTGGAAGGTAAAGTAAGTGTTAAAATCAACAAAGAGAAAGAGGGGATACTAATATTGAACCCAGGTCAACTGGCAGCATACAGACAGGGAAATCCGGAAAAACTTCAACTGGCGACGTTTGAAAGCCAGGACCCTTTTTTATGGAAGGACGGATTGATACATTTTAAAAATGAAAATATAAAAAACATAATGGAGTCCCTTGAAAATTGGTATGGGGTATCCATTAAGACCCGGGGTCACCTGGACTTAAACAGGACCGTATCGGGCACTTTTACCAACGATAATCTTGATAATATGCTTACAGGTCTGGGTTTCACCCTGGACTTCACTCATGAATTAGAAAATAATGTTGTCACCATTTATCCCCAATAGCCTATGAAAAAATAATGCAGGATAAACCTTTCCATCGCCAAATGTCCTGGTTTACCCTGCCTGCTCTTATGTGTATAAACAATAAAAACGATTAAAATTATGAAAAGAAACATACTTTACCTAATAAAGATGGTATCACGTCAACTCCTGTATGGATTGGTGCTTCAGTCTTTGTTTTTGACCACTTTGCTGGCCAATGATACCGAAGCTCAAATCAAACCCATCGATAAAACATTTATGCGGATTAACAAGGCAGATTGGCCCCTTGGAGATATCATTAAGGAACTCGAGGAACAAACTGATTTCCATGTTATTTTTGCTGATGATTTATTTGATGCTGCTTCCACATTAAAATTGCAACCTGGCAATCAATCCGTATACGATGTACTCGCAGCGGTGGCAAAAGTTACCCGCCTTAAATTCAAGCAGGTAAACAAAACCATTTATGTCGGGTCGATGAAAGATGGAGAAAAAATAAGTGATCCGGCTCATGAATTGTATGACCCGGTGAAAGGAGTCGTAAAAGATGTAAATGGTGAACCTATTCCCGGTGCAACAGTGGTGATAGAGGGAATGTCCACAGGAACCGTTACTGACATAGATGGTTCCTTTCAATTGGATGTTCCTGATGGTGCTGTGATCCTGATTTCTTTTATTGGTTACCAATCCCAGCGCATTACACCGGGAAACCAAACCCAATTGGAAATTACGCTGGAAGAAGACCAAAAGTCATTGGATGAAGTTGTGGTGGTGGGATATGGTGTTCAGGAAAAATTATCCGTTACCAATTCCCTGGCAGCCGTTTCCGGAGAGGTATTGGAAAGAAGACCGGTTGCGGACTTTCAGCAATCCCTGCAGGGCTTTGCCCCCGGCGTGACCGTGGTTGATCAGGGCGGGAGACCGGGCAATAACAATGTAAACATCCGGATCAGGGGAATTACTACCCTGGGAAACAACAATCCTTTGATAATAGTCGATGGGATTGAACAAAGGATCAACGATATCAATCCCAACGATATTGAATCGGTGACGGTCCTGAAGGATGCTTCCTCAGCTGCTATCTACGGATCAAGGGCAGCTAATGGGGTTATTCTGGTAACTACCAAAAGGGGCAAGGCCGGTAAAATCAACGTATCCTACGACGGTTATTATGCACTGCAGGACGTGACCAACCGTCCCGAACACATGGATGTGGGTAGTTATCTTAGGTTGGAAAATGTGGCACATGCCAATGCCGGAAGGCCGATTCCCTATACTGATGCCTACATTCAGGAATACGTTGCCAATGCCCCAAGTCCTGAATATCCTTTGCCCTATCCCTATTTCAGAAGAGATCATTTGGGCATGTTAGATGTGGCTCCACAGCAAAACCATACCCTTGCCGTCAGTGGGGGAAGTGAAGAATTTAATGGTCGGTTTAGTCTCAGGCACCAGGAAATTGAAGGTATCGCCCCTAACTTTAGTGACGAACTGAATGAATTCCGGATGAACCTGGACTTTAAAGCATCGGAGAAAATCAGATTTTCTGGTGATTTGAACTACCGGACTAAAAACTCTATACAGCCGGCAGGTCTATCCGCCTCTGGTGATGGTGAATCACGGGTCTTCCAATATATTCTGCATGCCAGTAAATTCTCCTGGCCGCGCTATGAAACGGGAGAGTATGGCCTGGGTCCGCAGGTAAACAACCCCCTTATTTTTGCAGAACTAACCGGTGAAAGCAGGACAATAAACGATTACCTAACAGGAAGTATTAAATTTGATTATGAGATCTTACCAGGGCTTAACTTTTCCACACAATATGCCCTGAGAAATGACAACCGTCAAATCAAAACCTTTTCCGATCGGTATTACAATAGGGACCCCCTTAACGGCCGCGTTGCGCAGAGGCAAATAAACCGGTTGACTGAATTCAGAAGCTACCTAAATGAATACACCCTGAATACCTTGCTGAATTATACCAAAACGATAGAAAGCCATACGTTTACAGGGTTGCTGGGGTATTCTACTATTCAGAATCAATCCAATCAAATGAGTGGTTTCCGGCAGGAATTCTATAACAATGACGTTCAATCGCTCAGTCAAGGTTCGAACGAAAACCGGGATGCCAATGGATTTGATGCCGAATGGGGCTTGAGGTCTTACTTTGCCCGTTTTAACTATAACTTTAGCAACAAATATTTTCTGGAACTCAATGGCAGATACGACGGATCATCCAGATTTAGTGCAGATAATCGCTACAGTTTCTTTCCTTCTTTCTCGGCAGGATGGAGGCTATCCGAAGAAAATTTCTGGCTGGACCTGAAGGAGACCGTAAACGAATTTAAGTTAAGGGGATCCAGGGGAGCAACAGGAAACCAGGCAGTAGGTCTATATACCTATTTTGAGACATTGAGTGCCATTAATTACTCCTTCAATGAGTCGCCGGTTCAAGGCTTTGCCCAGTCCAACCTGGCCAATCAAAACCTTACCTGGGAAACCACCTACCAAACCAATATTGGTTTTGATATGGGGCTTTTTGATGACAGGCTGTCTGTAACTTTCGATTATTACAATAAACTTACAGATGGGATACTGTTGCAATTGCCCATACCTGCCCTAATAGGCCTTGGGGCGCCAGTTCAAAATGCGGGTAAGGTAAAAAATGAAGGTTATGAAATCGGACTAAACCTTAGAGGTGGGCAAAAGCTTACTTATGACCTGGGCCTTAATTTCAGCGACAATACCAATGAAGTGCTGGACCTGGTTAACTCCGGTCCCTATATTTCGGGAGGTACCACGGCTCCTCGTTTTATCATCGAAGAGGGATTACCCATCAATTCCCATTGGGGATACCTTACTGATGGGGTGTTCCAAACCCAGGAAGAAGCAGATAATTACCCTAATTTGCGTCCAAATACAGCTCCAGGAGATGTCAAATACCTGGATATGAACGAAGATGGCATCATCAACGAGGAAGACCACCAGTACCTCGGTTTGTCTTTCCCAAGGTTTGATTTTGGAATGAATGGAAATTTCACCTATGAAAACTTCGATTTATTTGTTCAGTTTCAAGGGGCCTCAGGACATAAAACCAGATTGGATGGAGCATTTCAGCAAATTGCTACTTATGAGACCTTTACGCACGCGATTTACACCGACAATTATTGGACTCCTGAGAATCCCAACGCAGAGTTTCCGCGTCCCATCAAGGGAGATCCCAGAAACTTTCAAACTTCTGATACACAACTGATAGATGCCTCCTACCTGCGTCTGAAGAATATTGTACTAGGATATAGTTTGCCTGCTTTTATTATAGATAAACTTGCGGTGGAAAGAATCCGGTTATATGTAGGGGCAACCAATCTGTTGACTTTTTCTGAACTAAATCGCTGGGATCTGGATCCGGAAATTCCTTCCGGAAGAGGACAATATTACCCTCAGGTAAGCATGTATTCACTAGGTGCCAATGTTCGATTTTAAAAAAAGACAACGATGAAAAAATTAAGTAATATAAAAATATGGATTTCCATTGTGACTATCACATGGATGGGTTGCCAACCCGATTTGCTGGAAACCATACCCAACGATAGAATTTCAAAAGAAATATTCTGGCAAACTTTAGGAGATGCCGAGTTTGCTGCCAATGCAGTTTATCCTACTCTGGACGGAACCGGTATATTCTCATATGATGGATTGACAGATCATTTACTGACCAATCACCCATTCAATGCCAATGTAGAACTTCAGCGAGGATTCGGTACCATAGCCTCAGGAAGGTATTTTAATGAGTGGCAGGATGCTTATCAAGCGATACGAAGAGCCAATGATTTTATGGATAACATAGATCAGGTAGAGGAAGATGATCAGGAAGCCATCAATAGACTCAAGGGCGAGGTAATGACTCTTCGTGCGTACCATTATATCAAATTGGCAATGCTTTTTGGGGATGTTCCTTTAATTACCACAGGCCTTGATATAGAGACAGGAAGATCAGTCACGCGGGATCCGGTAAATGAAATTTGGGATTTTGTCTCTGCAGAACTAAGTCAGGCAGCAGGCTGGCTTCCCTACCAGAATGGAAGCAGAATTGGAAAGGGGGCTGCTTTGGGTCTTCGGGCCAGGGCCATGCTCTATGCAGGCAGGTATGGCGAGGCTGCGGCTGCCGCCAAAACCATTATGGATAGCCAGGAGTATGCCTTGTATCCGGATTATTTCGAAATGTTTCAATACGCAGGAGAAAACAACCAGGAAGTGCTTTTGGCCAGAGAATTTGCTGCAGATGTCAATTCGCATAATATTTATGCCACTGCAGCACCCTGGAGTCAAATACCAGGTAGTTCAGGTAGCCTTTACGTCCCTACCCAGAGCATGATTGACCTATATCCCATGGCGAACGGCCTGCCCATCACTGATCCCCAAAGCGGCTATGACCCTCTGAATCCAATGGAAAACAGGGATCCCAGATTGTATCAATCAGTTTTCATTTCTGAACGCACTCCTCTTCCAGATGGCGGCATTTATGGTTCTACTCCCGGAACAGATGGATCCGATGCGGTACAAATAACTGTTTATTCTACAGCTACCGGATACAATATCCGGAAATATGTTGATGAAGAAGATTATACCAACCCTTCTAATTCCGGGTTAAACATTATCCTGATGCGCTATGCAGAGATATTGTTGACCTACGCAGAAGCAAAGATCGAGCTTGGAGAAATTGACCAGACTGTCTATGATGCCATAAATGAAGTGAGGCAACGTGAAAGCGTAGATCTACCCCCGGTTACCACCGAAATGGCACCCACTGTCAATGAGTTGAGAGAGTTGGTCCGGGCTGAAAGATCGGTGGAACTGGCCTTCGAAGGTTTCCGCTTGTTTGATATCCGCCGGTGGCAGCTGGCAGAACAAGTCATGCCGGGTGTGCCTATGGGACGCTATTATGAAGAAGGTGGTGAATGGAAACAAATCCGGCTTGATGGCTTTGACAGGTCCTTTGATCCAGGCAGGGATTACCTATGGCCCATTCCCCAGAGGGAACGAGAGTTGAATACCAATTTGACACAGAATGCAGGTTATTGATATAAAAATCCCTCCGGTTTTTTTCGGGGGGATTTTTTGTCTTTTTTGCACTTCATTATTCCTAAAAAACTAACCCATGAACAAAAAGCAATTACTTCTTGGATTGTTGTTGATTGGCTGGATCTCCAGCTTCGCCCAGTCTGGCGAAAAACCCAATATTTTGTTTATCATTTCAGATGACCTGACCACTACTGCTGTTTCTTCCTATGAAAATAGTGCCGGTTATACCCCCAATATTGACCGATTGGCAAGTGAAGGTACCCGGTTTACACAGGCCTATTGTCAGTATCCTGTCTGCGGTCCTTCCAGGGCTTCCATGATGTCGGGCTACTATCCGCATGCCACCGGGACTTTTGGTTACGTCAGTGGGAGAGAAAATATCGGGCCTGATAAAAAAATGTGGCCACAACTTTTTAAGGAAAAGGGATGGCACACCGCCCGTGTGAGTAAAATCTTCCATATGGGAGTGCCTGGTGATATCGAAAAGGGCTCGAACGGAACGGATGACGAAGCTTCCTGGAACGAAAGGTACAACAGTCAGGGACCGGAATGGACGGCCGAAGGGGAGGCCGAACTGGTACAAAATAATCCACTTGGCTTATTGCCCAGGAAGGGAGGCAATGTAATGACCATTGTCAAAGCAGATGGAGATGACCTGGTGCATTCCGATGGAAAAACAGCACAAAAGGCAGCTGAACTGATCCGAAAATTTAAGGATGAGCCTTTCTTTCTGGCTGTGGGTCTGGTGAGGCCTCATGTGCCTTTCGTTGCTCCTGAAAATTACTTTGACCGATACCCTTATGAGCAGGTAGTATTGCCACCTAAGGTACTGGGAGATTGGGATGATATTCCGGAAAAAGGTATCAACTATGTCACCACGCTGAATGCGAAAATGACGGAAGAGCAACAAAAAAAGGCGATTGGAGCCTATTATGCATCGGTTACTTATATGGATGCACAGGTAGGTAAAATATTGCAAACCCTGGAGGAAGAAGGGCTGGATGACAATACCATTGTGATCTTCACATCAGACCATGGCTTTCACCTGGGCGAACATGATTTCTGGATGAAAGTCAGTTTGAAGGAAGAATCCTCCAGGGTACCATTAATCGTCAAAGTTCCGGGAATGCAGGCACAGGTTTCTGATTCTTTTGTCGAATTGATTGATTTGTATCCTACCATAGCCGAACTAACGGGCATCGAACCGGAAGATGAGATCCAGGGAATCAGCTTTGCCCCGACATTGGAAGATCCAACCCATCAAACCAGAGATTTTGCTTTCTCGGTCAATGTCTGGAGGGGAACCCATACTTTTCTGATACGAAATGAGAAATGGGCCTTTATCCAGTACGGAGAGAATGGTGAGGAAGGGATGGAATTGTTTGATATGGAAATAGATCCCAAACAATACACCAACCTGGCTCATTTTCCTGCTTATCAACACAAGGTAGAAGAGATGCAGGAAATCCTCCGGCAAAAGCTTCAGGAACTTCGGGAAAACGATCTTCCAGAAAAGGATACCAACTCATGAATGAAGTGAAAGCCTTTAATGTGTTGATTTTAAGTAATATAAATAGGATGACTTCATGTATTTATCAGGGGGTCTGATAATGCCGGAAAATGACTATTTTAAAATTAATTCTAAAAAACCGACTGCCAAAAATAATATATTGACTTTCCGAAGCCAATAATCAGCATAGTGATATGAAGTGACAAAATCCGGCTAATTGTATAATAGCTATAAACCTGAGTCCGAATTAAGATCGTCACTGCGACCCCTTTGTCATGGTATGCAGCTGGGAAAGGGTGTGGCAGTCTCGTTTGGCCAGAGATTCCCACGGCTTTCACCGCTAAAAACCCTCTGAATGACTGTTTTTTAACGAAATTCAGTCGAACTAAGGTTATAAGGTTTTATCAGAATTGGTTGTATCTATTATCTCTAAAAAAATGAAAGAAAATGAAATTGCAGATAAATAGAATTCTATTGGTTTTCCTGCTGGCAGGCGGTTTCATTTGTGGAATGCCTGAAAATCTTCGTGGTGAAGTGGTAGATCCAGCCCCGAATATTCTCATCATAACTGTGGATAATTTGGGATACGGTGATTTGAAATCCTTTAACAATTCCTCTCCCATACTTACGCCAAACCTCGATAAGTTGGCCGAACAGGGTGCCAGTTTGAAGAATTTCTACACGGCTTCTCCCACTTGTACCGCCTCACGTGCAGCCTTGTTAACCGGAAGGATTCCACAGCGCAACAAACTGCATGAACAACTGGTAGGTCTGGAAGGCAATTATGGGATAGGCCTCCCACACTCGGAAATCATTTTACCACAGGTGGTGAAAAAAAGCCCTCATGGATATGCTACAGCAGCATTTGGAAAATGGAATATTGGTTTTGCACCTGGGTCCAGGCCTACTGAAAGGGGCTTTGATGAATTTCTGGGGATTGCTTCAGGAAATGCCGATCATTTCACGCATGTATATGCAGGCAGAAAGGATTTGTACCACAATACCACGGCCATCAACCGGCATGGGGAATACAGTACGGATTTATTTGCCGATGCGGCCATTGGCTATATCCGGGAGAAATCTTCCAAAGAGATTCCCTGGATGGTTTATCTTCCCTTTGATGCGCCCCATCATCCGGGAGACAGGAACATTGATCCAGGTGAGCCAAATATTTGGAAGGCTCCTGATTATGCCTTTGATGCCTATGGTCTGAGCCCGGATGAAAAAGACCCCAAAAAGAGATTCAATGCTGTAGTTACTGCCATTGATAGGGCCATCGGCAGGTTAATGGAGAGTTTGGATGAATTGGGCATTGCCAATAATACATTTGTTTTTTTCTATTCAGACAATGGCGCTTTTTATCCCTATCTGGATATTCAGTCCAACGCCCCCTTTAATGGGGCCGGCGTTACCCTATGGGAGGGAGGCATTCATGTGCCAGCCATAGCCAGGTGGCCCGGTAAAATCAAGGCCAATTCCACCATAAGCACCCGGCTTTGGTCACCGGATCTGTTTGTAGCTGTGGCAAATCTGGCAGGAGCGGAATTGCCACAGGATAGGTTTATTGATGGCAAAAACCCCCTTCCGGTCCTAACAGGAGAAACGGTTCATTCTCCCCATGCCTCCCTTTTTTTTAAATACCAATCTCATGCAGCTCTTATTTGGGGAGATTATAAAATTTTAAGGGAGAAGCCTGAAGATCCATGGATGTTGTTTAATCTCCGTGAAGATCCGGCAGAAAAGGTTGATCTGGCCGAATCACATCCCGCTTTGGTGCGGAAAATGGAAGAACCCCATCGGTTGATCGAAGCGGAGATCAATAGCTATTTGGAAAGAGAAGAAAAGAAACTTAATTTTCAACCCCAGATTAAATAACCATTTGATGCAATCGACAGGATAAAAATAATTATTAAACAGGCTGGGCAATGATTACTTTAACCCTCAAAGATTCTTCCATCCCGATGGCTATCGGGAAGCGACCGGCATCCCGGCCAACGGTGCGTGACAAGTCGTGACCATTTACAAACAATTAAAAACACATGAAAAAAATCACCCAAAACCTGCTCTATTTATTTTTTATTTTGCTCTTTCCAGTGGTGATTTCCTGCCAGCAGGAGAACCAGGATCAAACCAATCCTGCCTTGCCCAATGTGGTCCTGCTTTTGGGGGATGATCATGGCTGGGATGAGACGGGCTATAATGGTCACCCTTACCTGCAGACACCCGTTCTGGATGAGATGGCTGCTGTTGGCCTGAGAATGAACCGCTTTTATTCCGCTTCCCCGGTTTGCTCACCTACCCGTGGAAGTATCATTACCGGCAGACACCCCAACCGATATGGTACATTCACTCCGGGATATTCCATCCGGCCGGAGGAAATCAGCATTGCCAGTCTGATGAAGGATGCCGGTTATACCACGGCACACTATGGAAAATGGCACCTGGGACCTGTAAAAACCGGGTCACCTACCAATCCTGCAGCTCTTGGTTTTGAAGAATACATCTCCCATGACAATTTTTTTGAAATGGATCCGCCCCTTTCCAACAATGGAGCTGAGCCTGTGATTTTTGAGGGGGAAAGTTCTGAAATACTGGTTCGTGAAGCCAAAAAATTCATGGACAAGGCCATGGAGAAAAATGAACCGTTTTTTGTGGTGATCTGGTATGGATCTCCTCATGAACCCTACAGTGGAACGCCTGAGGACCTGGCTTTGTACGAGGACCTGCCGGAAAATTTTGGAGACCGTATGGTCAACCTCACCTCCAATGAAACCGGGTCCAGGGTAGAGCGCCTGCAACGGGACGTTTTACAGGAGCGGTTTGCGGAAATCACAGCCATGGACAGATCTATCGGGCAGTTAAGAGATTATCTGGAAGAAAAGGGGCAAAGAAGCAATACCCTACTTTGGTATTTTGGAGACAATGGTACTCCTCAGGAAGCCAATGCCACTGTGCCTTTCCGTGGACAAAAAGGAGATGTGTATGAGGGAGGTATTCGGGTTCCGGCAGTTTTGGAATGGCCTGCCAAAATCAAACAACCCATCGTAAGTGATGCCAATGCCGTTTCCTCTGATGTAATGCCAACATTGCTGGATATTATTGGAGCAGATTTGCCTGACCGGCCCATTGATGGTATCAGTTTGTTGCCCATGATGGAAAACAGGATGCCTCAAAGGACAGCACCTATTGCCTTCTGGAATGGACGGCCAAGAAATGGCGGTGAAGGACTGGAAGATTATATCGATCCGGACCTTCAAAAGGGAACCACCCCATTGGTTAAATTAATGGGAGGTATCGCAACCAGAAATTTTAAAAACTTCCACCAAACGGATATTCGGGAAGAAGATTTTTCTGGCCCAAGGGCTTTGCTGGACAACCAATACAAGTTGGTGATTCACGGGGGAACGGGAGAGGATGCCAAAAGGGAATTGTTTGATATCCGCTCCGATCCTGCCGAAGAAAAGAATTTGATTGACACCCAGTCTGAACTAGCGGGAAATATGGAGGACCAACTAAGAAGCTGGCAACAATCGGTATTGGAAAGCCTGACCGAAGCTGATTACAAGTGATACATCAGCGCAGGGGAAATTCCACCTTTGTTTCTCCCTGGGCTTTGCTGTGGGAAATTACTTTTGATTGCCCATCAACGGTTATCTGGTAGTCCCCGTAAAAAGCAGGGATAGCATATTGGCCAGCAGCATCGGCAGTACCCTCGGTTTCAGTCCACCAGGTGTTGAAAATTAATTCCTGATAGGCTTTGGCGGCCGGTTTGGCTTGCCAGTCCCTGGTGTACAGGGAGGAGGCCGGGATCCAGTTAGCACCTTCCCAGAAGCCCCACATCAGGATACCCTCGACTGCAGGATGGGCAAAGCAGATGCGGTAGTAATCCACCAATTCCCGGGCATTTTGAGCTTCCTCTTCGGGACTCATGTTCAGTTTGGAATCATTATAAAACTTGGACCGCTGTCCTGGCATGTTGAATTCCGTGATCCGGATAGGCAGGCCAAATTGGGCCAGTGAGTCCAGGCTGACTTTCAGGGCCAATCTGTCGAAGGTGCTACCATGCAGGTGGCCCTGCACCCCAATACCGGCAATGGGCACGCCTTGCGCCAGCAGCTTCCTGATTTGAGCCATATAATCTCTTAGGCGGTTGCCTGTCAGGATATCATAATCGTTGAGGTACAGTTTGGCATCAGGATCTCCTTCCAATACCCATTGCACCATTTTTGCAGTAATATCCGGCCCCAGCCGGTCTTCGTAATAATTGCCGTGAATCATTTCATTGTTCAGGTCGTATTCCACAAAGCGACCTTTGTAACGGCGGGCGATGGAAATGGCCCTGTCCCGGATGGTGGCTTCCAGTTCCGCATCACTTAGCTCCTTCACCCAGGGCTGTACAAACTTGTCTATCCCCCAGAATAAATTATGTCCCCGCAGGGGAATATCGTTTTCTTCCGTCCATTGCAGGATTCCTTCCACCGTTTGGTGGTTGACCTTTCCTTTTTCTGGTTCCATATTGGCCCATTTGAGGGCATTTTCAGTGACGGCGCTATTGAAGTTTTCCAGGAAACGGGATTTATATTGGCGTAGGTCTTCCGCATTCATGCTTCCCGATCCCAGCCCATTGGCGATGGCCGCTCCAAACCAGAATTCATGGGAAAGCTGCTTTACCGAAACTTCTGCCCCGGGTCCGGCTGTGATGATCAGTTGACCTTTTCGGTGCTGCTCAATATCCTGATCAATGGATTGGGCAGTAAGGTTCAGGCTGAACAAAAAGAAAAAGACAGTTATTCGGATCATGGTGGATTGGGTTTATAGGTTTGAGTTCTGGACGGAATTTACGAATTTTTTAAAACAGGTAAAAGTTCATAACCTGTCCGGTCTTATCAGGAAGGTATTAACTTTGCCAAAGTTTAGAACTTTGGCAAAGTTAGTAGAAAGACCTGCGCTTTGAGGATTCCGCTTTTCCGATAAAGGTTGAATTTCTTAAAAATGAGATTACTCATATTGAAGAAACAAAATAAAAGGATGCTGAAGTGACAATTGCCAAAAAAATGGTTTTTCAATTGGATTTGGTCAAAAATTCATTCTTAAATATTTAAATTTTAACAAAAAAAAGTAGTTTCAATAGTTGAAGCTTTCCCAAAGTTTTGAAACTTTGGGAAAGCTAATTTGCAAACAACAATGGAATCGGGCCAATCCTACCATATCTTTAACCACGCAAACGGAGCGGAAAACCTTTTCAGAGAGAAGGAGAATTACCGATTTTTCTTACAACAGTATAATAAATACCTCGAAAAAGTAGTAGATACCTATGCCTATTGCCTGATGCCGAACCATTTTCATTTTCTAGTTGGTGTCCGTGAAGACCTGTCAGGTTTCCAAAACCTGACAGGTCTGATCAAGCATCCGTCTAAAAATCCAGCGATAAAAGGGTTTGCAGATTTTTTCAATTCCTACACCAAGGCAATCAATAAGAGATTTGAAAGAAAAGGTAATCTATTTGTACGGGCGTTCAAAAGAACACCCATTCTCTCCGAACAACAATGGCAGGAAACTTTTCTTTACATTCATTTAAATCCTGTCATACATGGCTTCGTTAAAAATCATCCCGACTGGAAATGGACTAGTTGGCATGAATACCAGAATTCCGGACAGCCATCCAAGCTGAACAGGGAATATTTCCTAAACTTCTTCGATGACTTGGCGCAGGTAGAAAATCTGATGGAAATAAAAAAGGAATGGTTGATAAATAAGGATTTGGAATAAAACCATAATTTAACTTAGAGACCTGTCAGGTTTCCAAAACCTGACAGGTCTTGACCTTACGAATACCTTAAATCTTCCCTACATCCCATCTATTTGTTCTTTCACAAATTCAATATAGGCATTTTTCTTAAAATCAAACCAATCCTGACGGTATTCCGAATCGTCGATCAGCATCTTAAAGTGCTGAAAAGGTTTTCGTTTTGACAATTCATGTAAAATTTCTTCTCTGAATACAACATCATCCAAAGAGAAGGCGAAATTTTCCATTACCTGATAGGCCTCCCTGGAATCCATTTTTTCAAATCTGTCATAATTGGTCCAGTCTGCTTCGATTTTTTCCATAAGGTCTTCCCAGGGTTCGGGATCGAAAAAGGGATCATCCGGGTCAGGATGGGATTCGACGGTGCCTGTCGGCCGATGATAGAAGCACAGCATGCCACAGTCCAGTAAATCGGCTATTTCTTCAATCTGCTTTTCGTTAGGGTCCTTGTTTTCCATACCCTAAAAATAATAAATCTAAAAGTATGAACTATGCCAAAGTTCTAAAACTTTGGCATAGTTATAAAACCTGTCGGCGCACCAAAATAAAAGGATGATGAAGTGATAATTGCGAAAAAATGGCTTTTCAATAGGGTTTAGACAAAAATTCATGCTTAAATTTCTAAATATTACCAAAAAGAAGTAGTTTCATTAGTTCATGCTTTCCTAAAGTTTCAAAACTTCGGGAAAGCTAATACTTTGGAAGAGCTAATTTGCTATGGAACCGGGTCAAACCTACCATATTTTTAACCACGCAAACGGAGGGGAAAACCTTTTCAGAGATGAGGAGAATTACCGATTTTTCTTACAACAGTATAATAAATACCTTGAAAATGCAGTAGATACTTATGCTTATTCTTTAATGCCGAATCATTTCCATTTTTTGGTTGGTGTTCGGTCGGAGAACAGGTTACGTTCAACTTTTCCAAAGTTTGAAACTTTGGAAAAGTTAGTCACCCGGCAATTCGCTAATTTTTTTAGTTCCTATACCCAAGCCTTCAATAAAGTTTACCAAAGAAGGGGTAGTCTGTTCATTAAAAATTTTAAAAGAACACCGATTCTCTCCGAACAACAATGGCAGGAAACTTTTCTTTACATCCATTTTAATCCCGTAAAACATGGCTTTGTTAAAACCCATACCATCTGGAAATGGACGAGTTGGCGTGAATACCAAAATTCTTCCCGGCCATCAAGGCTGAACAGGGAATATTTCCTAAACTTTTTCGACGATTGGGAGCAAGTAGAAAATCTGATGGAAGCAAAAATAGAATGGCTGATAAATAAGGATCTGGAATCCATTTAACTTTTCCAAAGTTCTTAAACTTTGGAAAAGTTATTCAACAACCGCTTGCTTTGGGAAAAGTAAACAAGTATTTTCAACCTGCTATTTTCACATCTTTTCATAAACTATAAGATCCGGATAATGCTTCCCAAATTACATCTGATCCTGTTGATATTATTGATCGCTCCTGGCATTTCCGGTAAAGCCCAAAATCAGACTAAACCCAACATTGTCTATATTCTGGCAGATGATATGGGTATTGGTGATGCTTCCTGCTACAATCCCGAATCTCGTATCCATACAAAAAACCTGGACAAACTGGCTGAAAACGGTCTGAGGTTTACGGATGCCCACACCAGTGCAGCAGTGTGTACCCCAACGCGCTATGGTATCCTGACAGGGCGTTACAATTGGAGATCTACCTTAAAAAATGGGGTGTTGGGAGGATATTCTGCTCCACTGATCTCAACAGATCGCCTCACGGTAGGCAAATACCTCCAAAATTCCGGATACCATACGGCATTTGTTGGCAAATGGCATCTTGGATGGGACTGGTCTTTCAAACAGGAATATGAAAACATCGATAATCTGAACCGGATCCTGGAAGTGGATTACAGCCAGCCGATTCAAAATGGCCCCAATCAGGTTGGTTTTTCCTATGCTTATGGGTTTAGCAGCTCCCTGGACATTCCACCTTATGTGTACATTGAAAATGACCGGGTAACAGCCCTTCCGGACAGGAGGACTGTCAATGTGGATGAAAAAGGCTTTTGGAGAGACGGTCCAACAGGTGCGGATTTCGACCATGTGCAGGTCTTGCCACATCTGACCGATAAAGCAGTGGATTATATCCATCGGCAATCTGCTACATCAGATCCCTTTTTTCTTTATTTTGCGCTCCCTGCGCCGCACACGCCCATTTTACCCACGACGGAGTTTATGGGCAAAAGCAATACCAATATGTACGGGGACTTTATGCTGCAGGTAGATGATGTGGTGGGCCGCATTGCAGCAGCTTTGGAAGAGCAAGGGATACTGGACAATACCCTGTTTATTTTTACTTCTGATAATGGCTGCTCACCAAGAGCGGATTACCCGGAATTGGATCAGGTAGGCCATGATCCCAGTGGGGGATTTCGTGGGCACAAGGCCGATATTTACGAAGGGGGACACCGGGTACCCTTTATCGTTCACTGGCCGGAAAAGGTTTCCCCGGGCCAAACTTCCGGTCAGCTGATCTGTACCACTGATTTGATGGCCACGGTGGCTGAAATGCTGAATAGACAGCTGCCCGATAACGCCGGTGAGGATAGTTTTAGCTTTTTTCCCTTGCTGGCGCAGCCCAATGCAAAAGCAGAAAGACCTTCCATTGTCCACCACTCCATTGAAGGTCGCTTTGCACTCCGCAGGGACCAATGGAAACTGATCTTTTGGCCCGGCTCCGGGGGGTGGACCGAGCCTCTTAGCAGAGATGGATTGGAGGGCTTGCCGGACTGGCAGTTGTTTGATCTTTCCGCAGATCCATCCGAGCAAAATAACCTGGTAGAAGCCTATCCGGGACGTGTACAGGAGATGAAAGAAGAAATGATCCGACTGATCAAAAATGGGCGGAGCACTCCCGGTCCCGTTCAAAAAAATGATGGTCCGGAGATTTGGGCCCAGGTGGAGTGGGCTTATGAATGAGCCATAGGCTGGTAGAAAAAAGTAGAAAGAAAAAGTTCTGTTTACACAGGTATCTGGTTTATCATATGAAGCCCGGTTGTCAAAAATGGGCAGAAAATGGATTTATAGAAATTTTGATTAAATCCATTTTTTGCCAATTATACATGATGTTATACCAATAATAATTTACCCGGAAAAATATTCATTCAGGTTTGCGAACTTAAATACCAAATGGATGCTGTTGCCAAAGCGTTCTCCTGATGAACCCGTTACTATTTATTTTCAGGGTAGAAAATGAAAATTCCCGATCCAAAGCTCATATAGCTATTTAAAAAGATACATTATGCGATTCCAAAAAAATCTCCCCCTTTCTGAAATATGGTGTTACCGTAAACAGGCAATCTTTCTTTTTTTGGCATTCATTTATTCGTTTGCTTTGAATGGAAGAACGCCAATGCTAGACCATGATCCCGATCCTGTTCAAAATGAGATTCGGATTGTCCGGCAAGTCCCTGTCCCCATGCGAGATGGCACTGTACTGTATGCTGATATTTATCGTCCTGCAAAGACTGGAAAATACCCGGTGATCGTTACCCGTACACCTTATGGATTACAGCGGGATAACGTTCATCATGAGCGAATGATAAAATTTGCCCAGCGTGGGTACATTGGTATTGTTCAGGATGTGAGAGGACGGTATGAAAGCGAAGGTAAATGGGATCCTTTTCGGGATGAAGCAAATGACGGACACGATACCATTGAATGGATTGCTGAACAAGATTTTTCCAATGGCAAAATAGCCATGCAGGGAGGTTCTTACCTGGGGCATAACCAATGGGCTGCGGCCAGTCAGGGTCCCCCCAGCCTGGATGCTATTTTCCCTTCGGTTGCCTCTACCAACCTATATGCCAACTGGATCACCATGGGGGGCGCTTTTCGCCTTAGCTTTAACTATGGTTGGGGTGTGGTCCGCATGCCAAATCGCATCATGTTGCCTCAATACTGGCATACGGCAGGTTATACTCCGGAGGAATTAAGGTATGAAAACATTTTGATGCACCTCCCGCTTAAAAATGGAGACCTGGAGAGTGCGGGATATAAAGTGCAACATTACCGTGACTGGCTGGAGCATGAAAGTTACGATGAGTACTGGAAATCCATTAGCGATGAAGAACGCTTTGATAAGGTGATGGTTCCTGCTTATAATACCGGAGGTTGGTTTGATATTTTCCTGATGGGCACCCTGAATGGATATACGGGCATGAAAAACCATGGAGGAACGGTAGCAGCCCGTGAGGGCACAAAACTGTTGGTGGGGCCCTGGGGGCATGGACCCGGTACCAAATTCGGTGATTTGGAGTTCGGGGAGCATGCTTTCATAGATTTGTTTGAAGAGGAACTTAGGTATTATGATTTTCACCTAAAGGGAATAGCTAATGGGCTGGATGAAGAAAAGCCAGTGAAGATTTTTTATATGGGGGAAAATACCTGGCGGGAGGAGGAGGACTGGCCAATCCCCGGAACGCAATACAAAGCACTTTATCTGACAGGCAACGGTCCGGCAAACACCTTACGAGGGGAAGGCAAGCTCACTTTTGAAAAGCCTGAAACAAGCGGTTTGGATACCTACCTGTACGATCCCAACCATCCGGTAATGACTTATGGAGGTAACAATTGTTGTGGAACTCCTACCACTACAGGGCCCAAAGATCAGCGGGTAATTGAACGCAGAAACGATGTCCTGGTATACACTTCGGACTATCTTACAGAACCAGTTGCTGTTGCAGGTCCGGTTAAAATGAAGCTGCATGCGGCAACCGATGGGCCCGATACAGATTGGATGATCAAGCTGGTCGATGTGTACCCGGATGGAAGTGCCTATCCGGTGTCTGAAGGAATTCTCAGGGCCCGCTTCAAAGATGGTCTGGACAAAATAAATCTCCTGAAACCCAATCAGGTCTACGAATTCGACATTGAAATGATGGGTACGGCAAATGTCTTTCAACCGGGACACCGCATCCGTATTGATATCACTTCCAGTAATTTTCCCCAATTTGACCGGAACCCGAATACCGGGAAGCCTTTGGGCAGCGATGCTGAGGTACGCATTGCCAGCCAAACCATCCACCACGGTGGAACCCGACCAAGTCACGTTATTTTACCCATTGTTCCGGGATTTTAATCCGGTAATCCTGATTATGCAATTAAATGAATTGAAGGCTATTTCATTAATGGGGAGAGGTTTGCCGACAGCATGGCCTGCTTAGTTACCAGAAATGCGACAAGTGTAATGACAAAACGAAACCAAATACATATTCCTGGTTAAACCAGTACAGAAAAGAAGGGTTTTCTTTACCTTTGTACCTTAATCACGAAGATACCAATTCCCTTGAAAGATTTATTGCTGATCACGCCTCCGTTTACCCAGCTTAACACACCTTACCCGGGTACGGCTTACCTAAAGGGATTTTTGAATACCAGAAACATTTCCTCTTTTCAAATGGATCTGGGGATTGAAGTCATTCTTGCCATCTTTTCAAAGCATGGCCTGAAAGGAATATTTTCCCAGGCAACGAAAGAAAAAACAATTGATTCAGAAAATGCAGGGAGAATTTTTGCCTTGAGGGAGCATTATCTCCACACCATTGATGGGGTGATTCGTTTTCTTCAGGGCAGGGCACCAACCTTTGCCAGGCAACTTTGTTCGGAAAATTTTCTACCCAGAGCATCCCGTTTTGAGCAGCTGGATGATTTGGATGAAGCTTTTGGTCATATGGGCATGCAGGATCGGGCCAAACATCTGGCCACTTTGTATCTGGAAGATCTTTCTGATTTTATCATCGAATGCATTGATCCCCATTTTGGCTTTAGCCGGTATGCAGAGCGTCTGGGAAAAAGTGCCAACAGTTTTGATGAGCTTTACCTTAATTTACAGCAGAAGCCTACTTATATAGATCAGATTTCATTGGCCATACTGGATCAGAGAATCCGCCAATTCCAGCCAAAAATGATTTGCTTTTCTGTCCCTTTTCCAGGTAATCTCTACAGTGCCCTTCGTTGTGGGGCACATATAAAAGCCCATTTCAATGAAATTAAAATAGCCATGGGCGGTGGATTTCCCAATACCGAACTGCGGTCCCTGACAGATCCCAGGGTTTTTGAATATGTAGATTTTATATCTCTGGATGATGGAGAAAAACCCATCGAATTGTTGGTAGAACATGTCTTACATCCTGCCGGATCAACAAGAAATATCGGTTGCCTGAAAAGAACCTTTGTGCTGGATCAGGGGAAGGTATTTTACAATAACCTGTCTGATGAAAAAGATTACCGGCAGTCTGAGCTGGGTACCCCCGATTATTCGGACCTCTTTTTGGATCAATACATTTCGGTCATCGAAATAGCCAATCCCATGCACAGCTTATGGACTGATGGCAGGTGGAACAAGCTCACCATGGCACATGGCTGCTATTGGGGGAAATGCACCTTTTGCGATATTTCCCTGGATTACATCAAAATCTATGAACCCATCGCAGCCAATATCCTGGTGGACCGTATGGAGCAACTCATGCACCAAACCGGAGACAATGGTTTTCATTTTGTGGATGAGGCAGCCCCACCTGCACTGATGCGAGCGGTTGCGCTTGAAATCCTGAAGCGAAAATTGACAGTTACCTGGTGGACCAATATTCGTTTTGAGAAAAGTTTCAGCAGAGATCTTTGTTTGCTACTGAAAGCATCCGGTTGTATTGCTGTTTCGGGCGGTCTGGAAGTGGCTTCCGACAGGCTTTTAAAGCTGATTGACAAAGGAGTTACGGTAGCTCAGGTGGCGCAGGTGACACGTAATTTTACAGAAGCCGGAATCATGGTTCATGCCTATCTGATGTATGGGTATCCCACACAGACCGTGCAGGAAACCATTGACAGCCTTGAAATGGTAAGGCAGCTTTTTGAATCAGGAGTACTGCAATCCGGATTTTGGCATCAATTTGCGATGACAGCCCATAGTCCGGTGGGGTTACATCCCGAAGCATTCCAGGTAATACCGGATAAGAAGGCCATAAGCTTTGCCAATAACGATATTGCATTTGAAGACGAATCGGGTATCGATCATCAAATTTTCAGTCAGGGATTAAAAACTTCGCTTTACAATTACATGCATGGGGTGGGTTATGATTTCCCCCTGCAGGATTGGTTTGATTTTGAGATTCCCTTTCCTGGTATTGAAGAGCATTACATCGCCGACTGCCTGGAGGCAGAAGATAACTTCTCCCGGAAACAGGCAGCCAAAATGGTATGGTTGGGTAATCCCCCTGAAATCACAAAAACAAACAGGAAAGGGGAACGCCAAACCTTTCTGGAACTGACCTTCCACAGTCCTTCCGCCATCATAGATTTTACCCTGGAGGAAAGTCAGGGTCGCTGGCTGGTAGCTATCCTGGAAAAACTGGCCCGGGAAAGTAAATTGCTGACCTTTGCTCAGTTTAAGGAGAGTTTTGAAGAGACGGGAGGCATCTTTGAGCGATTCTGGACGGCAGAATTTCATGCCGAAATGAGGGAATGTGGCCTGCTGATGGTTTAGTGAATTTTAATTTGGGTAGCCAGGAATTAGATTTTTTACCGACGGTGTTTTACAGGAAGCAAAAATTGGTATATTCAACATTTAATTTAAACCCAAAACCAAACCAAAATTAATGGATAGGAGATCTTTTATCCGTAAAAATGGCCAATTCACACTTTTGGCCCCATTGATACCGTTCTCATTGGATGGCTTTTCCGGGTTTTCCAGGGAAGCGCAAAAACCAGAATGGCTGAAAGAAACGATCGCCAATAATGACAAGGCAGTAAAAAGGATAGCCGAGAGGTATGTAAACCAGCCTTCTTCCCCTTATTACGGAGCTGTACTTGATGCTCAGGAAATGCCCTCCCCCCATGCGGCCACAAGCTTCCTTAAAACTGGTATTTGTTCCCTGATAAGTCCTGAATCTCCATTTTATAATGATAGGGATCTGGTGGAGAAGTTGGGTCGTACAGCGAACTTTCTATTGAATTTGCAGCATGCAGACGGAACCATAGATTTACTTTCCACCAATTTTCATTCCACTCCCGATACCGGGTTTATTGTGAAATGGCTGTCGCCCGTTTGGCGGCTGCTGGATAAAAGTACCGTTTCTGAAAAAAATGAAATCCTGGAACCGCTGTATCAGTTTTTGATACAGGCCGGTGAGGCGTTGAAGGTAGGAGGGATTCACACCCCCAACCACCGCTGGGTGGTATGTGCAGCCCTTGCGGAGTTGTATAAAATCAAGAAGGATCCGGGATATTTGCAACGGGCCGAAAGATGGCTCATGGAAGGAATAGATATGGATTCTGACGGACAATATGAGGAGAAAAGCAGTTACATCTATTCCTCGCTCAGCAATAGGGTATTGATCAGCATTGCCAGGGGTTTTGATAAACCGGAACTTCTGGACCATGTGCGGAAGAATCTGGAAATGAATTTTTATTACCTGCACCCAAATGGGGAAATTGTAACGGAGGCCTCAGGCAGGCAGGACAACTCTATTATTGGTACTTTGGAAAATTATTATTATCCCTACAGGTACCTGGCGCTGAAAGACAATAATGGTCAGTTTGCTGCTGCATGCAGATTAATAGAGGATACGGCATTTGAGAAAACCACTGGTTTCCTGTATTATTTTCTGGAAGACCCGGAACTCTGGAAGGATTTGCCGGCTACAGATCCATTGCCGGTTGATTATGCCAGGACCTTTGAAAATTCCAAGCTTACCAGGATCAGGAGAGGGGCCTATGATGCCTCTATTCTGGCAGGAAGCACTGTTTTTTTTACTTTTCACAAAAAGCAGGTGGCCTTGCAGGGAATCAGGTTTGCCAGTGCTTTTTTTGGAAAGGGTCAATTTTCTGCTGATTCATTTACTGAAGAAAATGGCAAATATGTATTGACAAGTTATTTGGAAGGACCCTATTACCAACCTTTTCCAAAAGATAAAATACCCGGAGATGGAGTCTGGTCCAAAATGCCCCGATCTGAAAGACCGCAATCAGAAGTTCAGCAATTGAGCAGTAAAGTCACCATCAGTGAAGTCGATGGGGGATTTTTGCTTGATATAGCTATTCAGGGAACCGACCATGTACCAGTGGCCGTGGAATTGATTTTCAGACCCGGGGGTACCTTTGTGGGTACAGTCCCACATGAACAGTTGGAAGATGTGGTCTATTTAAAGGAAGGTAAAGGAAAATATTCTTCAGGTGAATCGACAATTCACTTTGGTCCCGGAATTCACGAACACCGTTGGGTGCAGATAAGGGGGGCTTTGCCGAAAATGGATGCCCCTACCGCCTTCCTCACCGGGTTTACTCCATTTCATCATCAAATTCGAATTTCTTAGTATGCTGTTATTAAATAAAACCTGCCAGGTTGTTGCTATTTTTTGTACCCTCATTGCGGATATTTCCAGTGGTTTAGTGGCTGGTGAAGTTGATGAAATCGCTTCAATAAAAAGGGAGGGACCCAATATCGTGTTTTTGATTTCTGAGGACAACTCGAAGCATTTTATGAAGGTTTTTGCATCCGGAGGAGTGAACAGTCCTCATATTCAGGAGATGGCAGCCAATGGCCTGGCCTATCAGCATGCCTTTTCCAATTCCCCTGTTTGTTCCGTGGCCAGGAGTACCTTGATTACAGGGACGCTGACTACCCGAACAGGCATGCACCTGCACCGTAAAATTAAAGTCGCACCCATGCCGGAAGAACTGGAAATGTTTCCAGCCTATCTTCGCAAGGCAGGCTATTATACCACCAACAATGCCAAGAAAGATTACAATGCTGAAGAAGGTGCTGGGGTATGGGATGCTTCTTCCAATACAGCCTCCTGGAAAGACCGGCCTGTACCCGAACAGCCATTTTTCCATCAAGAGACTTTTACGGAATCCCATGAAAGCCGCCTTCATTTTCCGGAAGAACTAATGAGGACTTACCAGCCAAAGGATCCTCCCGGTCAGGTGAAGTTGATGCCACAATTTCCTGATACCCCATTATTTCGGTTTACTACGGCTTATCACAGAGATAAAATCCGGGAAATAGATGATTGGGTGGGCCGGAAAATCAAAGAACTGGAGCAGGAAGGTTTGCTGGAAGATACCTTTGTTTTTTATTTTGGTGATCATGGAGGTGTGTTGCCGGGCAGTAAGGGGTATTTGTTTGAAACAGGCTTGAACGTGCCCTTAGTGGTCAGGGTTCCGGAAAACTGGAAGCACCTGGTGCCCTACAATAAAGGACAGCGGCCTGAAGCCTTTGTGAGTTTTATTGATTTTGCTCCTACTGTCCTCCACCTGGCAGGATTAGAAATTCCTGAGGCCATGGATGGTCAACCCTTTTTAGGAAATGGATTAAGGCGAAATCGATTGGAATCCAGGGATGAGGCCTATGGACATGCCGATCGCTTTGATGAGAAATACGAAATGGTTCGAACGGTTCGCAAAGGTAAATGGAAATATATCCGCAGTTACCAGCCTTTTTACCCGGATGGGTTGCAAAATAACTACCGCTATAAAATGCTGGCATTTGCTGAATGGAAGCAATTGTTTGAGACAGGAGAATTAGATGCTGTTCAAAGTGCTTTTTTTGAACCAAAGCCTGCGGAGCGATTATATGATCTGGAAAATGATCCTTTTGAAACCAACAATCTGGCTGCTGATCCGCAAAGGAAAAAGGTACTTGTAGAATTGAGGGAAAAGTTAAACAACTGGTTGTTGGATCACAATGATTTGGGATTTTTGCCTGAAAACGTCTTGGTAAATGAAGCCCTTCACAATCCAGTTTCTTACGGCAAAGGTTTCCATCAGGACTTGAATAGGATAATTGAGATCAATGATTGGGCTTTGCAAGCCTGGAATCAGGTAAGGGGGGATTTGCTTAAAACCCTTCGAGAGGGTTCCGCATTGGAAAAATACTGGGCCTACCAGGTAGCTGCAACTCATGGAAAAAATGCCAAACCAGACTATGCCGCATTTCCGGATTGGAGAGAAGAAGAAAATGCCATGGTCCAACTAAGGGCTATTGAATTGATGGGGATTCTGGAAGAGGAGAATCCCATTCCTTCACTAATAGACTGGATGCAAAAAGAGGAGGATCCGGTAGCCATTTTGATTGGGATGAATTCACTGGTATATTTCAATGATCATAGCAAATATAGAGGTTTAGCCGTAGCAGATAAATTAAAATTGAAAAACACCAATGCAGAGGTTAAGCGCAGGTTGGATTACCTGAATGGAACCTGGTGATACATTTATTTCATGGCGCATTGATCAAAAATTGAACTGATCTGTAGGCCATTTTGTCTAACTTGATTAAATTGAAAGTAAAATATAATTACTAATGAAGAAGCACCAAAGAATAAGCCTTTTGTCTATTGCGGCTTTCGCAGCAACTTTTCTGTTTTCCTGTTCCAATTCCTCCGATAAAGAAAAGACAGGGGATGAGGAGGTTGTAGCAGAAATGGCCTCCTGCCATGACAATGTACCTGACAGGTTTTCAACCGATAAAAGTGCTGCAACAAATGATATTCCCGAAAGGGAAGCACCGGTTACCCACGATGGAATGATCTGGATCGAGGGGGGAGAATTTACCAGAGGAGCTACAGACGAGAGAGGTAGAAAGGATGAGTTGCCTGCCCATAAGGTAAAGGTAGATGGTTTTTGGATGGACGAAACGGAAGTTACCAATGCGCAATTTGCCGCATTTGTGGATGCAACGGGATACGTCACCATAGCAGAGAAAAAGCCTGACTGGGAAGAAATTAAAAAGCAATTGCCTCCGGGTACGCCCAAACCACCTGATGAAGTTTTAGTGGCTGCATCTTTAACTTTTAATTCTCCAGACAGACCTGTTTCTATAAATAATGCTTCTCAATGGTGGGAGTGGACTCCTGGAGCCAGCTGGAAACAGCCGCAGGGGCCGGGCAGTAGCATTGAAGGAAAGGAGGATTATCCCGTGGTTCATATTGCCTGGGATGATGCCGTTGCCTACGCAAAATGGGCTGGAAAACGTTTGCCAACTGAAGCAGAATGGGAATTTGCTGCGCGTGGTGGCCTGGATGAAAAATCCTTTCCCTGGGGGAATGATCCGGTTGAAAAAAGCGGTTTTATGGCCAATATCTGGCAGGGAGAGTTTCCCGTTACCGATAGAGGAGAGGATGGTTTCCAGGGCCTGGCACCTGTGAAGTCTTTCGACCCCAACCCATATGGACTGTATGATATGGCAGGAAATGTTTGGGAGTGGACCAACGATTGGTACCGGGAAGATTATTATTCGAGATTGCAGGAAGAAGTATCTGTAAATCCACAGGGACCAAAAGATAGTTATGATCCCCAGGAACCTACTGTTCCCAAGAAAATCGTTAAAGGGGGCTCTTTTCTTTGCAATGTATCCTATTGTGAAGGGTACAGGGTAAGTGCAAAAATGAAGTCTTCTCCCGATACAGGCCTGGAGCACACTGGATTCCGTTGTGTTTCCTCCAATTAACCGAAATCCAACCAGGATGTTAAGTAAAAAAAACCTGAACAAGTTTCTATTATTTCTTTTTATCCTCCCCCTGGCCTGCCAGACCCGGGAGGAAGAACCCAAAAGACCCAATATACTTTTTGCCATTGCAGATGATTTGTCCTATCCGCATATGGGTGCATACGGTACAGATTGGATCAATACTCCTGGGTTTGACAGGGTTGCCAATGAAGGTTTGTTGTTTACCAGGGCCTATACGCCCAATGCCAAATGCTCTCCTTCCAGATCGATTATCCTAACAGGAAGGAATTCCTGGCAATTGGAAGAAGCAGCCAACCATGTGCCTTTTTTCCCCTCCAAATTTTTATCTCATGTAGAGGTATTGGGAGAGAACGGCTATTTTACCGGATTTACCGGTAAAGGATGGGCACCCGGGAATGCCGGAGAAAGAAATGGTGAGCCCAGAAGGCTTACCGGACCCAGGTTTAGTGATCTGGTATTGGATCCACCTACTGAGCAAATAAGCCGGGTGGATTATGCGGGCAATTTTAAAAAGTTTCTCGATGAGAAACCGGAGGAGGAACCCTTTTACTTTTGGTATGGATCTACTGAGCCCCACAGGGCTTATGAATTTGGTTCAGGTGTGGCTCTGGGAGGTAAGTCATTGGACATGATTGATCAGGTTCCCTCATTTTGGCCTGATAATGATTCGGTGAGGAATGATTTATTGGATTACGCCTTTGAAACGGAATATTTTGACAGGCACCTGATGGACATGTTGGAAGAATTGGAAAGAAGAGGTGAATTGGACAATACCCTGGTCATTGTAACGGCAGATAATGGCATGCCCTTTCCACGGGTAAAGGGTCAGGCCTATGAACTTTCCAACCATTTGCCCCTGGCCATTATGTGGGGCAAGGGCATTCAGAATCCCGGCAGGGTAATCGATGATTTTGTCAATTTTACGGATTTTTCACCAACATTCCTGGAATTGGCCGAAATTCACCCGGACAGTTCGGGCATGGCAATCATGAGTGGCAAAAGCCTGGTTCCAATATTTAATACCGATGCATCCGGTAAAACGGACCCTTCCAGAAGCAGGATATTGATAGGTAAGGAGCGTCATGATATCGGTAGGCCAGATGATCAGGGCTATCCCATCAGGGGGATAGTGACGGAGGAATACACCTATATTCAAAACTTTGAAACCAACCGCTGGCCGGCAGGAAATCCGGAAACGGGCTATCTCAATACGGACGGTAGTCCCACAAAGACCGTAATCCTTAACCAAAGAAGGGTGGAAGGCGACATGCATTTCTGGAACCTGTCTTTTGGAAAAAGAGCAGCTGAAGAATTGTACGACCGGCAGAAGGACCCCTTATGCCTGAATAACCTGGCCCTGCACCCTGAATACCAAAATATAAAAGACAACCTGGCTGATCAGATGGTGAATCAATTAAAGGAGCAGGATGACCCACGTATGTTTGGCAATGGCGACATATTTGATAATTATGAATATGCCCAGGAAAACCAAAGGGATTTTTACTCCAGATTTATGGAGGGCGAATCCTTCAATACCGGCTGGGTTAACGATTCGGACTACGAAAAAGATTTTAAGGAATGAAGCAGTTATATCTATTGGTATTTATTTTCCTGCTTGACCATGGCTTTTCTGCTGCATGGGCACAAGACCCAAGACCCAATATCATCATGATCATTGCAGATGATATCGGGTATGAAGACCTGGGGGCAACAGGAAACACTCAGGTCAAATCTCCCAATATTGACAGGATGGCAGAAGAAGGGTTGATGTTTTCTAATTTTTACCTGACCACCAGCTCCTGCAGTCCCAGCCGCTGCAGCATCATCTCAGGCAGGTACCCGCACAATACCGGTGCAGCTGAATTGCATACACCTTTACCGGAATCCATCCTTACTTTTCCTGAATTATTGCAAGAGGCCGGATACTTTACAGGCCAATCTGGAAAATGGCACATGGGCCCTGCACCAAGGAGAGGTTTTGATATCATTTATGATAAAGGGCCGCAAATAGGGGATGGTGGAGAAGCACAATGGGTTCCTTTGCTGCAGGAAAGACCTAAAGATAAGCCCTTCTTTCTTTGGTTGGCTTCACTGGACGCCCACCGGCCCTGGGGAACCAATGACTTTTCCGGCTCTCATGACAAAAGCAGTGTTGATGTACCCAAACATTTGGTTAATGCCGAAGCTACCAGAGCGGATTTGGCACAATATTACGATGAAATTGCCCGCTTTGACGATTATATTGGAAAGGTGGAAAAGGAACTGGATAAACAAGGGGTATTGGAAAATACCATTATAGTAGTATTATCAGACAATGGCAGGCCTTTTCCCCGAAGCAAGACCAGGCTAATAGATTCCGGGATCAAATCTCCCTTGATTGTAAGGTGGCCCAAAGGTATATCGAAAGGAGGACAGGTTTCGGAAAGTTTGGTCAGTAGCATCGATCTGGCACCCACCTTTCTGGATTTGGCAGGAGTAGCAATAGGAGATAATTTTCAGGGAAAAAGTTTCTTACCCCTTTTGCATAATCCCGGCTTACCTTTCAGAAACTATGTATTTGCCGAACATAACTGGCATGACCATGAAGCCCATGAAAGGATGGTCAGAAGCAAGGATTTCCTGTTTATACGAAACAACCGGCCTCAATCCAGTAATCCCGGTCCTGCAGATTCCAATGCCAGCGATGCTTTTGCAGACTTGAAGCGGCAAAGGGATGAAGGTAACCTCAATCCGGTTCAGGCAGATGTTTTTGCTTCTCCCAGACCGCATGAAGAACTTTACTTCCTCAGGGAAGATCCGGGACTATGGCTAAACAGGGCAGCCACAGCAGAGGCTGAATTTGCATTGGATCATTTAAGAAGGGTGCTGAATCAATGGGTTGAGGAAACAGATGATTCCCTGCCACAAAACCTTAGCCCGGACTGGTATGACAAAGAAACAGGAAAAGCACTCGATATTGAAAGAATTAGAGGAACCATGCCAGGCGGTGACAATGCCTTGAAAACAACTGAAAAGGGGCCTTTCTGATTCCAAAAAGTTTATTAGTGTTGATTTTCAAATAAATGATGTTTAGAAGCTGTCATCTTTTTATCGTAGCCTTACTTGGCCTGGCCCTGTCCGCTTGTCAGCCCACAAGCAGTGAAACTCCCGAGCGGCCCAGGGATCCCTGGGCCTTCCGTTCAGTTTTGGATAGAAAACCCCGAATGCTTAGCCTTGCACTGGATTCAGCCTGTTACGCTGCCTATGATTTGTCCACAGGTCAGCTTTATAAGGTTTGGAAAGGGGGGATTTTGATGGAAGGAACCGTATTTACAAACAAAAAAAACATACAGCCCAGCAGTTGGGGAACCGCCTATTATGAAGAAAACGAATTGCCTGGAAAATGGGTTATTTCGAAAAATGGACAGGAAATTCCATTTGACCTGCAATACAAGGGTTATTTGCTTCTGGACAATAAAATCACCCTCAATCTTGAATTTTTGCTCAACGATGGAACTCTTATTTCCCTGCAGGAAAGCCCCGAATTTAAGCGGGATGCTAGTGGCAAACCCGGTTTTGAAAGATCTTTCAGTTTGAATGGTCAGCCCCCTGCCGTCTCCATTGAGTTGGTTAGTGAAAACGGCCTGGAGCGACATGCTATCCAGGATGGAAGCAATATTACAGATTATTTCAAAGAATTACCAGTTCAGGAACCGCCGGCAGTTGGGGATAGTTATGATCATTTGGGCATTTTATGGATGGAGAATAGCGACTGCTATACCTGCCATGAGGAATACAATGCCATGGTCGGGCCTTCATTTGAGCAAATTGCTTCCCAATATTCCAAAGGCAAGGAGACCTACGCTTTGCTTGCCAAAAAAATACAAGAAGGTGGAGCAGGTGTCTGGGGGGATACCCCGATGAATCCACATCCCGACCTGGCCGAAAAGGAGATAAAAACCATTTTGGATTATATTTTTACTTTCAAACCAAAGGAACCCGTTGATAAACAGCAGCTTCAGGTAGGACAAGTCGTTTCTTCAAAAGCAGAGGAAGAGAAGCTTAACCCGGGTCATGGTGCGCCGTTGGAGGGGGTACATCCAAGCTATGAGTTAACTACACTGCATGACGAAAACTTTCAACCCAGAGTTGGGGGTTTGGCTTTTTTACCGGATGGCGGCTTATTGGTCAGCACCTGGGATTCGATAGGAGGACTTTACCTGCTTGATGGGGTTTTGGAGGATGATCCTGCAGCGGTATCCGTCAAACGCATAGCCGAGGGTCTGGCGGAGCCACTTGGTTTAGAAGTAGTTGATGGAGAGATATTTGTCTTGCAAAAGCATGAATTGACCCAATTGATTGATCATAACGGCGATGCCATCATTGATGAATACCGGGTGATTTGTGATTCCTGGGGGGTGACAGATGACTTCCATGAATTTGCCTTCGGATTGGTGCATAAGGATAATCATTTTTACATCACCTTGTCCATGGCCATGCGCCTGATGGCCAACGAAAGGCAGTTACCCGACAGGGGCAGGACATTGAAAATTAGCAGGGATGGTAGCTACGAACAGGTGGATTATGGCCTAAGAACGCCAAATGGGATAGGTCTGGGAATGGATGCGGAGCTTTTTGTAACGGACAACCAGGGTCAGTGGCTGCCCGCCAACAAACTGTTGCATGTGCAAAAAGGAGCCTATAACGGCATGGCCTGGGGACTTTCGGCAGCAGAGGAAAAAGACCCGCCTGCCATGGCACCTCCTGCGATTTGGCTGCCCGACAAGGAAATCGGTAATTCCCCTTCGGAGCCTGTATTGATGAAAGATGGCCCTTATAAAGGCCAGATGCTGCATGGGGATGTTACACACGGAGGAATCAAGCGGGATTTTCTGGAGAAAATAAACGGACAATACCAGGGTGCCGTATTCCGGTTTTCCCAGGGATTCACTGCAGGGGTGAATCGATTGGTATGGGGGCCAGACGGTGCATTATATGTAGGAGAAGTAGGTATGGTAGGAGGCTGGAGTTGGAAAGAAAACCAGTTCGGGCTGGAAAAAATCAAATATAATGGTAAAAATACTTTTGAAATGTTGGCAATAAGGGCAAAGCCCGATGGTTTTGAGATTGAATTCACAAGTCCCGTAGCCCTGAGCAACTTCAATAGAGAGATGATACATTTGGAACAGTGGAGGTATAAACCTACAGCCTCCTATGGCGGGCCAAAGCTTGATCAGGTAGAACTGATCCCCGAGAAAATGGAATGGTCTTCCGATAGAAAGAAACTTTATCTGAGTATTCCAGGTCTAAAGCCGCAACATGTCATTTATTTCAAGCTTGCAGAAGCATTGAAAAGCAGTGAAGGTGAGTCATTATGGTCCTCAGAATCCTGGTATACGCTTAACCAAATCCCCAAAAACCCATGAAATTGAACAACAATCAAGTATGGAGCAGACGTACATTTTTAAGCCGGTCCGGTTTAGCCCTGGCCGCCGGAAGTTTGGGCATTTCTCCTTCCATAAGTCTGGGAACACCTGATAAAAATTTTAAAATGATGAAAACGATTAAAGTTACCCATACTGATTCTAACTTTGAAAGGGAACCCTTATACCCTTACCGGTTTAAAGGTAGCGCCATCACAGAGGCATGGCAGACCCTGGCACTGATGCGGTCTGAGAGCGGGATGGAGAAAATTGGTATAGGTACGCAAGGGACTTTGTGGTCTGATAAGGCTGTATTTCAGTCGCATTCCACCACTGGAGGGAATGCCCTGATGTACGCCATGACAGAAAGAGCCTTGCAGATTATTAAAGGAAATAGTTTTGTGGACCCTGTGACCTTATTGGAAGATATATTTCCCGAGGTATATGCATATGGGAAAAAAATAACAAATAATCCCGACCTGAAAAAAACCTTTGCATTAAATGCATTGGTACCTGTGGACAATGCTGCCTGGCTCCTTTTTGGCGCTGAAAATGGAATGAAAACCTTTGATGAAATGATTCCTGATGCCTATAAGCCAGGATTATCCCACAAACATGACAAGGTGGCCAGCATTCCTTCTTTTAGTGTGGGTGCATCTATCGAAGACATACAGGCAGCAGCAGATAAGGGACATTTCATCATGAAACTGAAGACAGGGGCAGCGGGAACCCAAAAGGAAATGCTTGCCAAGGACATTGAATTTTTGACGGCTGTACATAAAACCCTGGGCCATCTTGAGACACCCTATACCAAAAACGGAAAAATTCCCTATTATTTTGATGTGAACGAGCGCTACGAAAAGAAAGAAACCCTGGAAAGGTTTCTGGACCATGCTAAAAAAATTGGTGCCTTCGAACAAATAGCGGTAATCGAGGAACCTTTTGGAGAGGATAATCCTACCTATGTGGGGGACCTCGGAGTACGCATTGCTGCCGATGAAAGTGCTCATACGGTGGAAGATGCCCTGCAAAGAATTGAACAGGGGTATTCGGCCATTGCGGTTAAGGCCATTGCCAAAACAATGAGCATGACGATGAAAATTGTGCAGGCAGCCTATGAGAAGCAGGTTCCTTGTTTCTGTGCCGACCTTACTGTTAATCCCATTTTGGTAGATTGGAACAAAAACGTGGCTGCCAGGCTGGCTCCTTTTCCAGACATGAACCTGGGTCTTCAGGAAACAAATGGGCACCAATACTATAAAAACTGGGATCAAATGCTTGGCTACCATCCGATGGCAAATGCACCCTGGGTACAAACCAAAGATGGTGTGTACCCTACAGGTCCCGAATTTTACCAAAAAAGTGGTGGGATTTTGGCGAATATTCCGCATTATCAAAAAATGTTTGAGATTTGATTATCGTTCTTTACCCACTTTTAAGGTTATGAAAGTATTTAGCAAAGCCATTAACTTCCGGTTAATGGCTTTTTTTATTAACATATAAATATTTTATATCATATAAAATGGATTTGGAGAAATTTCCGGAAAATATTAGCGCAATTAATTTTTAAATCCTTTTACTTGTTTTACATTTGAAAAAATGTATTTTAAATATATAAATATGTATGTCAAATAATTGTTTTGTTTCAATTGCCCTTTCAGCATGTTAAATTGTATTTATTGCTCTTTTTAAGTTAAAGATATTAAAGCTAAATGGTTAAAAGTGAAAATATTATTGGTAGATGATGATCCCATTGTTATCTTGTTGCAGAAGAAACTGATGGAAAAGGCCGGGATAACCCATGAGGTGACCTCTTTCAACAATGGAGAGGATCTTGTAGGTTTTCTTGCGGACAATGCATTACCTGATGAGGATTATCTCATGTTTCTAGACATCAATATGCCTGGTTTATCAGGATGGGATGTTTTGGACACTTTGGATGCCATGAACCTTTCTCAAAACATTGAGGTGATCATCATTACTTCTTCCATTGAAGCTGCAGACAAACGCAAAGCTAATAAATATAAACGAGTGGTTGATTTTTGGGTAAAACCATTCAGTATTCAGGATTTCAGTCAATTTAAAGAAAAATTCAAATTATAAGTCTGGTTGCCAATTTCTGGTTCAAATGAACTGATATTATTATCCAACAATTTATTTATTTTTGTGCTTCACTGAAAAAATAACTCATGAAGCGACATACCCAATTTATCCTTTCCAACTTATTTTTTATTTTGTTTTCTTTTGGGCAACCATTGGTTGCTCAGGAGAAATTCCCCACTGTTGATGGGTACAAAGGTATTTGGTTTACTCTGGGTCAATTTTCCACCTATGGAGACAAATACTCAGGTGGCCTGGGTACTTACACTGCAAAGCATATTCCCCTTGCCATCCATGCGCCGGAGGTCAACCGGACTTTTTTTGTATACGGGGGCACCAGGTCTGAAAGTGAGAAACACCTTTTGTGTATGGTAGGCATGTTTGATCATGAAACAGGAATGGTGAGCAAACCTGTGATCGTTCATGATAAAATGGGGGTGGATGATCCCCATGACAACCCCAGCCTGTCACTAGATAGTGAGGGTCATATATGGGTTTTTGTAAGTGGTAGAGGGAGAAGAAGGATGGGCTTTAAATACAAAAGCAGGGAACCCTACAAAATTGATGCTTTTGACCTGATTTCGGAGGAAGAAATGACCTATCCTCAGCCCAAATATATTCCGGAAATGGGGTTTCTCAATTTATTCACCAAATATACGGGCATTAGGGAGCTGTATTTTGAAACAAGTGCCGATGGAATGAATTGGTCTCCTGATCAAAAGTTGGTAGCCATAAAAAGAAATGGTGACGACAATAGCGGGCATTACCAGATTAGTGGTCAAAGCGGTAATAAAATTGGTTTCTTCTGCAATTGGCATCCCAATGGAAATGTAGACCTCAGAACCAATTTATACTATTTTCAAACCACTGATTTTGGAGAAACATGGACTGATGTGCAAGGAAACAAAGTAGCAATTCCGGTAGTGAATTTGACTTCCTCCGGGCTGGTAATGGAGTATTTCAGCCAAAAAAGGAATGTGTATTTAAAGGATGTGAATTTTGATTCCGAAGGTAATCCTATTGCTTTGTATGTGGAAGGAATAGGGCATCAACCCGGTCCTGAAAATGGGAGCAGGAAGTGGCATGTGGTTCATTGGAACGGTAATTCATGGGAAGACCATGTCATTACCGAATCGGATCAAAACTATGACATGGGAAGTCTTTGGGTGGCAGGGGATGACTGGATGGTAATTGGTCCAACGACTGACAGCCCACAGGAATGGGGAGCTGGTGGAGAGGTAGAAATGTGGAACAGCAATGATGGTGGAGGCAAGTGGGTTAAATCAAAAACTTTAACCAGGGGGAGCCAAAGAAACCATAACTACATCAGAAAAGTAGTTGATGGTCAGGATCCTTTTTATTATTTCTGGGCGGATGGAAATCCAAATGAATTCAGTAAAAGCCAACTTTATTTTGGCAACAGTGCAGGCCAGGTCTGGGTACTTCCTTACGAAATGGACGAGGAGCAGGTAAAACCCAGGAGATGGCGAAATGATTGGTTTAGCAGGTGGATTTTACGGTAATTAGGCTTTGGGACAATTGCTGGCATGAATTTTATTCTTTTTTAGTTGGTTTCTAAAATTGGAACCGATTTTTAGCTGGATTTGGTTAATTGAGAAAGAGGTGCTGGTATGAACAGGCAATTTATTTTGTGGAGGGTTTTCTTTGTGAAAATTTGTCTCCTCATGTTTTTTTTCCTATTTCCTGAATCCGGGATTAGTCAGCGCATTTCAGGGGAGGCAACATTAGCCATAGATGACAACTGGAATGAGAGAATATATGCCATAGATCAGCTTGAATTTTTTGAAGATACAACCGGCACCCTGGTATTTGAAGACATCATCAAAGAGGAGTTCCAGCAATATTTTAAAATCGATGCAAATTTCAGTAAAAATGATTTCAATACCAGTCATACTTATTGGGTTAAACTCTCTATAGCCAATTTTCCAGATAGCGAAAAAAAGTGGTTGCTGGAGTTTTATGATCAAAGTATAGATAAGATAGAAGCCTATTTTCCGGATGAAAACGGGATGTATCAACGGCGATTGATGGGGGACGACCTCCCCTTTAACAACCGACTTTTCTACCATAAAAATTTTCAACTTGAAATCCCTAACCAGTTAGATAGAATTGAAAATTTTTACTTTAAGATCAATTCCACGCAGAAGGCCGATGTCCGCATCGCGGTTCGTTCACTTCACCGGTTTATTCATTATGCCCTTAGTGAATATTTTCTATATGGATTGTTTTATGGCATGATTCTCATCATTGCCTTTTACAATTTCCTTATTTTTCTGGCCGTAAGGGAAATGAAATATATCTATTATATTTTATACTTGCTGAGCGTGGGATTTTACGCCATGAGTTTGGATGGGATAGGTTTCCAATATTTTTGGCCCCAGGTGCCGGAATTGAACTTTATTGTGAATGGTGTATTTAGTTTTTTTATTGTTTTTTGGGCAGTCCTGTTTACCATCCGCTTTTTAAACACCCGTAGAAGGGCTAAAACCTTTCATTATTTGCTTTGGTTTTCATTGTTTTTCAAATCCATGATTTTCATGACAGGCCTGTTGATTGATAAATCCTATTTTGAAATTTCCTTTTTTGATCTGATTCCTTTCCTACTGATATTTTCTACCGGCATTTTTTTGTTGTCAAGGAATTTTCAGGCAGCGCGATTTTTTGTGATGGCCTACGGTGTTTTGTTTTCTGGAGTATTGGTAAAAGTCCTGGCAAGTTACGCCATTATACCACACCATATCATCGTTTACTATAGCCTTCATTTTGCTTTTTTGGTTGAGATGGTCTTGTTGTCTTTTGCTCTGGGAGACAGGATCCGAATTATGAAAGAAATACGGGATAAAGCATTAAAGCGTTCCTTGAATCAATACAAAGAAAATATAGCCTTGAAGGAGAGGGTAAACCTGGAATTGGAAACAAAGGTAAAGGACAGAACTACCGAATTGGAGGAAAAAAACCGTTTACTCGAACATTATAACCGGCAATTGCAGGATAAGGATAGGGAGATCAAAAGAATAAATGCCCTACTGGACAAAGACAATTGGAAATTAAAAAGTTCCATCAGGGATTCTTACAAGGCACGAATTTCTCAGCAATCCCTTTCCCGGGAAGAATTCGCCAATATTTTCCCAGATCAATCGGCCTGTTACCGGTATTTGGAAGACCTCAAATGGGGAAAAGGTTTTTCGTGCAGACAATGCGGCAAAACCAAATTCGGAAAAGGCCCAAAATGGTTTTCACGGAGATGCACCCATTGCGGACACATTGATTCCGCAACAGCTGGTACGATTTTTCATGGTATTAAATTCCCTCTTGAAAAGGCATTTTATATCCTTTATGCTTCCCTGGCAGTAAAGGACAAGATGACCCTTGATGAATTGTCAGAAGTACTTGATTTAGGCCGGAATACAATTTGGGCTTTTCGGAAGAAGGTAAATCAAAAAATGCAAGCAGTTGAAGAGGGTAGTTTGAGTTGGGAGGAACTGATACTTTTGCAACCCTTATCTACCTGATATTTTTAATTAGAATATTTCGAATAAAATTTTTTGACACCCATTTGGGTAGGTATATAAAAGTTTGATAAGTACATTGGATATTTATTTTTAAAAATCCTGTTTAAATCAAATTAACAATGATTCTTATGTTATTAATCTGGAAAATAACGGTTAATTTTTCCCATTTTTGAGGACAGCATTTCCAATATTTTTTAGTGGGATTCAGATGTTTTTAAGTCTTTAGATTACCTTTTCGGAGGAAATACCAATAGTCAGATTTCCGATTAAATTATTAATTACTACCTAACTTAACTGATGTATGAAAATTCCTTTTACTTACAGCAAGGGATATTTTAAACCCAAAATTCCAACAAAATTGGGATGGAGCCTGGGCTTTTTTCTGTGGATGATAAGCCTGGCTGGCTCAAGTGCCTTCGCCCAACAAATTTCTGTATCTGGAAATATTACTGATCCTACAGGAGAATCGGTTCCGGGAGTGAATATTCTCGAAAAAAACACCAGCAACGGAACCGTATCCGACATGGACGGTAATTATGAATTAACGGTCAGCTCCTCCGAGGCGACACTGGTTTTTTCTTTTATAGGTTTTGAAACCCAGGAAGTGAATGTCAATGGCCGGAGCCAAATTAATGTGGTGTTTTCTGAAGACTCGCAAAATCTCGAGGAGGTTGTGGTAGTTGGGTACGGTACCCAAAGGGAAAAGGACCTTACTTCTGCCATTACCACTGTAAAATCTGATGATATCATCAAAACGCCTAATTCTCAAGCCATGCAAGCGCTTCAGGGCCGTGTGGCCGGGGTACAAATCGTCAGCAACGGGGCCCCCGGTGCTTCTCCTACCGTCCGTGTGAGAGGTGTTGGTTCTTTCGAAGGTGGAGCAGCTCCCCTTTATGTGGTAGATGGCATGTTTTTCGATAATATTGATTTTCTCAATCCAAACGATATTGAAACCATATCCGTCTTAAAAGATGCATCCGCATCTGCCATTTACGGGGTAAGGGCTGCAAACGGTGTAGTGGTCATAGAAACCAAGTCCGGCAGCTACAATCAGGAGCCGGAAATTGTCTATGATGGTTATTATGGGATTCAAAACCCGCAAAATATTTTAAAAATGGCCAATACCCAACAGTTTGTCGGGTACATCAACGAGACAGGATCTGCCCCGGATATTGCTTTTGTTCAAAATGCCATTCAGCGGTATGGAAGAAGCCGCATTGATCCCAGTTTGCCGGATGTGAATACAGATTGGTATGCTGAAATGATGCAGCCAGCTACCATTCAAAACCACACCCTTTCTATCAATGGAGGGAGTGAAAGGACCCGATACTCCGTGGGAGGTAGTTATTTCGACCAGCAGGGCCTGATGAAAGATACCCGTAACAGCTATAAGCGGATGAACTTCAGGGTAAAATTGGATGCTGATCTTAAGGATTGGATCAGTGTAGGTGGTAACCTGAATGTCAGTACAGGAGAGCAGTACAATGGGGACAATGGGGCTTGGTTCAGATCTTATTTTGCGGTACCCATCATTCCGGTGTATGATGAGCAAAACGAAAATGCCCAGCCCTATCAACTCTCTAATGCCCAGCAAATCGGATATAGGGGCAATCAAAATCCCTTTTACAGCCTTTTATATTCTGACAACAAAAACAAGATTGCGAAAATTCTGGGTAACTTTTATGCTGAGTTGGAAATTATTCCCAATAACCTGACCTTCAAGACTTCTTATAATTACAACCTGGAAACCGTAACCAGCAGAAACGTTGGCTTTGCCTATAACGATGGGGTAACTGAGCGGCAATCGTCCATCAACAGGAGAACCTTCAACCGTTATGATCAGATTTGGGATAATTTCCTTACTTACCAAAACAATTTTGACGGGCATAACCTGACGGTCGTTTTGGGACAATCCTACAGGAGCGAAACCAATGAAGCTTTGTTTGCCAGGGGGGAAAATATCAATCCCAATCCGGACAGGGACCAGGAACAGTTCTGGTACCTGAATAATGCGACTGATTTTGACCTCAATGGTATTGGTGATGGAGGATCACGTTTGTTTTTTCAGTCTTACTTTTCCCGTGTGGCCTATAATTACGATGACCGCTATCTCTTGTATGGTACTTTCCGGCGCGATGGAAACAATAAATTCCAAAACAAATGGGGTAATTTTGCCACTATTGGTGCAGGATGGGTGCTTACAGAAGAAGCCTTCTTTAATGTAGATGCGATTAATTTCTTAAAACTTCGCGGATCATGGGGTGAATTGGGTAATGATGGTATCAGCCCATCCGTAGGCGCCCCGGTTCTGGTGGAAAATAATGCTGCCATTGATGGAGTATTGGTCATTGGTCGGCGGTTGGATCCAACCTTTGATTTGATAGAGCAGTGGGAAACAACGGTAGAAAGAAATTTTGGTCTGAATGCCCGTATGTTCAGGGAAAGACTTTCTATAGAAGCGGACTATTTTATCAGAGATACACGAAACCTTGCGGTGAGCATTATCCCTCCGGTAATCCGTGCCAGCGAAAGGAGAAGTGTGGGTGAAATCCGGAATCAGGGCCTGGAAGTGGCGGCCAATTGGGAGGATAACCTGACTACCAATTTCTCCTATTATTTTGGTGGGAATTTTGGAACGCTTAAAAACATCGTTCTGGGATTGGGCGGGGCAGAAGGCCTGGATGCAGGCTCAGCAGAGTTCAGACAAAGGTCCATTATTGGTCAACCCTACCAGGCTTTCTTCGGATATGAGACGGATGGGGTCTTTCAATCTCAGGAACAAATAAATTCCTACGGTTACACGCAGGAATTTATCAACGACAATAACCTGCAGCCTGGCGATTTGATTTTCAGGGATCAAAACGAGGACGGTATAGTCAATGACCAGGACCGGGTGGTACTGGGATCTTTTTTGCCCAGTCTGACTTATGGTTTTAATGCCGGGTTCCGTTATAGAAACCTGGATTTTTCAGCCCTCTTTCAAGGGCAATCCGGCTATAAAATCCTAAACCGGAAACGGGGAGAAATCATTTTCACCAATGATACCAATTTGGATGCCGAACTTGCCAATAACCTCTGGAGAGGCGAGGGTACATCCAATCGCTACCCCTCAGCCGCAGGCTTGCGAAAGGGCTGGAACCAAAATCTGAGCAATTATTTTGTGGAAGACGGTTCCTATTTCAGGATTCAAAATGTACGGCTTTCCTATACCCTTGCGGATAAAGAGGTTTTCGGTACTACAATGCCTGAGACCAGATTCACCCTTACTGCAGAGCGGCCCTTAACGATGTTTAATTACAACGGTTTTAATCCCGAAGTGGCAAATGGTATTGACCGGCAGGTATACCCTATCCCGGCCATCTATACCGTTGGTCTGAATATTAAACTTTAAATGAAGATGAAGATGAATACCTATAAATATATTTTCGTGCTGTTTCTGGTCTTTTCAGCAATCCTCATGGGACCGGCTTGTACTGATGTGCTGGATGAGCCATTGGAAAATGAGTTCATTGCTGAAGATACAGATTATTCTCAATCTGAAAACATGGTTTTGCTTTTGTACGGCGCTTATGGCGAATTGTATAGTTTGCAATGGGAAACTTTTCCCTTAATAAGTGTTCGGGGCGATGACGTTAATGCGGCTGGGGATCAGTTTCCCCTAACAGAAACGGACGAGTTTCGGTATGACAGGAATTTTTGGATGTACAATTCCACCTGGCTCAATTTGTATTCTGATCTTCTGTACTGGCATGGTGCCATGGAAGAAATCGAAAAGTACAGGGAGGCCGGTGCCAATGAAGCCAATGCGAGGCAATACATTGCAGAAATCAGGGTCATGAGAGCTTTTGAATTGATGTATCTGGCCAAACTCTGGGGATCAGTGCTTATACCCAATGCGTCCGAGCCAAGCCATTTGTTTAATGTGGAGTTGTCCGATTTTCAAACCGTAATGCAACACATTTCCATGGAAATGGATGCGGCTATCCCGGATTTACCAAGTGTTCGTCCCAACCAAAGGTCTGAGGTAAGGGGAGGGGTGACCCGCTACACAGCATTGGCCGTTAAGGCCAGGGCCAATATGGAGCTGAACAACCACACTGCAGTGGTAGCTGCTACGGAGGAAATCATCGGGAGTGACTTATTTACCCTGGAACCGGATTTTTATCAGCTTTTTAAAATTTCCGGAAAGCTGAATGATGAAAATTTGCTGGAGTTGCAATATTCTGATTTTGGTCAGGCCAGCGGAACACGTACCCGCTACCTCTGGGATTTTTTCGGCCCCGCCAGCTGGACACCTGCCGTTTCTGGAGCAGGGGGAGGTTGGGGGTTTTTCGAACCCTCCAATAAATACGTTAAGTTTATGCTGGACAGAAATGAACAGGAGCGTCTTACCACTTCTGTATTATTTACCCCAGACGGAATAGCTGAAATTCAATCTGATGCCGCCTATGAAAATTTACCGGATTGGGTTTCCAATGTAAGTCCCGACGGAGATGTGTTTAACAATCACCCCCGGTATCAATTCCTGAGCGGTAAGCATTACCTTCCTTCCACTCAGTTGACCCCCGGAAGGTTTACTTATGGGGAAAACAAGAATTTCACCTGTATCCGGTATGCTGAAATACTGCTTTTGCATGCAGAAGCTCTGGTCAATGGAGCCAGTAGTCAGGTCTTGTCAGCAGAAGAAGCTGTAAATCTGGTAAGGGCCAGGGCTGGGTTGAATAACCTTTCCTCCGTGGATCTGGATGCCGTATTGGATGAAAAATATGCCGAATTTGCCATGGAATGGGGGATAAGGTATTTTGACCTGATCAGGTATGACCGCACTTCAGAACTGAATTATGGCGGCAGGACCTTTAGCGAAGGAGATAGGTTTCTGCCTTACCCGCTGGAGCAACAAGACATCCTACCTCAAATACGCGAGGCAGCAAACGAAGAATGATTTGAAACATAAAATATATTCCAAGATGTTAAATAAATGGATCAGCCTGCTGGTAATTGTGGCCTTTTGCCTCACTGCCTGTACAGATGGCTATATTGACGATATTGAATTTGTTGAACCGGGAGCAGACAGTGAATCTCCCGAAATTACTTTGAACTATCCAACGGATGGTACCCAGATTCGGGTTACAGAAGATGTTACTTCCATAGAGATCGACCTTGAGGTTGTAGACGATATTGAAATCGAATGGGTGGCGGTTGAACTGGATGGACAGGAGATTGCCAGGTTTGAGGACTTCAAAGATTACAGGCGATTTCTGGGTTCCTTTGAATACGATAACCTGACAAATGGAGAACACCAGTTGGATGTCATTGCCATGGACCTTTCCGGGAAGGAAACCAATACTTCGGTGGTATTTGAAAAAATCGAGCCTTACCAACCCATTTATGAAGACGAGGTATTTTATTTACCATTTGATGGTGATTATACTGAATTGGTTCAGATCCAGAATGCCAATGTATCCGGATCACCTGGATTTACAGATGGTATTTCTGGAAGGGCCTACTCCGGTAGTCCGGATGCATATCTGACTTATGAGGCGGAAAATCTTCATTCTGAAGAATTCAGTGCGGTTTTTTGGTACAAATTGAATGGTACGGCCGACCGTGCTGGCCTTTTGGTGATGGGGCCTCCAGACGAAGCCAACCCAACCGCCATGAATAACCGGACTTCCGGATTCAGGCTTTTCAGGGAAAATGCAGGAGGAATGCAGCGTTTTAAATTGAATGTAGGCAATGGGTCGGGTGAAAACTGGTTTGATGGAGGAGCAGCGGCAGATATTGATCCGTCTTCAGATGCCTGGAATCACATAGCCTTTACCATTTCCTCTGACCAATGTATCGTTTATATCAATGGGGAAGTGGTCAGCCAGGGGAGCTTTCCGGGAATAGACTGGTCTGGTTGTGATATCCTTTCGGTAGCCTCAGGCGCACCGCGGTTTGCCGGTTGGGGCCATTTGTCTACCTCAAGTCAATTGGATGAATTAAGGATTTTTAACCGGGTTATCAGTCAGTCTGAAATACAATCCATAATGATGGAAGAGGCAAATTGAAATAATTAATGCAAATGTTGAACAGCAGAAGGAATTCCTTCTGCTGTTTTTTTCTCCAAGATTTGAACCTGAAAGGAAGCTCACTCAATGGAATGATCATTAAGTATGCGAGATTCCATATGACCTCTAAGAAACAATTATAAAAAGATGAAATATTGGGTTCTCTTACTTTTATCTTCATTAATCTTTTGGTCTTGCCAACCGGAAGAGAAGGCCTTTCCGGTTTTGGAATTGACCAAGATAACCATTGGTGAAATGGAAATTCAAGGAATAGAACCCTTGACCGGTATCCCCGTTGATCAGGCCATTCATTTATATTTTAATTTCCCCCTGTCTTTAAATTCCGTTTCCAAAAACCTGCTATTAACGGATATGGATTCCGGAGAGGAAGTCCCTTTCAATACCAATTTTCTGGACGAATCGCAGACCATCAGGCTGCTTCCGGTAGGATTGCTTAAACCGGGAACTACCTACAAGCTGGAAATTCATTCGGGATTAACCGGTGAGAATGGACAAGTATATGCAGGCGGGGAGCTTGTATTTACCACTCTTTTTGGTGCAGTTTCGGTACAGTCATTTGTCCTACAGGGTGCAGATCATCTTGGTGGCAGGAATTGGGTTGGGGCAGCACTTGATTTTCAACTTGACCTGCATTTTTCCGGTAAAGTAGTTTTGAAGCAAGAAAACATTCAACTTGATGAAAAGGAAGAGGGACAGCTCCCTGTACAGGTAATCCATGTCAAAGATTCTCTTCATTACCAAATCCGGTCCCAGGAACCCTTGAAAGACTTGAGACAATTTACCTTTACCCTGTCTGAAGATCAGCATCCGGACACTGAGATTGATGTGGAAGGATTTGAACTCACTTTTTATACTGATACGGCAGCTGAACCAAAATTTCCCTTGTTGGATGAAAATACGCTGTTGGATAAAGTTCAATCTCAGACCTTTAGGTATTTCTGGGATTTTGCGCATCCGGTAAGTGGCATGGCAAGGGAAAGAAGTAGCTCCGGTGACCTGGTTACCACTGGTGGTTCCGGATTCGGCATCATGGCCCTTGTGGTAGGAATGGAAAGGGGCTTTATCAGTAGGGAACAAGGACTGAGCAGGTTGTCAAGAATACTTGATTTTCTTCAGGGAGCAGATCGTTTTCATGGTGTCTGGCCCCATTGGATGAATGGTAATACAGGAAAAACCATTCCTTTCAGCACACTGGACAATGGAGGGGATTTGGTAGAAACGGCTTTATTGATGCAAGGGCTTTTAACCATTAGCAGTTACCTTGATGGCAGCAGGAGTGAAGAAAAGTTGCTACAGGATCAAATTACCCAACTTTGGGAGGAGGTTGAATGGGATTGGTACACCAGAGGAGGTCAGAACCGGTTATTCTGGCATTGGTCACCTGATCAGGAATGGGCCATGAATCTGCCCGTTTCTGGTTACAACGAAGCTTTGATCGTATATATTTTAGCAGCGGCTTCTCCCACCCATCCCATTGAGGCTGAAGTTTATCATGAAGGTTGGGCCAGAAATGGAGCCATCCAAAATGGGCAGTCTTACAATGGTTTCATCCTTCCCCTTGGACAGGAAAGGGGAGGTCCACTGTTTTTTGCCCACTATTCTTTTTTGGGGCTGGATCCCAGGAATCTGGCTGACAGGTATGCAGATTATTGGGAGCAGAACCGGATGCATAGCCTGATCAATAGGGCGCATTGTATCCAAAATCCTCAATCCTTTGTGGGTTACGGAGCCGAATCCTGGGGATTGACTGCAAGTGATAATCCAGGAGGGTATGCAGCGCATTCACCTACCCGGGACCTGGGTGTGATCACTCCTACGGCAGCCTTATCTTCTATGCCTTATACACCCAGAGAATCCATGGAAGCCCTGGAATATTTCTATTATCAGCTAGGGGACAGACTTTGGGGAGAAATGGGTTTTTTGGATGCATTTGACCTAACCAAGCAATGGTTTGCAAGGGATTACCTGGCCATTGATCAGGGGCCTATTGTAATAATGATTGAAAATTACCGGACAGGTTTACTTTGGAATCATTTTATGCAAAATAAAGATATCCAATCCGGCCTGGAAAAATTAGATTTTACTTATGAATAGCACTAAACCCAAAATCATGAAATTATTTCCCTATTGCGCGATTATTATGCTGTTGCTAGCCGGATATTCCTGCAAGCAAAAAGCCCATTCCCCCAACGGGATAAAATCGAATGCCTATGACCGGCATGTAGAATTGAGTTGGAATCCCGTTGAGCAGGCGGATAAATATGAGATTTATGTCCGAAAAGAAGATGGTGATTACTCCAAAAGGGCGGAGCTATCAGATACGCTTTACCTGGATTTTGTGAATGATCTGGGAAAAAACCTGGGCTTGCAGTATAAAATCGAAGCGGTGCTGGGAGAAGAATCCCGGGTGATCGGGGAAGTGGCCGTAGAAACACGGACCATGACTGAAGAGGAATTGCTGGACATGGTTCAATACTATACATTCCGGTATTTTTGGGAGGGTGCTGAACCAAATTCGGGAATGGCCAGGGAAAGAATTCATATGGATGGGGTATACCCTCAAGACGACCAAAATGTAGTGACCACAGGAGGGACTGGTTTTGGACTCTTCGCCTTGCTTGCTGGTTTGGAAAGGGAATGGATCAGCCGGGAAAAAGGCCTTGCCCGTTTTGAAAAGATAGTAGACTTTTTGGGGAATGCAGATCGGTTTCATGGCATTTGGTCCCATTGGATCCATGGAAAGACTGGCAAAGTAAAACCCTTTGGTCAGGATGATGATGGGGCGGACCTGGTCGAGTCGGCTTTTTTGATGCAAGGCTTACTTGCAGTAAGGGAATATTACAAGCAAGGAAATGAAAGGGAAAAAGCCCTGGCTGACAAAATAGACGTTTTGTGGAAAGAAATGCAATGGGACTGGCATACACAGGGTGGGCAGGAGGTGCTTTATTGGCATTGGTCTCCGAATTTTGGATGGCAAAAAAACTTTGCTATCCGGGGGTATGATGAGTGTCTGATCACTTATGTTTTAGCAGCATCTTCTCCTACGCATGCCGTATCAGAGCAGGTATATCACCAGGGTTGGGCTCGTGGGGGAGCCATTCAAAACGAAAGTGAGGCATTTGGTTATTCCCTGCCTCTTTTACATAATGGATCCCCGGATTACGGAGGTCCCTTGTTTTGGGCGCACTATTCTTACCTGGGATTGAATCCAAAAGGACTAAAAGACAGGTATGCTGATTATTGGGAGCATAACCGTAACCATAGCCTGATCAACCGGCAGTGGTGTTTGGAGAATGAAGCAGGGTTTAAAGGCTATGGTTCAGATTTATGGGGGCTTACTGCCAGTTATTCTACCATAGGGTATTCAGCCCACCGGCCAGGTAACGATATCGGTGTTATTTCGCCAACAGCGGCACTTTCATCCATTCCTTATACGCCAAAAGAAAGCATGGAAGTCCTCAAAAACCTCTATTACAATTACGGGGAGAAGACTTTTGGCCGGTATGGGTTTTACGATGCCCTGAGCCCGGAAGAAGATTGGTACCCCAAACGTTACCTGGCCATTGATCAGGGACCCATCGTTGCCATGATAGAAAACTACCGGTCCGGTTTGGGCTGGGAATTGTTTATGCAGGCTCCGGAAATCCAGGAAGGTTTAAAAAAATTAGACTTTTCCGTTTCCGAATGAATCATGACAATGCCTCATAAGGTAAAAAAATTTGGAATGTATGGAGGGTAGGGAAGAAATTGTATAGTATATTTCATGTGTTAAAAGTTGTTTCTTAATGGTCACATGGAATCTCGCATGCTTAATAATCATATCAGTGTGTGACGTACTCGTAATGCCCGATTTCATGTGTTAATAGTTGTTTTTATTTGACACATAACCTGTCCTGATCCTTAACCGGGAGAATCTCGTCACTATAATCATCCTATTGTATGATGATCCCTTCATGCTCGATTTTATCAAATTTGACTTGTCTCATTGATGCCTACTAGCAAATCCACTTATCTGACATCCCTGCTGGCCTGCCTGGTTTTTTTATTTATGGCTTTCAGTTTTCCCGTGGGATTCAAAACATGGATTAAGGAGGCCGCAAATTTTACTTTATATTATTTCGGAACCTACTATCTCTACCTGGGCCTGCTTATAGTTTTGGTATTGTTGGGTATTGCGGTATCCCCATTGGGAAAATCAAAATTGGGAGAGGGGCCAGTGGCCTATGGCTGGTTTTCCTGGGTAGCCATGCTCTACAGTACCGGAATGGGTGCCGGTTTGATGTTGCGTGCGATTCAGGAACCTGTATTTTATTATACCCAAGCCCCCAGGGCGTCTGAACTTTCACCCGAAATATTTGCTCTTGAATACACCTTTTTCCATTGGGGTCTTACACCCTGGGCTTTTTATGGCATGTTTGGGCTGATCATAGGATACCTGGTGTATGGTAGGGGGAGATTAATGCTTAGTTCATCTGTTTTGCATGGCAAATACCAGAAACCCTGGTTGATTGTTCCTATAGATGTGATCACCATCATCAGTACCTTGTTTGGTGTGGTAGGTGCTGTGGGATTGGGTAGCAGGCAATTGCTGGCCGGATTCCGGCAGCTTTTCGGAATGCTGGAAGTCAATTACACCAATAATGCTTATGTGGTGGTCTTTCTAGGCTCTCTTGCTACGCTTTCTGCTTTTACAGGTTTAAGCAATGGTATCCGCAATTTATCCAGGTTTAATATTGCACTGGCTTTGTTTTTACTATTTTTCACCTGGTTGGCAGGAGATATTTTAAGTGTTTTTGGTAATTTTTTTGCAGCATCTTTAAGCTATATCAAAGATTTTTTACCCATGAGCATCAATTTCGGCTCCATGAAAGTAGGCCAGGACTTTTTGATGGACTGGACATTTTTTTATTGGGCGTTTTGGCTATCCTGGGCTCCCTTTACAGGTGTTTTTATTGCCAGGATTTCTAAAGGCCGCACTTTTCGCGAATTTATTTTTGGTGTGCTGCTTGTACCCAGCTTAGGTACCTTCTTGTGGTTTACGGTTTTCGGGTCTCAGGCTTTTGAATTGATAGGCCATCCGGAGCTTTATGAAGGTCAGTTTGATTCTTTGTATGGTTCCATTTTTGTTTTCTTTGACAGCCTTCCACTGGCAGGGCTGATCAAAATGCTGGGCCTGATCCTGGTGTTTACCTTTCTTATAACCTCCATAGATTCAGCCATTTTTGTACTGGGGATGTTTGCTGACAATGGAAATATGGAACCCAGGAGGAGAAATCTGCTGGCCTGGGGGTTGATTTTGGTTCTTTTTACCGTGGCCACGATTTTTGTGGGGAAAGAACAGCTTTTGGAATCCATAAGTCAATTGCTGGTATTGATGGCCTTGCCATTTAGTTGGGTTTACTTGCTGATGATCAGTAGTTTTCTTTTTATCTTGTACCAAAAGAAATAAACATGTTATTCGAGGGAAACAAATGTATGGGACTGTTGGTGGTTTTGGGGGTACTTTTGACTTGTATCAATTGTAACACTACCAAAAAACCCGAGAATTTTGCCAATTTTGAAGAAAGCAAACATCGAGGTGTTTGTTGGGTGGGCAGCAGGAATCCTTTGCAGGGAGGAGAGATGCTGAACTTAACCGCTACCGGGGTTAGCCACATTTCCCAAACCCCTTTTGGCTGGCAGAGCCATACATCGGAGCCTTCAATCAGGTGGGAAACCCATACAGAAAAGATCTGGTGGGGAGAAAGCAGCGATGGCCTGGTGGCTACCATTGATACGGCCCAAAACCAGGGCCTGATCAGTATTTTAAAACCACACATTTGGGTGCGCGGATCCTGGCCCGGTGAAATCGCCATGACAACGGAAACCGATTGGCAAATCTGGTTTGACAATTACAAATCATTCATTTTGTATTATGCCAACCTTGCTGAGCAGAGAAAGCTTCCTTTATTTTGTGTAGGTACAGAATTGGAAAAAACCAGTCACCGGGAAAACGATTGGCGGGAAATCATAGCTGCGGTAAAGGAGGTATACGCTGGAAAGTTAACCTATGCGGCAAATTTCACAGAGTATGAATCCGTAAAATTTTGGGATGCGCTGGACTACATTGGTGTTCAGGCCTATTTTCCCCTGGCAGCTGGTGAAAATCCAACTTTGGATCAACTTTCACAGGGATGGAAAAGAATTATACCTGATCTGGAAAAGGTGAATCTGCTTTACCAAAAACCCATTTTATTCACCGAGTTGGGTTATTGTAATACCAATGATGCGGCAGATGCTCCATGGGTTTGGCCAAATGAAAGGAAAAATGCCATCTTATCAGAAGAAATGCAAGCGCGCTGTTATACCGCTTTTTTTGAATCTGTATGGCACCAACCCTGGTTTCAGGGGGTGTATTTCTGGAAATGGTATCCGGAATCCAGAAACCGCAGCCCTGATTTTACCCCCCAACATAAAATGGCACAAAAGGTGATGCAAACGTATTTTACCTTTCAAACACCTGAAATTGGAGGTCTACAGGAGGTGGAATAAGAATGGATTAAGAATTATTTCCATTCTCCATTGAGCCATTTTATCAGGGGAGAAGTCTTTCTATTGCGGTAGCCATGTATACCTGCGATTACAAATAAAAGGCTTGCCAGTAAAACAGATAAAATACCCACATTTGGCAAGGCTTCCCATTGTTTTACCCCTATGGCAGCAAAACCCCAAACACCCACCAAAGCTGCTTCTCTCATGTTTCTCCGAAAAGTCAACCAGATATATATGAAACTGGCCACGATTAAAATCACAGCAGCCCAGACCTCTTCGGCCAGTATGCCCGGCAATAAACCACTGCTTTTTATTCCCACCGAAATATTCAATACCGTGGCCAATATAATCCATCCGGTATAAATACAGACCGGCCACCAAACCCAAAAAATAATTTGCAGCGGGGCATCATATAGCTCTAGCCGAAGGCGAATGACCAAACGGACCAATGCAATCAACAATAGGGAAATGATTAGTGTAGAAAGGAATATATACTCGGAAGTCCAGGCCCAAACCCACAGGGCATTGCATACATTGGCCAGGCCCAGCCAAAGGCCGGTGGGCAAAATGGAAACAGCATGACGTCCTTTAAAATAGGTGTACCACTGGTAAATTACAAAGGCAATCAAGCCAAGGTATATCAATGCCCAAATGGAAAAAGCATAGGAAGCCGGCGTGAGGATAGTAGGGTACAGGCCACTGATTTCTCCTACGCTGTTACCGAAAAATTCCCCGGTTCCACCCAGGTAATTGATCAACAATGTGAAGATCAGTGTTACACTGTTGATTATTAATAAACTAAATGGTTTCATTGTTAGATTATTTACGATATTTTTTCACTCTCAGCGCAACAGTTCTGATTTTTTTATGGCCCTGTAGGTTCTTTTCCTCAGTAAGGGAAGGCTCCTGGCATAATATCCTCCCATCAACAATACCCCGATACTTCCAATCAATAAGGTAAAGGGGGCTCCAATCCAATCGGTAAGCAGGCCTATTAAGAAGCTTCCCAAAGAAAGCGCACCCATAAATAACATGATATAAAAACTCAACACCCTTCCCCGTTTTTCCTCTGGTGCAATGGTTTGCAATAAAGTATTGGACCCGGTGAAAATGATCACCCTACCCAAGCCTGTGGTCACCAGGGCCAACAATGATACCCACAATATAGTGCTGAATGAAAAAACAGCCAAACCCAAACCAAAGATTACTGTCCCCAATAGAATAAGCTTGTCCAATCCTACCACATTGTTTCTGGCTCCAACAAAAAAAGCACCTAATAACGAACCAATACCCACAGCACTGGTCATGTAGCCAAAGATTACAGCATCTCCCAGAAAAACCTCTGCAGCAACCACGGGCAGGATTACCATATAAGAAACCCCGATTAGGGTTACCCCAGCAACAAATAGTATCAGGAAACGTATGTGTCTCGTTTTGATGGCAAAGGCAGCACCTTCCTGTAATTCCTTCCCGAATTTTTTTCGGGGATTTTTTTTACCTGAAGGCTGGTAGCGGATAAATGTAAAAATCACTACTACGGCCACACTGGCTCCAGCATATAACAAAAAGCAATATCCTTCCCCTATGATAGGAATGAGTATTCCTGCAAGTGCAGGCCCCACAATTCTTGCGGTATTGAATAGCGATGAATTCAGGGCAATGGCATTGGTCAGGTAGGTTTTATTTTCTACCAGATCATTGACAAACGCATGCCTTGATGGCATTTCCATACCACTCACCAGTCCAAATACTATTTCCAAAATTAATAAGGTTTGAAAATTTATGGTGTTACTGATGGTGAGTATGGCCAATATTATGGCGTTGATGGCTATGATGGATTGACAGACCATCAAAAGTCGGTGTTTGTTGTATCTATCCGCCAATACACCTGCCACAGTAGATAGCAAAAAGGCCGAAATTTCCCTGGAGAAAGAAACCAAACCCAAAAGCAAAGCAGAACCTGTCAGCCGATAAACCAACCAGCCAACCGCTACTTGTTTCATCATGTTGCCCAGATTGGAAAAGGCTTGTCCAGTGAAGAAAAAACGGTAATTGGCAGATGACAGGGATTTAAAAATTAGCATGGCTAGAAACCTGTTTATAATGAAGCCCCTCTGATCAACCAAATAAATCAATTGTTAATTCAGGCAGGCTGAAATAACAATTGATTTTTATGGCTTTTGGTTTCATTGTTCTGCCAAATGGGATGATTTTTTAACAAAATCTTCCCATTCACCAAAGACATCGTCTTTCATTACTCTTGGAAATTTTACCTGGCCACCTTTCTTTTTTTGTTTTTCATTGTAGGCGATAAAGGTTGCCGCGGGAATTAATTTGGCTTCGATGGATTTTAAAGCCTTGTTTCTGGCTACTTTATAATTTTTGTTTTTTTCCTGAAGGTTTTGATCCAGAAATGCTGTTATTTTTGCTTCATCGGCCTCACCGGAATCTTTTCCCAGATACCATCGATGCAGGTATTCGCCATTCTCCCGGACTGCACTTACGGTGTATTCAGGTATCGCGATGTTGAATTTTTCCTGGACTGCTTCTATGGCCTGGTCCATTTGATGTACACTGAGTTGGCTGCCTACCACATTCAGAAAGAATTTGGTTCTTCCCGTAATTTTTATCTCAGCTTTTTCTTTGTTGGTAAAGGAGACCGTATCTCCGATCATGTATCTCCATGCACCGGCTACCGTTGAAATGACCAATATATAATCCTTGTTTTCTTCTACTTCGGCTATGGTCAATGCTTTCGCATCAGGATGAATGCCCCCGGATTCAGTCATGTTTTCCGGTTCAAAAGGAACAAATTCAAAGAATACGCCATTATCCAGAACAAGTGCCATTGCATCCGTGTCTGGCCTTCCCTGGAAGGCCAGAAAACCTTCTGATGCCAGGTAGGTGTCTATATAAATCAAGGGGTGAGCAAGATTTTTCTCAAAACTCTTTCTGTGGGGCTCAAATGCCACACCTCCGGGGGTATAGACCGCCAAATTGGGCCATATATCATGGATGTTATCCACGCCATGATAAGCAATGACCCTTTTCATCATCAACTCTATCCAAGAAGGAATGCCAGAAATGCTACCAATGTCCCAGTCCCTGGCCTGTTCTGCTATTTTCTCTATTCTTTCATCCCAATCTTCAATGGCAGAAATTTCCGGTCCGGGTTTATAGAAATTATTGAACCAGAAAGGAATCTGACTAGCACTAATGCCACTGATCTCTCCTTCCAGAAATCCATTGTTTTCTTTCAGCTCCGTGGAGCTGCCAAGCATCATGATTTGCCTTTCAAAAAAGTCTGAGGGAAGGTCATACTTGGATAGGGTCATGATCTGCTGTATCCCTGTTTTTCTAATGGCATCCAACATGTCATCTGTAACAGGAATATACTTACTGTTGCTGGTCGTTCCGGAGCTTACAGCAAAGAAACGGTTGATCCCGGGCCAGGTAATATCCTCGTGCCCTTCCCTTATTTTTTTCCACCACAAATCATAAATGGCATCATAATCATGATAGGGGATTTTTTGCTGAAAGGAGGAAATTGTATCCTTTGACTTATGTATTTTTTTGAAACCATGGTATTTTCCAAAAGAAGTGTCTTTGGCATGATCCAGTAATTCCTGTAATACTTTTAATTGTTTCTCTGCGGGTTTGGACTCGGTGTTTAGTTTTTCACCTAAATCAATTGCTTTTTTTATGAGTTCACCAATTACGGGCATGTGTTGCGAAATAAAGTTTTGAATTAATTGTTTGCTCTTTAACCGTACAATTATCAGACCACTTTGTTTTGCCTGTAATTCCTTGAAAATATGGCTTTTGGTAAAAATTTAATTGCAGGACTGCTTATATTTTTTTATATTTTCAATGGAATTAAAGAACAAGCAAATGCAATATTTAAATCAGTATTATAAAAGCAGCCCCTTATTGACCTCACTGTTTACACTTATCGCGGCTGTATTGTTTCCTATTTTGGTTCATCTGGCTCCTCCGGTTCAGGGTACGCCCATAGGTGCGATCTTGTTACCCATGTTTTATGTACCACTAATCGCCTTGATACTCTTAGGTAAAACACCTGCATTGGCTGCTGCTGCCCTTTCCCCTGCTTTAAATTTTCTGATTTCCGGTAATGAGCAGTTGTCGTTAATGTTATTGTTGACCATTGAACTGATTGTATTTACCCTTTCACTGGCCTATCTAAAGCATAAACTGGGCAATGGCTGGGCTGTTCTTCCTTCCATTTTGCTGGCCAAAGTGATAGGAGCAGCAGGGATTTTTTGGCTTAATTTTTTACCATTGACGCCTATAGATTACTTTTTCAATTCCTTGTATACCGGACTGCCGGGAATTATTATTTTATTTATCCTGGGTTTAACGGTGCCAGGTATTGGTGAAAAATCCGGCAAAAACTAGCTAAAAGAAAATACATGCGGGATAAAATTGATATTACCTTTGACGCCATCAGTGAAGCTTTGTATGCTTTTGATTTTCCGGAAATTGATTTGGTTTTGGGAATAGGTAGGGGAGGTGTTTATCCTGCCTGCATGATTGCACATCAGCTGGGTGTGGCCATGAAAATCATCCGGGTAAGCCACAGGAATGATCTCAATGAACCCATGCAGGATCCCCCGCAAATTCTGGATGATATCAAATGGGATTTTTTCAGTTATCCAAGGATTCTTATTGTGGATGATGTGGCAGTAACAGGCAAGACCCTGGCACTGGTAAAAGAGAAATTGGTTGATAATGAGGTACATACTTTTGTCTTGAAAGGAACTGCAGATATGGTTTTGTTTCCAAAGGTGAAATCCTGTGTCAACTGGCCATGGAATAACACGGGGAAAGAATGATGAATCGACCTTTATATGGAATAATACTTTGGTTCTTTGCGCTTAGCGGACCTTTGCATGGCCAGGATACGGATACCTTGGGCCTGGAGCAGGTAGTGGTTACTGGTACCCGCATGGCTCGATCAGCTGCACAGGTTTCATCAAGTATTTCTATTGTTGAAAAGAATCAAATCAGGGAATCCGGGCAAATCAATGTGCTTCCGGCCCTGGTGCCACATGTTCCGGGTTTGTTGCTGAACGACCGTTCTTTACTGGGCTTCGGAGTAGGTCCCGGTTCTGGGGGCAACATTTCCATCAGGGGTATCAGTGGTACCCCAAACAACAGAATCCTTGTTTTGATAGATGGGCAACCGCAATTTATGGGTATATTTTCTCATCCGATTGCCGATGCTTACCACAGTTCCGACATTGAAAGGGTAGAGGTGATTCGAGGAGCAGCCTCAGTCTTATACGGGAGTAATGCCATGGGAGGAGCCATTAACCTGATTACAGATAAAGGTGAAAATCCGGGCTGGTCTGGCAATATTGGGGCTAACCTTGGCAGTTTTGGCACCCAAGCCTACACCGGGAAACTAAATTATGAGAAAGGGAAATGGCAGTCCCTGCTCTCATTGAACCGCAGTAAAACCAATGGGTACAGAGCCGATGCCAATGATGGTTTTGAAAATAATGCACTTTTTTACAAACTGAATTTTCAGGTGAAAGATGAAATTCGCCTTGCTGCTGATTTTCAGTTATCTGATGCCACTTATTTTCATCCGGGAACACTGGAGGGGCCATTAACTGACGACCGAAGAGATTATTTGCGCGGAAGAGTTTCACTGGGACTTGTAAATCAGGGGGAAAAAGTTTCAGGAGCAGCCCTTTTTTACCATAATTTTGGTGAACACCAATTTAAAAGCGGATTTGAGTCAACTGATACCAATCAGGGATTTAATATTTACCAAAATCTTCAATTGATTCCCGGTCAGACCATTACGATTGGAGTAGATCACAGTCGGTTTGGAGGAAGGGCGGTCAATGAAACCCTACCTCCGCCTGCAGCCGTTGGCCTGGATGTTTCCCACAGCATAAACCAAACCGACATATACTTACAAATGCAACAGACTTTATGGGAAAAGATGCATGTAAACCTGGGAGTCAGGGAAATCAACAATTCTCAATTTGGAAAGTCAACTATCCCCGGATTTGGTTTTACCTATGCGTTAAACGAGAAGAACCTGCTTAAAATGTCCTCTTCCAAGGCTTTTAGAAGTCCTTCTGTAGTAGACTTGTACTTGTTTCCTCCTGCCAATGAGGAACTGAATCCAGAAACAATGTGGAACCATGAAATGGGCCTGACCCATGTTATGCCTGGACGGCAATTGGAAATGGAGCTGGTGGTTTATTATACCAAGGGAGACAATCTGATTCAGTTAGATCCTTCAACTGCCCCTCCGAGTAACAGAAATACCGGAGCCTTCCGGAACCGTGGCCTGGAAAGTCAGCTTCGGTATAATCCCAGTGAAAAATTTCATTTGGTGTTCAATTATAATTTTCTCGATGTATCTGACAATGTTTTGTTCGCTCCAAAACATCACCTGAACATGCAGGCCACTAAAAAAATCGGGAATTTTTCAATTGCTCCTTTTGTACAGCAAATTTTTGGATTGAACAATAGCCCGGAATCGGAGGATAATACAATTGATTACACGCTTTTGAATATCAACCTGGGCTATCAGTTATTGGAAGAGGTAAAATGTTATGTGTTGGCCAAAAACCTTTTTGATACTGCCTATCAATTGGAAAATGGCTATCCCATGCCAGGGATAAATGTGACCGCAGGAATTAATGTTGAATTTTAACCCAAAGAAAAATGAATACCGGAAATGACAAAAACAGGCGCTCCTTCTTAAAATCACTTGCGGGTCTGACCGCAGGTATCATGTTGCCCATGCATTTTTCAGACCTGCATGGGGCTGCCATATCTGAGCAAACCAAAATGGGGAAATTTATTCTGAAGGATAAATGGGGAGATTTACTTCCCCAAAGAAAGTTTGGAAGTACAGGTGAGGCCGTGACCATGCTTGGATTAGGAGGGGCCCATATTGCAAGAATGTCAGAATTGGAAGCTGAAAAGACCATTGAGATGGCAATAGCAGGGGGGATAAGGTTTTTTGATAATGCGGAGTCTTATGGAAACGGTACCGGGGAACGTAGATATGGGCAGTTCCTGACACCCAAATACCGGGATGTCGCTTTTATTCAAAGCAAAACTACCGCCAGGAATGGCAATACAGCTGAAGCCCATCTGGAGGGCACCCTGAAACGCATGAAAACGGATTATTTGGACCTATGGTTGATTCATGCAGTGACCAGTCCCGGTGATGTGGATGGAAGGATTCAAAACGGAGTGTTGGATGTGGTTAGGAAGGCTCAGGAGAGTGGAAAAGTGAGGTATGTAGGCTTTTCAGGGCATTCTGATTTCAATGCCCACCTCAGGATGTTAGACAGTACGGATTTGCTTCAGGCATGTCAAATGCCAATTAACGCATTTGATCCAAATTACAAGAGTTTCATTACGAATGTGATGCCCAAACTGGTAGAAAAGAAAATGGCACCAATGGCCATGAAGACGCTTGCCAATGGAGGCTTTTTTGGGGGGACTTCCCATTTTAACCATGGTGACAAACCAAAAATCATCCCCAATGCCTTAACAGTAGCAGAAGCCGTTTATTTTTCCTGGTCATTGCCAATTAGTGTGTTGATCACCGGTGCCGATAATGCAGAAATGCTTGAGGAAAAAATTGGACTTGCCAGGAATTTCAAAGCCTTTGATACCGCTACCAGGAACAAATTGGTAGAAAAGGTTGCTGGTTTTGACGGCAATCTGGTCGAATACTATAAGGTTTAAAGTACCCCAAATCCCGATTTTGAAATAGTAAACCACAGATTAGTTTTTAAGGATTTATCGAGATGAAGTTACATTATGCTTATTGTGATTTCATAAAGTGGCCAGGCTTAGCCTTGAAACAATATGCCAGATGCCCCGCCAATCGGCGATGATTGCCATTCCGCCCGGGCCAAAAAAATAATTGAAAATCAAAACCAATAGTCAGGCAAGCAGGAGTAAAAGGAAAAATGGAGTAAGGACTCCCGGAAAAAAAGGTTTGGGATTCGGTCAAATTGACGTAAAATCAGCCAGTTTGATTTCCACTGCCACACCAAACATGATGACCCCGGAGGACACGTTCATCAGAAGCAAAGAATTGCCTTTATAATTAATCCGTAACTGATCGATTTCTTGCTTTGGTTGATTTAGTCCGAGCCAAAAATAGTACAAATTTTCTTTCCGGAATGCTTTTGTGTGCAGAGGCAAGTTTTTTCAACTAATCAAAAGCAAAATTTCAATGATAAATTAAATTTTTATAAATTTGACCATTGAAAATTTTGGATAAGTGATTCGAAATCCCTGTTTTACCAATTATAAATCGTTCAGTTTTGAAAGATTATCAGGGTTATTTCAATATTAATCAATCTTTTATAACGAAAGAATAGACAACTACATTATGAAAAAAATCAAAGTAGGTATCAATGGATTTGGTAGAATTGGAAGACTTGTTTTCAGGGCTGCTCAGGAAAGAGATGATATTCAGATTGTTGGTATCAATGACCTGATCGATGTTGATTACATCGCCTATATGCTGAAATATGACTCCACCCATGGACAATTCAAGGGTGATATAGCCGTAGAAAATGGCAAATTGGTGGTCAATGGGAATGCTATCCGCGTGACTTCTGAAAGAAACCCTTCTGATTTGAAATGGTCGGATGTGGGAGCTGAAATCGTAGTGGAATCCACCGGTTTGTTTCTTACCAAGGAAAGTGCCAAGGGGCATATCGATGCCGGTGCCAAAAAGGTAGTAATGTCTGCCCCATCCAAAGATGACACGCCTATGTTTGTCATGGGGGTTAACGAATCTTCCTACACTTCAGACATGACATTTGTTTCCAACGCATCTTGTACTACCAATTGCCTGGCTCCATTGGCAAAGGTTGTCAATGACAATTGGGGAATAGAAGAGGGCTTGATGACGACAGTACATGCGACAACTGCCACGCAGAAAACAGTAGACGGACCCTCAGCCAAGGACTGGAGAGGCGGAAGAGGCGCTGGTCAAAACATCATCCCTTCCTCAACAGGAGCTGCAAAGGCTGTTGGAAAGGTTATTCCGGAATTGAATGGAAAACTGACCGGAATGGCATTCAGAGTACCTACTCCCGATGTATCTGTGGTAGATTTGACCGTAAGGCTTTCAAAAGGAGCGACGTACGAAGAGATTTGCGCCAAAATGAAAGAGTCGGCTGAAGGAGATTTAAAAGGTATCCTTGGATACACAGAAGAAGCAGTTGTTTCCAATGATTTTATTGGTGATGCCCGTACTTCAATTTTTGATGCCGGGGCTGGTATTCAGCTTAGTGATAAGTTTGTAAAACTGGTGGCCTGGTATGACAACGAATGGGGCTATTCCAACAAAGTTGTGGACCTGGTGAGTTATATCGCTAATAAATAAAATTAGCTTTCAATAGTTGAAAATAGGGTTGGAATTTATTTCAACCCTATTTTTTTTGCCCCTTTTCATAACTCATGATCCATTCTTCCATAGATATTTTTTCCAACAACTGTCCAATGAGCTCATAGGGAATGGCATCAGCTTGCCTGAACCTGATACAACTTTTTCCCATATCCAGTTTTCTGCTACTGTGTTTGGGGTACTCCTCCCTGAACCAGCTCAGTAGGGCCTCATTGGTATACAACCCGAGGTGGTAAAGGGCTATATAATTTTTCTGATTGGCCAGATTTAGAAAGGGTAAGGGCAATTTCGGGTCGGCATGATACCCCTTGGGGTATTTGTCCAGTGGAACCACATAGCCAATCATCCCATAACTGATAGTTTCTTCAAAACCTTCAGGAAGATGATTTTTGATTGTATTTCTCAATTTTGTGAAGGCATTTTTCCTGCTCTCGGGTACGGATTCCAGGTATGCGGCAATGTTGTCAGGAGCTTTAGACATGGTCTCTGGATTAAATTAGGGGTTGGATTTTACTATCGATTTCATGGGTGTGTCATTTTAATGAACTCCCGAGCTCTTTCAGGATATTCAGGGTTTCGCGGTGCAAAATGGGAGCCGTTTCCGGACCCAGGGAATTGATTTCCCCATAAGGGGCTTTTTCTTTACCATAGGTAAATGGTGGATTTTCATCCCATTGACTTTTTGGGACAATATAGCCAATCATGTCATTCGACATACCACTGAAAAACCGGTACTTCCCTGGCATTTGGCTTCTGATAGCCGGAACTTCTACCGGATCTATCCCAAAATCACCGCCATCTGGCGATTCCACTCCTCCATTTAAAATTTCCGGATACAGCTCTCCCGGAACGTGGACAAATGAGGCAGGGCCTATTTTCCAGGCATTGACCTCAGACCTGACCTTTCCCCATTCGACAAAGCCACGATCGAAAACACCTACAAATGCGGCCAGCCGAAACAGCTTGTTTGTCATCGGTAATTTAACAGTTTTTGCCCTCAGGTCAATACTTCCTTCAGAAATACTGTCCATTCCAAGTTTCATCGTTTCAAAGGAAATTTTAGCCAATGATTTTCCCTGTGCATCAATCTTTTGAATGGAGGCTTTGCTGATTTGCTCTCCTGTAAAAGGTTCTGCTACCGGGTCATTTGGACGGGTAGTCATTAATCCACCCAAAGCGCCATTCAAAAAAATCGCCACGCCCCCCAATCCCTGATGAACCACGGAATCTTTTAAATGGATGCCTTCCTCCATATAATGCCGCCAGTAATGAGGGAAATCAGCACTGATCAGGGTATTATCGGCCCATAATGTTTCAGGGTGATTGCCCCAATTTAACAGCATTCCCAGGGTTTGGCCGGTTTCCAATTCCTCTACCTGCATGATTCGTATTGCAGCATCATAGATTATTGGTTCTCTGCTGTCCCCCACCAAATGTGCTGCGTCCCGTTCATTGACGGCAAATTTAAGTTTTGCCGGTTTAAGACTTTCATTGGCAGCAAGCACGGATTTCTCTATCCCATCAAAAACCAGTTGCTGGTAATTCTCATTTACTCCTCTGGTAAAGGGGCCAGGCCCCCACATACCCATCATATCAGGTGAAGAATGAACATGGGTGCTGCTGATAATGAGGTGATCTAAATCAGTCATTTCCAGTAGTTTTTTCCTTAGACTGATAACCTCATCATTTCCAAAGCCAATCATATCAATGACGCAAAGACCTAATTTAGATTTGCCATCATCCAAAACCATTGTCCTTGCCCACAATGGATCGTTGATACCGCTGGCAGGTTTATTTTGGTGAAATCCTGCTATCCAAATCGGGTCAAATTTCCCGTTTTCGTTGAGATCCTGGTATTTATCCCCATCGGCCTCATTGAAACGGGCATCTCCATTGGCATCTGTCCAGGTATCAAAGTTTACCGGACTGATTTCTGCTTTGGCGAATCCGGCCTGTAGCGCGGAAGGCTGTTCATTTTTAATGCTAAGATCCAGCCAATAACCTTTATGGCGATCCCTGAACTGGTAGGAGCCGTAAATAAAAATCAACAGTAGGCCAAATGCCAAAAAGAACAGGGTGTATTTTATCCAGGTTTTCATTTATAAAATTTATACATAATACGACCTCTTTTCCAAAAGGACCACCAAATGAATGTCAGTAAGTGAAATTGAAATTTTATTTATTCCGTTTTTTGACAAATCTTCAAATTTTTTTATTTTCTTTTCAATTCACTAATATGGGAAAATTATTGGTTAAAATACCAATTTAACCAGTCCTGGCGCAGGTATATAAAATTCTTTTCAGAAGTTTTGTTTCCAGCAAAGAAAGGCTAAAACAGTGGGTACTGACAGCCAATAGACTCGCAATATTTAGTGATGGTTTTAACTATTCAATAATCTATCAAGGTTTATGGCTGAAAAATAAATCATTCAGAATTGCCAACCTAGGCCAAAAATTCATCCTGCAAGGATTTGGGGAAACCCTTATATTTGGATTAAATCAAAAAATCAACGATGATAAATAGAAGAGATTTTGTCAAATCCGGTTTATTGCTAAGCTTTTCCATGGGTTTTGCCCCTAAATGGATTTCCTCTCCATTGTATAAAAAGCCTGTACCCATTACCGAAGGTCCTCACGGGCATTGGTTTGGTTATTATGACAAATGGCAAATCGATCCAACTGGTCGCTTTGCTTTGGGATGCCGGGTTGGATTTGAGGGAAGGTCCCCTAAAGAAACGGATAAACTGGAAATTGGGTTGATTGATTTGGAAAATGACAATCACTGGAAGAAGATTGGAGAATCAGGGGCCTGGAGCTGGCAGCAATCCTGCATGTTGCAATGGATTCCCGGTTCATCAGAAGAGGTAATCTGGAATGATATTGAAAATGGGCAATATGTAAGCCGGATTTATGATGTTCGCAATGAAACTTCCCGTATACTGCCCAAGCCGATATATACCCTGGCACCTAATGGGGCCTTTGCGGTAGGAACGGCCTTCAACAGGATCCAAAACCTGCGCCCGGGGTATGGCTATGCAGCTGTTACAGATCCCTTTCAATCTGTTAAAGCACCGGATGAAATAGGCCTGTACACCATGAATTTAAAAACAGGGCGCACAAAGGATTTATTGAGTTTGGCAGATTTGGCAGCAATACCACATTTGGGCAATGATGTTTCTGACAATTGGCATTGGTTTAATCACCTTTTGGTAAGTCCTGATTCCAATCGCATATTGTTCCTTCACCGATGGCGGCCGGAAATTCTGGAGAATCAAGTCATGGCAAGGACCGGGTTTATTACCCGAATGATTACCGTAAATACCCGGGGGAAAGACCTTTATGTGGCTGACCCTTCTGGAAATTCTTCCCATTTTGTGTGGAGAGACCCAAAGCACATTTTTGTATGGACTCGTCCTATAGGAAAGCAGGCAGGGTTTTGGTTAATTAAAGACAAAACCGAAGAAATGGAGTTGGTAGGTAAGGAGGCCATGGACAGAAACGGGCACAACACCTATGTGCCTCATACCAATGAAGAATGGGTATTGAATGATACCTATCCGGACAAAGACAGAAATATTACCTTATACCTGTACCATATTCCAAGCGATCAAAAGGTTGTTTTGGGCAAATTTCATTCTCCGGAGCAATTTGTAGGTGAGTGGCGTTGTGACCTGCATCCACGTTGTGATCAACAGGGGAGAAGGGTGTTTTTTGATTCCACCCATGAAGGCAGCCGGCAGATGTACTACCTGGATATTTCAGATATAGTTGGTACCTGATGGTTCAACCCGGACCATACAATTGGTTTCTTGGAAACCAGTTTCGAATATCTGAAAAGGGTGGAATTGCATGAAAATCTGGAAGCTTGGAGATGGAGGCAAATCCGCTATGGTGAATTTGAAAACTACTACAAAGTGTCTGATTTCAAGCAATTTTGGGTTTTCTCAATGACTGCTTTTTCCTACTCCTTCCATCAGGCCCCTGATATAGCCTATGGCATATAATGTTCCAATGGTACTGTAGCCAGGTTTTTCATTGCTGTCACCTGCCATTGTGGGCACATGATCAGGCCGAATGGGTCCCCTGAATTTGATGTCTTTCAGGGCCTGCATGGCAGCAAACATATCTGTTTTCCCCTCATCATGGAAGGTCTCTTCAAAGTTATTCTTATCCCCTTTCACATCCCTGAAATGAACAAAATGGATGGCTTCATTTTGACCAAAATACCGAATGGCTGAAGGTATGTCTACCTCATTATCTTTATCCCCCATTGAAGCAAAACTTCCCTGACAAAAAGTAATACCATTGAAGAAACTGGGGTACATGTCCAACAACCTTTTGAAGGCATCTACTGAAGTCATTATTCTGGGAATTCCCTGAATATGGGATATGGGAGGATCATCAGGGTGAAGTGCCAATTTTATTTTATATTTTTCTGCTTCCGGTATTACGGCATCTAAAAAGTATTGGAGATTGTCCCACATCCGTTCATGACTCAATTCGCCATAATCACTGATCAAGGGTTTATCTTTAATATCTTCTATATCAAAAGCACTTACCAGAGCACCGCCTCTTCCTTTTCTTTCCATATCGGTTCTGGCCCAACTGATTACAGGCATCCAATTGTAGCAGATGGTATCTATTCCTTCCAAAGACAGGTTTTTCATTAAAGTGATGAAATTGGAAATTTCTTCATCCCTTCCCTCTAGTCCTAATTTTGTCCTGGTCCCCAAAGAAGGGGGACCTTCGATAACGGTCAAGGTGAGCCCTTCCTTTTTCCATGCTTCCTTTACTCCCCGAATTACTTTCCTGGACCAAGGCTTTTGACTGTTTAGACCAGCCATATTCGGATTAATTCCTCCTACTGCACCCGTTACATCCATTTGTCTGGCCAGTGCTGTTTTCCATTCTTCAATCCCCCAGAAATACGCAAGACAGAGTTGCATGCCCAGGTCTCTTAGGTAAGCGGCTGACCTTACCGCACCGGGAAGGTGAAAATCCAGGGGACCGGTTAGTCCCATTCCTGCAAGTCCACCGGCCTTTTTCAAAAACGATCTTCTGTTTTTACTCATTGGCTAATCCATAAAGACGGCTCGCAAAATCCATGTATTGCTCCCAATCATAGGGAGTAAGGTTGTGTTTTCCTTCACGAATGTGATGTCCGGCATAAGGTAAATGAATAGGGGATTCCACTTCCGGTAGATCTGCTGGTAAATTGCCATTCATCTGGAAGATTTCCCGATGCACTCTTGTGCCAAGGACCAGGGAAAGATATTCCCCCTTGGGGTCTGCCCACTGGTCTTCGGAGGCACTGGCTACATATACTGCTCTGGGAGCAATAGAGGCAATAAGCAGGTGCTGATCCAGAGGCAGAAGGTCTTCCTGATCATTGTATTGGTCAAAATTGTCCGTAAACCAATAGGGGAAATTGGTATTGATACGCCTGATAGTTTCCCCAAACCTTCTTCTGGACAAAGCTGCCCCACCACAACCTGAATTATTGGAAATGGTAATGGCCCAGCGGGCATCCTGCGCTCCGGTCCAGAGAGATGCTTTTCCTCCCCTGGAATGACCTACCACAGCGCCTTTTTTGGCATCAATCTGTGGATCTGTCTCAAAGTAGTCCATGGCCCTCATGGCTCCCCAGGCCCAGGCACCAAGGCCCCTCATGCCATTTTCCCTTTCAAGTTGCTCGGGGTACAAAGTTTGAAGGATGTCTTCCTTGAAGGTGTCGTTGTTGTCATCCGAGACATCCTTAACATGAAAGGTAGCTGCTGCAAATCCCCTTTCTACAATAGCCTCTGCAGGCCAAAAGCCCATTTTCACTTTTCGGGTAGGATCAATATTCTCCGGATCACGGTGGTTGATCAATAGAAATACTGGTGCAGGTTTAATAGCATTTTTTGGAATAAAAAGAATCAGCCTCATTGAAATTGAGCCTCCATTGCGCGCTACCCGAATGTCAATTTCTTTCAAATGGGCATTACCGTCCATGGCCTCTTTGTCTTCAGAAACAAGGTTGAAACTGAGTTCGTCCATACTTCCGGGAATTTGACCGTAAACATTGTCCTCAAACAGCCGCAATATCTCAACTCTTCTTTGGTGTTCCCAATCCTGAATAGACGCAACCACTTCTCCTTGTTGTGAAACGAATGGATCGGGTAGAGAATAGTTCGGAACCAGCGATTCGTCGTAATTGAATTCGTCCTGGGCACGGGTATGTGAAAAAGAAAAAAACAGGAGGCTCAAAACAATAAGCGATTTATTAGGCATGGTTATTTGATTGTTGGATTTATATAAATGCAATATAAAAAAACCTGCCAAAATACAGAAAATCATTTTCTAGATTTTGGCAGGAGTAATCAGGTTGGCAGCTTCTTTTACTTTTTGGTGGTAATTAGAACCACACCATTTTTTGCTTTTTTTCCATATAACTTGAATTGGTTACTTTTCAATACTTCAACGGATGCAATGTTTTCGGGACTTGTATTGGAAAGGAAATGCGTATCAGTTTGAACGACTCCATCCAGCACGTATAATGGTTCTTTGGAGGAAGTAAGGGATTCGGAATAAGCTTCTCTGGCATAATGAATTTTATTAAAACCATTATCCCGCAATGCTTTTTGCACTTCCTGCACAGCTCCCATTTTTACTCCCTCTGAACCATAGAATACAACTTCTGACTTTTCCGGGTCCCACTGATGGTACCTGATCAGGCCAGACATGCCTTTCGAAAGCCCAATATTCAGCGGAAGGATAATGCCATTAAAATTGATATAGTCCTTATTGATGATTTTCAGGGGTAGTTTTTGGGTCAAAGCCGGTAGTTCAGGTCTAAATCCGTTATTCCCGCTACCAATGTAGGCATTGACCGTTATTTCTTCTCCATACTTATTTTTTTGGGAGGGAGGGAGGCCATATTCTTCACCCCGAAGCTGAAAGGTTACCGGCAATAGTATAAGGTATTCATTTTTAGCCTTGACAGGCTCCAATGCGGGGATATCTTTCAGCACCTCAAGCAATTCCTTCTCAGCGGCAGCGGATGGACTTTCCAGGATTTTGTAGTGAATTACCTTTCCCGTTTTATTTGTTTTCAATTGGACCAAAACGGTGCCAATATGATCGTTTTTATTATTGCTAAACGGAAATTTAAGGTTTCTCACCAGGTATTCCCTAGCTGCATCACCTAATGCGATGGCCCCTGATTTCAGATCGTTGGTATCTTTTTTAGCGAAGGAAAAATTAGCAAAAGCAAAATTGGCAGAAGTCGGATTAACTTTATTGCCCCGGGTTGCTGCTGCTTGCTGCCTCTTTACAGGTTCAGGTGTAGTTTGCTTGCGATCTGTAGCAGAACTGATATTGGGATTTGAGGATACATACAGCCTGGTATGGACCACTACAGCCACAGCCTGGCCATTATGTTGGCCTGAATTCCATTGGGGGGCATGCGGGCTTTTCATGGCATCCAGTAATTGTTGATCTACCAGCCCATTTAAACTTTTCTTAATGACGGGATAATTGATTTTACCTTCCCCGTCAATAATGAACTCCAGTTCTACGGGGTCAGATGCGGCAATGAATTCACCTTGTGGTAATTGGACCTGATTTTGCAGATAACTGTACCAGTTTCCCCAGCCCTTCGATGGTTCAGGTTTTTTTTCCACCTTGTCGAATGGAAGCACATTCGCATACTGTTTCACCAAGGTCGAGTTGTTGCGCAAGGATTCGATTAATTGTAGAATTCTTAAGTAATCGTTTTCATTTTGTATGCCTGAAAATTCATAAGAAAGTTCTCCCAATTGTGCCACTAGCCGTTGATTTTCCAGCATACCGATGCTTTCATAATGAATGGGGTTTTTGAGGTTTTTGACCTTTATGCCAACCTGAATGGAGTCCTGCGCAGCCAATATCTGATTCTTTAAAAAATATGTAGGTTGGGTCTTGAACTGATTGAGCATGGTGATTCCCTTTTCTGTTTTCATAGACACCAGACCAAAGAGCATAAGCATCAATGGGAACAGCATGAGTAACTTAAACCATTTTACTTTATGAGGCCTTTTCATCATTACGATCCTTTTTAATGTGGAAGATCGAATAAAATAATTACCAATGGGCAGGTCAATCCCCTTGAAAGCCATTTTTACCAGCAATCTGGGGTAAGATTCTCTATTGACCGTTTCTTTTAATACATATGCATCTGCTTGATATTCATGTAAATCTATCAGCGAAAACCGCATTAGATGTATCATGGGGTTAAACCAAAACAGGATGCTAAGAAACTGGTAATACAGTACATCGTAAGTATGCTTTTGTTTCACATGTTCCAGTTCGTGTTGGATGATCTGCGTTTTTTCATTCTCAGTCAGGTATTCATTTTCATCCCAAAAGATCTTATCAAAAAAGGAAAATACGGGAGCCATACCAAAGGTAGGCACCTTGAAATAATTCTCTTTTAAAATATACCTGGTCTGGTACCAGCCTCTTTCTAAAATTTGGCGTAACTGAAAATATTGCCACAATAGCTTGGTAAATAAAATCATCACTATTGCCATATAACCCAACAAAAGATAATCTGTTATTTCCCACAATAATGGTAGCTTGCTTCCGGTAACAGTTATTTCAGGAAGGCCAAAAGTACCGACAATTTCCTGGCTCTCATCGGTTTGTATTGCTTTAAGAAAAGCCGTGTTTTCAAGAGAAATATTTGGTTTTTCAAAAGGCACATGGATTTTTACCAAAGGAAAAGCCAAGGCCAAAACTGGAGTTACCAACAAGTATATTCTATTCAATAAAAATGTCTTTTCATTTTTCAGAAAGACCCAGTACAACCCATAAAAAAAAGCCAGGCAAAAAGTACTTTGCCAGATGTAATTGATCAGATGTGCCATATTTTTTAATTTAAACGGTTGATTTGGTGAATGAGCCTCTTTTTAAAATAAGTACGAATTAGGGTATTTTGATGGCTGTCCAGATACAGAAGATTGTATACCATCAATCCCTTTCGTTTTTGTTTTACAAGGCTCTAGCTTCAATTATTAAATGGGTTAAATCAGTTCTTTTGACTTGTCTTTTGAGTGAAATGCAATACAAAATAAACTTAACCATTTAGTTTTTAAATTCCAAACTAATCATCTTCTTCTTTTAAAAATTTTTTAACTGAAGAAAGGAAACCACCTTTTGCTGAGTAAGTAGTATTGGTCCACCGGAATTTATTAATCTGGTTTTATATTTATTTTCAATGAATATTTTTTACTACAGATAATGTAAAGCCTTCTGCTTTATATTGAAACTATATGTAAAACTATCTCCGTATTCCAATAACATAATTTATAAAAAGCAAAAGATGAAGTTAAGTAAAGCTAATTTTGGTATAGTATTTGTTAATTATATATAAATTGTTGTTATCTTACACGGGTATAAACTTTATTTATCAAATAAATCTTAATTTAATATTTTATGTCAATTCAGGAGTTTTTAAGCAAGCATGCAGACCTTCCAAAAACAGACAGTGTGGTCTATATGGAAGATGCTGATGGAACGGTATTTCATTCTATAGATGAAGCGCATAAAAAAGGAAAACACCCTTTTGTAACCAAAAATGTAAAAGATACCGCACTGGCAGATCTTGGTGAATTGGGTATTCACTCCAAGGCTGAGGCATCCAAATTCATAGCCCTTGTTCAGTTTATATATGGAGTGGATGTTAAGAGCGATAAACCCACTGGGAGAGGAAGAAGAACTTACTCTAATCAGGAAAAGTCAAATATTCTTGCGGCCTGGAAACAAGCTGAAGCAGAGGGTAAATCTAAAGCAGAATTCAGTAAGGAGACAGGAGTGACCTATCAGACCTTGTTTAAGTGGATCAAGGAATCTTAAAGTTATTTAATGATTCCGAAGGGTGGGTGACTTAATTTTTGTTGTAAACTCTTTAAATAGTAAAATAAAAAAGCCCCCTGCTGTAAAGTAGGGGGCTTTTTGTACACCCGGAAGGATTCGAACCCTCAACCCTCGGAGCCGAAATCCGATATTCTATCCAGTTGAACTACGGGTGCCTGCAGACAATTATGCCGCAATATTAGTAAAATTAATTCAGGCTTTCAGTACATTTTGTACTTTTTCTGCCGCTTCTTTCAGGGTAATTGCAGAAGTAACCTTTAAGCCAGACTCATCGATGATTTTGGCCCCCTCTTCCGCATTGGTTCCTTGTAATCTGACGATAATTGGAACTTGAATATACCCTATGGATTTATAAGCTTCTACCACACCGGTAGCAATTCTATCACACCTTACGATTCCGCCAAATACATTGATTAGAATGGCTTTTACTTTTGGATCTTTTAAAATGATCCTAAAACCTGCCTCAACGGTTTGTGCATTGGCTCCTCCACCTACATCAAGGAAATTCGCAGGTTCCCCACCTGATAGTTTGATCATGTCCATGGTAGCCATGGCCAAACCTGCACCATTTACCATACAACCCACGTTGCCATCTAATTTCACATAATTCAAGCCAGACTCTCCTGCTTCTACTTCCAGTGGATCTTCTTCATCAAGATCCCTCATTTCAGCAAGCTTTTTGTTTCTGAAAAGTGCGTTGTCGTCCAGATTAACTTTAGCATCTACAGCAAGAATCTGATCATCCGAGGTTTTTAAAACTGGATTTATCTCAAATTGTGAGGCATCTGTAGCATCATATGCTGCATATAAGGCCATGATAAATTTAACCATTTCCTTAAAAGCATTGCCTGTAAGTCCCAATTGAAAGGCAACTTTTCTTGCCTGGTAAGGTTGAATTCCCATGGAAGGATCTATCCACTCCTTGATGATTTTTTCGGGATTGTGTTCAGCTACTTCTTCAATATCTACACCACCTTCGGTGGAAGCCATAATGACATTGCTGCCTGTGGCCCTGTCCAATAAGATGGAGAGATAATATTCTTTTGGTTCAGATTCTCCCGGGTAATATACATCCTGTGCTACCAGTAATTTTTTAACGAATTTACCCTCCTCCCCGGTTTGTATGGTTACCAATGTACCATTCAAAATATTTTTGGCTTTTTCAGGAACTTCTTCAAGAGATTTTGCCAAAACCACTCCACGTGAGCCGGTCTCTTTTATTTCTCCTTTACCCCTGCCACCAGCATGGATTTGTGCTTTTAGAACATACCAGGAAGTTCCTGTTGCTTCATTCAGTTTTTTAGCAGCTTCAACAGCAGCTTCAGGGCTATCGGCAACAATACCTTCCTGAATTTTAACTCCGTAAGATTTTAAAACTTCCTTTGCTTGATATTCGTGTATATTCATCCTGGTCAAAATTTTTGCCCGAAGTTAATGTCAATTGTCCGATAATTCAAGATTTAGACATTGCTTTTTAGTGTTTCATGTAATCTTTACCTTTTTCAGGTTTGGTTTTTAAAGCTTATTGCTTTAAAAACCAGCGGAATAACTGATTAATAAAGGCTAAACCCTACAAATTATCTTATTTTTTAAAATTTTGATTAATTTTACAACAAACCTTTGTTTAGGTTTACACTTTAATTTTGACTGCTATATATGTTAACTGCTCAATCTCTTCAAAAATATTATGGGGAACTACATGTGCTCAAAGGAGTAGATGTTACTATTCAGAAGAGTGAGATTGTATCTATAGTCGGTGCCTCGGGGGCCGGAAAAAGCACACTGCTTCACATTTTAGGAACACTGGACAAAGCTGACTCAGGATCATTGGAAGTAGATGGATTGGATATTTTGAAGCTGAACGGGGACAAATTAGCTGCCTTTAGAAATGACCGTGTGGGTTTTATCTTTCAATTTCATAATTTATTACCAGAGTTTACGGCAGAAGAAAATATTTGGATTCCAGGTCTTATAGGCAAAAAACCTGAATCCTTCCTCAGGAAAAGAACGCATGAGCTGGCATCATTATTGGGTATTTCTTCCAGGCTTTCACATAAACCTGCCGAGCTTTCTGGTGGGGAACAGCAGCGGGTTGCTGTGGCCCGGGCCCTGGTAAATAATCCCGATATGATTTTCGCTGACGAACCCAGTGGAAACCTGGATACCCAGAATGCACAGGCATTACATGAGCTTTTTTTCAAATTAAGGGACGAGTTTGGTCAGTCTTTCATCATTGTAACCCATAATCAAAGTCTCGCAGGAATGTCAGATAGGATGCTGACAATGAAAGATGGAAGAATTATCACCTGAATGACAGGTTCCTTTGGTATCTTTGATGAAGGTGGAGCAGGGAATCAAAAATTAATAATTAACTTTGGGTCTTTAAAAATGCACTTTATGGTATTAGAATTTGAAAAACCTATAGCTGATCTGGAGCACAAGATTCAAGAAATGATTCAATTGGCTAAAGGAAAAAACATTGATTTATCCGCAGATATACAATCTCTGGAAGAAAAACTTCAGGTGTTAAAAAAGGAAACATTTTATAACCTTACCAGGTGGCAAAGGGTGCAACTCTCCCGACACGGTGACCGGCCATATGCCCTGGATTATATTTATGAAATGACCAATGATTTTATCGAGTTGTTCGGGGACCGCACGGTAAAAGATGACAAGGCAATGATTGGTGGCTTGGGTGACATCAACGGTAGGACAGTCATGTTTATCGGCCAGCAGAAAGGAAGGAATACCAAACAAAGGCAAGAAAGAAATTTTGGGATGGCCAATCCTGAAGGCTACCGCAAAGCCCTCCGATTAATGAAATTGGCTGAAAAATTCAATAAGCCTATCATTACCCTGATTGATACTCCTGGGGCATTTCCTGGAATTGAGGCTGAGGAGAGGGGACAAGGAGAAGCCATTGCCAAAAATCTTAGGGAGATGTTTAAGTTGAAGGTTCCTGTTATTTGTATCATCATTGGTGAAGGAGCCTCTGGAGGTGCATTGGGAATAGCTATAGGAGACAAGGTATACATGTTGGAAAACACCTGGTATTCTGTCATTTCTCCGGAATCTTGTTCTTCCATTTTATGGAGGAGCTGGGACTATAAAGAACAAGCAGCAGAAGCCTTGAAACTCACAGGGCCAGACATGCAGGAAAACGGACTCATTGATGCCATCATAGAAGAACCTTTGGGTGGGGCACACAGGAACATGCAGGATATGGCCGTTAGAATAAAAAATCAGATAATCGCTGCGCTGTCTGAGTTGGATAAAATGAAACCAGAAAAGCGAATCGAAAAGCGCATTGATAAATTTTGTGCCATGGGCATTGTTAATGAATAATTTTGGTGGAAGAATCCTCCCACTGTTGGATTATATAGAGGGATATATACCACGTGATTTTGGAGAACAAAAATAAAATAGGTGTCGTGCTCTCCGGTGGAGGAGTACGAGGCATTGCTCATTTAGGTGTATTGCAAGCCTTCAATGAAGTGGATATTTATCCCGATTATTTGTCAGGAAGTAGTGCAGGTGCCATTGCGGCTGTCATGTATGCTTATGGGCATAAGCCAGCGGATATTCTTGACATTATCATTCAAACCAATTATTTCAAATTTTTCAGACCCTCCATCAGTTTTAAGGCTTTGTTGAAAATGGATCTTTTGGAAGGCTTATTTGCAAAATACCTGCCCATTGATAATTTTTCAGCTTTAAAAACACCCGCTTTTATTGCTGCTACCAATATTCAAAACAGCCAAACAGTTTTTTTCTCTGAGGGGCCACTCATAAAAAGACTGATGGCATCCTCCTGTATTCCAGGTATGTTTGAGCCAATATTGATTGAAGAGGGCTTGTTTGTGGACGGGGGGGTGTTGAATAACCTACCTGTAGAACCTTTATTGGATAAATGCCACACCATAATAGGGATAAATTGTAACAATTTACCCCTACTTCAAAACATCAGTCATATTAAGGGGCTTATTGAGAGGACTGTCATCATGTCGATGAATTACAATGTATACAGTAGAAAAAGTATGTGTGATTATTTCATAGATCCACCTGGTCTGGCCAGATATGGAGTATTGGAAATCAAAAAGGCAAAAGAGATCTATGCAGCGGGGCTCAATGCTGGCAGACAGTTTCTTGAACAAAACCCTCAATTATCAGGTCTAAAAAATGAGGACTACCATCCTACAAAACAATGAAGTTACTTGCAAAATTAATATTTTGGATTTCAGGCTGGAAAATTTCAGGTAAATGGCCCGATGGCGTAAAGAAAGCTGTTTTAATCGCTATTCCTCATACCAGTAACTGGGATTTACTATATGCGAGGTCTGCTTTTTTTCTAATGGACGTACCCGTTAGGTTTACCATCAAAAAAGAGGTAATGGTGGGTCCTCTGGGTTGGTTGATCAAATCATTAGGAGGGATTTCAATTGACCGCAAAAGAATGCCTGGAAGAAGGAAACAGACCTACACCGAGGCCATGATCCAGATGTTAAAGGAAAGAGAGGAATTAGTGATCATGGTGACCCCCGAAGGAACCAGAAGTTATGCTCCCCGTTGGAAGACAGGCTTTTACCATATTGCTTCAGGTGCGGATGTGCCCATAGTAGTTGGTTTTTTAGATTACAAAAGGAAGCTGGCAGGCATTGGACCTGTGGTCAGGCCAAATGGTAAAATGGAAGAGCAGATGGAAGAAATGAAGGCTTTTGGAAGGACCATTACCGGCAAGCATCCCGATCAGGGAATTCGCTAAAGTTTTATTGTTCAAATTGATTTGCCATTTAAGGTATGATTTTTGGTGATTTTCACTGGATTCATTTTATGCAATTTGTTTGAATAATGATAAAGAGTAGAATTAAAAGGTTAAAAAGGTTTTCTTTTTTTGAAATTATCATCGATAGTGTCAAGGAATTTGGCAAAAGTGATTCGGTCACTTTTGCCGCTTCAACCGCTTTCTATACCATTTTTTCCTTGCCAGCCCTGTTGATCATCGTATTGAATATTGCCTCGGTACTTTACAGTGCAGATACCGTCAAGGATGAGTTACTGACCCAGGTTTCCGGTTTGATTGGGGAAGAAAGTGCCCAAACTTTGGATGATGTCATGAAAAATGTTTCTATTAGTGGGCAAAAAGTTTATACCCGGATATTGGGGATAGGGATCTTAATATTCTCTGCAACCACCGTTTTTGTTAGCCTTCAAAACAGCATTAATCATATTTGGCACATTAAATCAAAACCTGAGCGTGGCTTTTTAAAGTTTGTGATTAACCGGCTGCTAAGTTTTTCTATGGTAGCTTCTATAGGTTTCCTATTATTGGTGTCATTGCTGGCAGATGCCCTGATTGTAATATTTTTGAATTATTTTTCTGAGGTTTTTGATACGGGTACTTTAAAATTGGCGTCAGTAATTAATTTTTTGGTTACACAGTCCATTCTTGTATTGATTTTTGGTTTGATGTACAAAATTCTTCCGGATGCAATCGTAAAATGGAGAGATGTCTGGTTGGGTGCTTTTGTGACGATGGCCTTGTTTGGACTGGGCAAATACCTGATAGGACTCTATATGGGTAATGCAGATGTGGGGAGTTATTATGGTACTGCAGGTTCTCTGGTAGTGGTCTTGATTTGGGTTTATTATTCGGTACTTATTTTTCTTTTTGGGGCCCAATTGACCTATTTTATTGCTGAAAATGTAGGGGGGCAAATTGTACCTATCAAACAGGCGGTAAGAATTAAGATAATAGAAGAAAATGGAGAAGATGAAGAATGTGAAAACGATGCCAATCCAAAGTAATCAGGCATTAAATCCACCGTCTACAGTAAAAACAGCGCCTGTAGTATAGCCTGAGGCCTGAGAAGCCAGAAACAAAGCCATCGATCCGATTTCTTCTTCCTCACCTATGCGTTTCAGTGGAAGATCGGCTAAGAATTTTTCTCTGATAGTTTCATCGGACCACAATACTTCAGAAAATTTGGTTTTGATCAAGCCCGGACAGATAGCGTTCACCCTAATATCGTAGGTCCCCCATTCTTTGGCAAAAACCTTGGTCAGCGAAATCAGCGCCGACTTGCTGATACTATACAATCCAAGGCCTTTTTCAGGTGATAAACCGCTTATTGAACTGATATTGATGATCGATGCGGCCGAGGATTGCCTTAAAAACGGTAAACTCAATTTGGAAAGCTCGTAGGGTGCCTTTACGTTCACGTCAAGGACTTTATCAAACAAATTTAAATCTGTTTCCTCAATAGGCCCGAAAATCGGATTGGTCGCAGCATTATTAACCAGTATATCAATCTGGCCATATTTTTCAATGGTTTGATTAATCAGGTTTTGCCTGTCATCCGGATATCCAATGTTATTGGCGATACCAAAAACCTCATAGCCTTTTTCTCTTAATTTATGTGTGGCTTCATCCAACCTATCCTGATTTCTACTGTTGATCACCACTTTTGCACCCGCTGCCGCAAAAAAATGGGCTATAGAAAAACCTATACCCCGACTTGCGCCTGTAACAATAGCTACTTTATCCTGTAAAGAAAATAATGAACTTAAATCCATAATAAATGACTATCTAAAGAGAGAAAATTATAAAGCCAATTTAAGTGAATAATACCAATAAATATTCATTACGGAAACAAATAATTAATGAATCAAGAATATTTAAACGATATTAGCCAGGATGAATCAGAATCAAAATTATTCTTTATTTTCACGCTTTTTCTGGGATTCAGGATTGTCTTCCATGTTTGAAACTTCCTTCCCTAAAACTTCTTTGGAGGAAATTTCCTGACTGGCATCAACTTTACCTTTTTTCCTGTTAAATATTCGTTTGAATATTAAGAAAAGGGCCAATATTATGGCCAATACAAATAGTGCTCCTATCAATAAATCCATGAGATGCTTTTAAGTTTTTATTTGACTTATTATAGGTGCAAGAAAGGTGCCTAACCCTTCAATACTGTGGTTTTATTTCAAAAAACACCAATGCTATACTGTTGTAATTCTAAAACTAAAATAATTTACCCTGTACTGGCGGGCTTTTATAGGGGTTATCACTGCCTTTCAGAATTTCATAGAACAGTTTTAAAAATCCATTTTTCCAGCTTTCCGAATTGATCCTGATATCGGAGGGTTCAAGCCGGATAGAGCCACTTAGCTGACAATAGCCAATCATCATGCTCCATAGCGTGTAAAATGTGCTTTCTGCCTGAAGATCAGGTCTTATGCTTCCATCTTTGATCCCTTGAGAGATGGCTTTGATCCCTAATTTTGCCAGGTCATGATGGCTTTGTAGCAACTTATTAAAATACTGACTATCCAAAAGCAGGGGATTAACCTTTTCTCTGTCCTGATGGTATTGATTCAGCGTAGATAAAAAATACAGCAAGGCATCATGGTACACTTTTTTTTCCTGAGCAAAAGAAAAGTAGCCCTCCACCAAATCTGTCATCACGTCCAGGCCTGTTTTTTCCTTGGCCTTTCCGAAGGATTTAAAGATCATATCCTTTAATTCATCCATACCTTTCCTGGTGATGGCCATGTATAAGTCTTCCTTACTTTTAAAATAAAAATAGACCAGACCCTTGCTTATTTTGGCCCTTTTAGCCACATCCTCTACTTTGGTGCCGTGAAAACCTTTCTGTCCAAATAATTGGAAAGCTGCTTCAAGGATTTTTTTTTCTTTTTGTTGTCTTTCGTAAACCCCCATATTTATTTGGGTTTTGATGAACTTTAATTAATATACCCGGAGGTAAATGAATTTAAGCCTGAACCGTGATGAGGTAGTAATTTTTTTTCCCTTTCTGCACCAATAGGTATTTTCCCTGAAGCAAAGGTACTTGAACGGATTTCTGGGGATCAGCAACCTTTGTTTTATTGATTGAAAGGCCTCCTCCCTGAATAAGCTTCCTGGCTTCCCCTTTGGAACTGAAAATGGTTTTATCGAAACAAAGAAGTTCCAATACATTTTCTATGGAATCGAAAGCTTCCCTATCTATTTTCATTACCGGTACCCCGTCAAATACCTGCAAAAACGTTCTTTCATCCAATTTGGAAAGATCTTCCAGAGAAGAATTTCCAAATAGAATCCCGGATGCTTTTAATGCCATTTGGTATTCACCCTCGCCATGTACCATACAAGTGATTTCCTGAGCAATTGTCTTCTGTAAAAGTCGCTGATGGGGAGCTTCGGCATGTTCTTTTTCCAGTGTTTCAATGGCCAATTTATCCAAAGTAGTAAAAATCCGAATATAGCGGGTTGCATCTTCATCAGAGACATTCAACCAGAATTGATAAAAAGCATAAGGAGAGGTTTTCTCCGGATCCAGCCATACATTGCCTCCTTCGGATTTACCGAATTTGCTGCCATCCGCTTTTGTAATCAAGGGTACGGTTAGTGCAAAGGCTTCCCCACCTGCTTTCTTTCTGATCAGTTCTGTTCCTGTGACAATGTTTCCCCATTGATCTGATCCCCCGAGTTGAATGCTGCAGTCATTGTGCTTCCACAAATGGTAAAAATCATAACCCTGAATCAATTGATAGGTAAATTCAGTGAATGAAAGACCATTTCCTTCCTCCAGCCTTCTTTTTACTGAATCTTTCGCCATCATGTAATTGACGGTAATGTGTTTGCCTACATCCCGGATGAATTCCAGAAAAGAAAATTGAGCCATCCAATCATAATTGTTGACCAAAATGGCTTTGTTTTCACTTGATACATTGAAGTCTAAAAATTTTTCCAGTTGCTTCCTGATGCCGGCGATGTTTTTGTCAAGAGTAGCTTTATCCAGCAGGCTTCTTTCGGTAGATTTAAAGGAGGGATCTCCGATCATTCCCGTAGCCCCACCAATAAGGGCCATCGGCTGGTTTCCTGAGCGCTGAAAATGAACCAGGGTCATTACACCTACCATATGACCGATATGGAGAGAATCAGCTGTGGGGTCAAAACCCAGATAGGCTGCAGCCCTTCCTTTTCTCAAATGTTCCTCTATACCCGGGGTCATGTCCTGTAGCATTCCCCGCCACTTTAGCTCTGCTATAAAATCATTCATGTTGTAGGCTTTTTAAATGCGTCCGCAAATATAAGGCATCCGGGGAAATTGAAGGAATGAATAGGGTTTATTATGGCTGAATTTCGCATTCCTCCATTTTTAATAATTCCAATTGGCATTTCCGGGAGGACAAGGCAAAAGCGTATCCCTCAAAGATTTCTTTTTCAGATCTGTAAAATAGATGGAAATTTCATGGGAGACATGGGCCGGATTACTGAACCTATTCAACATGTAATCATAGCTATATGCCATGGTGATACCGCTTGGCAGGTTAAATCCCAGAACGGCATTGATCGAATTTTGGTCTGGCAAATCATTAAATCGGGTAATGTTTCTAAATCCCAATCCTCCGATGAAATTTTCTACCTGCAACTGTGGAATCAATTCTATTTGTTGAAAAGTTCCTTGTCTTTTGTAATTGAAGGAAACCGAAAATACTTTTCTAATGGGATAGGTTTTGAACATCCTGTTGTCCAGGTTTTTGACATATCCTCCATGTACACCCCATTTAATGGGGAGATTATTGCCAATTCCATCATCCAAAAAGCCAATATTTGGCCTGGTGACGTGGTGGCTGCTGATCCCCAACCAAAAGTCCGGAACCTGAAGCAATGCCCCGAATGAAAGATCCGGATACCAATTGCTGTCTTCTCCCGGAAGCCTGTCAATGGTAGTGGGATTGACGGTACGGTTTAACAAATCAATCTGGTCACCAAAAACCAATTCCTCAAGTGTGAGGCTGCGGTTTACCACACCAAATTGTCCACCAAACCGTAAGAAGCTTTCATCTCCCAATTTTAACCTGTAGGAAATGTATCCCGCAATATCTGCAGACCTTATGCTTAAAAAAGATTCGGTAAACTGTGAGGCAGACAGGCCTATACCCACATTGGATTTGTCCAGGTAGGTGTCGAAGTAAAATCCTGCTGCATTAAAATCATAACCCAAACCCGGCCATTGTTTGCGGTAATTTAGCCCTACTCTGCTGGTCTCCATGGCGCCGGCAAAGGCAGGACTCAGGTTTAGGGGGGCAGCATAAAACTGGGTGAAATGAAAATCCTGCCCTATGGCTTTATTCCAACCTGTAATCAGGCAGAGACATGCTATTCCTATGGTCCATAAGTTTTTCATTCCAAAAGCATCAATGCACCGGTGTCCGAAAATTCCCTTCCATCAGTGGTAGTAAAATTCAATTTGTAAACATAATTCCCGGGTGTGGATTGTTGTCCCCGATAGCTGCCATCCCATCCCCTGGAATCTATTTCTTCGGTATGGAAAAGTATTTCACCCCATTTGTTCATGATGGTAAAAGAAATCTCTTCAATATAAAGGAATTTGGGAAAGAAATAATCATTGATCCCATCACCGTTAGGACTGAATACATTCGGGACCTTCAGAAAGTAATCCAATATTTCAATTTCAAATGTTGTTGTAGAGCTACAATTCCAGAAATCATAGGCAGTCAAACTAACTTCATATATGCCCGCTTCCTGATACCGGTGTATGGGGCTATCTTCAAGACTGTTGTTCCCGTCACGAAAATCCCAGTAATAGCTGTCAATATTGCCACTGCTGTTGTTGATAAATTGTACATCAAAGTTGACAAGGTCTTCTCCATAGCTGTCAAAAGAGGCTGAAATATAGTCTCCATCAACCAATATCTGGCTATTTTCAACCTCAAAACTTCTGCTTTGGGTGCAGCCATAGCCATCTGTAACCGTCACAGCATAAGTTCCGGGTTCATCGGTAATCATGCGGTAACCCTCATCAAAAACTTCACCATTGCTCCATTCAATAGTATAGGGTGCTACTCCGCCGTCCACATTGATTTCGAATGTTTCACTGATCCCCCGGGGTTCGCATTCAATGGAGGTAGTGGATACCATATCTATTGTAATAGGAGTGGGTCTGTTTACCCTGAAAGTTTGACTGACAAAACAACCGGATTGATCTGTGATATCTACGGAATAGGTACCATTGGTCAAGCCTGAAATTCCCGCTGTGTTGGCTCCATTGCTCCATTCGTAGTTGTAGGGAGGGGTGCCCCCTGAAACCACCAGGTCGATAGCTCCACTTCGCCCATCTTCACAGGATAGGGCATCCCGGATTTGCTCCACTACCACCAAAATATCAGGCTCCGCAATGTTGAATGACCTTTGAATGGTACAACCTTTTGCATCTTCCAGTAGCACATTGTAGGTTCCTGGTCCAAGGTTATAGATAGCAGACTGCTCAGGGCCATGATCCCATATGGCCCTTACCGGAGCCTCGCCTCCTTCCAGGTTAAGCAAAATGCTCCCATCAGCAGCCCCATTACAAGATATTTGATTGACTTCCGGGGCTACATCAAAAACCGGTAAATCCTCAATGGTCGTTTCCCTTACCAGACTGCAGCCGTTTGCATCGGTTACCGTAACCTGATAAAAGCCAGGACCTATCCCTGAAAATTCTGTTTGTGTGGAGCCAATGTTCCAACTTACCTGGTAGGGGGCTTCACCCCCGGTTATGTCAACAGAAAGGTTGGCATCATTTGCGTTGAAACAGGATATTGGGGTTTGGTTGAGTGTGGCTTCAAGGGCTTCCTGCGGCTGGAGAATCTGAATTTCGGGTATAATGGCCACACAACCATTGGCATCTGTGACACTAAGGGAGTAGTTGCCAGCAGGAATATTTTCCAGGTTTTGAGAGGTCATATCAAATGATGTACCATCCCGGGTCCAATCAAAAACATAGGCATCAGTTACCCCTCCCCTTACTCCTACAGAAATGCTCCCGGTGGCTTCTCCAAAACAAAGCACATCTTCCGTTTCCAGCAAAGTTACTTCCAGCAAATCTGGCTCATTGACAGGAAAGCTTTCCCTTGCCTCACATCCATTCTCATCTACCAGCAGCACTTCATAAATACCCGGAGATAATCCGGATATTTCGGTGGCAGTTGAAGTGAAATTGTTGGGACCTGTCCATGAAATGGTGTAATTCTCGGTACCTCCGGTAGGAGCGAGAGAAATACTTCCATCATTCGCTCCAAAACAACTGATCTCAAAACCATTGAAGCTACTGATTGAAGCATTCAAATCAAGTGGCTCAGGGGAAAGTATTTCCAATTCCTCAGAATTGACTGCGCAGCCATTTTCATCGGCAACAGTAAGCTGGTAAGTGCCTGGGCTTAAATTAGAAATACTAAGTTGGTCTGAAGAAAACCCCTCAGGCCCGGTCCACTCAAATGTATAATTTCCAGACCCTCCGGCTACCGTAGCTTCAATGAAACCATCAGCAGCACCAAAACAACTGATATTAAAACCGTTATAGGAGGACAATTCAGTGGATTCAATCTGTACACCTTCATCTGGCTGAGTGATAAGCAGCCCTGCTAATTCCTGAAAACACCCATTGGCATCCGTCACCTGGACGGTGTAGTTGCCTGCTGGTAGGTTGTCAACAATCCAGTTGATGTCCGGGGTTGGCGGTGTGTCACGGCTGATACTTCCATCCTGATTTTCCAGACTAAACAGGTAGGGGCCTGCTGAAGGTCCGCTAAGGCTAACCCCTAATTTACCCGTTTCCTGTCCAAAACAGGCAACATTTTCTTTTTCATCAACCAATTCAACTATTTGCAGGCTTTCAGGCTCCGTAAGGTTATAGCTGCTGTTGATCTGGCAGCCGTTTTGATCGGAAATCAATACCTCATACACCCCGGTTACCAGGTTTTCCAGGGAGGTGTCATTGGAAGTAAACCCATCCGGGCCTGTCCAGGAAACGTTTATTGGTTCATTTCCACCTGAAATGAGCAGATTGATAAAGCCCTCATTTCCCCCATTACATTGTATGCCAAAACCATTGAAATCTGAGACTTCATCGGTTAAACTCAAGGCTTCAGGTTCGGTAATCTCAAAGGTCTCTGTCAAAGAACATCCTGATTCGTCAGTTACCGATAATTCATAATTGCCCGGTGCCAGATCAGTAAGGGCATTGCTATCAGAAGAAAAACCATCTGGCCCTGTCCAGGATAAAACCACAGCACCTTGGGCTCCTTCTACCTCAAACGATATAAAACCATCGTTAGCTCCGTTACAAGATATTTCAAAACCGTTGTAATCTGAAACCGAAACATTGGTCAATTCAAGACCATTTTCCGGTTGCACAATGGGAATGTCTTCGATGATTCTGCTACAGCCGTTAGAATCAGTGACCCGAACCCAATAATTTCCAGCAACCAGGTTGGTCAGGTCCAACCTGTCTGCCGCAAAATCATTAATGGTCCTTAGGGGCACAGTTTTACCCATTTCACCAAGCTGTATTTCGTAAGGAGGAACTGAAAGACTGGTTAAAGCGATTGCAATGGCTCCGGTATCATCCCCAAAGCAAGTGATATTTACCCTTTCGTCTGGAATCTCTTCGATGATCAATTCCATCGGTTCTTCCAGTAAATAACTGGATTCAAGTATACAACCATTCGAATCTGTTATGGTTAGTTCATAAGACCCTGGGCTTAAATTTTCTATGATTGGATCCGTGGAGCTGAATCCGTCAGGCCCTGCCCAACTAAAGGTAAACTCACCTGTGCCGCCAGCTGGGTCAGGATTGATACTGCCATCTGCACTGCCAGAACAACTGATCTCGAAACCATTGTAATTCGGGATGACTTCGTTTAGGGTGATGGGGGTAGGGGCGATAAGTTCTACTGATCCGATAGTTGCGGTACAATTGTTCTCATCGGTAACGATGAATTGATACTGTCCCGGAGCCAAATCAAAAATATCCTTTTCGGTGGATTCAAAGCCATCCGGGCCGGTCCAGAGGTAGTCCAGTGCACCTTCTCCGCCGTTAATTTCCAATTCAATGCTCCCGTCATTCTGACCGGGACAGGAGATCTGAAATCCATTATAGTCAGAAATGACCGGCTCTTCAATTATTAATCCCGTATCGGGTTGATCTATAAGGATGTCGTCGATTTCAAAAGTACAGCCATTGGCATCCGTGACCACCAAACGGTAATTACCTGCGGGCAGGTCTGAAATGAATACTTCGCCGAATCCAAGAGAGACTATCGGATCCTCTTTAATTCCTTCTGAAGCACCGTCCCTAAATGCCTCAAAAAAGTAAGGTCCAGTAGTGGGTCCATCTACTTCCAACACAATCAAGCCCGTTTCTTCCCCGAAACACTGCACGTCTACCCTCAGGTCTGCCCGCTCGATCATGGATAAAGGGTCTGGTTCTTCTATGGTGAAATTTTCTGCGATGATACAGCCATTGGCATCGGTCAGTAAAACTGCATAATCCCCCGCTGTCAGACCTTGCCGCTGCATGGCATCATCACCTGCCTGGGCAGTCAATTCATTCAATGGGGAGGGATCAGGTGCATCCACATCTGCAAAATTACCCAGATACCAGTCAATATTGAAAGGTTCAGTGCCTCCTGTTGGAGCTATGGTAACCCAACCATCACCGGCTCCATTGCAGGAAATAGCATTAAAATTGGCATTTAACTCCAGGGGATCAGGCCCTTCTACTACGATCAGTGGGGTTTCAAAACTACAGACCAGGGGTTCTACATTAGGAATTTCGGATTTCCTTACACTTTCGGTGATTTCCGCATAATAACTTCCGGCTGGAAGGTTGGAAAGGGTACTTCTCACGCCGGAAATTTCCCCTGATATCGATACGAAATTATTATCCCCACTGCCCAATTCATCACCACCACTTGTATACCATTGTATATCTGTCTCTAATAACCATCTCCGAGCC
>NZ_JABURL010000056.1 GCF_014762705.1 Cyclobacterium sp. | reverse complement strand
CCCCATCAAAGTCTCCCGCCTCAGCCTCCCCTCAAATTGCCTAGTGGTACCTATCATTGATATAAATTAAAAATTAACAGCTTGAAGTACCTATCGTTATCTCGATTTCCGGGGTTTGTAACTGTTATTTCAGGCATTGACCATTCAATTTTTTTAGAAAATCCAAGGCTGACTCCAGAGATACGAGTCGGAAAAAAGTTTAAAGAAAAATTGAAATACCAGACAAATTACGTTATATTAGGGGACAAATTTCCACTAAAATAATGGCCAAAAAATCCTCAAAAGTAAACGAACCTGCAGTTGCCACCTATCAAAAGGCCACAATCACTGCTCAAGACATCCTGGGGGTGGATGTAAGTGAGTTGAGTGAGCCTTTAAATCGGGTTGAGACTTTCCGCCATGGATTGAGGAAAAAATCCTTTGAAAGCCTAAAAGAGGTATCCGGCCTGGACAATAACACCTTAGCTGCAGCTTTGGGAGTTTCTGCCAAAACCCTTCAACGGAAAGAGGTTTTTGACACCATACAGTCCGAAAAAATGTATAAACTGGCAGTTTTGTATGCCTTGGGCAATAATTATTTTGGAAAAGAAGGGTTTAGGCGTTGGATGGAGCGGCCCCTTTTCTCCATTGGCAATATCAAGCCCATAGCATTAATTGATGTTTCAGAGGGGCTTGATTTATTAAAGGCTGAAATCATGCGTTTGCAGCATGGAATTGCAGTTTAGCAGGAACCATGAAAGTTTACAGGATTGCTTTGACGAAATACTGTGATGCCAGTGGTGAAGGGGCAAAACTGTATGGTGGAAGGTGGAATCTACCTGGTAGTCCGGCTTTATACGGGAGTTCTTCTGTTTCTTCTTCCTTGCTGGAACGGTTTACAATAGACGCAGAACTGTTTTCCTCCGAGCGCTATATCCTATATTCGGTTATGGAAATCGATGTTCCAGGCGATTGTATACACATTCCTGATGTAAAAGAATTGCCCTCAGACTGGGATGCCATACCCCCTAAGGTAATGTCACAAGCATATGGGTCTGACTTGTTGAAATCCGGAATGCTTTGCTTCGGTGTAGCCTCTGTTGTCGATCCAGGCTCCTTGAATTTTATCATCAATCCCTTATCGGATAAGGTTAATTCCATACATTTTAAGGTCTATCCGCTACAACTGGATCATCGGATTGTCAGGTAACTGCACCATAATCCCTGCCGAATTGGTTTGCCTCTTGTGTGGAATTTGGCTACATACCCGATAATGAAATTTTACCCCCCTTCTTTATAGCTAATAAAAAAACCAGATATGGGATGCAAAACCAAAGTTCAGCTAATCAAAAACCTATTAAGCTCCAACTACCACGGTCCACTCCCGGATTTCCCAGGATTTCACCAGCCCGTTTAGCCTATAGGGATCTTGTTGTACAAAATCCTCTACCGTTTTAATGTCATCGCAACGGAACACCAGCACAGCCTTATCTGCTGGGTTAGCCAAAGCACCACCCATGATGAGGTGTCCATCCCTGAAAAAAGCGGCTGCCAGTGCCAGGTGCTCTTTCCGAAAGGGAGTCCTTCTTTCCACATAATCTTCGGTTACTTCATAGGTAAGCAGATAATGATTCATGTCATCAGGTTTAAACTTTAGCTTACAATTTTACGGATTTAAGATAGCATTTTAAAATTTACCCTCCTTGTCTGGTAAAAGGTTCAAAATATACCCAGCAGTACGCTTATGCTCAGCTAATTAAATCTTAAAAAAGACATTGCTACCTGTATTTATGATCCATAAATACTTATATTGTAGGAGCCAAACCTGCTTCCACGCTTTTTTCAGGAAAGGTATTGCTATACAACCAACCCAATATTCTACTATGGAGGATTCAAATCAAAATGAAGGCACATCGCCAATGAGCAATTTTGAAAAACTGCTTCCTGAAGGGTCTGACAATACCAACCCTAATTTCGTGCAGGTAATGGCAGCCATTTTCAATGGTTTGGGAATTGGATTATTTTTGGGGATTTTGCTGGGACTTTCTGTTTCCCCGGTAGTCAGTGGTGTTATAGGATCCATTTCTTCCTTGCTGGCCATCCTTATAGGGTTGAATGAGAAATTCCTTGACCCCATCAAAAGCCTCCGGATTGGAGCCTTTGGCCTTTTCTCGGTAGTAGGAATAATCATAGGCCTTTACATCAGAGCAAATGATCCATTTGCTCCCTCCCTTTCCGATAAAATGGAAGAATATCTGGCCATAGGTTACACAGAGGCTGAAGCCAAAGCTTTTGTTACAGGATTTATCCGTGCAGACTCCTCCTCGCTTGCCATCAGACAAGCCAATGTGCTTTATTCTTCTGAAATAGAGATTGGAGCATGTGATTTTTTGGTATATGCCAATGTAGAAACTGCTCCTTCAGAGGTTTACAATACCTTTGAAACGGCAGGGGGAATATGGGCCAAATTTGTGAATCAATTTAAAAAAGACCTACCTGAATCCCTGGCTGCCACTGCACTACTTGCATTGAGAGACAGTTTCTGCAATGCTGGTCAGGGGACCGTAGTGGTAAGTGAAAACCTCAGGAATCTGGGAAATGAAAGCAGCCTCCAGGAGATAGATGAAGCCTTTGAAAAGGCAGATCCACCCTGGGACAAACTCCATGAGGAATTTGCCAAACACTACAGCCAGGAAGAAAGAAAACAGGTCTATCTATCGTTAATCAAAGTGCTTAAACATGAATAAATGTACCTGGATATTGCTTCTGCTTTTGCTGTGGAGCACCCGTCTATCCGCCCAAAACTTTAATCCCAATAAAGTAAAGAATTCTTTGGTCAAGGTAATTGTATCGATCAACAACAGGGAATCCAACTCCCTGACGGGTTTCCTCTGGAAAACTCCCGATCAGATTGTGACTTCCCTGCATGGCATGAGCCCAACAGGAGAAATCAGGATCTTGTATTCCGGACAGGCCTGGAGAAAAGCACGGATAAAAAAAATTCTTCAAAAAGCAGACCTTGTCCTTCTGGAACTGTTGCCTGGCCAACCTGCACTTCCGGCAGGAATGGTCCCAATAAATGCATTCCATCCGGAGAAAGTACCCATAGGCACTGATGTGTTTGCCCTGGGCTACAATGGTGGGGCTACCGGAAGTTCTTCCAGGCAAATGAAAAAAGGCTATGTAGATCCTGAAACACTGGCAGAACTGATTCCCAAAAAGGACTTAGATGCCTTAAAAAGAATAGGGTTCCCTGCACTGGACCTGAACATTTTTTACCTTGAGGGCAGCCTGCTGCCGGGTTTTTCAGGTGCCCCGGTTTTTGATGCCCAAAGCCGCCTCATAGGGATTGGCGATGGGGGACTGGAAAAAGGAGCCAGCAATGTAAGCTGGATCATCCCTGCAACCTACCTGCCTGAACTGGAAAACTCCTCCATTTCTGCGCTTCCAGCCGGATTTGAAAACCTGACACAACTTTTTTCAGCCACAGCAAGAATAGAAGTAAATGCCCCGGAAATCGAGGAAAATACCCGGGTAAGCGACCAATTTCTTGAAAGTAGTTATAGCAAAATGGATGATCTACCCGTAGAAGCCATAGGTTTTGAATTTTACGCCACCAAAAATCGCTCCCTAATAGAAATGATGGATACTTCCGACGATCCTGAAAATATTCAAAAACTGGCAGATGAATTTTCATTGGACATCAACATACAGCTGGATTATGAAAACATGCGTTTCGATATTTATGAGGACATCAACAATGGCGTGGTACTCGCTATACCAGAAGGTCGCGCGCTGCAATTCAACCCGGCTGAGGAAGCCTTTCAGGTAAGCAACTTTGATGGGAATGACATGCAACTCTATTTTTACGGCATGCAAAGTGATTTTTCACAAACCGATTTTGAGGAATTGCTGGTGCTTATGGGAGAGATTATCAACCAAAATTTTGCCTTTCGTTATGGCATGAGCGGATTTACCATAGATGAGGAATATTCTACCTGGGACGAATTTGAAGGAGGCCGGAAAATAGCCTGGATCCTGTCTTTGGGCAATGAATACCTCATGGGACAAGATGGCCTGCAATATGGCTTTTACGTGTACATGACCCTACTGATGACGGAAGAAAAAACATTTATGGCCATCGCCACCATACCGGTTCCGGTAGAAATGCTGACCTTGGCCATGACCTATGGGCTGGATTGCAACAATCCCGGTATGTATGCCGGGTATTGTACCTATTTTAACCAGGTGTTTAAGACTTTTGCCGCAGCACACCTGATCAATTTCGCCTATTGAAAGCAGGTCCGATAGCATACAATGAAATGAAGGGGGGTATTTCGGGTTTGGCTGCGATCGGATGGGGAGACGAATGGGTATCCTATCCTGGCATGCTGCTGCCGAAAAACGATATTTTTGGCTATGAAAGACCTGTTTCTATCCTGGTATCATAAACAAGTTACGCCTATCCAAAGGTCAAATGAAGCTGCCCAATAAAATCGGATTTATTTGAGTAAATATTACTCCTATAAAAACGGATCAGTTGCTTAACTCCCTGTCCAGCCCTTTACCGAACCGGCCGGGGAAAGACAGCCAAACTTTCAGCCCCTTGCTCACCTACAGCCTGCACCGCAAAGAAGTAATTGTCTTTGGAATAGGGCAGTTCCATTTCCAGGTCTTCGGTATAGAATTTCCTTTCCCACATGGCCGAACTAGTTTCCCGCATCAATATATAATACCCCCTTGCTATTCCATGCTCAGGAGCCTGCCAGCGCAGTAAGGAGGAATTGCTAAGCCCACTGATATCCACTCCCACGGCTTCCGGAACCGAGGGGGCAGTGGCCAGATTTGCCAGGACAGCCAGGTTAACGGCGGTATTTTTACGTAGGTATTCGTAGTCTATATGCTCAATGACATCCCCATAACGGATCCCCTCTTCGGTTCGCAGGTCCTGGTGCTGCTGGTAGTAGTTTTCATTCATCTCACACAAACGTACGGCCGTAAAGCCTTCCCGGGAGAATGGGGTATGGTCCCCTCCCCTTAAAAATCGGTCATTGCGGTAAAGTAATTTAATTTCAAGTTGATCCACATAGCGTTGTCCCACTTCCTTGATGTACCTGGCCAATTGCCTGGACTTACTGTCATTTTCCGCATTGGTTGCGCGCCGCAAAGCTGCCATTTCTTCCGTTTCCATTAATGGTACTCCCTCACTAAATACCCGCAATTGGGTATTATTCCTAATTTCGGTACCGCTGGAGGCACTGTTACCGATCATGTCATTATTGATCATGGCTACCAGGTTCCAATTTTCTTCCCTTGCCCTCCTGGCCAGATGCGCTGCTCCGATCAGGCCTTGTTCCTCACCGGACACGGCAACGAAAATGATTGTGGCAGGGAAGGATTTCCTGCACATGATTCTTACCATCTCTATAAGTGCCACTACACCGGAGCCATCATCATTGGCACCTGGCGCATCGTCCTCGGCGTTCATGATATCTGACACCCGGCTATCTATATGTCCACTAACGATAAAGACCCGGTCATCCGAAGGATCAGTGCCTTTTAATGTAGCCATTACATTACCCATACGGGTATCTTCCAATACCCGCCTGCCATTAGCCTCCACCGTGAAATAGTCGATTTCGGATGTCAACCTTCCATTTGCAGCATTTTCAAAGGATTGAAATTGCTGCAAAACATACTGCCTTGCCGCTTCAATACCCCTGGTCTCCCCGTCCTGACTTAAACTGTGCCTGGTACCAAAGCTGACCAAACCCTCCAGGTAGGATTCGAGGCTGTCTTTGGAAATATCTTCCACCATGGTCTCTATAGCAGGCATCCGGTGTACGGCCGGAACCTGGGCCTTATTTGAAAAAGGGAATAAAAAGAACAAAAGGACAGCTATTTTTTTCATAGGTAAATCTTTTTTGGAAGGTTAAAGCTAATACGAAAAAACCAGAATATGCTACCCCTATCAAAACATCTATCCCTCAATCAAATCATTTCCGGAATTGATTCCAGTATTTTTTTCCATACCGGGAAAAAACCAAAGAAATCCCTGAACTGAAACCACATTCGGGAGGATACCCAACTGAAGTGTCCAAATAATCCAGTTCTTAAAAATTATAGCACAGCATTTGATAGGTAATATTAAACTTAACCAACACTTCAAGGTATGTCAGTTCTATTCATTTTCCAACGCTTTTTTTTATTTGGTTTATTATTCATTCAGATCAGTTGCGCCCGAAACCCGGTCACGGGCAAAAAGCAATTGGTGTTCATGTCCGAAAAACAGGAAGTAGAAATGGGTAAATCTTCTGATCCTGAAATTATCGCTTTTTTTGGCCGGTACGATGACCCTGAATTACAGGCATTTATTACAGAAAAAGGAAATGAAATGGCTGCCGTATCGCATCGCCCAAAATTGGATTATGAATTCAAAATCGTTGATTCTCCCGTCATCAATGCCTTTGCCGTACCCGGAGGTTTTGTATATTTTACCCGTGGCATCATGGCCCATTTCAACAATGAGGCAGAGTTTGCTGGGGTTTTGGGCCACGAAATAGGCCATGTAACTGCCAGACATTCTGTCATTCAGCAGCGCAATGCCATGCTGGGCCAATTGGGGATGATTGCCGGAATTGTCCTGGTGCCCCAACTTTCGGATTTTATAGAACCTCTTTCCCAGGGCATGCAACTTGCTCTGTTGAGCTTCGGCAGAGATGCAGAACGGCAATCGGATGAACTTGGGGTAGAGTATTCTTCGAAAATCGGGTACAATGCAGTGGAAATGGCTGGTTTTTTTGAAACCCTGGAAAGACAACAGGCAAAAGAAGGCGGCAGTCCTGTACCGGAATTTCTTTCTACACATCCTTCTCCCGCTGAAAGAAACGTTACCGTGGCCCGGTTGGCACAAAATTGGAAAGAAAAACTGGACCTGAATGACACAAAAATCAACAGGGAAACTTACCTGAGAAGAATCGAAGGCCTGGTGTACGGAGAAGACCCAAGACAAGGATTTGTGGAAAACAAGGTTTTCTATCATCCCGAATTAAAGTTTAATTTCCCCGTGCCGAAAGAATGGAGCCTTCAGAACAGTCCCCAACAAGTGCAAATGGCTCCAAAAAGCGGGGAAGCAGTCATGTCGTTGACACTTAGTTCTGGCGAAAACCTCCGGGAGATGGCCGACCAAATGGTAAAACAATACCAACTCGAAGTACTATCTGTAAGTGATGATAAAGTCAACAACCTGAATTCCCTGCAGCTAATGGCTGAACAAAAACAGGAAAATGGCAATAACATCCGGCTTTTGGTCTACTATATTCAGCTAAATGATATGACCTACCGGTTGATGGGTCTGGCTGAGAGCAGTAATTTTGGAAGCTATGAGCAGGATTTTTTGGGTACCATGAGAAATTTCAGCGAACTAAAAGTGGCAGATAAGCTGAACCGTCAACCCGAAAGGTTAGCCATCCGAAGCGTCAATCAGGCCATGACCCTGGAGAGGGCACTTAAAAATCACAAGATTCCAGATAGTCGCCTGGAAGAAATGGCCATATTAAATGGCATGCTGCTAGATGAGCAGTTGGAGGCTGGTACCCTGATCAAGGTGGTAGAATAACCCCCTTCTGGAATTTAATACCGGATTTTGGCCATTTTTCAATCACTTATGCGATTATTTTAAGCAATAGTCTAAATTTAAATTCTATTTTAAATTACAAACCCTTATTTTACAAGATCTTAAATGCATGTGAAATTTCATTGAAAAAAATGATCAACCGAAAGATCAAGAAGGGCTATGGCCAAGCCGACCACTTATATCGCAGTTACAGGACACCGGGACCTCAGGCCTGAAGATTTACCTGAAATAAAAGTTAAGGTAAAAGAAAAATTAATCCAGATCACCCGGGACAAGGACCTTGGGACATTCAGGTTGTTAAGTGGAATGGCCGAAGGGGCCGACCAATTGGTAGTTGAAATAGCCAGGGAAATAGGAATCCCTTCTACGGCAATACTGACAGTCCAAAACCAAACAATGGAATTACCTAAGGGTATGGACAGGCACATCCTCCCGGATTATTTTCCAAGTGAAAACGAAGAAAATTACTTTGAAGCTTTGGGGAATCACCTCCTTGCAGAAGCCAGGCATATTTTGGTCCTTTGGGATGGGGTTTACAATGGCAAAAGAGCAGGTACTTCAGCAGTTGTCAAATGGGCTTTAGAAGGAGACTATAAACTTAACCTTCATCACCTGGTAGTACCAAGGTCAATTAATCCCTACCCTTTGGCAAGTCTGTTGCCTGATAGCCTGTCATTTACCCAGGAAAAATTTCACCGCATCCCTTTTACTGTTCATTTTAGCTGGGTTGAAGTAGCCCTTCCCCTGGTAAAGAAAGAAACACTCTTTAAAAAGATATGGAAACCAATTGGCCGAAAAATAGGCTCCCAGGTTTTTCTTTCTTTTGTATTACCCATGCTTCTCGTGCTTTCTACCCTTGCACTGGGTACCTTTGGCTTTCTACAGATCCTTCCTAATCTGGATTTCCACAATGCCCTTTTCATGGCCGTTAACCTGATCACATTCAACAATTCAGTGATCGAAAATACGGCGGTCCCCATAGCCTTAAACCTCGCCAGATATATGGGACTTCTAACGGCTTTATCAGCCTTTACCATTGCACTGTATTTTGCACTTGGACAGGAAAGGCGGAGGCTTAAACTCATTTTCTGGCAGCGTTTCTATCCTCATCAATATGTAGTGGTACTGGGGACCGGAGAGAAAAGCTTTACACTGGTAAAGGATTTGTGTTCCTCACGGAAAAAGGTGGTGGTGGTTTGCCCTGAAGAAAACCAACCCTTCACCTCCGAAATACAAGGAACAGGAGCAATTTGGGTCAAAGGGAGCACACACTCTGCCAGCCTTTTAAAAAAATCTATCACCAAAAGGCCGATGAAATCTACCTGCTGGATGAGGATGACACCAACAATGTCCGAACCACACTGGAACTGGACAGGATTTCCGGAAACATTCCCAAACGGCAAAGGTGGTATGTTCATCTACAAGACAGCAGTCTCAAAACCTTGTTATATAGTCATTTGGAAAGCTCATCCAGAGACCGCATGCATATCTTTGATATTTGTGAAAATACCGCACGAAGATTACAATTGTGCTTCCCATTTGACCGCTTTTATCAAAGTCCAAATGCGGAACAAGCCATGGTGGTCATTGTGGGATTCGAGAAATTAGGTAAGGAAATAGCACTAAACGCCTTAAGACTGGGACACTTTCCCGGAAAAAAACGCCTGAAAGTCAGGGTCTTTTGTCACAATGCCATGGCTGCCAGAGAAGAATTTTTAAATAGCTATCCCGTGTTCAATACCCATCCTAAAGCACATCACCTACAAGAACTAATAGCAGACCTCTGGGAAAAAGACAGTCTTGAATTTTATGACCTTCCACAGGAAGATGCCGCCAGGCTTTCCGGAAAATCCCCTCTTTTTGCCGAAATACTGCAAACGAAAAACACGGTAAGCCTTTACATCTGTTTGGAGAATGATCTGAATTCCGGTGCTTACCTCTCTTTGCTTTTGCCCAAACTCAATCGCTACAAGCAACAAGAAAACTGTAACCTACAGGTATTTTGTTATTATAAATTCCCTAACAAAACAGAGGAAAAAAACACAGAATACCGGTTAAACCAATTGGCCCCGGAGGTTCCTGTGCGCTGTTTTGGCAATCTCCTTGACGAATGTACTGCTTCAGCAATCCGTGACCGTGCTCTGGATGCTTTACCCAGGCAAATCGCCTACTGGTACATGCAAGGCTACGGTGACAGCAATTTGGAAATTAACCGGGTCTGGCAGGAGAGCAGTGAACAGGAAAAGGAATCCAACAGGCATGCGGCAGATCATCTTTGGGTAAAACTTCGATCGGTTTGGAGGGAGATTGACTGGAAATTTCATCCCGAAACATTCGAGCCACTGCTTGACCCGGACATCGTTGCTTTTCATGAAAAAAGACTAGGCCAGGCCGAACACCGGCGCTGGTGTGCAGAATTATTACTTCAAGGTTTCAGGCCCCTTCAGGATGAGCCCGGGGTCATGGAAGCCTGGGAGCATTGGAAAGCCTATTGGTACAAACAAGGAGGAAAAAAAATCCTGAAAGCAGAAAAACTACACCTGGACCTTCGCCCATTTGATGCTCTTGATGAACAGGAGCAACAAAAAGACCTGGACCAAATCCGTACTATCCCTAAAATGTTACAAGCCATCATCCGCTCTTAAAAATTCAATCCATCCCAAATACTATGTATTCACAGGAATTAATCAAACGCTGTTTTGTCATTGGTCCCATGAAGGACATGAGCAGGCTCAACTTACTGGCAAGAAAGATCGTGGCACCCCTGGTAGGACCCCATGGTTTTACTGTGATCACCCCCGAAGAAGGCAATATCGGTTCGGTCATGGACCAGGTCCTGTTATACCTGGAACAAGCCGATATATTGGTCGCAGACATTACGGGTAATAACCCTAACGTCATGTATGAATTGGGAATTTACCATTCCTTCGGTAAACCTTCTTTGATCGTAAAAGACAGTTCTGTTTCAAATGAACTGGAGCAAACCCCTTTTGACATCGCTGCTTACAGGTTTTTAGACCTTCCTTTTGATGATACTGAGGCACCCAAAGCCCTCTTGAAACCCCGGTTTGAGGACATTATCAAAGTATTGGGTGAAATAGACTGGTTTCCAAATCCGGTAACCCGTTTTTACAATGCGCCAATCGCCGAAATTCCCACAGCTGTGGGACTGTCAAAAAACTACCTGAAAAACTTCCTTTCCATGATTCTTCCCAAAGTATTCATGAGGTATGAAGACAGCGATGACTTCGAGCTGAAAGTATATGAAGTAACTGGAAAGGACGACAAGGGCAACCCCATTGAACGGCAGCTGGACCAAAAACAACGGGAAAAGTTGCAGTTTGAAATCCTGATACCTGATAAAATGCACATGGCCAACCATGACTACATCCGAAATCTCCAGGAGGGGAAACTGATTGATTTTGTAGGTGCCAAAGTCATTCGCCGTTCCCGTCCATTCAATCTTTATCTACGGTATGATGAAACCGGAGCTCCGGTGCTAATCGATATTCCCACCGTATTGGTCACCTTGAATGAATCCATTCAGCGCCGGCGCGGTCTGCAGGAAACGCAAATAGACAACTCAGAATGGCTTTTGCTGGAAACTCAGGAACTTGAACGCTTTGCCACCAAGTGTGAATTGTTTCGTAAAAAACTGGAAACCGAATTCCCCAGCACCAAAAAGAAAATTCGAATCGTATGGCGGTGGAATCCGGAAATAGCAACCCTTGATTGAATTTGAAGTGATTTAACCACTTAATGGCAAGTCTGATGCGTATCTTGGGTGGACTCCGCCTTTAAGAGTAAGTCATATGTGATTGATAAAAAATAGTTTATGCCCTGATTTTTAACTCGCTTCAGTAGGATAATGTAGGGTTGTATCTTCTTGTTATGGATTCCCTGGATATTTGCTCACCTCCTCTTAAATCGTTTAAAGACATATTTTGCTTGAAATTAGGTCGGAATCAGGTAATAAAATTAGCCGGATCAAATTTAAACCCCGCCATTTTTGGATTTATAAAATAATAGTCAAAAAAAATAAAAATGAGCCTCATCATTTTCGAAACGAAAAAGCCATAGCCAGATAATTACCTGACTATGGCCTTTAGCAATAGATTTAAATTAACTTAATTATTGATCAATACATCTGCGCTCAGGTTGTTGTTATTACCTGCAGGAGGATTATTGTATCCCCTTGCCAGGATGGTATAAACTCCACCAGATCTCAAATTTAAATCCGGAATGGACAATACTTCCTCTCCATTATCTGTCAAATTTACCTGGAAAGATTGAACCCCGCTTTCGACTGCCATAAATGACGTCGGGTCCAAATAAGCATTTCCTTCTGCCAACACGGTGTTTTCATCCTCTACCGACCTGACCAGATTTACTTCCGGAGAATCGGGAGATAGGTGAATAAAACGTACGGCAGCCTCTCCTGAGGATAAGGATAACACTTCATCTTCTACCAAAAATGCCTGAATATCATCATATTCATTTACATAGAATAATGAATATGCAGCTTCTGGTTCAAAATTAAAAGTAGTATCCACCACTACATTTGAAGCATTAACCGGACTAACACGCATGGTTCTTTCTCCTGCATAGAAATTGAGATAATTGGAATAATCCGAATATCTAAGTGGATAGTAATTGATACGTCCGTTTTCCATTAAGATATCCAATGGAGGGGAATCAGGTGAGGCATTGTATAGCCCTACATAGGATATGTCCGGAAGGGGAACAGGGTCGTCATCCCCTACATCACAAGCCGATATCACAACGGCTATCATGCCAACACCAATTGCGGACATTATTGGAAATCTTTTTCGTTTTATGAACTTATTGATTTTTTCTAAGAACATAATATTAAATAAATTTAAAATTTAAGATTTATTGAATATAATATATAACGGCACAATTGTCATGCCGAATCCCGCCAATGTGGGACTGCATTTTTGGTAATTGGGGGTGTTACCTCGGAAGGAAATGATATTAGATATTTTGAAAAGTTCCGCCCCGTTAGCAAATTTCACATAATACCTATCTGTAAGATTCTGATTTTCCTAAATGAAAGGAACCGTGAGGCAACCTTCAAAAGCACAACAGCCATACTGCCTGCTGCCAGATTAAAAGAATTTTTTGAAGGAGATTTCTATTAAAAACGAAAGCCTTTTTTGGTACCAGTGCCATGCTGATAAAAAACAAGGTTTTCTTATCCTTCCATGCGTGTTTTGTAAACTTGGGTAATTAACTTACTCACTTTGGGAAAATGAATGGAGCACAAATCTCAATCCTTCCTGCTTTCAAAATTGGGTACCAGCTCCCTGTACCATTTTTCTAGCTCATTGCCCCTAAACACGAACAGGTAGAATTCGTCATCGTTCGGAAAATTGCGGTAGGAAAGCACTTCTAGCGGAACTCCCCCTTCGAGACGCTTCTCTGCAATAGTATAATTGTTGCCAAGAATTCCGGTGACCTGGTCTCTGGACATTCCCAGCTCCAGTTGGTTCATATTATTGCTTCTCAGGGAGGCAAAAAGATGCGGTGAACAGGAGGAGAGAACCATCAAAAATAAAAACGCAAAAAACAACTGACTTTTTATCATATCCGATTTAGTTTACTCTTACTACACGTAATTCCTAAAAAAATGGTTGTCGGTAGTCGGTATGATAACCGTAAGGGCGAGCGCGAAGAAGAAGTACTGACAATAATTAAACGTATTTATTAGTTTTTATCATTATTTGGTCGTACCTTAGAGAAAATCATTGTCCGAATAAAACAAAAAAGACTCTTTGGTTTGAAGTCGCTATATGAATAGCTATGAAATATCTTGATCAAGGGTATCAAAACCTAAAAATCTGCAGGGAGCACTTAAAGCTGCTTTGCCTGTCCTACTCCCTCAAAGGTATGGGCGGCCGACTATTTTTAATTTCACTACTCTTTACACTGGTTTTTTGCCAAGGAAAAAAAGCCTCAGAAGGGGCGAGCGCTGCAGGCCAAAAAAGCAATCTGCTTGAAAATTTCACCTTTTCTATGGATACCCTGATGGTGGATACAGGGGATCAACTGATCAACTTTGGCATCCCATTTATAGGGGCCGTTTCTCCCAATGGCTTGCACTACCATATCCTCGACTACAAAACATTGGAACTACAGCGGATACATCTGGACTCGTTAAAACTAGTTGATTCCTATTTTTTTGAAAAAGACGGGCCCAATAGCCCCGGATTTACCTTTCCTTTTCAGCCACTCGGTGAGGGCCTTTTCTTCTTTCCCGCTTTCGGGAAACCATCGATCATCCGGAATTCTGGAATCAAGGTTCGATCCTGGAATCTGAATCAGGAAAAAATTATTGAAGGATTTCCCGTAGAATCGGCAACAGTAAACAACAGGATTGTATTTGACGCTAACCTGGACCAATTGTATTCACTACCTTTTAACTATGAAACCCGGCACTATTATCTCGCAGTGCTGGACTCCACAGGTGAGCGGAAAGTGATGGTGCCTCTACCCGAATTCCAGAAAGCCCATTTATTCACCATCCGTACAGGTGGGCCTGAAGGCGGTGGCTTGAAGATTGAGTTGCCGTTTTTACAACATTTTAATGACAGGGTACTTATTTCCTGCACGGTCGGAAACGGAATTTACGTCTACGAGTCCAGATCCGATAGTCTTTTTTACAGGCGATTTCCGCTCAAATTGGTTCCTCCGAAAAAAACAGGAGAAGTTAAAAACCAGGTTCTTAGCCAGCAGGAATTTGAGAGAGAATTGGAAAAACTGTCAACTCAAATCAGCTACTGGAATTTTATCAGGGACGAAAAAAGCGGAAGGTATTTCCGGTTTGCCAGTAGGGTACTGTCCCCAGAAACCGAATCAACCGCAGCCAAACTCGAAATCTTCCTTATGGCCTATTCTGAAGACCTGGAACTTATCGGAGAGACAAAAATCAAGGGGCTGTCTACCTTGCCAAAGGGCGGATTTTTCAAGGATGGTAAACTATGGAGCCATGTCAATGTGGCCGATGAATTGGGATTTGCCGTGATGGATTTAAAATTCTAACCATTCCCTGATAAATAAGGCAAATAAGGATACAAACCACTATTCAAAGAGGGGCCAGTGCGAGGTTGAAAAATAGCTCCATTAATTCTCTTTCAGCTCCAAAAACACCATTCTGTAGTCCTCACTATCGAAATAAACATACAGCCTGTTGGCATCAATTTCAAAGTAGACGGCATTCTCCAACGCTTCTGTATAGGAGATATGGTGGCTTTCTTCCGGAAAAATAATGGTGCCGCCTTCCGGAAAACCCCAATCGGGCAAGCCAACTTCAAACTCAATAGCTCCCTGCTCATCATAAGAAAAACAGGAATGAAGTACCCCCAGGTGGGTCCTGGTTTCCAGTTTAAATCTTCCCTGACATGGTTGATCTTCCTCAGCCCATTCCTGATCCATTAACTTCAGGTAAAGTGGAAAATCATAGTCATCCAGCCTATTATCGTATCCACCCTGATAATGGGTAAGATGAGCCAGTCTCGCCGTACAGGTATAGGGGTAAAAATTGCCTGTTTCCAGATGTTCAAAACCGACAAATTCCCAATTGCCTATCAGCGGTATGGGGTCTCCCTCCTGATCCAAATCAAATCCGCAGACCGGATAGGCGGGGTCTTCTGTAGTCTCCTCCAGTTCCGCAGGCCCTTCCATTTCTTCCGGCTCCCCGGGTGAGGAGATATCCTCAGAACAGGAAAAAAATAGCGTCAATAAACCAAGAAAGACGGGTTTCTTAATCATTGGATAATTTGTTTAATGAAAGAATGCTTAGTTAAGGGATTTAGCATGTCTTTTAATCAGCCTTGAATGGCTGTCCCAGTACCAGTTTATCCCCTGAATCATCGACTTCAAATAGTTTGGGGATACGTATGTAACGGCCATTCTCCCCTACCTGGTGACTATGGACCGCCATCAGCAACTGTCCCTCAAAAGTTCTGAATAACATACCGTGCCCAAAGTTTGGCGGGGTAATAGGTTCTTCCTCATGTATCCAGGGACCATCCAATGTCGCGCTTTCGGAATAGGCTACCCCTTGTGTGTAATCACCGAACACCCAACTGGTCCAGATCATCCCGAGCCTACCGGTCTGGGTTTTAAACAACCAGGGCCCGTCCGTGACCTTGTTGGGAATGGTATCCCCTGCATCATTGATCTCACGGCTCCAGGGGGATTCACTGGCGCTAAAAAGGAGCTGGGTTTCTACCACCGAACCACTCAGATCGGGTTTCAATTCGATTTTCTCAATGGTACCGTTCCAGTTTTGCAGCCACTCGTAGCAATATACCATATAAGGTTTGCCGTCTTCTTCCACCCAGAAAGTCCCGTCCAGGGTCGGCTTATCGGCCGGCAGATAGGTCGGATCTTCCATGGGCCGGTAAGGTCCTTCCGCCTTGTCGCTAACCAGGATATGGGAGGCCCTGCGCTCGATCACATTCCCTTTTACTGTATCGATTTTAACCTCTCTATTGGTAAAGGTGGCAAAGTTATAATACTTGTCTTTATACTGATGCAATTCGGCAGCCCAGATCATGGGGCGGGGACCCATCCAGGAAGCCGGGTCGGTTTCGACCACCCGGTACGGCCCGGTCCAGAAATCAAGATTTCTACTTTTCCAGAGCAAGCCTCCTGTTCCGGTCATGTAATACGTGGCAGTTTCGGAGTCGGCCAAAATACAGGGATCGCTTAACCGAATGGAATCCAATGGGATATTTTCCCTGATTTCAGGCCGGTGGTCTTGGGAATAGGCAAGAGGCTGCAGGGCCAGGATAAAAAGTAATAGGGCAATCAACTGTTTCATAGGATTGGGTCTGTTAAATTGAAATGCAAAGGAGCAAAAAGGAAATGGCGGAATGGCTTTCAAAAAAAGACACCAACCTAACTTAATATGAGCAATTCGTTCACAGAAAGTCTTTGCTCCATCAGGGAAATTTCCTCGCCGGGCAGGTATCGTTGTATACTGGCATAACTTCCTTTTTTCGGATTCGTATGGACTTCAATCCAATTGTTATCCAGATCGATAATCCAGTATTCCGGAATGCGATGGGTGGCATAAAGGGGCAGCTTTACATCCTTATCAAACCTGATAGAAGCATCGGACACTTCGATGATGGCCAGCACATCTGCAGGGACCGGATGGGCGGAAGCATAAAAGTCAGGGCGGTATTTTAACAGGCAAATGTCCGGTTCGGGTTCATTCCTATCATCGATTTGAACCGGATTTTGAACGCCGACGACTGCCTTATTTTTGAACAGCTCATTCAACAGGCTGGCCAATTTATTTACTATGCCTGCCTGCTTACTTCCAATCGGGCTCATCTCGTATATTTCACCTTGTATCAGTTCCAGGCGGTCATCCGGTTTCAGTATGCCCATCTCGGCCATTTTGTGGTATTCATCTACATTTATCAACCGCTTTACGACTTCAGTTGCCATGGTATGGTGCTTTTTTCTGTTTTAAAGTTAGTTAATTTCAGTTTTATATGCCAGTATGCCACTCCATTTGGGAGTTTCATTTTTACGACTATTCCTTTAACTTTACCCATACAATGATGGGATTCAATTCAAATCCGGTTTCATCAGTCTCCCTTCTGATATAAAAATAGTCACCGTCCCCAAATGCATGTAACAGTTGCTTGCTTCCATCTGCCACCGTGAATCCATCCTTTAAATCATAGCCAACACTTTTTTCCTTATTGTATACGAATTGGGAAATAGAATACTTATCGCTACGATAGGTCATGAAATAATAATCATCCTGCCCGGTGATTTCTAATATATTAAATACTTTCCTCTTGTCCGAAAAAGCAAAATCAAACCTACTATGCGGCTTGAGGTGATTTCCTTCTATTGTATATAAAGTATCCCTTTGTAATTCTTCATTCATGATCACTGCGAAGAATATCCCAGGCTCACGATCAAAGGAACTGATATATTGCTGCAAAATGGAAAACCAATACAGCAAGTAAAGAAAAATTGTATTGAAATAGCTCCATTCGAAATCTGTCTGTCGATTGGTTGGCCTGCTTAAGATAAGTTCTGATGCGGATGATTCCAAATTATTTGTCATTCCTGAAAATTCCCAACCAGCAATGGAAAATACCAAATTTGTGTCCATCTCAATCGGCAGAAAAATCAATATTAGTTTTAGGTACCACTCAGTCTGATATATCCACCCTGAATGGTGCCATCGGTAAGTTTTCCTGGTTAGAAACTCCTGCAAGTGGATAGTCACCCCAGGCGTAACGAATGGCTCTGGGTCTGGCGACCTCGTCGGAATAAACCAATATGTCATCTCCCTGTAAAACGGCCTTTGCCGGATAAAATACCTCATCAGAACCGGCAAGCTCAAAACCACAGGATTCACCGGTACAATCTAAGACAAATTGCTGCCCCGGATCCTTCACCTTGACTACTACCGTATCTCCTTTGACTTGATGGGAGCCATAATAGGGGCCATCGGCCTCTATATCCCGTCCATATACTTTCTCCAGTGCTTGCAAGGCCAGCCGCCTGCCAAATTCCTGCTTGTTTTTGGGATGTACATCGTAGGGATCACCAATATCAACGGATACTACCATTCCCGTATGAGGTAGTTCCAATGCAGTTGCCTGAGCCTCCCGGAGCGGACTTCTTACAAAAGTTCTTTTTTCAAATTCATGACTGCTATAGGTGCCGGTGTTTTGTACAAAAAGAAAAGGCAACTTATCATTCTTCCAGTAGGCTCTCCAATCCCGGATCAATCGCTGAAATAGCTGTGCGTACAGTTCAGGCCTGCGTGCATCGGCACCACCCTGATCCCAAATAAAACCTTTGATTCCGTAAGGAATGAGCGGACTGATCATGCCGTTAAACAAAAACGAAGGTTCGTTTACATAAAAGGGTTTTGCAGGAGGAATGGGTTCCTGATTGTTGATTCCCTTCCAGCCTGAAGCAAGTGATAATTGAAAATTACCAGAGGAATCTGCAAGGACATATTCCTCCGGAGCTCCATAAAAATTGGCTCCACCCCAGGGGTTGGAAAGGCGCGAGGCGATTTCGTTGATGCCTTTCTTTACCCAGGCTGCCGGCACCCGGATGTTTACCGGAGCAGGGTATTGGAAATATCCCAGTTCCTGTCCATTCCAATACACATGACTTTGCCTGTTCAGGAACCCAAGCTGCAATGTCAGGTCTGTGGTTGCCAACTCCTGGTTCAGATTTACCTGATGCTTCATCCACAGCACCTGGCCATGTTCCATTGTATCATCAAAAAGATCCAAATCTTTCCAGCCCACTGCGGAATACCCGGGCGCTAGCATCTGGCGCTTGATTTCCGGATCCGGATGACTCAACTTGTTTCTTCGTATGCGGTGGTACTCTTTAGCCGCTTGTACCTGATTGCTCCAGGTTTGCGGAAAATACCGAAGGTCGGATTCCAGCTGTGGAAGGGAGTCCGCAAAATCCTGCAGGGTCTGTTCGTTGGACCAGGTCAAAATGCTGGTACCTCCCCAGGAGCTGTGGATAATGCCAATCGGAATATTCAGGTCGCGGTGTAGCTTTTTAGCAAAAAACCAGGCAGGTGCAGAAAAACCGGCCAATGATTCAGGACTAGGCTTTTCCCATCTGCCACCCGAAAGGTTCTCAACAGGCTCGGGCGATGGAAATAGCGGCACATCAAAAAGCCGTATTTCCGGATAATTGCTATCCTCCAGCTCCAACCTGGCATCAAGTATTTCAGAATGGGGGATCCATTCCCAACCACCCATTGGATGTTGCATATTGGATTGTCCGGAACCCAACCAGACATCTCCTATCAGAACATCTTTGAATTCGGCTTTTTTTTTCCGCTTTCGATGCTCATGGTATGCGGCCCGCCAGCAGGGAAGGCGGGCAAAGCTACCTGCCAGTGGCCGTTGGCCAAGACCCTTGTCTCCGCTTTTTTGTTTCCCAATTGGACAGCCACTTCCTCCCCCGCTGTACCTACGCCCCAGACAGGGATGGGTTGATTCCGCTGCAGGACCATATTGTCAGAAAATATACGAGCAGCCTGAAGCGACTGGGGTAGCTTGACCGGCATGAGGGTACGGAGCGTAACGGGACCAAACAATCCCGAGGGTATCAATGGCACCTCTTCCCAGGGTACCCGGATATGGCTGATCCCTTTGATATTGGTTTCCTCGATATGCGTTTGGGTAAATTTTTCTCCGGTAATGGCGTCTCCGGTAATCCGGTTGGACCAGGTATTGGCTACTTCAATCCGCAGGCTGTTGATCCCCGGACGGAGCAGATCGGTCACGTCGAAGCGGTAAGGTTTGGCCCATGTAATGCCCAGGTGTTCATCGTTTAGCCAGACCTCCGCCACATGTGAAAGGTCTCCCAAATCCAGATAAGTCCTGGCTCCGGCATGGTGATTGGGATACAGGGGCTGTACAAATTGCTTTTCATAACGGGCTGTTCCGGAAAAATATTTAATACCCTCCACCTCAGATGTTGTCCAGGATGTCAGCTCCGGAAACACGGCCTTTTCGGGAGCCCCCCAGCCTTCGGGGAAAAACACCTCCCAGGCTCCATCAATAGTCTCTTCCTGAATGCTACTATGTATTTCCTGGGAACCGGCTTGTTCATTCATTACAAAGATCCCCTCGTCCCAGACCTCTACTCCATCCCTCGTATAATTTATTTTTGGAGGGTGCAATCCGGCACCTGCAATTTGTGAATAATGTCCTGCAGCAATTCCCGGCGCAAAAACGACAAACTTGCTTTCGTAGGGAGCCAATGTAAGGGGAAGGCTGACTTGTGCTTCCTTTTGTTCATACACGCCCACCGGGATAATATGACCGCTTTCCGGATCCCAAATCTCCGGCACCCTGCCCTGCTGCCGGAAATGCAGGTTTCGGGAAAGCCATTCCCCGGTAGTATTGACAACAAAATAAAAATCAAGGTCTCCCTTTTGGTAATGGGTATAATCCAGGGTATAGAATGACTTGTCTTCATAATCAAGATCCGGCACCAGTCCCAATGCCTCCGTTAGTTCAGTTGGGTCTGCATCTTCGAAAATCACTGCCTCTTCCGCAATTAAATCTTGCGCATCGAAGGGGTGCCAAAGTTCCTCCAGCCATCCTTCCATGTCAGGCATGCCGGTTTTTAATTTCCTTTGTGCAATCTCTTTCGGCCTGGGGCCGATGATTACCGCACCATTTTCTGCCATTTCTTTTAGTTTCAGCAATACTTCCGGATGGATTTCATGCTCCTCCGCCAGTGCCAGCACGCTGAATTCCGCTCCATTAATGGGATTAATGATTTTGCCTTCCTGCACCTCCAGCCCAAGGAGTATCTCCGTATTGACCAGTTCGTAATCATAACCCGCCCCCGGGGAGAACCTGCCTCGCTTGTGCCCACCATAGTTGGGGATGGTATCTCCATAGTAGTAAAGAAAATCAGCTTGGAAATCAGCCTCCTGAAGAATATAGGAAACCCTGGCCAGGTATTCGTTAAAAGGTCTGATTTTCGGCCACCATACCCGTTTGTCGTTGTAATGGGTACCGGCATGATACACGATACCCGGCACACCTGTTCCCTCCGGATTGTGGGTAGATCCATGCACCACCACTTTATTCATACCTTCGGCAAAAGCCCTGTCTCCTATCGGCTTCATCTCAAAAGGACCCTCCTGCCAATGCTGGAAGGAAGTAAAAGCTTCCATTTCAACTATTCCAAGACCATAAATGTGAGATGCCGAGGAGACTTCCTTCACTACCCTCAAAATATCCATTCCGTCTTCGTTGTACCGGCCGTGATTGATCCAGAACTCTCCTCTGGGAATGTCCAGCCCTTTGCCCAGTGCCTTCAGGGGCTCAACCGGCACATTATGCAAGGGAAGACCGGGGCCTCCGGCCTCACTGTTGTTTTTGAGGCCATGGGCATTGCAGACTTCTTTGGATTTCATGTAAAAATTATGAATCATCAGTTCGGACAAGGTGCGCTGAAAATCAGCCCGGAAATTGGCTGTTGTTTCGGCTGAAAATTCCGCTTCCTCAAATAGGATGGGCAGGAGTTTCTTGACTTCATATCCGTTGATCGCCTTGAATTTCTCAGGTAGCGTGGGGGTCCAGGTAAAGCCCCTGGCCTCATAACTCGCCATATAAAGGCTTTTTAAGGCAGTTTCTCTTAAATCCCCCAACACGGACTGCAAGCGGTCAATGATATAATTAAAATGAAAGGCGGTGGCTTCTGCATCGTAATGGTCCACGATAGGACCTGCAGAATACTTACTGGGCAAAATCAGGTTTTCACCCGAATTGGAACAAACGTACCTTACAATTTTCCATTCTCCTTCCGGAACCTCCCAATCCAGCATCCCGGTTTCCGGATTGAAAAATTCGGAAATATCCCTGATTTGGCTGGTATCTGCCAGACTTTCTCCGGGAAATTCAGGAATCGCCAGCAGGGCGATTTCGGCTGCATAAACCGGTTTACCATCCGCTCCGAATTCGATCATCCGCTTTCTTCCTCTCGGATCCGTATCCGGTATTTCGGGAAAAGGAATGGTTACTTTTTGATTTTTACCTCCACTCAGATTAACTTTTGATTGATAAATGGATTTGGCTGCATGCTCCGGAGTTAGCCAATTTCCTCCCGCATTCCAGCTACTGGCCGTATTCAATCCTACTTCCATTCCCAACTTCCCGGCTTCCTCCACTGCAAATTGGATGGTTTTCAGGGATTCCTCCCCCAAAAATTCCGGACCTGTTCCCACCAGAACGGTATCCCGGGAACCGATTTCGAATATGGTAAATCCAGATACTCCGGCTTCTTTGAATGCATGTATTTCTTCCTTTAACCGCAGGCTATCAACATGTCCACCCAGCCACCAATGGTAAACGATGGGGTGGGCATAGGAAGGTGGGGTTTGGAACCCACTGTGAAACTTTTCATATACCGGGCTATTTTGTCCAAAACCCGGCAAAATAAGCCCGGCAATAAAACCGGCCAGGATCAGGATGTATTTGATTTTTGTATTCATGGTCTGGAGATTTTGGGGTTTAAAATTCATTTCTATTGGGTAAGGGAGCTGCGTTCGGGTAGCGGATGCCATTCCAAAAACGGATCGCCACTCTCCCTAATCCATGCTGACAATGCTTCCTTCATTGTTTTTTTGACAGACAGGTAATTTTCTTCATAGGCCAGATTCGTTGTTTCGCCCGGATCATTCCACAAATCAAACAATTGCTCGTTTCGTTCTCCCTGATTATACAGGTTATATTTAAAGCGCTTATTCCGAATCATTCTTGCATGCCTGCTGGAATCCAGTTTATCATCGGCCAGTTGCACGACTAAATAGTCCCTTAAATTCTCCCTGGGATCTTCCAGCACCGGCTTCAGGCTTTTGCCGGTAAATTGGACATTCTTTTCGACCTGGGCATAATCCAATAAGGTTGGAGCCAGGTCTATTCCGGAGACCAACTGTTCCCGGTTAATAGCTCCAGAGGGGATATTCCCTTTCCAGCGGATAATAAAGGGAACCGTAGCTGCCTCTTCGTATAAACTCAATTTGGCCGCCCATTGGTGCGCAGCAGCACCATCCCCATGTTCGCTGGTCAGGACCACAATCGTATTTTCATCCAGCCCTGCCGATTTAAGTGCCTCCATTATTTTTCCTATCTCTTTGTCCACCATCTCCGTAAACCGGTAATAATGGTACAGGTAGGCTCGCCAATCCTCGGGAGTGTAGTCTTTGGTTAACAACAGTTCATCTCCGTAATGGTCCATGAGGCGCTTTTCGGCAAGAAATTCCGGCTCGTCTTCGGCTATTTCAAAATTAGGCGGCAAAGGAGGGAGCGTATCCAACTCGTCAGCTTTGGCATACTCATCCGGCCTTCTCGGTACATGGCAAATGTCATGTGGATTGTGGAGAGAAACGGCTAAAAGAAAGGGGTTTTCCCCATCGTAATTTTGGATATAATTTACTGCCGCATCTGCAATGGGACCATCGGTGTCTTCGCCCAGGTCCCAGGCTTCATCCAGGGATTGAAAGGGAATCACTTTAAATCCAGAGACAGAATCCATTTTGTTTTTTGCCGGGTAAGATAGAGGCAGGTGCCATTTACCTACCCAGGCTGTCTGATAACCAACATCTTGAAAAAGATGGCCAATAGTGGGCACGGAGGAATCAATATGTGTGGAATTCCAGACCACACCTGTTTTATGAGGCATCATTCCTGTAATCAGGCTGCTTCTTGCAGGCCCGCACACCGGACTGCTACAATAAGACGCTGTAAAATAAGTGCCTTCAGCTGCCAACTGATCCATTGCAGGCGTATGTAAATTTGGATTGCCCAAATAACTGATGGCATCATTGGTTTGCTGATCGGTCAGTATGATCAGGATATTTGGCTTTGCTTTCTCTTCACCTTTTTGGGAACATCCAGGTAAGAATACCCCGGTTATAAGGATTGAGAATAGGTAGGATAAGTTATCGAAACGCATAGAAAATAGGATTTATTGGTAATGTCCAAGCAGTATTAAGTTATGATTTGAGCGACATCGCTTTTTAGATTTTATTACCAGGCAAACACCACTGTTCCGGTAACATTACTTACTTCAACATAAGATCCCCTTTCGTCATTTATTTCCTTGAATGGAATCCGTCCATTTTTCCAGGGGTAGCCGGCATTAAGAAATACCTGCAAATCTTCCTTCGTAGCAGCGTCCTGTGGATAAAACCTTAGGGTGCCATTCTTTAATCCGCTCACCTGGTACCGCTTTTCAATTCCCTTTTGACCTGAATGTAGCTCCTTAAAGGATAGCATACCAGACTCCTGCTCCACAAAAGCCCGGCACTCCCTGTGCCATGCGGTAGGCATGGTATATGTGGAATGGCCGTCCTCAAGTATCGTTTCCAGCCCCAACAGCAAAGGTGCCCCCTGCTCAAATCTAAAATACTGTTTAACGGTAGAATTCGGGTTATACCCCGAGAAAATAAAAGCATTGTCCGATCGGTTGATAGTCAGCACAGGATCTTTAATCGAAATACCCTGTCTCTCAACCTTGATGTTCATTCCAAATGCCGATAGCATCTTTCGAAGCAATTCAGGAACAATTACATATTCTTCCGGATCATCCGGGGTCAATAGCCTGCCTCCCGTAAAATCACTGGAGTTGGTCCCTCTAAAATACAAGACCTTGCCTCCTTCCCAGTCTGGATGGGTCCGAACCCAGGCCATGTCTCTTAACTGGCCCGATTGCTCCACATGAAGCAGTTTTCTTGAATATTCATCATCAGGATCATTCATTTTCGAACGAAAACCTCCGCCGGAAAACAAAGATCTATGGTTAATCAAATCAGGCGCATTTTCCTCCATAAGACCTTTATTTACGTTTGAAACCAACCGCATTTCACCCTCTAATGGATCTACGTTTGTAAGATTAATAAAATCCATAAATTCCCTGCTGGAATGATCCATTGGTCCAAATACAATAAGATTGCCTCCTTTTTTCACAAACTCCATTAAGGCTTGCTCGAGGGACGCATTTTCTTCCGGGGCGATGGTAATCAGTATGGATTCCGCAAACAGCCCGGGTTTTTTTACAATTGCTTCCTGAAAAGAATCCGTGGAAATGACGGTATTTAACGGCAGACCGGAATTGATCGCCTGCCGGATAAACCAATCTCCGTAATATACCTCCGGTAACCTTCCATCCTGATTTTTTGCCCAATCATGGTATTCGTCAAATGGGTACACCCAAACCAAAGGACCGGGAGATGTGGGCAGGTCATATCTGGCTTTTAAAATATGGGGAATCACTTCATCGGGTACCTGTGTAGGCATATTCCCATAGGTATCATCAATGCTCAGGAAATTCAGATGGGTGGGGACCCCCATTTCGCCATTTTCATCAATTCTTCCTACTGACATCGGCAGGTAAATGTCATGCGGTTCCCGTCCATACCTGTCGAGCCAAGGGCTATTGATCCACCAGGGGTCATGGGTGTAGTACCTAAAGGGAAACCTGGAATCAGGTAATTCAGCCATTCTGGACATGTATCCTGCCAACTCTAAGCCAAAATCTCCATCCAACGCTGCCCACGGAGAATTAGGCGGGGGTAGCATATTAAAACCTCCATCATAAATTCCCTTAAGATCTACCGCATCCCTGGCAAGGTCCGCACCTACCGAAAGATTTGTTCCACGGGTTTGAATGGGAAAATCCGGACATTCCTGACGAAAAAGCTTCCAGAATTCCAATACTTTTTCAGCGGCAGGGTTGAGCTTTTCTTCCTGAAAATCTTTCCCTGAAAAAATTGCCCCTGTGGCAGACCATCCTTCTGCTCCAAATCCGAACCCGTTGCTGAACCAGATATAATCAAAGCCTAAATCTGTAAGAAAATGTTGACTCTGCCGGCCAAAGAAAGTACCAAACGGTGTCTCGTCAGGAATACCATCAGGAAAGCCGGCGTAGGCTTCGGAATCACCTTCCAATACAGCATAACTGCTCACAAAAGTTTTGTGCCCCATGGCATTGCCACCCAATATTTCAGGGTGTTTTTCATATTTAAAAGGGGATTTGGCGAATTCCGGACCCGGATCAAAAGTGGCCCCCACCAGAATCGGTTTACCCGTAATCCTTCTACCTGCTTCTTTGAGGGATTTAACGATAAAAGCCAGGTCCCCATAGTTGAATTCCGGAGGATTTTCCCGATACAAAAGTGCTCTTTCATGAAGGGAGAGGTATTCTGGCCCAGATCCTACCTCATGTTCTGTATTGGGATTTCCCATATACATCGCCCATTCCAAAGGTTGAACCTTATTGCCCTTATAATCCAGTATTTCCGACCCGTCGCCGGTCCATAACATGACGGAAACGGTATCGGCATGCCGGAGTAAGGATTGCCATTGAGTAAACATTTCGGTTGCAACAACCTGAATATAGGCTTTTTCATTCAATTTAAAAGGCTTAAGGGAAGCCTCCAACGTAATGTTGTTGAACGGCTTTCCCTTAAGATTGTCCTGAGCGTTCATATGCCATGCAGTGAGCAGGCATACGAATAATAACCCGTACCTCTTGAATGTAGTCATCAGTACCCGGTGTTTTGTCCAAGGTCAGGATTGATGTCGATTTCCCTCAGAGGTATCGGCATCACCAAATTATGTTCCTCCACTGTAAAATTCATGTTATTTTGCTGAAAATACCCGTTCATAACCGGTAAAAGCCGGCCTGTTCTTACCAGATCGAACCAACGGTGTCCTTCAAGGAAAAATTCTACCCGTCTTTCCTGTTCCAATGCTAATGACAGCTCATCTGAGGACAGCCCTGATAAATCTTCCAAACCGGCACGATTCCGCACCTGATTCAGGTATTCCAATGATTCGCCGGTATTTACTGTTTGGTTAAGCGCCTCTGCGTACATCAATAATACGTCTGCATACCTAAGCGCAGTAAAATTTACACCTCCGTCTCCCTGTACTCCGGTCGTAAAATCGACAAATTTAAGTCCATACAGCTCATCTTCGTATTCCCCGGTGACCAGCAGTACAGAGTCACCTATGGAAGCAGCTCTCCTCAGATCGCCACTTTCATAGGCATCAGCCATATCGGGCGTAGGCAGTACCCGTCCGGAGCCTTGCATTTGATTGGGGAAAATATCCATATCAAAACGAGCAGGAGTAAAAATACTAGAGAAACCGTTGCCAACACCCAGGTTACCAGACATGAATTTAATTTCAAATATAGATTCATCCAAATCATCATTTCCCGGACTAAATAAGGTTTTGTAATCCTCGTTGAGGGTGTAGGCATTGCTATCAATCACTTCCTTCAGAATGCTGGCGGCTAAGTCATATTCCTGAGTAGTCAGGTAGACCTTCCCTAGCAAGGTTTTTGCCGCACCTGTTGAAGCCCGGGATTTTCCCTGTGCACTTGCTCCTTCTAAAAGAGTGGCTGCCTGGGAAAGATCCTGTTCTATAAGCGCATAAACTTCCTCAACAGGTTTTCGAGACATATCATACGAATTGATCGCTGCAGGACTCCTGAAAGCAACATCCACTACGGGAACCTGCCCAAAGGTCCTTACCAGGTGAAAGTAGCCGTATGCCCTTAAAAACAGTGCTTCTCCCCGGATCTGATCCTTTGCCGATGCACTCATTTCCACATCGTCCAACCGGGTGAGGATATTATTAGATCTGGACACGGTAGTAAAACACACTGACCAAACGGTATTCAGAAAGCCGTTGGCAGGCGTGAAATTTACTTCGTCCAATTCCACTTCCGAAACAGTGGGCGATGTCCATTGAATTTCAGCATTATCTGTAGTGAGTTCACCCAAATATACCAAAGCGGTGCTGTGAAGGTTTTGTAACCCAGAATAACTCCCAATTAAAGCAGTTTCGAAATCGTTGACATTTTGATAAAACGAGCCTTCACTGATCTGATGCTCAGGCTCCAATTCCAGAAAATCAGAACAAGCTGACATTAATATGCAGCAAACTATATATAAGCAATATCTTTTCATGACGTTCTTTTTAAGGTTATAGGGTTATTTTAAGACCAAGTGTATAGGTCCGTGGCAGCGGGTAGTTCAAATAGTCCAATCCAGCATTGACCACATTATTTCCCGTAGTGGTAGATTCCGGGTCGTATCCCGGATAGTCGGTCCAGGTGTAAAGATTGGCAATGTTGGCATACACATTTAATCTGGTTAGCTTGAACCTACTTACCAGATCCTGCGGCATTTCATATCCCAACATGACGTTTCTTAACCTCACAAATGAGGCATCGAATAGGAATTGGGAAGAAGTACCAAAACCATTGGCATAGTTGCTTCGGATGGCCCTGGGAATGATCCCATCGCCGGGATTTTCCTCTGATCTCCACCTCCTGTCCTGAATCGCCAACCCATTTTGCACACTATTGGACCCCATCAAGGAGCCACCAGACATCAAATAAGTTTGAGCGCCTTGTGACCCCACAAGTGAAACATTGAAGCTGAATGCCCCCAATCTGAAATTATTGTCCATTCCCCATACAAAATCTGGCCAGGGATCTCCTACTATTTTCCGGTCGTTTTGATTAATAACACCATTTCCGTCCACATCTTCAAACCTAAGATCGCCAGCTTGGGTTCTCGGATGAAACAACGCCGCACCATCCACCTCCTCACTTGTCATGAATACGCCTAGCTTGTTGATCAGGAAAAAACTGGACACAGGATATCCTACCTGAGTGACCTGAAAGGAGGAAGTAGATATTCTTCCACCGTCAGTTGCCAATTTTAATACTTTGTTTCTATTGGCTGTAAATGTAAAGTTACTGTTCCAACCAAAATTGGTTTGGTTGACATTAATGGTATTCAATCCCAACTCAAGCCCTTTGTTCTCAATATCCCCTATGTTTTGGGTAGAACTGGTAAACCCGGAAGCCGCCGGCAACTGCACCGCCAGGAGCAAGTCTGTTTTGAGATCACGGTAAACGTCTGCTGTCAGATTTACCCTATCCTGAAATAATCCCAGATCCAATCCAAAGTTGGTTTGTCTGGATATTTCCCAGGTAAGGTCGTCATTGGCCAGGCTGCTTGGTACCAGCCCGGGAATCAAGCCGCTGTTGTTGATATACCGGGTAGTACTCAATAAACCAATATGGGTATAATTGCCGATCTGATTGTTACCCGAAATCCCATAACTGGCCCTGAGCTTCAAATTGCTAAGGAAATCGGCATTGCTCAGAAATTCCTCTTCGGAAATATTGTATCCTACCGAGAAGGATGGGAAAGACCCCCATTTGTAATTACTGCCAAACCGGGAGCTACCATCTCTTCTTACCGTAGCCGTAAACAAATACTTGTCATCGTGGGAATAATTGACCCTTGCCATTAGAGACAGCAACGACCATTCATTCAGAGTTTGGGTACCTGCATTTACAATACCGCCGGAAAGGTAGGTCACATAGTTGGTTGGAAAATCAGAAGCACCTGCAGAAAGCCGGTCGCTGCTGTTTTTCTGGGCTGTAAACCCGACTACTGCATTCAGCGAATGCCGGTTTTCTATAATCCGGTTATAAGTAAAGGTATTTTCATTCAGCCAGTTCAAATTCTCGATTTTGGTAGCGCCAGCAGTTGCAGGGTAGTTCAGGGAAGTATATAAAGGCACCGCGTTTGAGCGCCACAGGCGGGTACTGTTTGAACTGAAATTTACTCCGGCCGAGGTTCTGAACATCAGGTTTTCGGATATATCCACCTCGAGATAATTGTTGGTAAAAACATCCATCACTTTTCGTCTATCCTGGGTTCCTTCACTTACAGCCAGTACGTTGGCAAGAAAGCCCAGGCCATCTGTTACATCCGCCTGGTCAAAATAATAATTCCCTTCATCATCATAAACAGGAATTGTTGGTGATGCGGCCAGTGCATTTGAAAGAAGCCCTCCCTGTCCGTAATGAGATTCCGTATTGGCAAAACGCCCATACCCATAAGAACCGTATGTAGAGGTTCCCACGCGGATATTATCGGTGATCTGCGCATCAAAATTCACCCTCATGTTAAATCGGTTGTAATCAGAATTAACTACAATTCCTTCCTGAGAAAAATAGCCTGCCGATATAAAAAAGTTGGTATTGTCTGTCCCCCCTCTGGAAGAAAGCTGAATATTACTGACAGGAGCTGTCCTGAAAATGACATCCTGCCAGTCGGTATCCGTGGTAATGGATGAGGGGTTTCTGAACTCCGGCCTTACCCGTGTTGCCACACTTCTGACCTCATTGGGGTCATCAATGTTTCCTCCTGCAAATACCCAGGCGTTGTCTCTGCCATCTGCTACAAATTCTGCATACTGCTGCGCATTCATCATATCCAATTTGTTAGCCACTTCCTGGTAACCATGTGATATATCCAGGTTTATTTGTGCCTTTTCATAAGATCCTCTTTTGGTGGTAATAATGACCACTCCATTGGAGCCCCTTGAACCATAAATTGCCGTAGCAGAAGCATCCTTTAATATTTCGATGGACTCAATATCCGATGGATTGATGGAGGTGAGAGGGTTTATCCTGTTGGAAGTGTTGGACGCCATGTTTTCCGAAGAAAAGCTGGATCCGCCATAACCACTCATATCCGTATTGCCTCCACCATCGACCGGGTACCCGTCAATTACATATAGTGGTTGGTTCCCTCCCGTAATGGAACTTACGCCCCTTACCAGAATATTCACATTTCCACCTGGAGCACCTGTTGTTTGGTTGATCTGTACTCCGGGAACCTTTCCCTGCAACATTTGGTCAAAACTAACTGAGGAGGGCTGTAAAAACTCCTCTGATGTGATTCGGGAAATGGACCCACTCAAATCCTTTCTTCGTTGGGTACCATAGCCTACTACCACTACTTCATCCAGTTGTTTTTGATCAGTCCGCAATCGAATATTCACAATATTCTGGCTTCCAACCGGAACTTCCTCAGTAATGTACCCTACGTAAGAGAAGATCAAAACGGAATTGGTACTGCTTACGTCGATCTGAAATTCCCCATCAATGTCCGTCACAGTGCCGTTGGAGGTACCTTTCTCCAGTACGGTTACTCCCGGAATAGTGCTACCGTCTTCTGCGGCAGTCACTGTTCCGCTGATGTTCAGCCGATCAGAGACTTGCGCAAACAGGTTATAATGGCCGGGAAAGATCCCCAGGATCATTAGAACCACCGAAATTTTGAAAGCTGTTTTCATGGTATTTTGGTTTTGGTTATTTACTTGGTTTATGACACAATCACCGATTCGATCTGCAGGTAATTAGCGATTTTCTGAATGCTACTGGCATGATGTCCAATACCCAATGCGAAATGGTGGGTGGGTCCTTCTTTGACCCATTTGGTAAGAAAGGTCCGTACATCGGGTTTAAAGAATCCCCTGGTATTGGTATTCCCTGTCGGAGGAATGGGACCTTCCACCGATTCTCCTTCGGCCAATACAAATTTGAATTTCCCCTGGTAAGTTGAACTGATGCTCAGCATGGTAATGGGCCCCTCCTTGATCTTGAATTCTACCCCTGCACCAAAGCCAGGCTTACCGTGGTATTTCTTTAAACTCCGCAAGACTGGCTTCCCCTGAGCGATGGAGATATTGTGCGGACCATCATGCCCTACCAGTACAAAGTTTTCTTTAAAATCTACGGGATGAAACTCTGCAAAACTTCCTCCTATTCCCAGGCGGTCCATGATAAACATGGCCAGGCAGGTCTTTAAGTCAGATTCCCCACACATCGGAAAACCCGAACTGGTTAGCAGGGAATTGCCTACGATCAGGTTGGACATGACCAATTGGGTAGGGCTGTTGTCTTCCCCGTTATAATAGTAGGCTAAACCATCCAGCTCTTCTGCGGCAATGAATTTTTTCAGGGCCAGAGATGCCTTTGCAGCCACACTTAAGTCGGTTGGCTTTAACTTTTCGGAAATGGGGTCAGACACGGGGTCCGGCGTGTCGAAGAATGAAAGGATGCGTTTTTCTTCCTGGGTTACTTCCGCATCGCTCACCTTGTTGACATACTGGTGAACGATTTGATTGGCCTCACACTGCACCACATGTACACCAAAATGAGCAGTAAGCATGGTAGCATCCGTATGCATGTCCAACATGGCTTCTATGGGATGCCCTATATGGCCTATCCTGGCTGTTTTAAGCCCATGCAAAACTTTCGCAATCCGGCAATATTCTCCAATCAAAGCCTCTGCCTCCGGATCATCATGAAGTGTACCTATGATGACCTCCGGCACCTGTTTCCCAAACCTTACTGCCACTCCGGCAAATTCCGGAAGGGAACAGATATCGTCATTATACAATTGCATGTAGGTTGAGGCACGGGAATAGTCCATGGCTTTGTCCGGCTGCAGGGCAACCAGAACAATGGGGACCTCCATATTTTTGATAATTGTCCCAAAAGTGCTGGAAGTAGCATAGGTGAGCATGTCACAAAAAATCAAATCAAGATTAGCAGCTTTAAGTTTAGGCACCAAAGCATAGGCAGATTGGGCATTGTCTACCAGTCCAAAATCAACGGTTTCTACCTGATTCATTTCCAATTTTTCCAGGAATACCCGTTGTTTTTCCAAAAGATCTTCCAGTAGGCCTTCAAACTGAGCCCAATATTTAAAGTACCCTACGCCAAATACGCCTATTCTGGGTTTGGATTCCATGCGTCGTTCGAGCTGGTACCCACCGGCTACCTGGTTAACATCTTCCATTGGATTTTTCATTTTTCTATGTTTAAAAATTTCAATTTTTGTCCGTTATTCGTTTATGATCTTACCCATTTGCCCTTCTTTCCCAAATTCCATGGTAGCAATCCTTGGAATAAAGACCAGCAATATGATAAATGCCAGGGGATACATGATCCCCGAAACCAGCCATAAAGGCCCATAGGAGTAGTTTTGCGCCACCCAACCGATAACTGGATTGAGGATCATCCCGGCAACCGCTCCCGCAGTTCCAGAAAGTCCCACCACCGTGGAAGTGGCATATTTACCGAAAATGTCTGTTATAGCTGTTATGTAGTTGGTGATCCAGAAACCATGGGCAAGCATCATCAGGGACATGAGCAAAATGGCCACTTCTACCGAAGATACGGTGGAGATAAATGGGGCCACCAGCGTGAGGGCGGCAGCAAAACCCATGACCCATTTCCTGGCAGCATTAATTGACAAGTTCCTGGAAACCAACTTGTCCGAACACCATCCCCCCATGATATTAGAAAGTCCAAGAGCCAGGAAAGGAATCCAAAAGAGTTCACCTATCCTCTCAAAGGAAAGGTCCCGTTCCTGATTGAGGTATTTGGGTACCCAGAACATCAAAAAATAAAACACCGGGTCCAATAAAAAACGGATCAGTATAAATGCTTGTACTGTCCGGTTTTTAAGTAAATGAAGTAGCGGCACCTGAATGGGGCTTCCTACTTGTTTCCGTTCCCGCCGTGAAACGGCATACAGGCTTTTCTTCCAGGAAGGCGTAAACCAGGCAATTACCCAAACCACCCCTATGATTCCCGGAATGATAAAAGCCCAGCGCCATCCATATTGTCCGGATATCACTATGGTCAGGGGTGGAGCTACGACCGCTCCTATAGCCGCTCCTCCAATGGCAACTCCATTGGCAAGTGCCCGTTCTTTTTTATCAAACCATTCGTATACGGTTTTGGCTGCTCCGGGAAAACATCCTCCTTCTCCCATACCCAGTAAAAACCGAAATCCCAGTAAATGGTAAAAATTGCTCATGATGCCGTGAAGCGCACTGGCAAGTGACCACAGTCCTACAGACAAACCCAATCCTAACTTGCCACCAACCTTATCAATCAAGCGCCCACCTACCGTAAACATTAAGGCATAACTGATCAAAAACCCGGTATTGACCCAGCCATATTCGACATCAGAAATTTGCAACTCCTCCTGAATTTTAATGATCGTCATAGACAATACCTGCCTGTCAAGAAAATTCAAGCCTGTGGCTATAAACACCAGGATCAATATGTACCAGCGGATTTTTGGGTTCATTTACTTAACGCTCTAAGTTATAAAAACAATTATATGATCTTTGATTTAAAAAAACAAGAGCAAATGGTATTTTAACAATTTTATTGTGAAAATGCAGTGATAAACCTAATATTAATCTATTGTAAACATCTTCTCAAAATACATCCTAACGCACTATGTTAAATTAAATGAGTTAAAAACTTAATAGGGTTTTGGTAAGCAGGAAAATAAATACCCCTGGATCAGGTTTAGTAGCTAGAAAATCAAAAAATGATCATGCAAAAACCCCAGAGGAAAAATTAGTGAGAATAAAAATGGCTCAATTGACGGATCAAACCTTTTTTGTGCCAGAATGAACGATCTCATTGTATTCAGGATGGGCAATAATGGCAAATTTATATTTATCGCCCCGGTACATTGATTTCTCCAATTCCAGGACAGTCCCGGGTTGGCACAAAACCACACTATCCAAGACGAAAACCGGCAAAGCTTCCCTGACTTCAAAATTATTGGCCTGATCATCCGGGGGAAGGATAATGGTACTTAGGTTTTGTTTGATATCCGAAATTTTATGATTGTACTTGTCTTCGTACACCTTAAAATAAGAAAGGTCCGTTGAAAGCATGTTGATCCGAGGGCAAAGCTTTATGGATATATATTTGGTTTCATCTTTCAGCAATAAATCATCGGCATACCTTAATTGATGTACCTTCAATACCGGTCCTTCCATAATGTAGTGTTTTCCGCTAATCTCCGTCGAAATCCCATGATCCAGAATGGTCTTTTCCAACACAACCGTCTTTGGTTGGAAGCCTTCCACCTTCAGTCCTTCATCAAACCCTCTCCTGGTGGCATCTATGGAACCTAAAACCCTTAGCAAATGATGGTCTTCCGTTTTGTTTAACACAAAAGTCCCCTTCCCCTTTATGCGTTGGGCATAGCCTTTTGTCTCGATCAATTGAAGGCTTTTCCGGGCAGTGGTATTGCTGACAGCAAAAGTATGGATCAATTCATTTTCAGATGGGACTTTATCTCCGGGCAACAATTCCCCGGACCGAATCTTCTCAATTACCCAATCGCTGATCTTGACGAATTTTGGCTTCATTTATTTCTGATTTTTTCAATTGTTTAGCGGGTTTCCCTTCGCCCCGGAGCGCGCATGATTATTCCAGGCTCACCAATAGCTTTTTTCCCATTAAAGTCCCAAAATTAAATCAAAATGATATAAACCCTATGCTGAACCAAAAAAACATACCGGGAGCGGTAGCCATATTGTTTTTGAAACTACCTGGTAAATGTAAATTCAAAACATATACTATTTCAACCCTTAAGAAATATTTTAAAATTTTACCTACATCCGCCAAAAACGGCCGGAAGCCCTTTCATGAATTAAAATGATAAAACAACCTGAAATTACCTATAGGTTCTTAAATGCCATTTCTCCTTGAGCAGGCTTTTAATCAGGCAAGGGTCTTTCACTTTAGGTCCACATAAACCGAAGAAGTGGATTTATCCCAGGGCCTATATTCCTTGCAAGAGGATCCCCTTTGCGGATATTACCATAAAAAAGATCCCTTTTTTCGCCTATAGCCGGATAGGAAGCCAAAAACTTAAATCTTTTCTATAACCAATGGAAAAGGTTCGGTAAATTACCAATTCAGTGACCATTTCATTTACAAGATTTACATAAGACAGCATTAAATTGACACCCAATGGATAAGAAACCCAATCACCGTAGAAAATTCTTGAAGACAGCGGCCCTTACTGCCGGTATCTCATCGATGGGTATACTGTCTGTTAAAGGCCAGTCAATGCAGCACCCAGAAGTTCGGGAAAAGCTTCCACGGGAAGTATGGGTGGCAGGTATTTCGCAAACAGATATTTATGTGGATACGGCCGAAGAAATGTTTGAAAGGATTTTTGCCATAATGGAAAAAGTACTGGTGAACCAACCTGACATAATTTGCTTACCCGAAGTTTTTCATACCTCTAACGTGGCCAAAAAATACAGCCTTCCAGAGAAATTAGTCCTTTCCAATAACGTTTTGCCCCGCATGGCGGCTTTTGCTAAAGCTAACCGTTGTTACCTGGTGGTTGCGGTAAACACGGAGGAAAACGGCAATATATTTAATTCGGCCGTCCTATTAGATAGAAATGGGTCTCGTGTTGGTGAATACCGGAAGATCCACCTGACCGAAAATGAAATAAACAACGGACTTACACCCGGCCCGCTCGATCCGCCGGTATTCCAGACTGATTTCGGGAAAGTTGGCATACAGATCTGCTTTGATGTGATGTGGGATGATGGATGGAAAAAGCTGAAGGATAAGGGTGCTGAAATCGTTTTCTGGCCGTCTGCCTATGGAGGTGGCCAAAGCCTGCAGGCGAAAGCCTTACTCCATCGGTATGTACTTGCCACCAGCACCCGAAAAGGGAGTTCCAAACTCTGGGATATTACGGGCGGGGAGTTGGCTCAAACCGGGTCCTGGGAAAAAAATTGGTATTGTGCCCCTGTTAACCTGGAAAAAGCATTTTTACATACCTGGCCTTTTGTTCAGCATTTTGATAAAATCAGGGAGAAATATGGGCGGAATATTCGCATTACTAACTTTCACGAAGAAGAATGGTCAATAATTGAAAGTTTATCCCCGGAAATCTTAATTGCCGATATCCTGAAAGAATTTAACCTGAAAACCTACGACCAACACCGGCATGATTCTGAAATGGCTCAAATCAAAGCCAGAAATTCAATGACGTTGAAAAAAGCTAACTGATCTGTTAAACCAACTTCTTTGTAAACATTTTGAAAAATGAATCTTGCAGTTAATTATTAAGAAACGTTCTCCCTGGCTTTGGTTTGTTTTTTACCCAGCCATATGGTAGTGTTTCTTAGTTCTGCCATTCCGAGACCTAATATTTTAAAAAACGCAGAAATCGGGATGACGAAGAGGTTTTTGGAATATGTAGGAATTTAGGGATGTTCGTTGTATCAGGATTTAAAATTAGCTATATGGGAAAATAAATATCTCATTGGTAATTTAAAATAGAACCAGAAAAAGACATTCTGAAACGCACTAAAATGACCAACTTATTAAAATGCTAGTCCACTTTCTTTATTAAAAGGACCCAGTCTTCAATGGAAGGAGCTACAAATTTTTGCTGGCCGCCAGTTATCCGGCCACTTCGTACCCAGGAACCAGTATCCGGATCAAACCAAAGTATTTGATAAGTACCATTCTCCAGTAAAAATTCAACCTCAGGAACCTCTGCAGCAGGGAAATCCGTCCCCGGGTTTTCTCCCGATGGATTTGCCAAATAAATAATCATATTCTCCTTGTCCCGAATAACTTTGTATTTAAAAGGCACATTGCCCACCAGGGCATCATCAGGCTGCATCCCTGCCAGATCGATGCCTGCAGTAGAAAAGAATCGATGGATATGCCGGAAATCATGCCCGCCCTGGAAAAGAATACCCCTTTTATTGGCATCAAAATATCCGGAAACACCCTTTTCCATCCCTTCAAATGGAATGTAATCGTTACTCATCTGGCCACGGGGCCCAATATTGTGTCCACCATAGGCCTCATAGGTCCTCAATCCCCCATAGGTCGCATGCCCTCCTGAAAGAAGGGAAGCCCACATCAGTCTTCTGAAAAAATAACGCCTGTGAGCAGCAGGACGATACAGTTCGTACCGGTCCTCATCATTAACAATGGGTTGCCTAATTTTTTCACGGTACTCCAGAATTTTTAATCCAGCTACCTGATCCAGATCCTCCAGCGTTACAAAATCAGACCAGGGCTCCTGTGCAAAATCATAGCCTTTAAACCGTGACTGGTGATTGGTAAGCAAGGTTCCCCAGGGTTCTCTGGCAGCCATGTCTCTGCCAATTAAATTAATGGTTTCAAAATGAACCTCTCTTCCGGATAAACTATCCTTAGTTACGATGACCATGTCGTTTGACATGGTCCATTGGATGTTGGGAAAGGAGGACCAACGGGCCTGGGCATACTGGGCGACTTTGAGGGCGGCTGGATTTCCCGATGCATAGCTGTTGATAAGATCGGCATCTTCGGCATAGGGAATCAATTGCAATACCATATGGGGGTGATTTTCCAGGGTGTATATTATCCGGCGTTCTATTTCCCGCCAATAATTGAGGGCGATGGTTTTGCCATCTCCCTCAAAAAGATCACTTACTGCAGACCGTTCCATAGCAAACCAGGTTCGGATTTTCGTTGCGCCCATTTCACTTGCCTGGTCGATGTATTCCTTCCAAAGCGGTTCTGAAGCTACGACAAATCTGTAGCCGGTATCCCCGATATGCAGAAACCAATCTCCGTTATGATAAGCGAATTGATACGGATCCCCGGGATGAACTATCAACTTCCCTTTCAGCTTAGAGGGCAGTACTTCAAATGATCCGGACAAGCCATCCATGGCCGGGTCATTGGACTCGGACTCCCATGTCCAGGTTCCTGTTTCCCTGCAATAGGCTCTCGCCTTAAACAATGATCCACCATCATTAAACCCGTCTACCGTAACGATGCTACCTCCAGGTAATTTAAAAATAAGTTTCAGATCCAATTCATTGAAGGGATCTTTCCCTTTTTCGGAAGTGTGGAAACTCAATTCGTACACGCCATATTGAAGTGCCTGTTTCGAGTCTCTTTCAATGACGTTTTGGCCCGCACAGTGGATGCCATACGAAAAGAAAATAGCGATAAATAGATAAAAAGCGATTATTGGTTTCATGGGAATACCTGCCTGATTAAACACATAGATACTTCAACTGAAATGGCCAAAGCAATATCGAATTAAAACAAATTCACGAGATTTTCCTAAATCAGGGCTCATCTAATCGAAGCAGGGTTAATTACGAATTATGTCTGAATCAGGAAAGATTCGGCGCTAAAAGATTTACTCTTATTTTGGACGGGAGAAAATCAGTTCGTCGACTTCAGGATTCAGTTCAACCTCTTGCTAGGTGAGACTTTGGACAGTTTGACCACTCACGCTCACTACTGTAAAATGAGGAATCATTATGCCATTCCCTTCCTGATAATCGCTCAGAAAAGTTTCGATGAATTGCCCCTTCATCAGGCCTGTCGCCGCTTCTGACCTCGGCTTGACAGGCACGAAATATTCTTTGTCAAAGTAGTAATAGACTACTTCCCCATTTTCTTTTTTCAGTCTGATCTCATAGGTGGGGTACACCATCTACTTCACTGCTGCCTAAAAATTCAACGATATGCCCTTTTTTTGCATAGTCGATGAAATCGCCTTCAAAATTGCTTTTTACCATACTTTCCGCCATTTCGTATGGCATGGACTATGGATCAGGGCCGGTTTGCAGGGGAAACAACCACCAGGCGTCTTCTCCATCATATGCCTGAATCATGGACTGACCCTGAATGTCTACCTTCGCTCGCTGTTTATTGGGTCTGGCCTGGGTATTTACTCCCAAAAATTCCATTCCCTGCATGTGCATCAAACCTTTCATCCGCATCGTAGTAAGCTTCCTCCAGTTTTCGATACCTCCTGTGTTTTCAAAATAGTGAGCCAGTAAATCATCGACTGTAATGTCCTGTGCCTTTAAATCCAGCCGAAAGAATAAGTAAGGATAAACTCAGCATTCGGTAGTTGAATTAATAATTAAACGACCGTCTAGTTCAGTAGAAGGAAACAAAGGGTATATTTTGAAGGGGAGCCTTCTCTGCCACTCAGCCCACATTCCAAAGCATATCAATTTAGGCATATGAAGGAGGATCAACAAACTAAGCATATTCGGAAAGAAGAAGGCCTGTTGGATATTTAGGGACCTATTCGAAACATAATATTATTTTTAGATCAGCAATAATAGTTGCCACTGTCGGTAAACCATCCCTTTAATTCTAGTTTATACTTCATATGACGCTAGAATAACAAATTAAAAAAACAAAAGATTAAACCCTGATTTGAAAACATTTGAAAAGTCACATTATTGAACTAACTTAATCTTAAAGATTCTGTAGTTCACCTATATAATCCAAGATAAGTTTTGCCTCCTTTATTGAGTCAATATTCAATGGCTACAGACCAAGCAAAATATTCCTTGAACTTTTGGTTATTGACGTTAGGTCTGGCTGTAACCAAAATCCTGTTTACCCTTCGACCGGAAATAAACTTATTTACCGAAGAAGCGCACTATTGGTTATGGTCGCGTAAAATGGCATGGCATTATTATTCGAAACCCCCTTTAGTAGCGGTTCTAAATTTACTTAGTACCTCTCTTATGGGTCATACGGAGATTGCTGTTCGTCTCAATGCGATTCTAAGTGGTATAGGAGTCGCATGGATTACGTTTCTTTTTGGATCTTACCTTTATTCAAAGAAAGTTGGCTTCTGGTCTGCAGCAGTCATTCAGGGCATGCCATTCTGGTGGCTGGCCTCCACATTTCATGTGACGGATTCATCCCTTACCTTTTTTTGGATTTTGACTATCTATTTTTCTTATAGAGCAATTAAGGAAGAAAAAAAGGGATGGTGGGTTGCTGCTGGTATTGCTACTGCTGCGGGGTTAATGGCAAAATTGGTGATGGCACTGATATACCCAGCGCTTTTTTTGTTTTTGTTTTACAATAAAAAATGGAATTCTCAACAAGTAAATTTTCTTATTTTTTTTTCGATAAGCAGTTTGGGCTTGGTCCCTTTAGTAATCTGGAACTGGCAAAACCATTTCGATACTTTCAAACATTTAGCAGCATTAGCCGGGGCTGATGGTATCGACCTTAAACACTTTGAAATAACTGATGCTGTAAATCGATTTATCATCTATTCGAACGAGCAATTAGCTATTATATCTTTATTATTACTACCGTCCTGGCTGGGAATGATATATTTTATTTTAAGAAAAAAGAATGCTGTTTTGGCATTTCTCGTTGCACCTGGTATATCAGCATTTTTGTTGTTTGCATGCCTGAGCTTAATTGACAAAGTAAATATTAACTGGCCAGCATTTGCCTATTGTGGATTTGCAATCGCTCTGGGGAAATGGATGGAACTGCAAACCAAGAGCTGGAATGTAATCAGCAAATGGGGTATTTTCCTTAGTATTGGTTTACCTGTTATATTCTTACTTCCGGATTTCGCGAAAATGAAGTCAAATAAGCATTTCCGAATAAAGGAACAAAAGGTGATCGTTAGATTACTTGGCCATCGAAATTTGGCAGAAAGAATCGATTATCTTAAAGATAGTCTCGCTATTCGGGAAGAATTTATTTTTTCAGATTCCTACCATACAGCTTCAGAGCTTTCGTTTTACCTTTCGGGACATCCGCAAACCTATGTGTTGAATATGGGGTCTCGTAAAAACCAATTTGATCTGTGGAATGGAATGGAAAAATTTATCGGACAACAGAATACCGGAATCTTTGTAAGCTGGAATTTTGACTCAATGGAGGGGAGAGCCATCTTTCAACAACTAATTCACGAAGAATCTTTCCTTTCGACCTACCATGGTATTCCAAGACGGGCCGTGAAGATTCAAATATGGAAAAACTTATTGGAATACAGACCGAACATTCCTTCCTCTTACTAGTCCAAATTGCAGCTAATTGCTTATACCTAATTGATAATCTTTACGTTCTGTTTTTTAGTTTTAAGTTGACGTGTTGCAATTTTTCATTGGTTAAAAGGCTAGGGGCTGGTCTGAACGATGTTAATAACCTTCCTTAAATTGTAGTTGATCAAAAGGAATTGTCGAACAGGGAAAGCGTTCTGCCTCAGGCCTCGGTACCTGGTGTGGCAATCCATTTTTGGGTATTCCGTGTTATTCTATTACCCCAACAACTTTTTATGCCATTTTACTTCAGGTAGTGTCTTGCTGTAAGTACCATCCTGTATGCCAGTTTACAAAGTCGGAGGTAAAGCGTTTTTGAATTATCGTTCATGTAAAAAATGGGCCGAAAATCCGTATCGGACCTTAGCGTTCAGCATACAATTTCCGCCACCTATTCCTGCAACATGAGACCGCTATTATTGCGTGCAGGCATTTATCAAAATTTAATTAGACAACAGGTATTCATCGCCTATGTTTCCAGCCAAAACCGGGAGAACCAAATCCAATGATTGCAATTAAAATAAGCCTGTATATTATTTAACAAAGAAATTTTTGTGTTTTCTATTTCAAATACCCAAATAATTCCAGTAATTGAGCAACGATTTTGTCGGAGAATGCCTCTTGTACCCTACAGGTGAAAAATCAAGTTTCGTAGGCCCCAGTTTGTGTTGTTCGGGATTGGGCAGGTAGCCAAAGAGGCCATTGGCCTAGGGCCTTTCTTTTATATCCCACCATTCGTAAACGGTTTTCGGAGCTCCGGAAAAACAGCCTCCCTCTTCCATACCCGGTAAATGGTAAAGATTGACTCAGTCTTTTGAACTGACCATTGAATACTTTTCCAGGTATTCCTTCGGGGGCGTATGCCACTCGGAAAGCCTGCTGACATTGGTCCGGATACAGTGGTAAACGAAGTCGTAAAGCAGTTCGCTTATTTCATTTGGCACCTTTCTTTTTTCCCCTGACTCCAAAATCCCCCACTGCTCAGCCGCATTTTCTTTCTCTATCTCCAACATGGCAAAGCTTACCGGTAACCGTGCAGATCTGACGCGGTCCAGCTGATCCGGATAATCCCTCACCGCTCTTTCAGCCTTATCAAAAATACCATTATAGGCTATAATAAGGTCCGGTGTCAAGTAGGAATCCCTCTCCTGCAAAGGACCGCCGAAGATAGAAAGCTTTCGGCCAGTGAATCCCTGATTGTGCTCATGCATCAAATTGATATAGGCCTTGATATGCCCGGCAGCCTGCCCGTAATAGGCCAGTAAGAATTCCGTCATTTCTTTCTCCAGGTCTATTTCCGGATCATTGACCAATCTAGTAAGTAAATAGGCTCTTAACGCAGCAAATTCCCCACCGGATTGGATATTCCCTTGCTCAAATACTGCACTTACCCGGTTTTCCTTGAGAAACCTGATATTGGGCTGCAGGGTGCGCAGGTTTGGAAAGGGGGAAAGCAGGTTTGAAAACTGAATGGTGTAATCCCAGACCAGAATATTATCTGTCAACTTACCCCAGCCCTTCAAGTCATCGCTGAAAGCCCTGTCTCCCGTTTCTAGAGGTTCATTACGCGTACTTTCTATGCTGCAAAGCATGATATTTACATTTTTTGCAGGCACCAAATCCTTAGGAGGTACCCGGGTATATTGGTAGGCCAGGGTAGAAATAATTTTATCCGGAAACCGCTCTGCCACTTTATTGACAAAGGTAAGCATGGAGCCCATTCCCAGGGCAGGATATTCACTTCCATGTGTTTCGTAAAGCTTTTCCTCCGGTGCGAAAGCAGCATGTTGGGCATCCAAAGCAGCACAATGTTCACAGCGGCAGTAATTGACATTGTCGTTTTGGCTTACCGACCAGTATTTTGCACCGGGATTCTGTTCAATTGCCTTTTGCAGGTTTTTACAGACGATTTCCAATACCTCAGGATTGGTAAGACAAAGCTGTGCCTCAGGCTGTACACTCTTTCCATCCCAGGAAGGAACCAGACCGGAGTGTCGTTTGCCCTCATAATAGCTGAAATATTCCGGGTGGGACTCCCCATAATCTTTTGGATCCAGAAGTTGGTGAAAGGTATGCACCCAATATCCCCAGGCTGTGGGAGAGGACCCTTTGCCGGAAAAGGAATGCAGTCTGTGCCAATCCATGAATTCAGGATCATAAACATCCTGATAAAACACCTCCCTGAAAGAAAACACCGGAACCTCCAGCTCATTTATCTGTTCCAGGTGGATGGTAGATTGCCGTGGAATATGATCCACTTTGGAGGTATACTTCCTACAGCCCAAATAATTTTCCAAAAAGGCATAAACCCCATAGATAACCCCTTTCTCCGGCCCGCCAAGGATGATTAGTTTCTTGCCCCGGGTCCCAATATAATGACCTTCCGGACCAAGTGCTTCAAGGGATATACCTTTTACCTCTGGTCTGTTTACATTTCCAATGAGGATTTCTAAGTCGGAAACACCTTCATCATCGTGATTTACCGGAATAATAGCATCCGAAATGCGTTGCAAATAATCCTGCAAAACCATGCCCGCCTGAATTTCCTGAACAGCTGCATCCTCGGGAAGCACGATTTGGTATCCGCTATTTCCTTTCTCCACCAAATTCAAATCCTGAGCCAGGGACAAAGGTCCGGAATAAACAGCCACAAGCAGGTAAATGACTGCAGTAAGAGTTACTTTTGCATACATGACAAATTGGGTTTACGTTTATTGAAAAGAAAGCAGGGACCTTGCCTCAAGGACTTAGACTGTCAAAATAGGTTACCGCATGCCTTACATCCTTCAGGTTATCCTCCATATTATGCTCACACTCCACATAGACCTCCCCATCAAATCCCTGCCTACCGAGTTCGGCAACCACCGCTTCGAAATCAATGATCCCCTCGCCCACCATCCTGTCTTTGGCAGATTGCCCATAAGCATCCAGGTCTTTGAGATGAATACTCATCAGGTGACCGTCGAGCTTTTTTAAACTTTCCACGGGATTAAGTCCGCTTCTGACCCAATGCCCCAAATCTCCACAAGCACCGAAATTGGAGTGGTTTTTGATCGCTGACAATACCGAATCCGGATGCCAGTAAATACTTCCGGCCTCTTTGGAATGCTGGTGAAGCGCAACTTTAATTCTGAACTCTCCAGCAAGCTCATCCACCAGATCCCAGTGGGCTCTTTTCGGTTCTGTGACCAGGTATTGGACCTTCAAGGATTTGGCCAGTTCAAAGGCTTTGCGCCAATCGGCTTCAGTCTGTGCTGTTCCTACGTACATGGATTTCATTTTTAATCCCTTATCCCGCAATAGCATTTTTACTGTTTTTGCCTCTGAGGGGCTAAGATCGGTCATGGCTTTGTCGCCAAAATCGTTACCCATTTTATGAAAATCAAAGCCTTCTACGTAAGTTACTCCGGCAGCTTTCGCTTTTTCTAACGAACTGGAAAAAGGAAATCTGTTAAAGGAATACAAGGCTACGCCCATGTGCCAGTCGCTCTTTTTCAGCGACAGTTCGCGAACAGGGCTTTTTACCATGCTGGCCATACCCAGCAAGAGTACCGGTAAGGCTATGAATAACCACTTTTTCTTTCCCATAGTATGTTTATTTTACTTTTGATGTGTTTTTACTTCATTTACCTGAATGGGTTGGTACCCCATTCGTACCTTTTGCCTAAGTCAAAATCAGGATTAGGAACCGGGTTTTGGGCGTTGGTTTCTGTTTGCCATTTTTTTAATGCTGACTTCATTTCAGCCAACTTTTCAAGATAACTAAATTTAAGGTCAGTCATTTCGTTGACATCGTACCGCAGGTTATACAAGTCAAACTCTCCGGAAACCAGGTTTTCTATGATTTTCCAGGAGCCTTTTCTCAAAGCCGACATGGGCTGCTCGTGATGGTACACGGGATAATGGGTGAACACTTCCCGCTCCGGGTCAAACCTGTTTTCTGTCAGAGGAGGTACCATAGAATATCCGTCAAGCACCTGATCTGGCGGTCGCTCACCCTTTCCCAGGTCCAAAAATGTAGGGTAAAAGTCTACGCTGGAAACAATTGCCTCAGAAGTACTCCCAGCTTCTACCTTTTCCGGCCAGCGAACGATCAACGGAACACGGACCCCTCCTTCATAAAGCGTTCCCTTCCCTGCCCGCAGCGGCGCATTGTTTGTGGCAATATAGCGAAGGGGATGACCTTCCGGATAAACGTCTTTGCTATCCCCTCCCAGGAGTGGGACATTGTCAAACCGGTTATCCACTCCTCCATTATCGGAATAGAAAATAAATAGGGTATTCTCCGCCAGGCCCATTTCATCAACGGCTTTCATGACAGCACCTACACTTTGGTCCACATGGGAAATCATCGCCGCATACACGGCATTGCTTGCATAATCCGGATCTTTCGGTTTGTTGAGAAATTTTTCAACCAGGTCCTTGTCTGCGTCCAACTGCACGTGCACATCGTAATGAGAGATAAAGAGAAAAAATGGATTTTCTTTATTCTCAGCAATGAAATCAACCCCCATGCTGGTGAGGGTTTCACTCAATCGGGCCCCTTCAGCAGACGTATACTCCGGAACAAATCGGGGCTGGTAGAAACCACCACCTGCATACATATACGCTTTATCATACCCCCTGTTTTGGGGCAAGTGTTCAGGGTTATTTCCCAAATGCCATTTGCCAAAATAACCGGTGGTATAGCCTGCCGATTGCATGGCATTCCCGATAGTAACAATCTTATCTGGCAGGTGCTGAACCTGATGGTGGGGAACGGTAACCTCTTCGTAAGGACGCCAATGACCGGGAATAAAGTCAAATATGCCTACTCTGGCAGGATATTGACCAGCTTGTATACTGGCCCGGGTTGGAGAACAAACCGGAGCCGCATAAGCGTTGTGAAACAGCATACCCTGACTGACCAATTTGTCAATATTGGGCGTCTCGTTGAATCGATTCCCATAGGCCGGCAGGTCTCTGCCGCCAAGGTCATCAGCCATAATCAGCACGATATTTGGCCGTTGTTGTGCCATTGCTGAAAAGGAAAGCAAAATAATGAAAATGGATAGAAAGGTTAATATCAGGTTTTTCATGGGCAGTAGTATATAATTCCGGAAAATTATCGTTAAACAAAAGAAATTTACTCCATCGTAAGTTATTTTGGTTTGCCAGGTTAAAGGGATATATGAAGCTATAAAAAGCAGGCTTGAGGTAATAGACCGTGTCGATTACCCAAGTACAAAACCCGCCAGTAATTTTTGTACTTCATAGACATCCACGGATTTATTAAACTTCTTACTTACCGCAGGCTGCGGATCACTGGAAATCCATATTTTTAATTCTGCATCCAAATCAAAAGTCCCGGCCGTCTCTATACTAAAGCGGGAAATGCTCTTATAAGGCAAGGAAAGGTATTCGGATTTTCTTCCCGTAATTCCTTGCTTGTCCACAAGGACCAGTCTCTTATTGGTAAAAATGAACGTATCTCTGAAAAGCTTAAACCCCGTTTCTATTTGCTCTTCTGCAGTCAGTATTCTTCCATAATCCCTTTGGAGGGTTTCTTTATTGACTGCACCTGCATTCCCTAATATTGAATTGAATATTCCCATAACCTTGGTTACCAGCTTATCTGTTTAGATTTAATTTACAAGAATAAATCTACTCATTTTTATGTGGAAAACTGTTTTCTCAAGGTATAATAACTGATTTTACCACTTGCCTTTCTTTAGTAGTTGGAAATACTGGGAAAATCGTGAAAAATTTGAGATAGGAAAATATCAGAAATTGGGAAATTCGGGGATAATACCTTGTTATCCCGTTTTGAAAAGATTCGGCCAGGGATGGAAAACGTAATACTTTTTCCCTTTTTCGTATAGTTCCTTTCAACTAGCCAAGCTTATTTCTGAGAATCATAGCCCAAAACGTCTAAATTGAGGCTTGAATAATTTCTAAGCAGGCCCTAAATTCAAGAAGGAGGAAAGTACCGGAGGATCAATTTAATTCACCTTATTTGTTTAAATTTTTCTCTAATCGACTTGTCATTTTATTAAAAAACATACGGACAAAATTTGGAGAAACCATAAATACAGAGGGAATACAAATTAGAAATAATATAAAATGTTGGTGGAATTGAAATAGTTTGGGATAATAGTCGGTGATAATCACTACTGCTAAAATAAAAAAGATGGGTAAAAATACTTTTTTATTCCGGCTAAAAAAAAGTTGGAAATTTTCTGAAAGTTGGTTTGTGTTGTCGAAATAAAAATAAATTAAATATGGCAAGAAAACCAGTACGTGTAGTGAAAAAGGAATATTTACAGTTAATAATACCCCTAGATGAAACATAGCTGCCATTCCAACGGCTCTCAAAAACACGGGAGACCAAAATATTGTAAATATAAAACCCAATTCGAATAATAAAGTACTGTAGTCTAACACTTTATAAATAAATAAATTGTTTATTTTTACAAACATTTCATTTAAGTACAAGGGATCTGCACCTGAATAATACCTTCTTAACATAAAACCAGCTGTGGTTGAGTAGGAAAGATCCAACCATCCTCCAATTAGTTTTGGCAATCCTGCAGTAAAATAACCCCACCCCAACAAAAATGAAAGAAAGGTTAATGGCCATCCCCTGGGTTCGATTTTTGTTGTCCTATTCATTATCGAATCGACTGAAAGTGCCCCTCCCCAATTGGTAAAGGCCATAATTACGGGGAAAATTACGGGGAAAATGTTATGATTAATTTTCCCGTAACTGTAGACATAAGTAAAACCAAAAAGTAAAAGTAATCCAAAAATTATTGATGATTCCTTCGTTCGAAATCCGACTAATAAAGAGGCAAAAACGATTCTTAACATCAAATCAAACGTCCACCAAAAATCACTTGATGTAATTGGCCCTATCAATAAAGAGAGCCCTACAGGTGGGTCAAAAAACACCAATTCAAAACTTGATATTTCAATAAATTGCGGAAGGTCAAAAATAAAAAAACCAAGACAAAATAAAATTCTGGTTAGGCCTAGCTGAAAAAAGGTAGGCTTCCATGTATTTTTAAGCCAATTGGTAATTTTCTCGTTAATTAGTTTTACGGTCATCAAATGAAAATGCTTTTTGTCTAACAATTTCCCTATACTGAAACCCATCCACCAGGTGATAATATTCTTTGTACTCGTTGACAATAAAGCCAGTAACCTTGTCCGATTTAAATGGTCTCCTTTTAAACATGAGTTTAGGTATTTCTTTTTCTGCTCCTCCAATTACGTTATTGGTTGTCCATTTTTTTAGTGTTGCATGGACTTTTACTCCACCTGGAATCAATGATATTATTCTTCGCTTTTGTTTTTTTGACTCTTCCAGGTTTGTTCCTGCCTGATTGAAAAAAATAAAATGCATGTTATTTCTGTATCTAACTAAATTTTTTGGATTGAAAAGTTCCTGTAAATTCCCTTTCCACACCTCTTCGTCGTTGTTCAAATAAATAATCTCAAAATAACTGGCTGGTAAAAGCCCATCATTTATTCCACTTCTCGTAAAGGCAGGCATGTTTAAACTTGGATATGGCTCTCTTACCAACCTTGCAAATACCATCGATACTAAAAGAAAAATAACAGATCCATAGAAGACCAAAGTAATTTTATATTTCTTTATGAAGCTTTTCATATCGTTCGCCTTTTCCGAAAATTTAAAATAAATCTTTAATGGCTCTCTTTGCCGCGTAATAACCACCCATTCCATGCACCCCACCTCCTGGTGGAGTGGATGCAGAGCAAATGTAAAAGTTTTTGAAGGAGGTTCTATAGGGAGAAATCCTCAGAGCTGGTCTGGTAAATATCTGAGACCAGTCCTGAACCCCTGCATTGATATCTCCACCTATATAATTGGGGTTATAATTTTCAATCTCCCTGCTGTTGAAAGTATGTTTCCCAATTATGGAATCTTTAAAGCCAGGTGCATATTTTTCAATTTGGCTCAAAATACTGCTTGACATGTCGACCTCAGATCCTGCAGGCACATGGCAATAGGCCCATGCCGTATGATACCCATCTGGTGAACGGGTTTTATCGAACAGGCTTTGTTGGGATAAAAGCACATAGGGATTTTGGCTATATTTGCCCTCCCAGATCAGTTTCTCTGATTTTTTTATATCTTCCAACGTCCCTCCCAAATGAACTGTTCCTGCGTGCCTAAGCATTTCGGACTCCCAGGGTATGGGCTCGGAAAGTGCAAAATCCATTTTAAAAACACCCATTCCATACCTAAACCTCTTTAGTTGCCAGCAATACAATTTGGAAAACTTATCTCCGGCTATTTTTAATAAGTTTTTTGGGCTCAGGTCAAACATGACCAATTTTGAATCAGGAATTTGGCCAAAGTGCGTTACCATTTTCCCTTTCTCAATTTTTCCTCCAATAGCTACAAAATAACCAGCTAAAGCATCGGCCAGGGATTGGGAGCCTCCTTTTATCATTGGCCAACCACTATGGTGGCCAGCTGCCATCAATACCATACCTATAGCTGATGTAGCGATATTGGTGAGTGGTTGTATACCATGAGCTGCCATCCCAGCCCAAAGTGCCCGTGTCCTTGTTTCTTTGAACCTTTGCGCAAGCAAGGTTGAGGATTTAAGTGCATTAATTCCAAATAAGCCAAGCTTTATTGGATTATTTGGAATTTTTAACGGTGATAAAATATCGGGAGACAAAGCATCCCAATGATCCACAAGGGGTTTTAATAAATCAATATAGGCATTCCCGTCCCTGCCCAATTGATCAGCGGTTTCGAACAGGGAACGATGTAAGGAAACTACTGTCCCATCCGGTAACGGATGTCCTGCCAGCGTTTTGGGGTGGATAAATTCAAGTCCATATTGAGCAAGCGGTAATGTCTTAAAAAATGGTCCTGCAGCGGCCATGGGATGGATTGCTGAACAAACGTCATGTTTAAAACCGGGAAGCGTAAGCTCCATCGTTCGCATACCTCCGCCAATTGTTTCTTTACCCTCAATTAGAAGTACATTTAATCCATGCTTTTGTAAAACAATTGCGGCTGATAGTCCATTAGGTCCTGATCCAACAACAACGGCATCAAAAGTTGGTTCCATATTCAAGTATTTATTGTAAAGTTACAATGTTATTTAGTTCAAAAAAAGAATATTAAATTCAATCCCGTAGATACTTGATTTCTTTATTCAATAATTATTTTTGAAAGTGTGAAGCATTGAATTTTTAACTAGGAATTGCAAATAGGTCATCATAAAAATTTGAATAAGTCTGGGCGCAATAACTAGACAGTACCGAATTGCAGTACCATTGAGAATTATTCAAGAGTGTCAAATCAAGCCTTCACCTATGGCTAATCTGGTTCGTCTGTTGAGTTATCTTATCGATACAAAAAGCCTCACAGAACCACTGCAATGATGGTATTTTGTGCATCGACCTATCTCAAAACCCAATCCCCCTCACTCAAGGTTTGACAAAGACACCAGGCAAAGAATAAAAAAGCCAGACCCTAGGATCTGGCTTTCTATAAAGTTGATTTATAACCCAATTATTTAAGACTTAAGTAGAAACACCTCATTGGTAGATCAGGTCAAATCGATCAAGCTTCATCACCTTGTCCCAGGCCGAAACGAAGTCTGTGACAAATTTTTCTTTGGACGTTTCGCTTGCATATACTTCTGCCAAAGCCCTCAATTCAGAATTGGAACCAAATATCAGATCCGCTCGGGTAGCTGTCCACTTCACTTCACCTGTCTTTCTATCCCTGCCCTCAAAGGTTTCTTTGGTATCCGAATTGGCTTTCCATTCGGTACTCATGTCTAGCAGATGCACAAAAAATTCGTTGGAAAGCGTCTCTTTTTTATCTGAAAAAATCCCATGTCCGGATCCGTCAAAATTGGCATTTAGCGCACGCATCCCTCCCACCAGCACTGTCATTTCGGGAGCTGTAAGGGTCAGTAGCTGTGCCTTGTCTAACAGCAACTCTTCTGTAGAAATGGTGTATTGGGTTTTTAAATAATTCCGAAAACCATCCGCCATGGGCTCAAGTAAGGCAAAAGATTCCACATCGGTTTGTTCCTGTGTAGCATCCATGCGACCAGGAATAAAAGGCACATTCACGGAATAACCTGCATTGGCCGCTGCTTTTTCCACAGCTGCATTGCCTGCAAGGACAATCAAATCTGCCAGGGAAACTTTTTTATTTGTCGATTTTTCATTGAATTCACCCTGAATTTCTTCAAGCACACCCAACACCTTCTGCAATTGTTCCGGATTGTTTACTTCCCAGTCTCTTTGAGGAGCCAGACGAATACGGGCACCATTGGCTCCTCCCCTTCTGTCCGAACCCCGGTAGGTAGAGGCGGATGCCCAGGCCGTGCTCACCATCTCACTTATCGACAAACCGGAATTCAAAAGGCTGGTTTTCAAAGCCGCAATGTCCTGCTCATTGATAAGTGTATGGTTTACGGCCGGAATGGGATCCTGCCAGATTAAATCTTCTGTGGGTGCCTCAGGGCCTAAATAGCTGGTCTTTGGTCCCATATCTCTATGAGTAAGTTTAAACCAGGCACGGGCAAAGGCATCGTTAAATTTTTCCGGATTTTCATAAAAGCTCCTGGAGATCTTTTCATATACCGGATCAAACCGCAGCGACAAATCGGTGGTCAACATGGTTGGTTTATGTTCTTTTTCCGGATCAAAGGCATCAGGAACCATCATTTTTGGATCTTTGGCCACCCACTGATGTGCTCCCGCCGGACTTTTTGTCAACTCCCATTCGTTTTCAAACAAATTGAAAAAGAATAAATGACTCCATTTTGCAGGAGTGGAGGTCCAGATTACTTCCAAACCGGAGGTAATGGCATCAGGACCTTTGCCCGATTTATAGGTGCTTTTCCATCCCAAACCCTGTGCTTCAATACTTTCCGCTTCAGGCTCAGGTCCTACATTGGATGCATCCCCTGCCCCGTGGGTTTTTCCGAGGGTATGCCCACCTGCGATCAAGGCGACTGTTTCTTCATCGTTCATGCCCATCCTTCCGAAAGTTTCACGGATGTCATGTGCAGCAAGTACCGGATCCGGATTTCCATTGGGCCCTTCCGGATTGACATAGATCAGGCCCATTTGTACAGCAGCTAGTGGATTTTCCAACTCCCTGTCTCCTGAATAGCGTTTTTCATCACCCAGCCATTTGTTCTCAGCCCCCCAATACACATCCAGTTCCGGTTCGTAAACGTCTTCCCTACCCCCGGCAAAGCCAAAAGTTTTAAACCCCATGGATTCCAGAGCGACATTACCCGTAAGGATCATTAAATCTGCCCAGGAAATTTTGTCCCCATATTTTTGTTTTATAGGCCACAGCAAGCGTCTTGCTTTATCCAGATTGGCATTATCAGGCCAGCTATTAAGGGGTGCAAAGCGCTGTTGCCCGGAACGGGAACCACCGCGACCATCACCGGTCCTGTATGTGCCGGCGCTATGCCAGGCCATTCGGATAAACAAACCTCCATAATGACCGTAATCTGCCGGCCACCAGTCCTGTGATTCAGTCATCACCGCTTCAATGTCCTTTTTCAGGGCTTCATAATCCAGACTGTTAAACTCTTCTACATAATTAAAATCCTCTCCCATTGGGTTGGATAGTGAAGAATTATGTCGAAGAATACTCAGATTCAACTGATTGGGCCACCAATCACTGTTGCTGGTAGCAATTCGATTGGAATTGCTTTTCTGGGTAGCACCGGAATACCCATCCGCCTGATTATCTTGTTCTTTACTATTCTGGCATCCTGAAAATAGGGCTCCTATTAACAGAAGCAAACTAAATACCATTGGTTTCTTCATACTTTTAGTCTGTTTGTCGCTTATTTATATCCAAAGCCTAAAGATAATATCTATCATTTAATTATTATCATTGATTTTTTCAATATGTGTTTGAAAAAAACGATAACCGTTCAAAATAATTTGTTGAAATGAGGGGTTATACCAAAAGTTTTATCCGGAATTAAATCATAATTACAAAATATTCAGACTACAATGAACCAATAAACTAACAACGACCCTTTCCCATGCATCCCCCAAAAAGAATCAGATACAAAATAATATTAAATCCAAACCATTGATTTATTCCATTACAAAATTTATTCTGTCTACCCAGGATACAGAAACCTAGTTACCAGCAGTAACAAGACATGAAGAAAAGGTGATCTTGATCCAAATGAAGTCCTGCAAAAGGTCTAGGGATTCCTGGCATCAGGGATAATAATTGGGGCATCGCCCACATTCAAACCCTCCTGAATTATTTGGGTTCTTCCAGGTATTATAGGCATATTGGAGGGATAATCTTCTGGAAATATTTTAATGTGCAAATTGGAAGAAAATCCTTTAGAAAGGTCAATGATAGGCATATTGTCTTGTTCCGAAAAAGTTCTCGCCAATGCCTTGCCCTTATCAGACAGCTTTTTTTTATTGACAAGTGCCATTGGTTGGTGTTTTTCCAGAAATGATAATTCCCCCTCAATAATCCCCGAATTATTTGGGAACCATGTAAAACCTGGCATACTCAGATCAGAAATAGATGGAAACGTCTTGAGTTTATTCAGTTTATTGGGAAAGGCCTTGAACCCTAATATATTTTGCCCAAAAGTGACCCCTGAGCAAAAAAAGAATCCTGTTAAAAGCAAAAATATATTTTTCATGGCCGAATGTTTTAAAATGAAAATCAATATCACATAAACAAAACGTAGTTTTGAACAAAAGGTTAAATAAAATGGAGTACAAAATCCGGATTATTTGTTTGCAAAATTTGTTTAATGTATTAGAATCAGCTGTAACAGACAAACAGGGTGAATATCCTGCCTCTTGCAGTAGTATCTATGAAAAAAAATATGTCATTTTTCACCAGTAATTTCTAAGGTTACTTTAAAAAGAATTCACCTGAAGTTCAATTTCGCTCTTTCCCGGAGAAAGCCGGATGGAGCCAAACTGGGTATTGACTTTTTCTCCATTGAGGGAGACGGCATCATTGGGTCCAAATTCCAAAAACAAATCCGCCGAGACATTGGCCGGCAGCTCAAAGGCATAGCGCTGTAAGCGGTTGTTCACCTTTTTGTAGGAAGCCTTCACCTTGCCTGTAAGGAAGGGAACAGCTATATCCGTTTCCGTCAACCTGCTTAGCTGAGGCCGGATCTCCAGCAGGCTGCCCCCTGGCGTCTTGGGGATAATGCCCCACATTTTCCGGGCGACGATATTCCCGGGAACGGCTCCCCAGGCATGGTTCCAATCTGCATTGGGCTTGTATTTCATGTCCCAGGCTTCCAGAGTCATGGTAGAACCAATAGCGATCATGTTCCACCAGCTGCGGTCATGGGTGGCGGTCATCAGTTCCAGGGCATAGTCGGCCTCCCCGGCGTTGTATAGCCCATCCATCAGGTATTGGGATCCATAGACGCTGCAGGCCATGCCCCTGGATTTGATAAATTCCACCACAGCCGGAATGTTTTCTTCGGGCACCATATTAAAGGCCAGCGGCATCATGTTGGCATGCAGGGAAGAATGGCCGGCCCCCTCACCATCCAGGTAAATGCCTTTCTCCGGATCAATCAATTTTTCGGTCACTGCTTTCTTTACCTTTGCCGCCATCAACTCGTACTCCATCGCTTCCCGGGTTCTGCCCAACAGCCGGGCAAATTCCCCCATGATTTCCAGGTTGCGGAAATACAGTGCGTTGATTACGGTGTTGATAGGGGTGAAAACAAATCCGTCCCGCTCCCCTTCTTCGGTGGCCAACTCCCATCCGGTATCCTTCTGTGCCGGAGGCCAGTCCACAATGTCTCTCATTTTCACATCCGGATCTTTAAATCCAAGCTTTTTCATAAACTCCGGCGTTGCGTTGGCAGAACTTATCAGCCCGTCTTCACGGGCCAGCTCCATCAGGGTTTTGTGCTTGAGTTCATCGTAATAGTGTTCAATCAGCTCGGTATTGCCTGTGTACAGGTAATCCTCATAAAACATCAGGGCCACATGCAACTGCCATTCGGTGGGCCAGGTGGGATTTTCCATAAAGTATTCGATACTCCTGCGGGCAATGGGGTATTCCCAATCCACCGCATAGTGGCTGAGCTGGTTGATATAGGCATCTGCCTCATAGGGAATGCGCTCTCTGTCCCCGTCCACATAAATACCTGCAAAGGATGTGGCTTTCATGGAATACTTACATAGGTCCCATACCTGATTCAGTATGGTATCCGAACTGCTGAACTGACTTTGATCTTCTTCAAAATAACCAAAATAGGCTTGCTGGGTAAGTGCTTCCGGCTGTTTTTGGGCTACAATTTCGGCATACCGATAAGGCAGCAATACCGGAAATGAATCCGTAAGGGCCACCGCTGCCGGGCCTGTATTCCTTTTATCCGCTGGTAATTGCAGAACATATCGGTCTTTTTCAGGACTGACGGGCACCTCCACTTCCTGAAAGCGGATATGACCCTGAGGATCCCGGTTGATCCTGCCTCTTTCCAGTTGCTCTCCCAGACGGATGGTCAGGGTTTCGGACTTATCCGTGGAATAAGAGAAGGCCAAATTGGCAAAAGCTGCCTTGCCAAAATCAGCCAGCCAGGTATCTTCTCCTACTTTTTCAAGCGATTGAGGCAGGATGTCTTCCTGCATAAAACCATTGGCAGTGGTCAGGTAACCACCATCTCCCCCTACACGGAATGCCTGGCTTTGGGCATAACGACCCGTGCGGTTGTCTCCATCCCACAGCCTCACCTTCCAAAAGTAGTCCTTGTTTTCCTTCAGATCCGGACCTTCATAGGCAATATTTAAGGATTTTGATCCCTGCACTTTACCGCTATCCCATACATCGCCCAGATTTTGGTAGATTTTTTCCTCTGAACTGCTGACCAAAACCTGGTAGGCCGACTGAAAGACCAGGCCTTCCGGTACCTGCCAGCCAAACTCGGGGTTGTGATCTTTTAAGGTTAGTCCTGAAGGTTTCCTGATCATTTCTACATGAAGGTTTACCGGAGCGGCCGTGCTTTCATCGGATAAGGCCTCCCCCATGGCGTCCAACTTTTTGCGGAATGCTTGCAGGGTAGCTGCATGGGCAGGATCAGCAGCCAGGTTATTGATTTCTTTTGGGTCTTCTCCCAGATGATATAATTCTTCAATGGATTTGTCATTGACATAGCGGAAATACTTCCATTCTGCCGTGCGAAGGCCTTCACTTGGCGGGATATTTTCAAAATCCCAAAGGTGTTCGATCAGGACGGTATCCCGGTTGAGCCGCTCTCCCTTCACCACCGGCATCAGGCTTTTGCCCTGGTAGGCATCGGGTATCTGAACGCCGGCCAAATCCAAAATGGTGGCCGGCACATCCACATTGGCAGCCATTTCCTCTGAATCCACATGGCTGGAAAGTCTTGGATCGTAAACCATCAATGGCACCCGAATTGAATTGTCATACATCAGCCACTTGCCGGCCAATTGCCTTTCACCCAGGAAATAGCCATTGTCTCCCATAAGGATAATGACTGTATTCTGGTCCAGACCTTTGGCTCTAAGTTGCTGTCTGATTTTGGCAATTTCCAGGTCTATGCCTGAAAGCATGCGGTAATAACCTTTGACGCTGTGCTGGTATTTTTCCGGCGTATCGTAGCGCCAGGTCCAGCGCAGCCGGTTAAAGCCGGACTTGACGATCTCTGGTTGGGCATCAAAAAAGCGGTCTTCGGAAAGGTCCGCATCGGGAATGGTAATGCCCTGCAAGAGGGGATCCGTCTCATCCTGCCAGAAATACTGATCCTCCGCCGAATCGTGGGCATGGGGGGCACTGAAAGACAAGGATAAGCAAAAGGGTTCATCGGCATTGGCGTTTTCGATAAAGTCCAGGGCCTGTTGTCCGGTATAGCGGGTAAGGTGGACGGTATCGCTGCCGATTGTTTTGTAAAAATAGCCTCTTCGGTCCTTAAATTGTCCGTTCCTGTCGTAGGATTCGTATTCGTCAAATTGCCCGGCAAGGTCCTTGTAGTTGACTCCGTATTTTCCGTAAAACCCCAGCCGGTATCCAGCTTCTTTCAACAGTTTGGGATAGGACGTTTCCATGTATTCGGCCTTGATGGGGCCGGTCTGAAAGGTATAGGCATGGGTTCTTTCGTAAAGTCCTGTAAAAATAGTAGCCCGGCTGGCCGCACAGATGGGGGTGGTCACCAGCGCATTTTTAAAGTAGGCTCCCTCTTCAGCAAGCCGGTCCATTTCAGGAGTATGGATCAATTCGTTGCCGGCATGTCCGAGCGCATCCCAGCGCTGGTCATCGGTCAGTATAAAGATGATATTGGGTTTTTTGTCCGGATCATTTTGGGATTGGGCCTGGCAAAACAGTTGGGTGGTGGCCATCAATACCAAAAGGGTATAAATCGTTTTAAGCATATGTTAGGTTATTTCAATTGCTATGGTGAAAAAGGAATATTAAAAGTACTCCTTTTTCTTAAAAATCCCATTTCCGGTAGCCATTATCAGCAATACTGATTTTTTAAGAGATAATTATTCCTCAGCATACCTTTCAATGGTATCCAACTCCGGGCTTCCTCCCCTGTTGCCACTTCCGGCGGCAATGTAAATTGCCCCTTTGTACACGATGGCCTGGGAACCGTGTCGACCCCGGACCAATGGATCCAGCCTTTCCCAGGTTTGGTTGCCGGTATGATAGGCCTCCACCTCAGCATGTGCCACTTCCTGACTGGCACTCTCCCCTCCGATAATCACCAGCTGCTGCCCGATAAAAGCACTTGAAGTACCTGCCCTTTCAGTAGGCAAATGTTGCCCTTCCGGCAGGGAGCTCCAGGAATTATCAGCAATATCATAAACATCCACCTCAGGAATGGTCAGCTCAAAGGTATCACCGGTTTTGGCAGATGAATTCCTTCCCCCGGCGCAATAAATCTTTCCTTCATTCATGGCTGCATGGAAATGATCTCTTGGTCGGGGAGCATCAGCCAGCACTGTCCATTCCCCGGTACTAAAATCATATTGATCTGTCCAGGGTACATGCCCTTCCCAGTGCCCATCGATGATACCACTCAGGACGATGGCCTTGTCACCTGTCACGATCACTCCTGCAGAGCCCCTGCGCCTTTCTTCCGGAATGGTATCTCCCATTTCCCAGGCATCATTTGCCGGATCATAAATCAGGATATTTTCCAGGGGTTTTTCACGGGGATAAGGTCCTGTCATGGCCCCTATAATATAAATCTTACCGGCATAGGCCACCGCCTGAAAATGGTGCACTTCCACCGGTGGCTCAGCCCCGGATGTCCAACTATTGGATGCTGGATCAAAAATATTCACGGGCTTGATGCCCCGGCCCCCAAGCAGGTAAAATTTATCATTTACCTCCACAAAACTATTTTCATGTCTGGCATTTGGACTACCTTCACAATCAAGGATTTCCCAGCTTTTTTCCTTTGGACTGTCCTGGTCCTGCTCACTTTCTTCAGGTTTGTTTTCCGAACATGACAGCAAAGTCAAGACCCCTGCAATCAAAAACGAAATGGTCAAATAATTCTTGATATTCATGTTCTTTTCGGTTTATTTAAATAAAATGACTTAGAATTTCTTTAAAGCCTCAATTTAACTATAATAGCTACCCTATTCAAAAACCTTTCGCAGTGGGTTACAAATACTTTTACCTTTCACTGTGAATGTTATTTGAAGCCAATACCTTAAATTTATCATCGTCAAACCCAATTCAGCCTAAACAAAAAGGTCAACGAACCTATAATATTGGGCTTCAAAACTACTGATTTGTTGGTACCCCATTCTTTTTTGCCAATTCTTAGATTTCCGGTCCTCATCGAAATTCCCGGTACAATGATCTATCTGGAAATGCTGGTTTAACGTTGATGTACCCATACCTGAGTTCCTCCCCTTCACCAATATAGATGTTCTGCAGCTTTCCTGCTGATGTCTCAGTGATAACCGCAAATGATCCTATAAATGAAATACCCAGGTCATCGTTGTTATATCTCTCTCCCTTTACCTGCGTAATAATGTATTGCACCAAACCTTTACCAGCAGCGAAACTTTGGACGCGGATTCCTCTAAATTTCCCATCCTGTTCCAGTTTTTCAACAGATTGTATGGAATGGTTTTCAGGGTTTCCTTCAAAAGGTTCAAACACCACCACAAAAGGCTGGGTCCAGGCTTCGCCTGTTTTACGGATCACCAAAGTAGGGGTTGGTTTATCTTCGTAAGGTGCAGGTGCTTCAAAGGTAGGCGGAGCGAGTACCTGGGTGTACTCCCGGCTTTCATCAGCCGGAAGATGCAAATCCATGTAAACCGGTTTTTCAAATTTTTCGGCTATAAACCTGGCCCGAACCTTCTTTTTGTACTCACCGGTGGAATGTACATCCTCAAAAAAGTGCCAGCCGGGATGGCGGTATTCCTGGTTCTGCACCCAAGGCAACCCGGCATTGGCCATGTACCTGTCAGGGGTTGGCTTCAAGCTAACATCACCGTTCAGGATTTCCAACCTGTCCCCAATATTGTGGTACAAATAATCATGGTATTGATCGGGCAATTTGGATCTAGAGCGAAATACATCCACATAGTATCCGGTAGTATCGGAGGTTCTGATCAGTGCCAGGGTGCGCTCCTGGTAAGCCTCTGCCTGTTCCCCTTTGTCATCGATAAAACTGGTTGTAGAAAAAGAATGGTAGGGTGAAAGGGCTAGTTCTTTTGGCATGGGTTCCATGGCGAGCAGTTGAACGCTGTTTATACCCAAATTTACCCACCCACCATCACTTCTGGAATTGCCATTTACGATTACTGTATTGTGGGCCGCAAAGATACGGGAATAATTTTCGTGTATGTCTTGTTGATAACGCCCCCTCCCATTATCTACACCCAACACTTCCCCTTTGCCATAAAGTTCTATATTCATTCCTTCGGCATGGCCATGAACCATATGGGCACCACCTACGAAACACATCAAACCATCATTGGGATTTTGGGAGGCACTTAAATTTCGTTGAAGAAATATACCTGCATGATCCACCTTGTCGGTTCGGGGAAGCAGCAGTTTGGCTTCCTTACCTTTAAACTCCCGATCATACCAAAGCACTGCCAACATACCGTCCCTTTCATACCTACCCTGGTTTATAGCCCTTGTAAGCAGTGGCCCGAATTCATCGGTGATTCGCCTGGCACTATCCATCTCTCCCAGCAGGTAAGCCTCTTCATAACTGCTATAGGGGGGTGTACCGGTGCGTTTACCATCTCCCCAACGGATGAGCTGATTGTTGGGGTAGACAAGGTAATCCAATGCCGGCAAGGAGAATAAAAGGTTTGCGTACTTATCCCCCAGCCTCAACCCAGGGTCGTATTTATTAACCACCAACATCAGTCTGGTCAATATGGAGGCAGCAGCATTCAGGTATTGGGAGGTTTCGGGCCAAAGGTCTCCCTTTTCCTTATACATGGCCGCCATTTCATTCAAGGCATCCTGGTGTGCTGTATTTTTGGTCAGAAAGTAGGAAAGTAATCTTTCACGCTCCTTTCCATCCTCCATGGCCAGTGCATTGTAAACCAGGTTGGGTGCCTCCAAAATGGGATGGTTGGATCGAATCATCCCATAATTGATGGTGATGTCGGCATAAGTACGAAAAACCGCCTGGGCCTCGTTGATGGGGAAATCGGTTTTTTCCTTTTTTACCAGGTCATATGGCCTTCCCCCCTTTTTAATAAAAGCTGCAATGAAATCATATATCAACGGGACCTTGTAGCCAATTTCCCTAACTTCACGGAAACCATCGTCGGGGAAAAGCCAACCTCCCCTTCCCTGCCAGTCCGAGACTTCCGACCGGAGCACGCCTTTTATAAATGAATATAGAATATCCGTGGCGCATTGGGCGTATTTTTCTTCTTCAGTCAGGTAATAGGCCATGCCACAATCGATGCCCAATTGCAGGTACCGGATTAAAGTCCTTGCCTGGGCCATTTCTTCATCGGTGGCATTGTCCAGGTTTTTGTGATCCCCATTTTCAGTATGGTAGGTCAGGTGGAAAGGCGGGTATCGATCCGGTTGCTTCTTTTCCCAATCAAAGGGCAAGTCCTGAAGGAAAAGTGCCGGATCGGTTTGATGGCCCTTAATATCCCCGTCCAGTTGGTTGATAAAATCAGAATAAATTTTTTGGGCCCAGTCCTGCCTTTCGATTTTTTCCAGAATAGCCGATCGCTCACCTGGACGTACCCAGATTAAAGGACGCTCAGGCTGTTGGGCGGAAAGCCATCCACTAAGAAATACCAGAAGTGAAAGGATACACGTGTTTTTGCTGCCCATCTGTGTCGCTTTAGTTCGTTAAAAAACTTTCACCCCATCTTTCCCTCAGTTCCATGGATAATTCATCCACTTTGCTTTGGTATTCCTCCTTTTCAGCCAGGTTATCCAATTCGAGGGGATCGGTTTTATGATCGAAGAGCATCCTTTCATAGGCTTCACCCTGGTCATCGGTCCATTCGGTATACTGAAATGATCCCTTCACCAGTGTTACGCCATCATGGAATTTTGAAACGGCATAATCTTTTTCCCGTTCCCCTGTGTCCATAAGCGAAACAAAACTGTCTCCTTCCAGGTGATCCGGTTTTTCTAGGCCTGCCAGCTCACAAAGGCTGGGATAAAGATCTATGGTCTCTGTGATAAAGTCGGTATGACGGCCATTGGTTTTTCCCGGAACTTTGATGGTCATCGGCACTTGAAGGGATGAATTGAAATTGGCATGCTTGCACCAGAGCTTGTGGTCTCCCAAATTCCAGCCATGATCCCCCCAGAGGACTACAATGGTATTCTCGGCCAGGCCCAGTCGCTCCAATTCGTCCAATACCATACCGATCTGTGCATCCGTATAGCTGACACAGGCATAATAGCCGTGTATCAGCTCCTTTGCCAGTTCTTCAGGCAAATGGCCTTCCTCGGGTATGGTTTCATAATTTCTAAGTTCTCCAAAATTGTGATAGGCCTTACGGGGGGTGGTTTCGGGCTGCCGATAATTTTCGGGAAGCTCGATGTCCTCCCGTCGGTACTGGTCCCAGTATTTTTTGGGCGCGGTAAAGGGCAGATGCGGCTTGTAAAATCCCAGTGCCAGAAAAAAGGGCTTATTTCCATCTCTGAGTTTGTTCAAATCACGTATGGCTTTTAGCGCCAACTTACCGTCCCTGTACGCAGAATCCGGCACATCGGCATTTTCCATGGGCATGCCGCGAAAGGTATTTGCCCGTATCTCCCTATATTCCTCGGTAGCGTAGGTATACTTTCCGTCCGGATGCCATATTTCATCCCAGGCCAGGGAATCGTCCTTAGCATGATGGTATACCTTCCCATTGGATAGGGTGGTGTAGCCGTTGTTCTTAAAGTGCATGGGCAGGGATTCTGCATCGGGGTAGTCTGCATCCTTTAAGGTTTTGTAGTCAATAAATCTGTTGCGTGTAGGCCTGGCTCCGGTCAGCAAGCTGGCCCGGGATGCCCCGCAAACCGGCACATTGCAATAGGCACGATCGAATACCAGGCTTTGGCCGGCCAGCCGGTCCAGGTGGGGGGACTGAATGTGCCCTTCCCCATAAAAATTGAGCTCCGGCCGCAAATCATCCACAGCGATAAAGAGGATATTGGGTTTCCTTATTTCTGTTTCTTGTTGCCTTTCCGAACAGGAAATAAGAAAAACGCCAAATAGTAGGAAGGCCCCAGTGATGTATGTTTTCATTTTTGCAGTATATAAATAGTTGCTTTCGATCTTTTCCCACATGGTTAATACTTTCAACTTCGTTTTCTTTTTTATGGTGCTAATGATCGTCCATTTTTGAAAGCTCATACACGTAAAAATCATCAATGACAAGGTGATTATTCACCGTTCGAAACCCAAAATAGCCCGAATAATAGGGTGAAGCATCATAAACATTGAAAATCAATTGTTCATTTCTCCAGTATTGGATCGTACTATTGTACACGATAATGCGTATTCGATTCGGTACATTCGGGACAATCAGATAGGTTTCATCTGAGAGATCGTGCTCCGGGAGTAAAGGCTTTTGTCCATCCCCGGAATACCTGCGAAACCTCGTCTTGGTATTGTTATGGCCGCCAAGCCCCACATAATAGAGTTTTAAGCTATCATACTGACTAAATTTACCCGCTCTATGTGGGTGCTGGTCCCCAAAAAAATCCCCGTGCCAGGGATCCGTAGCCAACCAAAAGCAATTCAAGTCCGAAACCCGGTCCTGCGGCCCACCTTCATCGATCACCGTAGCGGTAAACTCGATCATCACAGGTTGAGCCAATTTTTTGTCAAACCAAACGGTACAGCCTCCTGTGTCTTCGATTTCCATTCCACCCCTATTTAGAACGACCTTTCCTCCGGGTTGCTGCTCGGCAATCCAATCGTCCAGGTCGCTGAATTCCTCTGAAAATATCATAGTAGGCTTTAATACCAGGGAGTCATTCAATGTGACATAAGCAGACTCCTGGGCGACCAGGCTGATTGGCAAGATGATGAGCAAGGTCAATAAAAGTACGAGCGGCTTCATTTCTCTTTTTTCGTTATCGTTACTTTTCCTGCCTGGCAATGGCAATATCTGCTGCCACCCAATCGGTGGTTTTCTCAAATGGCCCACCCGATTGGTCCAAAAGGGATGGATGTTTTGGGTCCGGGATTTTAATTTCACCGACCAAAATACCAAATATTTTGTCATATACAGGTCGATGTACTGATAATTTTTCCAAATGGAAGGAAAGCCGGAATTTCGAGGCCTTTTCAGTTCAATGGCAGGAATAGAATACCAATATCTTACGGTAACTTGTGAAATTCCATTAAAAAAATACTACAAGACCTTCTTTAAGACCGTATCATAGAGGCTATTTTCACTTTTAAAATCTTACCTCCTCCCTCCGGTTTTTGGAGAGGATTCCAATGGGTAAAAACATGACCCTGCTGATCGCCGCAGTCCATCCTCGCTCTTCGCCCTTCGACATTGTGCCAAAATCTGTTTGTTACACCCACTATAATCTTCCATTTTCGTTTGTTACAACAACCATTTTATATCATTTTTGATTATTATAACAAACAATACGGAAGCACTCGTTGAATTGCATGTTAAGTTAATTTCTGCGTCAAAAATACTTGCACACGAAGTCTTTATCATTATATCCAGTGGAACAATAGATTGATTTGGATTTTCTGGTCGATCAAAAATACCTTTTTGAAATTGGTGGGAAAGACAAAAAAGGTAATCCATCCGATAATAAGGCAATTTACGCTGCAGCTGATGACATAGAAGTTGGTTTTGGGAGTAAAATTCCACTATGGCTTTTTGGTTTTTTATATTGACATCATCATATCACCAAATCATCACATCATCACATCATCATCACATCAATTTAACTGTGTATTTTTCCAGGAATCACCTGCCTATCAAACTGTAATTCTGAAATATTATTTGTAAATTACTATTATGGATTTGCAAGAAAAACCAGACCAATCGGAAGAGCCATTCACTTCTTATGGCCATTATACCTATTTGGACTACCTCCAATGGCAGATGGATGAAATGGTGGAATTGATCAAGGGCAAAGTTTTCCGGGCAGCTGCTGCACCCCGAAGGATCCATCAGGAACTCTTGCTGGAAATGGCCAGGATATTTGCTGACTACCTGGATCAACATCCCTGCAAGGTATTTATTGCGCCATTTGATGTTCGTCTTCCAAAGGATTCCCACTTGCCTGAAAAAATTGATACGGTGGTGCAACCGGATATCTGCGTGGTTTGCGACAGCAGCAAGTTGGACGAAAGGGGCTGTTTGGGTGCACCTGACCTGGTCGTGGAAATCCTATCTCCAGGCAATAACCAGAAAGAGCTCAGGCAAAAATACGACATTTACCTAGAGAGTGGTGTCAAAGAATACTGGATCATTCATCCCGATGAACAGACTTTATTGGTCTACCGGTTAATTAATGGTACCTATCAGCCCAGCCGCTTACTTACACATGGAGATACGATCGGTTCCCAGGTAATTTCAGGTTTCAAATTAAACCTTGCGGACCTTTTCGAAAACCCGGAGGATTAAAAAAAAGCCATTGAAACCGTTGAGGTCTTTGGGACCTCGACGGTTTTTTTCGTGAACGCTCTGCGAAAGACCTTCGGGAATCTAATCCTTTCGACTCCGAAAAAGACCTTCGGGGTTCGGGAAACCCCAAAGGTCTGCAGGCTCGATAACCGTTGAGGGCTTTGAGACCTCGACGGTTTTTATGGTCAACGCTCTGGATCAGATCTTCGAGAATCTAATCCTTCGGCTCCGAAAAAGACCGTCGGGGTTGGGAAAACCCCAAAGGTCTGCAGGCTCGATAACCGTTGAGGGCTTTGAGACCTCGACGGTTTTTATGGTCAACGCTCTGGATCAGATCTTCGAGAATCTAATCCTATCGGCTCCGAAAAAGACCTTCGGGGTTCGGGAAAACCCTAAAGGTCTGCAGGCTCGATAACCGTTGAGGTCTTTGAGACCTCGACGGTTTTTATCGTGAACGCTCCGAAAAAAGTTGATGTCCCTACCCAAAAAATGTTAAATTTTACTAATCGGTAGAATTTTAGAAGATAAATGAAAGATTTTAATATTTAGCATGTCGAAAAAATCCCCCCTTGCCCTCCGCCGCGGCGGAGGGATTTATCTTATTTGCATTTTCTGTGTTCATTATCAAAAGGTACCGCTTGGCCACAGAAACATCATCTAGAATCGAATTCAGGTTTCTAACGAATTGACTATCTTCTCGCAACCAATAATTAAATTTACTCCCCTCCGTGGACCAGTTTAAATTTATAAACCGTATGAAAATCTTCCTCTACCCCTGCCTGTTCCTGGTCCTTTAGGGCCAGGATATGCCCATCCTTGTCCACCAGGGCAGCATAGGGATCCATGGATTTGGGGATTTGCAGGTCCACCGCCAGGTTCTTAAGATCCGAATCAAAAACCGCAAATTCCATGGGAAAGGAATACACCAATTCCCGCCGCTGAGCGGGATCCGAAACATCAAAGGCGGCTTTGGTTTCGGGAGAAACCCCCTTGCTGTAGAAGGCCAAAAAATGATCTTCCAGTGGTAAAAACCGGTGAATCTGGGGAATGCGGTAAACCAGCCCGTTTTTTTCGAAAAAACTATCCATTTGCTCCAGGGGAACAGGCTGGTCCAGATAGGCGTTTTGAGCGGGGATTTTTACCGTCTGCTGATAATCCAGCCGCTGTTCCTTTTCCACATAAACATGGAACTCCAGGGCATTATTGACTGAAAGGAACCATTGGGAGCCGCCATTTTGGATAAGGGGTGTGGGGTACCCGTAAAAGAGCCCTTCCTCAAAGGCATCCGTTTCCGGAAAATGCATGGTGGGATAATATTCACCGCTGAGGGTATCCAGCACCTCCATCATGGGCCCTCCGTCCAACATGCCCTGATAGGCTGCCTGCCGGTCCTGGCCTTCTTCCGCCGATTCCGGTTTGTAGTACAGCAATTTATCCCCCAGCGAAGAGGCTGCTATATGTGCACCTCCCACGATCCAGAAATAGGAATAGGGTATCTCCGTCCGGTTCAACACCTTACCCTGCCGGCTCAGGGTGTAGATTTTATCGGCAAAAATACAGATTTTACTTCCCGCAAAGGTAGGGTTAGGCCCATAGCCAATGATGGCCTCCGGACCCTCACTTTGGAGGATAAACGAATGTTGGATATCGCCCGAAGTATCAAAAATCAGGACTTCCTTCTTCTGTTGGTTGTAGGCTAGGTACTGCTCCGTTTCCGGGTCGTAATCTTTTAACTCCAGGTTGCCCATATAATCGACACGCAGGGAGTCCACCAGTTGCAGTGCATAGCTGCGGGAATCTGTAGTTTCCTTTTGGGAGCGGGAACAGGAAAGCAGGCAAATGGCTAGAAGTGTTATTAAGATTAGGCGAAGATTCGACATGGTTAAAAGTAAAACTATTGGTTTAAAAAACAAAGTAAAGCTTCCTACTTGCTGCTGTCAGGGTATTTTTTTTCAGTCCGTTTAAATGGAACCTATTCAGCTTTAATTGGGTAAACGTCTATTCGATTTACATGCAATAGTGGACCGCGAGTGCTTTCAGGTAGTGTAACTAAATCCCCCTTTTTAAGGGGCGCAGGGGGATTTTAACGAGAATTACATAACCTTAAAAACCTGTCCTGGACAATACAGTTTTGGAAAAAATCCCCCTTGCCCCCTTGTAAGGGGGAATTGACTTCGTTCGGATTTGCAAGAAGGTCAGCTTAGCTGTGCTTTCTCTATTCCTCAATCGTTAATGCGTCCAAATAGGTATGGTTGCTTCAATGTTGCCTAAAAGAATACTTCCAGAGGAACGTATTCAGCTGTTCTCCCCTACCAAAGGGCATATCAGATACCTATCTGGTTTTTTATCTGCTCAGCTTGTTTCAATGCCCCCTAGGTATCTTTCCCGGGTGGGATTACCTGGATGGCGGGGTTGATGGTAAGGAGATCGGCGATCAGGCTTTCGCTGTCTTCCGGGGCTATGTATACATCATCGTACCGGTTGTATTTGACAATCAAGCCTCCGGTAGCCAAGGCAGGCTTCACTCCCACCCAGCGGGTTTTGCCTTTAAGGATGGTGGTGATACCGGCTATATCAATTTCCCCTTTGATATATCCTGACTTGTAGTAAAAGGAATGGCCCCGGATCCAATACCGGGTGTCAAGATAGGGCCAGATAATAAATAGGGCCGGAGCAGTGAGGGGGATAATCCTTCGCAACTTCTCCTTCATCGGTTTTGTATCGAAGAGACCATATGCCAATGGTAATACCAGCAGGACAAGCAGTATCCCCTGCATCAGGTGTCCTTTTTTGGCCTTGTATGTTTTCATTTTAAGTGGCTGCACCCCATCATTTTTATTACTAAAAATAACGAAGATTTGAGATTATTTAAAAATATCAAGGTAATTTTCAATGGAATCCAATACGCTCATGGCTAAAGGGTCGGAAACGCGTTCGATTGTTCAGACCTGATTCTTGTATTATGATTTGTTTCCGGCAGGCAGGCTGGTGATTAATAGTTCTTATAATCGGTTAATTATTAAACTGTTTAATTATGATTCGTTTAGCCATTGGCCTTTTGCTTTTAGCATTCGGCATAGCCAACATCCGAGTGATCAAATCGTCAAACCAACCAAAATCTTGAATTTTATCCACAGGTATACGGGGAAACATTTTTTTAGCATATTTTTTATTGTTTAATAACCTATAATATTGTTGTTTATTAAACAATAATATTGTAGGTTAGCATAAAACACCTGTATGCTACCCGTCGACTTACTGGAAGAAGTGGCTTTGAGCCTTAGAAAAAATCATCCCCCAATTTTTTATGTCGATTACTACTTAAAATTAGGATCAAAACCGGAAACATGAAAAAGATGATCCGTCGGATTCTACAAGATAAACTGTTTCAGGGTTTGAAATCCCTTCCAGGAGTCGTCCTGTTCGGATCCAGGCAGGTCGGAAATGGGTTTTATAGATTTCGTCAGATGATATTGGCCTGGGCAGCAATGTACCCGGGTAGCTTTTTGGGGTTTTGTATCGAAATCCAGGCATCCAGTCCATATTTCCGTTACCGATAGGTATTTCTCGCAGAATTGATTGGTTTTTATTATTTTTATAAATCATTCACGTGTTTTGTATGCCCATGGAAACGCAACCTGAAAAAAACATAGCCAAAGAACCTGACTTTGCTTACGGCTCTTACACGTATGCGGATTATCTTACCTGGGAGATTGATGAAATCGTAGAACTGATCCGTGGAAAGGTGTTTCGACAGGCAGCCGCACCAAGAGTGATTCACCAACGGATTTCCGGAAAAATTTTCTACTCGCTGTACGATTTTCTAAAGGGTAAGCCTTGTGAAGTATTCTCAGCACCTTTCGATGTACGACTGCCGGTGGCTTCCAAAGCGAATGAAGATATCGATACGGTGGTCCAACCGGACCTATGTGTCGTATGTGGTGCAGAGAAGATAGACGAACGTGGCTGTCTCGGTGCACCAGACTTGATCATAGAAATACTTTCTCCCGGCAACAATCGAAAAGACTTAAAGTTAAAATACGAAGTGTATGAGGCTTCGGGAGTGAAAGAATACTGGGTCATCCATCCGGATGAGCGAACGCTTCTTATTTATACCCTGGATGAGCGGAAATACCGCGCCTCCCGTTTATTCACCTTGGGTGACAGGGTAATTTCTGAAGCCCTGCCTGGATTTGAGCTGGACCTGGATCATGTACTTGGAGGATTATAGTTTGGCCTCTGGCTTGGGATTCCCACGTACAAAATAGAATACTAAAACAGTGTCATATACGGAACCAGTATTTCGGATCAATCGGGTAAACATGGTCGCTATTCAGACCCATATCAACGAAAGTGACTAACTTCCCCGAACGACTTTTGACATTTAGCAAAAACATAGATTGTAATTTTTGAAGAAAAGGTCAAATCCAGTTTTCTACTTACTTGACTTTTTCAAATCCAAAATTCACCGACCAGTAGGTATATCTATTTCCCCAATATCTGGGAGTTAGTTGTATGTACCCCTTCATTCACAGGGAGAAACGTCACGTCCACGGGAAAAATAGGTCAGTTCACGGGAAATACAATTATTTACTTATGTTTTTTGATTTTATCCATTAGATTGGGAAGTAATAAGAGCAATAAAATATATAGATTCCTACTTTTCTGGTAATCTACATACTATTAAACTGTTTGAACCGCATGAATAATTGTTTCCACAGCTCCGATAGGCTCCTCGAATGGCTGAAAATTCGCTATACCAGCGGTATATCCAGTGCAGACCTCAAGGAAATAAATACCTACCAGTAGGTATATAAACGAATTCTATCGCGATGAATGGGCACAAGTCCCGGGTGTCCTTAGCAAGTCCGGGAGACAATAAACTTTCTTAATCAAAAGAGAAATGAAAAAGTTGAATTTAGAAAAACTAAAGCTGGCAACAGAGGATGTGCTGCAAAGAAATCAAATGGGAACTATTTATGGAGGATCTGGTGGTACTACTTGCTATTTGACATGTGATCATTGGACACGTTCAATGGAAGTTCCGGATTGTAGTCTGTCGGCCAGGGAATTCTATTGCGGGAGTACAGACCCTGTATCCGTTTGTAATTGCAATTGAAAGTTAATTTTTCTTGGAAAGTACGGTTTTTAATACCGTACTTTTTCCCTTTTTACAATAAAATTCCAATTTAACTCCGTAAAATGTTGGTTACACCTCTCAGAAAACTCGTTCTTTTCACATATCTGTCCGCTTTATTGTCAGCATATCCGTTGCTCGGATTCACCCAGTATTCCTTTGAAAAAAAAGCGGCCTTTAAAATCAACTCATTTTTCCCAGTTGAAATCATTGATTTTTACCCGGAGAAGAAACAGTATTTGGGATATTTTAAAAGTCCGGAGGGCCTGAAGATTACCATTGTCAACGATAATGGTGAAATGATTGCACAAAAAATACTCGTTGGGCAAGGGCCTGACCAGGTATCCACTGCCGCTAATTGTATGGCATTTTCTAAAGATGGAGACATTTGGGTACAGTCGCCGTTTGAGATCGTTTTATATGACCAAAAACTAAACGTAAAAGCGAGATCAAAATATCCATCTGGAACCAATACCCAAATTTTTGGGAGGATGGAAGTTTTTAACTACTTCTATCCGCAATTGGACAGTTTGCAATTCAGTTTTTTTACAATTCCAACCGGGACAAGCCGCTATTTGGGGGGCAAGGATTTCAGATCCAGCCATTTGATTGAAATTTACGAACCTCAAAATGAAAGATTATATGAAATTGCCCCTGTGTCAGAGCGGGAAATATCCGATAAACTGGATAAATCCGTTGGTGTTATGTATTTTCCGGTGTTTGCGCTTGCCGATAAAACCAACAAACTATACCTGACTACTTCCTTTGATAAGGAAATCACAGTCTATGACCTGTCTACCGGGCTATTGAAATCCAGGATAGAAATATCTCATGAAAAGTTTAAATCCCTGGACAACAATCCCATTTCTACTGCAAGTTTACCTTCTTTTAAAAACAGGATCAATCTGGCAGGCAAAAACCACAGGATACTTTTATTAGAGGGAGGTCTTATCCTGCTGGAATACATTAGAGAAATTTCTCCAGCTGCTTATGAAAATAACCTGGCAGGAGCCCCTCAATACCACCACTTCAGAGATCCTGACTACCATCAACTAATTGTCTTTGATGAATCGCGACAGCTAACCGAAGACTTGTCACTTCCAGTGAACGGGAAGTTAATGATTTCTCTTCCCGGGAACAGGCTATTGATTCAAATTGAAAATCCAGATGTTGAGGAGGATTTCATTCGTTATGAAATTTACCAGATCGTCAAAAATTGACGCTCAACAGATTATTTATTCGCAATTAGTGTTTTATTTCTTTTAACAAAAACTGAAATTTTTACCAGTCTGGTAAATTCCTGTTTTTTACCTTGCTAACGTTATCCAAAACAAACCTATCTCCCAACACCACAGTCCGGAAGGATTTTCCATCCATTCATTGACGGGAAGTTACAGATAGCTCCCCTTTCTCCGACGGGAAAAACCGCCCGATCACATGGAATGTAATCACTCCTGTTTGAAGTATATCGCTAATTATTTTAATGTAAGTTGAGGTTTTTCCCCCCATTTCAAGGCTTGGATGAATGAAAACCGAACGGAGTCCCAAGCACTGAAGGTGCTTAATACCAAAGCACAGGATGCAGCCCTGTGACTAAACCCGAAATCTAAACCACAGCCCTGAAAAATATGTTTCCCAAACCGCTCACCAATCCATAGAAAAAAAATGCCGTCCCTCCAGGGCTCAGAGCAATCCGGGATTCCCAAATCGATGGGCTACACCCATCGCTGAGGTATCCCTCCCATTCAACGCTTGGATGAATGAAAACAGAACCGAATCCCAGCACTGAAGGTGCGCAATACCCAAACACAGGGTGCAGCCCTGTGTCTAAACCTGAAACGGAAACCACAGCCCTGTATAATATGTTTGGCAAACCCCGCATCCGATATAGAAAAAATAAACCGCCCGTTCACGGGAAAAACAGGCCAGTTCACGGGAAATACAATTATTCAATTATATTTTTTGATTTTATCCATTAGATTGGGAAGTAAAAAAAGCAAAAGCATATATAGATTCCTACTTTTCTGGTAATCTACCTACTATTAAACTGTTTGAACCGCATGAATAATTGTTTCCACAGCTCCGGTAAGATCGTCGAATGGCTGAAAATTCCATTTACCAAACGAATACCGAATTGCAGATCTCAAGGAATTAAATGCCTTCCAGTAGGTATATAAAGAAATTCTATCGCGATGAATGGGCGCAATTCCCTGGTGTCCTAAGCTGGTCCGGGAAAACAATAAAATTCATTAATCAAAGGAAAAATGAAAAAGTTGAATTTGGAAAAATTAAAGTTGGCAGCAGAGGATGTGCTGCAGAGAAATCAAATGGGAACCATTTATGGAGGATCCGGCGATGGGTGTCAACGATATGACTGCGATTGCTCAGGAAGTATTGGCTCTTGGGAAGGTACTTACTGTTCCCTTAATGAATTGCGTGCTGCTATTATAACTTGGTGTGCAAGTGGAGAAGGCAGTTGTAGTGCTCAATAGATAATGTAATCATTTTAATCGGCCATACCTTTTTCAAGTATGGCCGATTTAGAATTAAAAACAAAAATTAGTATGCGGCATTTATCCTACTTGACACTTATAGTGTTGATTTCCTGTCAGGGGAAAAGCAACAAAAATTACTTAGACTTTTTTTCCAACTTAAATCTTTCGATAGATACAGTTATCATTGACCCAGGAGATGAAATTATCTTTTTGAAGCATCAACTATTGAATGCGGACATAGGTAAGGATGGAAAGTACTTTTATAATTTTAATAGCGATGACCATACCCTTGAAAAAATTAACCTGGATGAGCTACGGCTGGAGGAAAAACTTCCTTTTGAAAGAGAAGGACCGAACGGAACTGGGCCAAGTGGGGCAATGAGCGTTCACAATGAAAACCAAATAACCATGACGGGATATGGTCAAACCGCACTATTTTCCATGGATGGGAAAAAACTGATGACATTAAATTTTGAAGATTTTTTTATTGGTAAGAAGGCAACAAAAGGTGGAGAGCGATTAAAATTAGATCGGGTTCTAGACACGAATGCCAACAGGTTATATGTAATAATCCATAGTTATATTGATGAAAGTTATACTTTGGGAATACTCCATTTGGACACGTTTAAGGTTAGCAGATTGATGCTGGAAAGCTTTGGGAAGTTGTCCAATTATAATATTATTTTCAACTCGGGTGGTATACGAATATTTGAATCCCCACCGGTAAGTCTAGAAAAGGTCGGGACGAAAGTGATTTTATCGAATTTAATAACGAATACGTTAATGTGGTATGATACTGAGATGGATTCTCTATTTATGAAATCATATAATAGCCAACTTACTGCCAACCATAAAGAGAATGAGTTTGAAAAAGAATACGAAACGCCTGAGGAATTTGAAGTTGCAAAAAGAAAATTAAGGCAAGAAATTAATTTTATGCCCCCGATTTGGGAAGAGCAAGGGGCGTGTTTTTATCGATTTTCTTATCAGGAGATCGAAAATATCGGCGGTGAAAAAATCCGATCAAAAGTATATTTAACAGCACTAGACAAGGACTTAAATATACTGGGAGAAACTTTAGTTCCTCAATTGACCAAAAAACCCGGGAGGCATTTTGCGAAGGATGGGGAAATTTGGATTTACGAAAATATAAATGATGAGATGGGGTTTGTCCGTTTGAAGATGGAAAAAAAATAAATAGATTTAAACACCCCTTTTCTTGAAAACCACTTTCCCTTTCTACAAACAACCCGATGCCAAAGACTGCGGCCCCACCTGCCTGCGCATTATTGCCAAACATTACGGCAAACTGATCTCACTGCAGGGGATACGGGAATATTCGGAAACCACCCGCTAATAATCTTAGGTTACTTCAATATGGAATTAATTATCGGAAAACCTTCAAGATTATGAAAATACGCTATGCAGGATTTGACTACCAGGGATTGAACAACCTGGGGGATCAGATCCAATCTATTGCCACTGAAAGATTTTTGCCGGAAATTAACATGAGGCTTAACAGGGATACACTGGCAAGCGCCCATTGTAACCCTAACCATTTATTGATCATGAACGGGTGGTTTTCACACCAGCCTGAGCATTGCCTTCCCATCAGTAATAGCATTTTGCCGGTTTTTTGGGGATTCCATATCAGCGACTGGAATGACTCCTGGCGGCATTTTTTATCGGAAGAGATTTTGGCATTTTTCAAAAAGCATGAGCCCATAGGATGCCGGGACAGCTTTACTGCAGAGAAATTAAAGGCTGCCGGCATTGAGGCCTTCTACAGCCGCTGTTTGACGCTTACCCTGCCCGAAAGGACTAAAAAACCTGAAGATGGCGCAATCATGATTGTAGATGTTCCGTTTCTTTTGCCGGATTTTATTGAAAAAAACGGTCTGCGGATGACACATACCGTAAATCCAAACAATACACCGTATCATAAGCGACTTCAGGCAAAAAAACTGTTGTACCTGTATAAGCGCTATGCAAATCTGGTGGTGACAAGCAGACTCCACTGTGCCCTTCCCTGCATGGCCATGGGCATACCGGTCATCTTCTTTGGAAACCCACTGGATTACCGGGTTTCAATCATCGGGGAACTCGGAATAAAAATATATGAGATTCCAAAGAATAACTCCGGAGCAGATGCCTACAAAAAAGCGTTAGACGGGCTATTCAGCAGGGTAGATTGGAAGCCGGAACGGTTGGATTTTCAGGCTACGAAAAAGAACATGATCCATGACTTTTCAGACTTTCTTCATAAACAGCGTTCAAAAATGACCATATACTAAGGCTGAATTTTTTAACGGTTTGATCAAAACATTATTTTACCTTCCTTTCTTTTTCAGAACCAAAAAAAATCCCAAAGCCACAGGTCAAATGGCATATCTCCTCCTTAATCCTCAGGCTGTTACCAATATTTGTCATTTCCTTCACGGGATAAAACTGCCTGTTCACGGGAAAAACAGGTCAGTTCACGGGAAATACAATTATTCACTTATATTTTTTGATTTTATCCATTAGATTGGGAAGTAATAAAAGCAAAAGCATATATAGATTCCTACTTTTCTGGTAATCTACATACTATTAAACTGTTTGAACCGCATGAATAATTGTTTCCACAGCTCCGGTAAAATCCTTGAATTGCTGAAGATTCCATTTACCAAAAACTACCTGAAAGAAGAAATCCTTTCCCATCCACAATTCCCCAGTTTGCTGACCCTTTCGGATGTGATGGAAAAGTACCATATCAGCACGCTTCCCCTTAAAATCGGGAAAGAGAAGCTGGATCAGATCCCCATGCCCTGTATCGTGCAGGTCAAGGTACAAGGAAAGGAATATTTCCAAACCCTTTCCCATATTGCTGGAGATAGTTTTTCCGGATATGATGAAACGGGAAAAGCATTCAAAGTAAGCCGGGAGGAATTTTTGAATTCATGGACCGGGGTGGTTTTGGCAGTAGAAAAAAGCGAGCACGCAGCCGAACCGGGAATTGAAGAACGTCTTCAAAAAGAAAAAATACAGACCTTCCTGATGGCAGGCCTGGTCCTGTTCGCTTTGATTGCAGTAGGTTTCGGATGGCCTGAGCAGATGGGAACCGTGCACGGACTTGCTTCAGCAGGCTTACTGCTGCTGAAGCTGATCGGATTGGGCGTTTCGGGATTGATTTTATGGCGGGTAATTGACAAAGACAATCCATTGGTTCAAAAATTCTGCTCCGGAGGAGCGAAGGCGGACTGCAACACGGTACTGGACAGTACAGCTTTCAAGTTTGCGGATGGGGCCATTAGCCCCGGATCCCTGGCTTTTGCTTACTTCTTTGCCGGCTCATTGTTGCTGTTAACCCAAATATCTTCGCTTAGTGTACTTCCCACATTAGCATGGCTAAGTCTGGCAACGCTTCCGGTGGTAGTTATATCCTTTTATTACCAGGCATTCAAAATAAAGAGTTGGTGCCGGCTATGCCTGTTCCTGATAGGTATCTTGGTGCTGGAGATAGCATTGGCCTGGGCCCTGCAGGTCTATCAGCATGCGATTGATTTGCCGACAGTTGCTGCCTTTGCCTTTATTTTTATAGGCATTCTTTTAGGATGGATATACCTGAAACCTATCCTGGATGCGAAAGACAAGCTTTATACTTACCAAAGGAACCTGAAAAAATTAAAAAGCGATCCGGTAATTTTTGAAAGCCTGCTTTCCCGGTCAAAAAAGATAAACAACCCGACCCGGGACCTGGGCATACTATTAAAAAACGAATCCCCCAGGTATCAGGTCATCAAGGTGTGTAATCCCTACTGTGGACCCTGTTCAGAGGCACATCCGGAATTGGAGCGCTTGGTGGAAGAGGGAATCATTGACTTACAGATCATATTCTTTCCCAATAAAAGTACGGACGATCTCCATGTAAAAACCATCAGCCATTTGCTGGCCATAAACAGCAAAGGGGACCCCAAGGTAACGCAGGAAGCATTGGATCAGTGGTATGCTGCCGAAAAAAAGGACTATGCGGCTTTTGCCGTGCGCTACCCAATGAATGGAGAGCTGAACCAACAGCAGGAAAAACTACTGGCCATGAAGAATTGGTGTGAAAAGGAAGGAATCACCCATACACCTACTATTTTTATCAATGGACATCAATTACCAAAGGAATACCGAATTGCAGACCTCAAGGAAATAAATGTCTATAAGTAGGTATATAAAGAAATTCTATCGCGATGAATGGGCGCAATTCCCGGGTGTCCTTAGCTGGTCCGGGGAAACAATAAACTTCATTAATAAAAAGAAAAATGAAAAAGTTGAATTTAGAAAAATTAAAGCTGGCAGCAGAGGATGTGCTGCAAAGAAGCCAAATGGCGGGTATTTATGGGGGTTCTGGAGGCTCATGTCCAAGTGCCCCTGGGACCTGCGGGTATAGAGACCCATCAGGTTATGAAGCGTGTGGTTATTCTTTGGAATCAGTAAAGTGCTTTGTTGCAAAGTATGGGGGGAATTACTGTTGTGACAGTTGTGGTTCGGAGGCAGGTTACTGTTGATATACATTAATTTGGGGCTACATGCCCCAAATTTTTACAGCATCCAACCCTTTACATTTTATTTAATTTAAATCATTTACTAAATATTTAATCGTATTTAATTAAAATAAATGGAATTCTCAATGAGATTTTATTGTCCTACAATCATTCTATCGGTAATTTTTTTTTCTTGTGCATCAAAGAATGATGCACAAGAAAAAACTGAAATTTTTCAGGCAAATAAAGTTTTTTCTTTCGAAAAACTTGATAGTATTCAAATTGACTACCTTGGAAACCCCACAATCCATGACATTGACCCTAAATCAGGTACAATTCTTTTCATGGAGCATAGGCAAGCTACGGAAGAAATCATGGTTGCCAATTTTGAAGGAGAAATTCTCGACTCCTTCTCCAAATTGGGAGATGTCCCCGATGGTTATGGAAAACTGATGTCAACTTTAAGGATAATTGATGACAAAACTTTTCTGGCCTATGGATACAACGGTTTTATGACTTATGATTTTTCTGGCAGGCTCCTAAGTAGAGTAAAGTTCAAAAATTTTAAAATACCCAATTTTACGAGGAAAACTATGGGCTTTGGGATGGAAACATCGGGTAATCGTTATCTTTATAGCAACCAAGAGGAGCCGGATGACATTTTTCCATCTGATATAAGGTTTTATGATGAGATCTCTTTGATGATTTGGCTTAACCCAAAATCCGGCAACAGAGAACCCTTTATCCAGCTTCCCGAAAGCAGTTTATTTCGAAACGGAAAATACTTTTACATGAATGCCTGGGAGCCAATATTCACCATAAAGGATGACCGGATGTATGTCGTGTTTGGGGCCGAACCAATGATTTATGTTTACGGCTTAAACAAACCCTATTCTTTGCTTTCGCCTATTCCTATTGATCTAGAAGATTACCGGTATTTTAGCGGTTCAATCGATAATTCGGTTGATCCTACCTTGAAATTTACATCAGGCAGTGTGTTAAACATCAAGAAAATAGATGGATATTTTGTTATCGCCTATTTTTCTGGTTATTCTGATACAGATAAGGAAGCGGAAAACGAGAATAAAACTCAGCAAGAAAATTTACTATTCAGGGAAAGAATGCTGAAAAAATATACTCACAGAATTGCAATTATAGACACTCTAGGCAATAATATTAAAGATTTTGTCCCAGAAGGATTGGTTCCGGAAAGTATGTTGCTCAGAAATAATGAGCTATGGATGCAGGAAAAACCAGATGATGTAGTGGAAAAGGATTATTTTCGGCTGTTTCGGGTGGGGCTGAAAATCGAAGATTAATAAATTGGTGAATCGGGCAACCCGCTCTTTAAAATAATTGAATTTAACCTATTATTTAAAAATTTTTGAAAACCACTTTCCCTTTCTACAAACAACCCGATGCCAAAGACTGCGGCCCCACCTGCCTACGCATCATTGCCAAACATTACGGCAAATTGGTCTCACTGCAGGAAATACGGGAATATTCGGAAACCACCCGCTCCGGAAGCAACCTGCTCAAGCTAAGCGAGGCAGCGGAATCCATCGGATTTAAAACCATAGGGGCCAGGCTGGACTTTAACCGGCTGAAACAGGCACAGCTTCCCCTGATCGTCCATTGGGACAAAAGGCACTTTGTAGTGGTGTACCGGATCAAAAAAGATCAGGTTTACCTTTCCGATCCCGCCTATGGACTGATCCGCCTGTCCAAAACGGAATTTATCGACCGGTGGATCGGAAACGGTGCGGGTGATGCTACCAAAGAAGGCGTCACCCTGTTACTGGAAGTCACTCCGGACTTCAAAAGGATGAAATGGGAGGAGGAAGACAAGCGCTCACTACGCTTTCTGTTCCGGTATTTGTTCAATTACAAAAATCTCTTGGTTCAGCTTTGTATCGGGCTGCTGGTAGGCAGTCTCTTGCAGCTTATTTTTCCCTTTCTGACCCAGAGCATCGTCGATGTGGGCATTCAAAACCAGGATATCGGTTTTATCTACCTGGTACTATTGGCGCAGATAATGCTGTTTGTAGGCCGCACCAGTGTAGAAGTGTTCCGGAGCTGGATTTTGCTTCACCTGAGTACCCGGATCAATATCTCCCTGGTATCCGACTTTTTTATCAAGCTGATGAACCTGCCCATTGCCTATTTCGATACCCGGATGACCGGGGACATCATGCAGCGCATCGGCGACCACCGCCGGATAGAAAACCTGTTGACAGGAACCACCCTTAGCACACTATTTTCCTTTTTTAATTTCTTCGTTTTCGGAGCGGTACTTATTTACTACAGCATCACGATTTTTTTAATTTTTCTGGCGGGAAGCATTTTCTACATTCTCTGGGTACTGTATTTCATGAAGCGAAGGCGGGAGCTGGACTACAAGCGTTTTGCCCAGTTGAGCCAGGAACAGAGCACGGTGATCGAACTGATCAACGGCATGCAGGAAATCAAAATGCACAATGCGGAAAAGCAAAATCGATGGCGGTGGGAATTTGTACAGGCCAGCCTGTTCAATGTGTCTATTCAGACCCTTTCCCTGGAACAAACCCAGGGCGTAGGTTCCTCCATGATCAATGAGCTGAAGAATATTCTCATCACGTTTACCTCAGCCGTGCTGGTTATAGAAGGCAATCTTACCCTGGGCATGATGCTTTCGCTCCAGTACATCATCGGGCAACTAAACAGCCCCATCACCCAGGTAGTTGGTTTTATCCGGGCCTATCAGGATGCCAGCATCAGCCTGGAGCGGCTAAACGAGATTCACGACAAGCAAGAGGAGGAAAGCAGGGATAAGCAGTATATCCGGAAAATCAAGGTAGCTAAGGAGTTGACCCTGAAAAACCTGTCCTTTCGGTATATAGGAGCCGTTGAGCCCGTTCTGAAAGGGCTCAACCTGATCATACCTCCACAGAAAGTGACGGCGGTGGTAGGTGCCAGCGGCAGCGGAAAGACCACCTTGATGAAGTTGCTACTCAAGTTTTATGAACCCACCAAAGGAGAGATCCTGTATGGCCTCCATGACCTTAGTATCATTGCTGCCAGAAGCTGGAGGGATCATTGCGGGGTGGTGATGCAGGAAGGATACGTGTTTAACGATACCATAGCGGCCAATATTGCTGTGGGTCAGGACCGCATCGACCAGGAGCTGTTGATCAAAGCCGCCCGGATCGCCAATATCTACGATTACATCCAATCCCTGCCGCTAGGCTTCAATACCAAAATCGGCAATGAGGGAGCCGGGATCAGCACCGGACAAAAGCAGCGGCTTTTTATCGCACGGGCGGTGTATAAGGATCCTGAAATTCTCTTTTTTGACGAGGCAACCTCGGCACTCGATGCCCGAAACGAACGCATCGTGATGGAAAACCTGCAGCATTTTATGAAAGGCAAGACGGTAGTGGTCATTGCCCATCGCCTGAGTACGGTAAAAAATGCAGACCAGATCATCGTTATCGATCAGGGAAAAATAGTGGAACTGGGGTCCCATGACCAACTGCTGTATGCACAGGGGGCCTATTTTGATTTGGTAAAAAATCAATTGGAGCTGGAAAAAATAAATACAAACTGACCATGCCGGATCAGCCCACCCATACCGATAACCTTCATCTCCGGTCCGAAGAAGTACAGGAGATCATCACCCGGCCGCCGGCCTGGCTGATCCGCTGGGGCATCACCCTGGTATTTGTTATGACCTGTCTGATCATCACGCTCTCTTTTCTGATAAGGTACCCGGATTTTGTGCAGGCAAAGGTGCTGGTGACCACCCGGGAGCCGACGGAGCGGGTGCTGGCCCGTACCTCAGGTCAGATAGAAAAGCTCTTTGTGGAAAACGGAGAACTTGTCTCCTCCGGCCAGCCACTTGCCGGGATCAAAAGCACCGCAAACCTGGAGGATATCCTGATCCTGAAAGCACAATTGGAAAAGGCGGTCTTTGGAAAGGAAAATGGGTATGCCTTCCCCATGGATTCACTTACCAGCCTGGTACTGGGAGAAGTGGAACCTGCCTTTCTTGAATTTGAACGAAATTACATGGAATACCGGCTGCTTCTGGAACTTCAACCCTATATCGGGCAGTTGGACGGAAGCCGTACCGCATTGGTGGAAATCAATAACCGGATCGAAAGGCAGATCGCCCAAAAGGAGCTATTGGAACGTAGAATGGAACTGGTCCAGCTCGACTACGATCGCAACAAGGCACTGCATGAAGATGGGGTAATTGCCGACAAGGATTTTGAAGCCAGGGAAATGGAATACCTACAGATACAGGAGCAGGTCAACAGCATGGCCATAGCCATTTCCCAAATGCAGGAGGCCCTGAGCGTGGGAAACCAAACGCTGCGCATCACGGAAATCAATAAAAAGGAAGAGGAGACCCGCGCCCTGAAAAGCCTGATCCAGTCCTACCATGGGCTGCAGCGTGCCCTGCGGGATTGGGAATATACGTACCTGATGAAATCTTCTACCGGAGGTCTGGTCAGCTTTCAGAAAATCTGGAGTGCCAATCAACAGGTAAATGCCGGCGAGCCGGTGTTTACCGTACTTCCGGAAAACAAGGAGGAACTGGTAGGTGCCATGAAAATACCGGCACAGAATGCCGGAAAAGTGGCTATGGGCCTCAAAGTGTTGATTAAGCTGGACAATTTCCCTTTTCAGCAGTATGGTGCCCTGACGGGTCGTGTTACCAGGGTGGCTGTCTCCCCGGATGATGAATTCAATTATCTGGTTTACGCCTCCCTTCCGGAAGGTACGCAAACCTCTTTTAATACCAGGATCCCCTTTACGCAGGAACTTTTGGGAAACGCCGAGATCATTACCCGGGACCTGAGTGTGGCAGAAAGGCTTTTCTTTAAATTTAAATCAATCATGGCCAATTAAACCGGAAGATAATGAAAACCCAACAAACCGAAAGTAGCATACAGTTACCGTCCAAACTCATAGCAATCAACCGACTTTTGGCCGAATATGCCCCCTCCAATGAAGCCCCCGGACTCTTTCAGGGAAAAATGGGCCTGGGTATTTATTATTTTATGTTGGCCCGGGAGACCAATGACCCGGCACATCAAACCATGGCTGAAAAATGTATAGGGGAAGTTTATGAAGCAGCAGGAAACATTTCCATTGCTGCTGATTTTGAAAACGGGCTTGCGGGCATTGCCTGGGGTCTGTGCCATTTGATCAAAAATGATTTTGTAGCTGCTGATCCGGATGAAATTCTGGAGGATGTGGACGACCGCATCTACCGCTATTGGAATGCAAACAAAGAAACATTGCCCGTAGATATCAGGCAGGGTTTGCTGGGGTATTGGGTTTACTACACCTGTAGGCTGGAACTATCACATGATCCCGTAAACCGTTATATCCACACCCGGGTGGTGTCCGAAATCATCAACCGGATCGGACAACTGGTAGAGGAGGAGAATTTTCAGCAAAGGGAACCGGATTTGTTTACCCTGTTTTGGGATCTTCCTCTACTATTGATCCTCCTGGCCAAGTCGAAACAACTACAGGTCAGTTCCAATAAAATTGACCGTATACTGGACTACCTTACCCCAATCATCACCTCCCTGTATCCAAGATTGCATAGCAATAGAGTGTTCCTTTTGTTGGGACTGGAAAGCATGATCAAACAATTACCCCTGACTGTTTTGCAAGACCATGCAGATCTCCTGAGGAAAAGTATCTCCCTGACCAGGATCATTGAAGAAGAATGCAAAAGCCTGAATATCCTGGCACAGGATGGTATCACGGGTCTGGCATTTATCAGCAGAAAATTGTCAGCCGCTACCGGAACTTCAGAGCTGCTATTTGCCAGGGAAGCGTTAATCCGGAAAATAAGTAAATCGGTGTATTGGCTGGAGGAGAGCCATTATCAGGAAATGAAGAAAAATACAGGATGGGCCACAGGTCTGTCCGGAATAGGAATGCTCTTACTGGAAATTCTAAAAGATAGCCCTGGTGAAATGGAAAAATAAATTTTTGCAGCATATGGAAAAATCAGATCTTAGAGATGTCACCTTTATCATCCCTTTACGGATAGATACGGTAGACCGGCTAGAAAATACCCTTGTCATCCTGGATTTCCTCCTGGGAAGTTTTCATACCAGGATAAAAATTCTGGAAGCCTCCCGGCGCAATACCGGAATATTACAACAATTGCTACCCAGGGAGGTGGATTACCGGTTTGTGGAAGACCTTGATGCTGTCTTTCACCGGACGAAATACATCAATACCCTGGCAGCTACCTGTGAAACTACCTATATAAGCCTCTGGGATACGGATGTCATCATTCCCTCAAGCCAAATAGAAGCAACCATGAAAAGGCTAAGGGAGGAAAAGGCCGATTTTGTGACCCCATTTCAGGACCGGTTTTTGGACACTTCTGACATTTTGCGGGATCTTTATATCCAATCAGGGGACATTGGTCTATTGGAAAAGCAGCAGGGCAAAATGAAAGCACTGTATACCCCCAATCCGGTGGGTGGGGTATTCTTTGCCCATAGGCAGGCCTATGTAGATGCGGGGATGGAAAACGAGAAATTCTACGGCTGGGGCAGGGAAGATGGAGACCGGGCAAACCGCTGGAAGATATTGGGGTACCGGCACCAACATGTACCCGGCCCCTTATTTCATCTTTCCCACGAAAGGGGGCTCAATAGCTCCTTCCACAGTTCCAATCAAAATGACAAAAAAATGACGGAATTGCAAAAGTCCCTGGTGATGTCGAAAAAGGAATTGAAAAGAGAAATTAAAAGCTGGAGATAATGCTATTTTCATTACGGGATTTTTAGATAGGGTAATAATGAAATCAAAAATATTTGGCATAGGACTACCCAGGACGGGAACACAATCACTAACTCAGGCGATGAGAAAGTTGGGCTTTGTTTCCGGTCATTGCCTCTCTCCTAATCAGTGGAACAAAATAGATCATTTTGATTTTGTTTGTGATTCCCCTGTACCTTCCAGGTTTATTGATCTTGATAGAATTTACCCCGGTTCCAAATTTATATTGACAACAAGAAATGTTAATGACTGGCTTAGTTCATGCAGAACGTTTTTTATCGATAAGAGACCTCCCGAGCGAATTAAAGAAAAATGGTTCCTTGATTATCGTGTAGAAATTTTTGGTACTGCAAAATTTGATGCTAAACTATTTGAAGAAACATACTATAAACACAATGAAAGGGTCAGGAAATATTTTCTTGAATCTAACAGTAGATTATTGATTTTAGATATCACAAAAGGTGAAGGATGGGTAAAGCTAATAGATTTTCTGGGCTTGTCGATTGATTGAAAAGAATTGGGCCCATTTCCTTTTGAAGATTTTGTAAAAAGAAAAAAGTCATCTTGGCTTAACAAAGAAAAAAAAGTCCCCGCAATTACAGTTTTTTATCCCTCAAATTCACCAACAATAAATTTAAATAAGTTAGAAATAAATTGTATTCCGAAGGTCAGAGAAGAAAGCAAGCCCCTAATAACAAAAAATCTAAAACAGATTTTATCTATTCTTGAGAAACTTAATGACTTCATAAATAAAAATGAACCAGCAAAAAATGAGGTAGGAATATTAAACGGAAAAATCGGATTGAGTATTTATTTCTTTATGTTGGGAAGGAGTACCAGAAATGGTGAAATTCTATCCATTGCAGAGCATATTCTAATGGATGTTTATAATACTTTAGGGAATTTTATCATACCTGCAAATTTTCAAAACGGGCTTTCCGGCATTGCCTGGGGCCTTTGCCATCTGATCAAAAATGATTATGTAGAAGGTGATCCCGATGAAATTTTAATTGATGTCGACCACCAAATCATTAGCTATTGGAATGCAAACAAAGAAACATTGCCTGTAGATCTCCGGCAGGGATTGTTGGGATATTTGGCTTACTATACCAGTAGGCTCGAAATTTCACAGGGTCATGCTAAGTCCATAAACCAAAATATCCATACCCGGGTCGTCTCCGAAATCATTAATCGGATAGGACAGCTGGTAGAGGAGGAAAAATTTCAGCACCGGGAACCGGAATTGTTTATCCTGTATTGGGATCTTCCTCTACTATTGATCCTCCTTGCCAAGGCAAAACAACTACAGGTCAATTCCAATAAAATTGACCGTATGCTGGATTACCTTACCCCAATCATCACTTCGCTTTATCCAAGATTGCATAGCAATAGAATGTACCTTCTGTTGGGATTGGAAAGCATATTAAAAGAGTTACCATTGACTGCGTTGCAAGATCATGCGGATCTGCTAAAGGAAAGCATTTCCATGGATACGATTATCGATGAGGAATGCAAAAACCTGAATATCCTGGCACAAGGTGGTATCACAGGTCTGGCATGGATCAGTAGAAAATTGTCAGCCCTTACCGGGACTTCGGAGCTATTATTACCTATGGAAAAAATAATCCAAAAAATAAGCAGATCGAAATATTGGGAGGAGAATGGTTATAATCAAGACATGGTGCGTAATTGTGGATTGACAGCAGGATTAGGCGGTATAGGAATACTTCTACTGGAATATTTAAATGATACAGTTGGTGGAAAAAACTAATTTGAAGGCTATATAGGTCCAAATCATATAAAACACTCTTAATTCAAACTAAAATTATTATAGTATGGTGGTGAAAAATAGTCAATCCTTTTTAATACTATCCAATAAAACTTCCCTTCCTTTGATTCAAAAATACCGGGAAATATTTGAAGCAACCCGGGATACAGGAGATACGGTATTGCTTTACCATCTGGATAAAGGGAAGCCTGGTGTTAATGCTTCAGGGCTTAATGCTTTTACATTTACGGATGAGGTCTTAAGCTCCCTGAACTATTTCCCCCTTGCCTTTACTCTGGTTCCGGGCAGCAACCATTTCCCCTTGCTGAAATTTTATCTATCTCATCCACAATACGATTACTATTGGTGCATTGAGGACGATGTGGCGTTCTCCGGAGATTGGGGAGCCTTTTTTGAGGCTTTTTCCTCCCTGGACACTGATTTTATCAGCAGTCATATCCGCCGCTACAAGGAGGAGCCGGAATGGCCCTGGTGGCCTGCCCTGGCCCATCCCTATACTGTTATCCCACAAGAGCAACGGATCCGCTCCTTTAACCCCATTTACCGCATTTCGCGGCAAGCCCTGGAATTAATCCACAAAGCACTCCTCAGCAAGTGGTGTGGGCATCACGAGGTACTGATCCCTACCCTGCTTTACGAAAGCGGACTTTCTATCCATGACTTTGGAGGCAAGGGAGAATTTGTGCCCGAGGGCTTTGAAAACCGGTTCTACCTGGACAACAGCCCCAACAATAGAGGCATACTCTCCGACGGCACCATGCGTTGGAGACCGGTTTTTGCGGAGACCGGAACATTGAAAAACAAACTCTACCACCCTGTAAAACTGACGGATGATTAAAACCTGCATAACAATCCCCGAATGCGCAAGCTGAAAAAGTGGAACCTTGCTCAATTTGAAGGTAAGGCTTACATTTCTTTCCTTAGAGATTCTCTTGATGATCCATCCGAAAATACAAATTACCATAAACCAAACGGCAGGGCATTCATCCGCAGTAAGTTTGACAACTTCCCTTTTTGGCAGGCAATTAGAAAAGTTTATGTAAAACTACTTTAAATCTTATACTTTTAACAAATAGTTAAATTAAATGCGTGAAAACACCCATTAAAATTTATATAAAAAAAGAAAATTATAATTTTATTGATGTAAATTTTAAATATAAATGTAAATCCAATCAAAAAATAATTCAAATCAATTTGAATAAATTCATTTTTTTTTATCTAATCGAAATAGTTACAATACTAAATTTATTTTTATGT
>NZ_JABURL010000117.1 GCF_014762705.1 Cyclobacterium sp. | reverse complement strand
TGCCAGGTACTTCACACAGCTTTCCTCATCGGGAAACCGCTCGTGAAACTCGAACAAAGACAAACTCTTAAACCGCTTTTCCATAACTTTCTGCTTACCCTGTCAATATACCTGCATTTTAGTTATTGAAAAAGTGCCTTGTTCAATTTAACATTTCGGTCATAAAGGGGAAATGACTCTTTTACAAGGAATATACTTTACACATTGGCAATTATATGTATGATTTTCTTTAGCGTAAATATGGCAAAAGCTCAGGATTTATATCATACAGCTAATGGCCGTGTGTTGCTGATTGTTCCAGTTGGTGACTCTGTAATCAACCTGCATTCTCAAAAACTATTGCAGAACTGGGTTACAAAGAGGCTTGTTTTAAAATGACCCTTCCCGCCAATTCTTTGTATTCCGGTGTAGATTCTCTGGACGCGTCATTTCCTCTATGGAGGATGCTAAAATTATATTGGCGGGGCAGCTGAACATCACAAAAAGTGGTGAAGGTGAAGATAAGATAGATACAGGCAAGCATTCACCTAAAACTTTTGAGTTTAGGGCAACCCTTAACTATAAAACGTCAGATCTGCCAATAAGTGGAATAGGTTCCCTGGAACATATTGAAGGAGGGTCACACCTCAAATGTGTGCTTGGGTTAACATTTGAGGTTAGTGCAGAATTTCTTCAAAACAGGCTTTCGGAAAGCAAAAATATTAAAGTACATATTCACCAGTTGGTATTAGATCAAACACTATAATTTATTAAGATTTTTCATGGAGTATTATCACAGTAAACTTGTTAAAAACAGTTCTTTTCAGGATGTAGTAGATCATGTGGTTAAAGAATTGGGCAGAGAGGGTTTTGGAGTATTAACCGAGATCGATGTTCAGGAAACTATGAAACACAAACTTAACATTGATTTTAATACCTACAAGATATTAGGGACATGTAATCCCGAGTACGCATTTAAAGCATTAAAGGCCGAAGATAAAATAGGCACCATGTTACCCTGTAATGTGATTGTGCAGGATCTTATGGATGGTCATATCGAGGTGTCAGTTGTAGACCCGATAAGCTCTATGCAGGCAATTGCCAATGAAGACCTTGAAATAGTGGCTTTGAATATTCGCCAGAAATTACTCGATGTCTTACAAAATGTATAGGTCATGTTAACCTTAAGAAAAGCAATATTATATACTTTGGCGTGGTCTACAATGATCATAAATACCTCCTGCTCGGTGGGTCATCATCACCAGACATCTAAGAAACATGCTGATCCTGTTTGTGAGAATAGCGTTGACGTAAATGCAGCACTTCAGTATTCAAATAATGATGAGATGTATTACTTCAACAGTGAAGAATGTCTCCAGGTATTTAAGAAGAATCCTGAAGAATTCAGTATGGCTCTAGGGGGCAGACCCGGACTTTTTCGTGGTAAATGAAGGGTTCCTGTAATGGCCGGATTGATGGTAGTAGGTATGGGTACAGTTATGATCCTGGGTGATTATAACCACTAAGCTATTGATGTTTTGATAGCAGAATATCATACATCAAAGTCAAGATTTCAAAAAAAGAGAGCGGGGCAATATGCTAAATTTGAATAAGTGCAAGTCCTTAGTGGCTTGATACTGTAATTTTAAAAGTTAATAAAATTTAAAAATAAATATTATGCATTGGTTTGAAGGACATTATGGGGGTATGCACATCATCTGGTGGGTGATTTGGGTGATTTTTATCGTTTGGATTTTTGCAACGCCCTGGGAAATACCAGGGCAAAAAACGAAAAAGGAAACTCCATTGGATCTTTTGAAAAAGAGGTACGCTAAAGGAGAAATCAGTAAAGAAGAATATGAAGACATAAAAAAGACCTTGTTAAAATGAAGGAAATAAAAGCTTTCGTCAGGCCGAATCGATTACCTGATATTGTAAATCATTTGCGTCAAGAAGGAATTTGTTGCCTAACCGTCTTTGAAGGAGAGGGAACAGGGCACTACACGGATGAGCGCAAGGATTTTCCGTCTTTGAGGCACCCATTTTCACATGCTAAAATAGCAAAACTGGAAGTTGTTTTACCTGATAAGGAAGTGAAGACAGCACTAGAGATTATACATCAAAATGGAAAAACAGCCCACTCAGGGGACGGCATTATTTATATCACAGAGGTTAGTGAGATGGTCAAAGTAAAATCATTAGAACCCGACTTGGAGAACAGAGACTTATGAAAAATATTTTAGTACCTACCGACTTTTCAGAAACAGCTAATCGAGCGGCAGATATTGCCATTGCCATAGCAGAAAAATCAGGTGCGGAAATTCATTTTTTGCACCTACAAATCACGCCTGTGCCGTGGGTTAAACTTGATAAGGAGAAGGAGCAGCGATTTCCCGAAACATTAAAGGAAATCGGGCATGCGAAGAGCGAGCTTAATAAGCTGGTAAATAAAGTGGAAACCAAAGGTTTGAAGGGCAAACAGTTTCTCGTATTTGATGTGGGTAGAGAGGAAATTCTCAAACATATCCCATTCCACCATCATGATTTTGTCGTCATGGGTTCGCATGGTGCATCGGGTGCAAAAGAAATGTTTATCGGATCGAATGCGCAAAAGGTACTGAGAGATGCTACTGTACCCGTTTTGATCATCAAAGAAAAGTCTAAGTGGCCCGTTAACAATGTGGTTTTTGCATCCAATTTTGAAGAAGATGTCAAAGAACCTTTCAAGACAGTGGTGAAGTTCGCTGATCTCAACGAATCCAATATTCACCTTCTTTATGTCAATGTGCCGTTTTCATTTGAGGAGACGGACAGGAGCCTTGAGAAAATGCATGCTTTTCATGAAACCTGCCCGCGCGGAGGCACTTGCACCACCAACATCTACAATTCGCTAAATGAAGAACGCGGCATTCTTAAGTTTTCCGAATCTGTAAATGCTGACCTTATTGCATTAACTACACATGGGAGGACCGGCTTTTTTAACCTGATAGGAAAGAGCATTACCGAAAACCTGGCAAACCATGCCGATATACCTATACTAAGTATTAACCTTAACCGATAACGATATGAAAAATACGTTAAAAACAGCAGTGACACTCACTTTATTGATAGCGGCTTTATCTGCCTGTCAGCAACAGGATGTAAGCACAATGTTAGAAAATGATGACACCCGAAATGAAATATTTAATACCATCATTTCCGATCATGAATACGCTGAACAATTGATGACCAAAATGATGGAGGATGATCATACCCAAATGATGATGAAAGGCAATGAGCAGATGATGGGTATGATGATGTCAGACAATGATCAAATGATGGCCATGATGAAAGATAAGCCTGATATGATGCATAATATGATGAGCAACATGATGAACATGGCTGACTCGGATTCGTCCATGTGTGCCCATATGATGGACATGATGAAAGATAAACCCAATATGATGGGACAGATGATGGACATGATGCACAAAGAAGGCATGATGGACAAAGAAACAATGATGAGAAATAAAAAAAATATGGGAGTAGATATCCATCCTGGTCACCACTAAAAAACTAAACTATGAGAAATAATCATATGATATGGATGCTGGTTGGATGCCTGGGCATCTTCCTGCTGCTTTTCTTATTGCCGTTTTTCGGCTTTAATGGAACTAACTCGCTATTTATTTTCATCATTGTATTTTTTGTGGGCCACCTTTTTATGATGGGAAGTCATGGTGGGCACGGAGGCCATTCTGGACATGGCAGTAATCAAGAAAATCAATCCAAAAACGAAAACGATCATGCAACACATCAACATTAAAAAATTCGCACTGGCTTGGGGAGTAGCGGGTGTCGTTTTCTACCTGGGCTGTATTATACTTATGGCTTCCGTAGGCCGTGAAGGTACCATCCTATTTTTTAACAGTTTGCTCCACGGGCTGGACACTACAACTTTGATCAGAATGGACGTCCCCTGGACAGAAGCGCTGATTGGGTTGGTGGAGATGTTTATTTTGGGTTGGTTATTTGGAGTTTTGATAGCTTCTGTTTACAATGTTTCTTTCAATAAAGGTTATAGAAAGAAAGAAATATAAAAATGATAGATAAATGTTGAAATTAAGAAGGAGAGGAAGTACCTTAATTTAATTTTAATTCATGTGCTCATAGGAGCATATTTGGTCATTTTTGTGGCACACCTACTTACTTAAATTGGGGTGGATGACAGGGGTGAAATATTAGGGTTAGAAAGTGATTTTAAAACCTTGCGACATAAAAATACAGATGGCTATGAGAGAAAGATTTTTGAGATCATAGCCAATAATATTGGTCAGCAATATTCCTTTAAAAACCATGTGTCATTTCATCAAATACAAGGAGAGAAAGTATGTGTTGTAGATATAGAAAACTCTCCTGAACCAGCTTATTTGTCGAAAGGAGAAAACACGGTGTTTTTTACCCGTAACGGAAATGCTACATGCCCCCTTACAGTAAAAGAAACAGTTGAATATCTGGAAATGAGAAAATAACAAAATCAAGCAAAATGAAAAACAAACCCGAGGTAGTAATTGTGACAGGAAGCAGTGGAATGATAGGCTCGACCTTGATTCATAAGCTGGCTGAAAAATACCACGTAGTTGGATTTGACCAAGATGGTTCTCCTTTTCCGCCCGTAGAAGCAGAATGTGTATGTGTGGATCTTACGAGCGATGATCGAATGGATTTTGCTTTCAAAAGAGTTCGCTATGCCTATGGCAACAAAATAGCTGCGGTAGTGCACCTTGCCGCCTATTATGATTTTTTAGGGGAACCCTCCGATCTGTACGATAAAGTGACCGTCAAAGGCACAGAACGACTGTTAAAATTCCTACAGGATTTTGAAGTGGAGCAATTCATTTTCTCAAGTAGCATGCTGGTTTACAAACCTTCCTCTCCGGGGGTGCTCATTACGGAAGATTCACCATTGGAACCTAAATGGGATTATCCAAAATCGAAAGTAACGACCGAAAAAGTAATGCATGAAAAACGAGGCGAAATTCCTGTAGTGATGATGCGCATAGCAGGCGTATACAGCGAAGATGGTAGTTCAATACCTATCACCAATCAAGTTCAGCGTATTTACGAAAAACAAATTGCAGCACGACTCTATCCGGCCAATACAGCCCATGGCAGCACCTATGTACACAGAGATGATGTCATCGATGCAATAGCTTTGGCCGTAGACCAAAGGAAAGAACTCCCGTCAGAAACAATTATTAATATTGGAGATGAAGAAACTTTATCGTACAAGGAGTTGCAATACATCATCAGTACAGAAATCCGCGGTGAGAAAATGCCTATCATCTCGATTCCCAAATGGTTTGCCAAAATGGGGGCATTTATGCAGAACTTATTTGGCAAAGCTTTTATTAAACCTTGGATGATCGATCTTGCTAATGATCATTTTGAAATGGACAGTTCCAGAGCTAAAATGATTCTGGGTTGGAAGCCTAAACACGGTTTACGAGAGACATTGCCCAAGATGATTGAAAACTTAAAGGCTAATCCCAAGAAATTTTATCAAGAGAATAACCTGAAAAAATAGCTATAAATAGATTCCCAAACACTTAATTATGTCATAGTATGAAAAGCCACGACCACTCCTCAATGTCCCATCAGGATGATGGGGATAAATCTTCTAAAAAGATACAATACACTTGTTCTATGCACCCTGAGGTCGTTACTGATCAACCAGGCAAGTGCTCTAAATGCGGAATGACCTTAGTGAAAAAGGACGAAGCAAAAACCGAAATGTCAGGCCACAAAATGGAAGGTATGGGCTCAAGAGGCATCACACGTCCTATGATGCATACGGAAGAGCATGGCGGTCATGGACACATGGACATGGGCGGTATGAAAATGTCTACTGATGACCGCCTTACGATGCTCCAAGACCACCATAAGCAAACGCTCTGGGTTTACTGGACAATCATATTGCTTGGTTTTTGGATGATTACTTCCCCTCTCACTTTTGATTATGGAAAGAATGTGGTCGAGCCTAGTGGCGGAAGAGATGTGTGGCTTTCCCTTAGTGATCGTATTGCCGCAATGCGCTGGAGCGATATTATCAGTGGGGTATTGCTGGTATTTTTCGGATGGCGTTCCCTCAAGCCTAACCGTCCATATAGCGTTTGGATCCTTTGTTTTATCGGGATATGGATCAGTATGGCTCCCTTTATTTTCTGGGCTCCAACAGCTATCGCTTATTATAACAGTACCCTAATCGGTGCTTTAATTATTGCATTGACCATTCTTATTCCCGGGATGCCAAACATGATCATGTTTATGAAAATGGGCGGTGACGTACCTACGGGTTGGAGCTATAACCCTTCAAGCTGGCCACAGCGCTCTATTATGATTGGCCTGGCATTTATCGGGTGGCTGGCATCCCGGTATTTGGGAGCTTTTCAATTAGGGTATATAGACTATGCCTGGGATCCTTTTTTTGGTGACGGCACCATGACCGTTTTAGATTCCGATATGTCCCACTCCTTTCCAATATCGGATGCTGCATTAGGAACACTTGCATACACTTTGGAATTTCTGATGGGATATATGGGTGGAACCTCCCGTTGGCGTACCATGCCGTGGATGGTTACTCTTTTTGGGATTTTGGTAATCCCGCTTGGGTTTGTGAGCATTTTTTTAATCGTTTCACAGCCGCTTTCAGTAGGGGCTTGGTGTTCGGTATGCCTGTTTTCAGCTATTGTAATGCTTCCAATGATCCCATTACAAATTGATGAAGTGATTGCCATGTGGCAGCATATGGTGCAACGAAAACAAAAAGGGGATTCGTTATGGAAAGTATTTTGGAAAGGCGGTGATGCACTTTCTACTGAAAAGGATCAACGCTCCCCTGAAATGGCAGAATTTAATGAGCGCCCATGGGTAGTGTTTAAATCTTCAATCTGGGGAATGAGCTTCCCCTGGATGTTGACGATATCAACAGTTTTAGGGATTTGGTTGATGGTCTCTCCCACGGTTTTCGGGGTTGGGATAGAAACTCCATTTGCCGATTTAAATCATTTGGGAGGGGCACTTGCAATTGTATTTGCGGTTGTGGCCATGGCTGAAGTAATTAGAAGCTTACGTTACTTAAATGTATTGCTGGGCCTGGTACTGGCCGTACTGCCATGGTTTATTGAAGATGTCAATACAGCGTTTACGTTGAGTACAAGTTTAACGGGATTTTTGGTAATGGCACTTTCTTTTTCAAAAGGGAAAATCAAAGAAAAATATGGGCTTTGGGATAAATATGTGGTGTGACCATGATGACATAAAATATAATTAGAATGGCTTCCAAATGGAAAATATTACTGACTGCTTATAAGCACTACCGCGCTTACAAAAAATATATCCGCCAGGATGAAACGGCCCGGAAGAAATCCGGTGCTCCTGCCAGGCTGGTTGCCGACATTTTGAAGTTGGGACCTACTTACATCAAGCTGGGGCAAATACTCAGTACCCGCCCCGATGTGCTGCCGTCCCAATACATCCGTGCCCTCGAAAAACTGCAGGAAAATGTCCCCGCATTTCCATTCAACACAACCAAACAGATAATTGCAGACGAACTGGAAAAACCGCTGGCAGATAGCTACCGATCATTTGACGAAGCGCCTGTGGCCTCAGCCTCGCTGGCACAAGTGCATTTTGCCGTTTTGCATACGGGTGAAGAGGTGGCGGTAAAGGTGCAGCGGCCGGATATAAAAGCCAGGATAGTGAAAGACCTTCAGGAGTTCGAGGGGATAATCCGTTGGCTGAACCGTATTTTCCCAAAAAAAATACAGCGGGCAAACCTGCCAAAAGCTTTCAGCGAATTCAAACGCTACACCCTCCGGGAACTGGATTTTGCACAGGAAGGGGAAACCATAGAGCGGTTCAGGGAAAATTTTAAAGGTTGGGACGACATCCTGTTCCCAAAAGTGTATTGGAAGTTCAGCACCCAAAGGTTACTTACGATGGAACGGGTATCGGGCCTGCGACTGAAAGAAGCCATCAAACTTCTCCCTGAAGCGAAAAAGGAAAAGCTGAACACCAGGCTGTCCGAAATGGAATTGAAAATGTTTATCTCTGACGGCCTGTTTCACGCAGACCTCCACCCTGGCAACATCTTTTTTAAGGAGGATGGTAAAATTGTGTTGCTCGATTTCGGGATGTACGGTGAGCTGACCAAGGTGGAGCGCAACCGTTTTGTACTTTACTGGATGGCAGTAGTGCAAAATGATGTGAAGCAGGCTTTCTATCATTTTAAAAAACAGTGTACCGAATTGCCCGGTGCCGATGAAGCGGCTTTTTATGCCGTATTCAAGAAGCTGGCGGACAGCTTCTACGCCAGCCGCTTAAAAGAGGTGTCCATCACCAGGGTGTACCTGAATATGATAAATGCCGGCTACAAGTACGGCTATGTATTTCCTGAGAACTTGCTGCTGCACGCCAAAGCGCTTACCACTGCTGAGGCGCTGACCTTTGAACTAGCTCCCGATACCCGTTTTGAAGAAGTAACCCGGCCCATCATCACCAGGGAATTTGCGCGCCTGGCTTTGAACGGGCCGAGTATCAAAGCGAGGCTTGAGAAAGCGTTGCCGGCTTTTCTCCTTAGTGGGGAGATTATCCCTCCTGATTTCACGGAGAATAAAAAAGATGGAGACAGTTCCTTCTCCTGGAATACCGTATTGGGCCAACTTACCACTCAAGTCAAAGAAGGGCAGGCCAATGCCGGGCTTTTCAAAGCCATACTGAATAAACCGGCCAATGTAATTTTGACGGAGGAATTTAACCAAGAACAAATTCAGCAAATACTTAGCAGAACCTGGAAAGAATTTGAACGGCTGGAACCCGGCCTGCCGAAACAGGAAACCCTGGGCGCCACTTTTACCATCCACTTGGCCTGTGCCACCGTGGCATTGTACAAGGTGCTTCTACAAGCAGATAAAAACGTAGATGAAGCCACCGACCTCATCTACCGGATAGGTTGGAAAATCTACACCCGGATGGGCGAATACCCGATGCTAATTGCCGGAATGTTTTCTGACCATCCTTATAAAAAAATGGAACTGACCATGCAGGTTTTCAGGATGTTCCCCTTTACAGCCCCCGATTATGGCTGGCAGGACGTAGAAGGCGGAGAATACACCGTGGCCTTTAACTGTACTCGCTGCCGGGTAGCCGATTACTTCAAAAGTCTTGAATTGGGCGATTTGTGCTATCGCACCTGGTGCAAGCTCGATTTCCCCCTCGCAGAACAGTGGGGCGGCCACCTTGAAAGGAGCGGCAGCATTGCCGGTGGAGCAGGTATTTGTGATTTCAGATGGAAAGTAAACCCACAAAACGTAAAAGCATGAAAAAATGGTCACTGTACATCGGCAGCTATGCCGGCATCAAAGTCTTTATCCACTAGATATTCCGTATCATAATAGGCTGGATTTTTATGCTTCATTTTCAAATGGGGTACGAACTGGGTCGAAGGGTTGAGAAGAGTGGTTTTTATCCTGGCCTTATTTGGCTGCAAGGTGCTGAACGTGTTTGGCCACGCACTAACAGCTAAAACATACGGTGTTCCCACCATGGATATTACTCTTTATCCCATAGGCGGGATGGCCAGCTTTGAAAAAATGCCAGACAATCAGGAAAAACTCTTAATTGTCAAAAATCAACAGGCGATTAACTGACGATACATGATGACTTATAAAATAACAAGAAGTAATTTTTTAAAACAACTTATTAAACAGATGCGCTCCGCACTCGTGTTGGTCGCAACTGTAGCACTTGTGTATGTCTATCTTATGCAGTTTGTAGATCATGCCCTAAGCTGGGTGCCTTATCTTGTTATTTTTCTGGCCTTTATCAAGACTGGGTACTTTACCTTTTTTACCTTCAGGCAGGTCAATAAGTCCATTAAACATTGTCATTCTTTTGGGCAACTTCTCTGGATTTTCGGACTGCTCGTCATGCTCATTATTTTCTCCTATGCGGCAGATTTCACTTGTCTGGTCGCTGCCAATCGATCTTCTTTTCTGGGATTTAAACCATTTGAAAGCTTCCATTACTTCGAGTATTTATTCGAGACGTTTTATTTCAGTGTGGTAACCTTTGCTGCCATCGGTTATGGAGATATCGTGCCAATAACTACCCCTGCCAAAATTTTAGTGATGATGGAGATCGGTCAAAGCTTTGTGCTGATCGTTTTCGGACTGTCCAACATAAATAACATTCATACTACAATTAAAAAACAATAACAAGATGAAAAAGAGAATAGCACTTATAGGGTATGGCGTAATCGGCAAAAGAGTAGCCGATGCAATCGCACGACAAGATGATATGGAATTAGCCGGGGTATGTGATGTGATCAGCGACTGGCGGATACAAACTGCGGTAAACAAAGGGTATTCCATTTATGCTGCTACCCCTGAAGCTAAAAGTAACATGGAGCAAGTAGGTATTCCTCTGGTAGGTAACATGGCTGATCTTTTAGATATGGCTGATCTGGTAGTGGATTGTACGCCTAAGAAAATTGCCTCCCAAAACGTGCAGATGTATAGGGAGCGTAAAATGAAATTTATCCTACAGGGAGGTGAAAAACACGAAACCACCGGGCATTCCTTTAGCGCAGAAAACAATTATGCTTCCGCCATAAACCGGGAAAGCACCCGAGTAGTCTCCTGCAACACTACCTCCATAGTTAGAACATTGTCAGCGTTGAAAAGAGCAGGACTACTGGAGAGCGCACGTGGAACTTTGCTTCGTAGAGCGACTGACCCCTGGGAAAGTCACCTTGGAGGCATTATGAATACACTTGTCCCAGAAAAAGATATCCCCAGTCATCAAGGACCTGATGCTCAAAGTGTAGATCCCGAGCTAGACGTGGTGACGATGGCGGTAAAAGTACCAGAAACACTCAGTCACCTGCATTACTGGAATATACGACTTACCAAAAAAGTAGATAAAATAGAAGTGATTGAAGCATTACAGACTTCCAGCCGGATCACTTTCATAAACTATAGTGATGGTTTGGTTTCCAACAATACGATCAAAGAAAGGTACCTGGATATGGGAAGACCTTGGGGTGATATGTATGAGGTAGCCCTCTGGCAGGACATGCTGAAAGTAGAAGGCAATGAACTTTACTACGCTTATGTGGTGGACAATCAGGCCATTGTAATCCCTGAAACCATAGATGCCATCAGGGCACTGACCGGAATAGAAATCCAGGCCAAAAAGTCGATCGAAAAGACCAATAAAAGTCTTGGTGTGAACAGATGAGCTGATAAAACCGATCGGTTTTGCAGAAAAAAGCATGAGACAAAGAATTCAATATTTGTTTGAATCCATATATATCCAGATTATGGGTGGCCAGCACTGGGATATTCAGATGTTGGACGAGTGCATGTACAATAAGGTAAAATAATATGTTGAAAATTGAAAAACTAGGAGTAATACTTAGCCCCACTAAATTAGGTTTTGAAAACAATGGAGTGCTAAACCCAGGTATTTATCAGGAAGGTGATAACGTGCATATTTTTTATCGGGCAGTAGAGGAGGGCAATATTTCCACCATTGGATATGCCAAAGCGAATGGGCCAAATGATATTGTAGAAAGGCACAAGCAGCCTCTTATAACCTGCGAACTCGAGTATGAAAAACAAGGAGTAGAAGACGCTCGCATCGTTAAAATTGAAGACACTTATTATTTGACATACACGGCCTATGACGGTATAAATGCCATGGGTGCTCTGGCGATTTCAAAAGACTTGAAGCATTTCGAAAAAAAAGGGATTATTACCCCACTGGTTAATTATAAGGAGTACAAATACCATCTGGAACACTGTAACGAAGGAATGTTAAACCCGAAATACTATTACTATTACAATCTTTTTGCGGAAATGGGACTGGTGGATGAAAAGCACAGGCTTTTGAGAGACAAGGATATAGTACTATTCCCTAGAAAAATCAACGGAAAATTTGTAATGCTGCACCGTATCTGGCCCGGTATCCAGATGGTACAATTTGAGCGTTGGGAAGACCTGACCAAATCATTTTGGGAGGATTACCTAAAAGACCTGACATCGCACATTGTATTGGACCCCAAATATGATTTTGAAGTTAACTATATAGGAGCAGGGTGCCCACCAATAGAAACAGAAGATGGGTGGCTAATTATCTATCACGGAGTATGTGAAACCATTATTGGAAAGACCTATCATGCGACTGCCGCACTTCTGGATTTAAACTATCCGGAAAAGGTTATTGCACGATTAAAGCAACCTTTGTTTTCACCTACTGAAAATTGGGAGCTGGAAGGTGTGGTAAATCATGTGGTATTCCCTACCGGGAGTGCGCAATTCGGAGAAGACCTTTATATATATTATGGTGCGGCAGACACGCATACCGCAGTTGCCAAGGTAAATATGAACGCTCTCCTTTCTGAGCTAATCCAAGGTTGAAGGATTCATTTGCAAGAGATTTAAAGAGAGAGGCTACGGATCTCATTCGACACAATTTCATACATCGAAAGTGAGATATCGTAAACTCCACTGAGGGTAATATTTTAACTTTAACATCGGATTGTTAAACTACTTTAAATGCCAGAAAAGACCATTTTCATCACAAAAGCTTCTGGGGAATGAGCTGCTTTTTCAACAATAAAATTGAGGCAATCTTTGGAAAGAGCAGGGGCTGGTTCATTTGAAATAGATCAGATAGTGAACGAAATTGAGAAACAGCTTTTTGATGGAATGGCCACAAAAAAAATATACAATGAGGCATTTTCTATGCTACGTAAGTATTCAAAATCTGTTGCCGGAAGATACAAGATCAAGCAGGCAATTTTTGAGCTGGGGCCTTCAGGATATCCCTTTGAAAGGTTTGTAAGTGAAATCCTTAAATATCAGGGGTACTGCACTAAATTCGGAGTGGTCATTCAAGGCCATTGTGTATCTCACGAGATAGATGTTGCCGCCGAAAAGGATGTTAAGCACATAATGGTGGAGTGCAAATTTCATAACAGACAGGGGTATTAGTGCAATGTAAAAATTCCACTCTATATCAATTCCCGGTTTGAGGATGTAAAAAAGCAATGGAAAAAAAAGAAAGATCACGCAAGTAAGTTTCATCAAGGTTGGGTGGTGACCAATACCCGGTTTACCGAAGATGCCATTCAATATGGTAAATGCTCTGGGTTGGTGCTCATAGGCTGGGATTATCCACAACAAGGAAGTTTAAGTGATCGGATTAATTTAGCCGGTTTACATCCCATTACCTGCCTCACCACCCTCACGAAACCCGAAAAGCTAAAGCTGATTGATAAGATGGTAGTGCTATGCAAGGGGCTTTGTGATAAACCAAAACTACTAAATGAAATAGGAATTGCTGAAACACGGATAAAAGGAATCCTTAAAGAAGCAAAGGAAAATTTGTTCTGAAGTAGACAGCATCTCTTAATCAACATTCAACAAAGAAAATAACATGCGAAGCATTTTGTTAATTATAATGACATTTTTACAAATAGCGCCCATTATTTCGTATGGTCAGGGGAAAGGAATGTTTATTGATCAGATAGCAGGGAAAAAAATTGAACGTGAAAACTTTGATAAAAACGGACAGCTTTTAGGTAAACAACTATTCTTAATAGGAGAATTAAGGCAAGCTGGTGAAACGTATATAGTGGAAGTGGTTACGGAGTTGTACAATGAAAAGGGCGAACTAAATGAAAAATACACCACCACTTACCAATGTAATCCCAAAGCGTTTGATGTGCTGGTGAACGTATTTCCTTTTAGTGATCCTAATGATGAAAAGATAAAAGTGGAGGTGACCTCGAAAGATTTTGAACAGTTATATGACTTTCAAAGTAACGAGGAACTAAAAGACATTCAATTGAAGATGAGCATAGCGTCAGGAGTGTTAAGCTTTTTTGGCTCGAAAAGTTTGGTTACGATTAAAAACAGAAACAGGAAAACAGAAAATGGGAAGATAAATATTAGCAGCAAAGCTGTGGTAGAAGCTTACATGATGGGCATTAAGATTAAAACGATCAATTATACTGTAGAAGAGCATATGACAGAAAATTATGTATTACTAAATCAGAAATTCACGGAGAATGACGGAGCTTATTTCACTATGAGTTATAAAGGTGGGTACAAATGACTTAATGTCTCTAAATCGACTTAATGAATAACTACAAAAAGAATAGCCTAAGTTTAACCGGAGCAGTGGCGCTAGGCACCGGAGTGATGATAGGTGCCGGTATATTTGCTTTACTTGGTCAGGTGGCGGATCTTTCAGGGACTTTGTTTCCCTTAGCTTTTTTGGTTGGAGCCGTCATCTCTTATTTCAGTGCTTATACCTACATAAAGTTGTCCAATGCTTACCCATCAGCAGGTGGTATCGCCATGTATCTCAAAAAAGCCTATGGACCAGGTACGATCACTGCTGCGGGATCACTTTTAATGGCATTTTCAATGGTGATTGGTCAAAGCTTGGTTGCCCGGACATTTGGAGCATATACCTTACAACTTTTTGATGTGCAGAAAAATAGTATTTGGGTGCCTATTTTGGGCATTTTATTGTTGGTAGTTGCCTTTTTAATCAATATTTCTGGTAATAAGGTAATTGGCCGGTCTTCCTTGATGATGGCAGTCATCAAAATAGGAGGTCTTGCTATATTCGCCATTGGGGGTCTGTGGGCAGCAGACTTCTCATTTGCTGAAGCCTTACCTTCCTCTGTTTCTGGTGACTATACAGCAACCAGTTATATAGCAGCTTTGGCTTTTACCATTCTGGCTTATAAAGGCTTTACAACTATTACAAACAGCGGTGGTGAGATTGTAAATCCTAATAAGAATGTGGGGCGAGCCATTATGATTTCGCTCTTTATTTGCACGTTGGTGTATTTACTCGTGGCTTTGGCAGTTTCAGCCAATTTGTCAATCCCAGAGATTTTAGCCGCAAAAGATTTTTCGCTAGCAGAAGCTTCTAAACCTGCATTTGGAAAGTACGGTTTATGGTTTACTGTGGGTATTGCTATTGTAGCTACTATTTCAGGGGTCATTGCCAGCATGTTTGCCGTTTCAAGGATGACCGCCATGCTCACGGAAATAAATCTAATCCCACACAAACATTTCGAAATGCCGGGGCGATTGCAAAAGCACATGCTGATTTATACGATGATTATTGCCATTACCCTCACGGCATTCTTCGATCTAACCCGTATTGCCTCTCTGGGAGCTATTTTTTACCTAACAATGGATGTAATACTCCAATGGGGTGTATTAAAAAATCTTAGAAAAAAAATAAATGTCAATGTTGCCATTGTTATTGCCGCCATTTTACTTGACCTTCTTGTATTAGGCGCATTCCTCTGGATAAAGGTATCCAATGATTTTTTGGTAATTGTGGTTTCCATAGTACTGATGTTTTTAGTATTTGTTGGAGAAAGGAGGTTTTTACAATGGAAAACGGATGAACCAGAATAATTTATATAACACTAAATAACTAAAAAATAAAATTGTTATGGAAATTTTAATTGTAGCAACAAAAGATTGTCAACACAGGCCAATACTTGAAAAAGAATTGCAAAATGCAGATTTACCCTATACGGTCAAATATTTTGAAGAACATCCAGATCTAGTTGAAAAATATCAATTCAAGCATTCACCGTTGCTAATTGTGAACGAAAGGGTAGCGTCAATTGGCATGCCTGATTTGGATATGATAAATAAATTGAAAATGAAAAACGTGAACATTTCGGAAATAAGGACAGGGAAGAGGAACCATAACCGAATGATAGCCAAAAATATTGAGGAAGGACTGGTGGAAGTGGACACGACCTGGGGCCGTATTCAGCCAATACAGGCTGCCGTGGGGGTAAGAACAGTCGGGGAATTGGAGGTGTACCAACACCAAAAAGAGGGGCTGCCCATTGTTGATGCCAGAAAACCTGATTCTACCAATGGGGTAACCATTCCCGGCGCTGAAAATATCCCTTACGATGAATTAGTGACCAGAAAAGAGGAGTTAGATGAAAAAAAGCATACTATCTTCTTTTGCAATGGCCCGCAATGCCCGCAATCCGCTACAGGCATCAAGAACCTCGTGGAAGCGGGGTATCCGGCCGATAGGATTTTATATTATCGAGGCGGAATGCATGACTGGATAACATTGGGGTTGATAGTGGAAAAAATATGAGAAAATGCATAATTCATATCTGTTAAAAAATTTGACATATAATTCATACAAAAGATGAACTACAATTGCATCCGGAAGATTTTGAAGTGGGTGCTTTTTATCGGTTTGAAGGCATGAGTAGCCCTGACGATAATAGCATTGTGTATGCCATTAGTGGCAAGGATGGTATTAATGGTATATTGGTTAATGCTTATGAGGTATACAGTAGCAGCCTCAGTGGAGCAATGGTTCAAAAACTTAAAACGAACGACATATGATTGAGTTAGATAACATATCCACGTTACCACCTAAAGAAGGGATCAAAATGGAAACTAAAAATGCGCTGAAAAAAATCCGAAAGGAGCTTTTTCAGTTGCAAAATAAATTCTATGCAGATGGTCGGTACAGCATGCTCATCGTCTTGCAAGGACTTGACACTTCGGGAAAGGATGGGGTCATCCGTCATGCTTTTAGTGGCATGAACCCACAAGGTGTGCAGGTTACTTCTTTTAAAAAGCCTTCGGCTGACGAGCTTAAACATGATTTTTTGTGGCGCATTTATCCTCATTTTCCTGAGAAAGGAAAGATCAGGGTCTTTAATCGATCCTACTATGAAGATGTTTTGGTGCCTAACGTCAATAAAAGTCTATCAGGCGATGTATTGGATCACCGCATCAATTTGATCAATGAATTGGAACATCACCTGCTAGCCAATAATACTTTGATCTTGAAATACTACTTACATATATCTGCTGATGAGCAGATAGAGCGTATTGAAGAGCCTAAAACGAAACCACACAAACGCTGGAAGTATACGAAAGAAGATGAACTGGTACCCAACCAATGGGATGATTTCCGGGAGGCTTACAATACCCTACTTAATGCATGTGATCACTTGCCCTGGCATATCATCCCTGCAGATAAGCGTTGGTTTCGCAACTATACTGCTGCTAAAATATTAGCCGAACAGCTTGAAAAACTTAATTTGGATTACCCAAACAAATAAAAAATCGACATTATGGAAAATCATAAAGAGCATAATCACACCCATCATAGGCACGAAGAAAGTAAAAAGCATGAAGATCATTCGGGGCATGAAGGTCATCAACATGGTGGACAAAGCAGTCATTCAGGTCATAGCCCTGGACATGGTGAAATGGGACATGATCACCATAAAATGATGATTGAAGATTTTAAAAAGCGCTTTTGGATCGCCCTGATTCTCACCATCCCAATTCTGGTATTCTCTCCAATGATACAGAGATTCTTGGGCTATGAATGGTTATTGCCCGGAAATGCTTACATCCTTTTTGGCCTTTCAACCTTCGTTTATTTTTATGGAGGATGGCCTTTTCTTAAAGGTTTAAAGGGCGAACTGAAGGAGGGAGCTCCCGGTATGATGACCTTAATTTCTATGGCCATCAGTGTGGCCTATTTTTATAGCTCTGCGACTGTATTTGGCCTTGAGGGAGAAGACTTTTTCTGGGAGTTGGCTACCCTAATTGACATCATGCTTTTAGGCCATTGGCTGGAAATGAAGTCAGTTCTTGGAGCTTCAAAAGCTTTGCAACTTTTGGTAAGTATGATGCCCTCGGAAGCACATAGAGTAAAAGGGGATAGTGTGGAAGATGTAAAATTGGAAGACTTACAGAAAGATGATATTATCCTCATCAAACCTGGTGAAAAAGTTCCTGCTGATGGAATTATTGTAGAAGGGGAAAGCTATCTGAACGAATCCATGTTGACGGGTGAATCCAAACCTGTAAAAAAGGGATTGGAAAATAAAGTGATTGGCGGGTCACTCAATGGAAACGGTTCTCTAAAAGTAAAAGTAGAGCATACGGGCAAAGACAGCTACCTCAATAAGGTGATTACGCTGGTGCAAGAAGCACAAAAGTCCAAATCCAAGATGCAGAATCTCTCTGACCGTGCGGCTAAGTGGCTTACCTATATCGCATTGGCGATAGGCTTTGGTACACTGGCCATCTGGTTATTTTTAGGATTTCCTTTTGTGTATGCCCTGGAGAGAATGGTTACCGTAATGGTGATTGCCTGCCCACATGCTTTAGGACTGGCAATTCCATTAGTGGTTGCTATATCTACAGCTGTGTCTGCGCAGAACGGTTTATTAATTCGAAACCGAACTGCTTTTGAAGAATCGCGTAAAATCTCAGTCTTACTCTTTGATAAAACAGGAACATTGACCAAAGGGGACTTTGGAGTTACCCGGATTGAATCCGTAGATAAGAACTATGACTCAAACGAAGTGTTAAGACTTGCGAGTGCCTTAGAGCAAAGTTCCGAGCATCCGATTGCTGTAGGAATTATAAAAAAGGTTAAGGAAGACAATGTCACAATACCTAAGCTTGAAAATTTCAATGCGATTACGGGCAAAGGAGTTGAGGCCAATGTGGATGGTAAAAAAGTTAAGGTGGTAAGTCCTGGGTATTTAAGAGATGAAAAAATTTCTATTCCTGAAGATGCTTATAGTGATGCCGCTGAAACAGTTGTTTTTGTTTTAATTGACGGAAAATTGGCAGGGTACATTGCCCTTGCGGATGAAATTAGACCTGAATCAGCAGAGGCTATTAAAGTATTTAAAAAGAACAACATTAAAGTGTTGATGGCAACCGGAGACAATGAAAAGACCGCCAAAGCAGTAAGTGATAAACTGGGATTAGACGGTTACTATTCAGAAGTGCTACCCCATCAGAAAGTGGAGATTGTGAAGGAGTTACAAGCCAAGGGAGAGTTTGTCGCAATGACAGGTGACGGAGTAAATGATGCACCGGCACTTGCGCAAGCCAACGTTGGAATCGCGGTGGGTTCAGGTACCGATGTGGCGGCCGAAACGGCTGATATTATTCTTGTCAACAGCAATCCACATGATATTGCCAGTCTGATTTTATTTGGTAAAGCCACTTACAACAAAATGATCCAAAACCTGATATGGGCTACTGGCTACAATGTCATTGCCATTCCTCTTGCGGCTGGGGTGCTTTATTCTTCGGGATTTGTATTGGGCCCAGCAGTGGGAGCTGTATTTATGAGTTTGAGTACCATCATTGTTGCGATCAATGCTCAATTGTTGAAGAAAAAGATTGGTAACAAGTAGTGGGTAATCTGGAAATGCTTGGCAGGATAGCGATTATATTGCTTAGTATTTTTGTAGTAATGAGTGGGTATGGCGTGTTGCTACCCGTTTTACCCTACTATACGGAACGACTTGCCCTAAAGTCCGGTGTAGTGGCTGACGAGGATATCAACTATCACATAGGCATCCTTACCAGTATCTACCCGTTTTTTCAACTGTTATTTGCGGTTGTTTGGGGTAAGCTATCCGACCGTTTCGGTCGCAAAGGACTGATCATTATGGGGTTGTAAGGCTTTGTCATTATGCAGGTTATGACGGGGCTATCAACTTCATTAGTCATGCTATATGTAGCCCGTATTTTAGGTGGTATATTTTCATCGTCTGTTATACCGGTGAGCAATGCTTACCTGAGTGACCTTACCAGTAGTAAGCAACGAAGAAAAATACTTGCATGGTCAGGAGTGGCTGTTAGTGCAGGTGTCATTGCTGGGCCTATGATTGGTGGTTATTTGGCTCAAACCAATCTACATTTTAATAACAGATTGGGGCACTTGTTATTGGATAAATTTAGTGTGCCTTTCCTTGCAGTTGCATTGTTAGGAATAGTTGCTTTAGTGGTCGTTGTGCTGTGGCTCAAAAAACCAAGGAAGCAGTATACAAATAACCCACAAGGAAAACCCATAATGATGGGGATGCTGGCGAACCCTGTTTTTTTAAGGCTCTTACTATTATCGTTGGTGATACAATTGGCCTTCACGCTATTTGAAACTGTTTTTTCCGTGTATGCCAAAGATATCCTTGTCTTTGATACCGCACAGGTTGGTCTTGGGTTTATGCTCTGTGGTTTGATCATGGCTGTTTTACAACCCATCTTTGCCAGTTTCAATGAAAATATCCTGCCTATGAGGCTGCAACTGATTATAGGGTTTTTACTGGCTGCCGCATCAATGGGTATTTTCACCCTAATGACTACTGACTTCTATGTATTCACGATGATCATAATTTTTGCCACAGGAGGGGCGATGGTGACACCAAACCTGATCGCCTCGATCTCGTTTATTGATGAAAACAATACCGGGACTTATTTGTCCACTCAATCCTCCACCAATAGTATCGGTCAGGTATTGGGGCCGTTGTTTGGTATGTGGATTTATTCTTTTGGTAGCTCATGGCCATTTCTGATTATCGGGATAATCCTACTGCTAGTAACTCTTTTTACCATGCCGGGACTAAAATTTAATAAATAATAGCTCAACATTAAATATAACTGAAATGAAAAAAATAGCGGAATACTTAGGCGATCAGACAGAACACTTGCTGCTACATACTTGTGACACGATTGATAAAACAAGGCTTACCCTACCAGGGCCTAATTATCTGGATAAGGTTTTTCTGAATTCCAACAGAAGCCCGCAGGTACTCAATGCACTAGCCCGGTTATATAACAGTGGCAACCTTGCCGGAACAGGCTATTTATCCATTCTTCCGGTTGATCAGGGTATTGAGCATACGGCAGGGAGTGCCTTTGGGCCTAATCCCGACTATTTTGATCCGGAGAACATTGTACAACTGGCCTTGGAGGCGGGTTGCAATGGAGTAGCCTCAACATTTGGCGTACTTGGATTGACTTCTCGGAAATATGCCCATAAGATTCCCTACATCGTCAAGATTAACCACAATGAGTTACTTACATATCCAAATAAGCATGACCAGATCTTATTTGGGTCTGTAAAAGATGCCTGGAATATGGGTGCATGCGCTATTGGAGCCACTGTCTATTTTGGGTCAGCCGAATCAAATAGGCAGGTTCGTGAAATTTCAGAAGCATTTGCTTATGCCCATGAGCTGGGATTGGCCACTATCCTATGGTGCTACACCCGAAATGAGGCTTTTAAAACGAATGATAAGGACTACCATGCTGCTGCTGACCTGACAGGTCAGGCCAATCATCTAGGAGTAACCATTCAGGCAGATATCATCAAACAAAAACTACCGGATACAAACGGAGGTTTTAGAGATTTAAAGTTCGGCAAAACGTCTGAAGAAATGTATGCCAAATACACTTCAGATCATCCCATTGATATGTGCCGTTATCAAGTAGCAAATTGCTACATGGGTAAGATAGGATTGATTAACTCTGGTGGAGCATCCGGAGAATCCGACTATGAAGATGCAGTAAAGACAGCCGTGATCAATAAGAGAGCAGGTGGCATGGGCTTGATTTCAGGAAGAAAGGCATTCCAGCGACCGCGAAAGGAAGGTATGGAACTGCTCAACCTGATCCAACAAGTGTACCTGGATCGAGAAATTACGATTGCTTAAAGAAATGTTTCAAGTTTTGTTGAAATGGTCGTTTAAATTTTGGGTCCATACATCCAAAGAAGACTATAATTTCATACATCAAATACTGAATTTTTAAATCATAATGCAGGGAATAGCGTTTATTTACTGAAGTGTTAATACAATTTTAAGATGGCGGAGAGTATAAAATTACATGTTAAAAATATGGTATGCCCACGGTGCCTAACAGCAGTTGAGCAAATAGTGGAAAGGCTTGAAATACCATACGCAAATGTAGCGTTGGGAGAGATTGATCTTAAGCACACCATAGATGATGAATCGAAAAAGCAGCTAAATCAGGCTCTGGAGGAAATAGGCTTTTCGCTTATAGATGATCGCAAAAGCAGGCTGATCGAACAGACGAAAAATTTGATTATTCAGAAAATACATCATACTCGGGACGTTTTAGATATAAAGTGGGCGGAATACATGGCTGATCGACTCAATTATGACTACAAATACCTGGGCATGCTTTTTTCATCTGTGGAGGGCATTACCCTCGAGCAATACATCATCCGTCAGAAAGTAGAACGCGTAAAAGAACTGATGATCTATGATGAGCTTACCCTGAGCCAGATGGCTTTTCAGCTAGGATATAGCAGTGCCGCGCACCTCAGCAGTCAGTTCAAGAAAATTACAGGCATGCCACCCACTCAGTTTAAGAATACGATAGGAATAAAGCGAAAAACACTGGATAACATCTGAAAACTGAAGGTTCTATAAAACGTTTAGCAAATCCTATAATACAAATCCTCATAGCACTTTCGACATTTGTATAGTCCATTTTTTTTAACGGACATTAATGATTTACCATGGAAGATATAGATATTCTCGAGCCTAAAAGCAAGCAGTCTGATAAGCAAGAAGAAATAATAAGAGATTCTTTTCCTGTAACAGGCATGACCTGTGCTGCCTGTGCCTCAAGTGTGGAGTCCATCCTTATCCATACAGATGGAGTGAATAAAGCAACCGTAAACTTTGCCAGTAGCACTGTATTAGTAGAATACAACAGATCAGTCTCCCACGATGATTTACAAAAAGCCCTACAAGCGGTAGGCTATGACATCATAATAGATGTAGAAGATCCTTCGGCAGTGCAGCAAGAACTTCAGGAACAAAACTATCAGGCAGTGAAAAAGCGAACCATTTGGGCTGCTATATTAACGCTACCCGTATTCATTCTGGGTATGTTCTACATGGACTGGGTGCCGGGCAGATGGATATCGCTGGTATTTACCATTCCGGTTTTATTCTGGTTTGGCCGAAGTTTTTTCATTAATGCCTATAAGCAAGCTAAACATGGGAAGGCCAATATGGATACCTTGGTGGCTCTGAGTACAGGGATTGCATTCATTTTCAGTTTGTTCAATACCTTATTTCCTGAGTTCTGGCACAGCCGGGGCATACATCCACATGTGTATTATGAAGCGGCTACCGTGATCATTACGTTCATCTCACTGGGAAAAGTATTGGAGGAAAAAGCGAAATCAAATACTTCTTCTGCCATCAAAAAACTGATGGGCTTGCAACCCAAGACCTTGAAAGTGATTGTGGATGGAGAGGAAGTGGAAATGCCAATTGCCTCGGTTGAGGTGGGTTATACCATTTTGGTTCGTCCAGGTGAGAAAATACCTGTAGATGGTGAAGTGGCCGAGGGAAATTCTTTTGTGGATGAAAGCATGATTACAGGAGAACCCATACCGGTAGAGAAAACAAAAGGTGAAAAAGTCTTTGCCGGAACGGTAAACCAAAAGGGAAGCTTCCGCTTTATCGCAGAAAAAGTAGCCGAGGAAACATTGCTTGCCCAAATAATCAAAATGGTGCAGGAAGCCCAGGGCAGTAAGGCCCCGGTTCAAAAGCTGGTAGATAAAATAGCAGGAATATTTGTACCGGTCGTCATGGCTATTTCCATCGTGACCTTTATCACCTGGATGTTGGTAGGTGGAGATGATGCCTTCACGCATGCGTTACTTACCTCGGTAGCCGTGTTGGTGATTGCCTGCCCCTGTGCTTTGGGGCTGGCTACCCCAACCGCTATTATGGTAGGTGTTGGAAAGGGTGCTGAAAACAATATTCTGATCAAAGATGCTGAAAGCCTGGAATTGGGACATCAGGTAAATGCTGTTGTTTTAGACAAAACGGGCACCATCACCGAAGGGAAGCCGGTCGTTACGGATATCTTTTGGGAAGATGAGGGGCAATCTGAAAAGCTCAAGCCCATGGTACTGGCCATGGAGTCGCAATCGGAACATCCTTTGGCAGAAGCGGTGGTTCAAAAGCTAAAAGAGGAAGGCATTAAATCTGCAACCATTTCCCAGTTTAACAGCAGTACGGGGCGGGGGGTTGAAGCAATTGATGAAAATGACATGAGGTTCTATATGGGTAACCAAAGATTGCTTACCGAGCATAATATCAACGTGAGTAATCAACTTGACAAAAAAGCAAAAACACTTCGGGAGGAAGCCAAGACTGTAGTCTTTTTTGCCAATCAAGATCAGGCTTTAGCTGTGCTGGCAATTGCCGATAAGATCAAGGAAACGTCTAAGAAGGCCATTGAAACCCTGCAGGAAAGAAACATTGAAGTGTATATGCTCACTGGAGATAATGAACAAACAGCTCGTGCGGTTGCTCACCAAGTGGGTTTGAAACACTTCAAAGCGGAAGTGTTGCCCTCCGACAAGGCAGATTTTGTAAAAGAGCTACAAGCCAAAGGAAAAATTGTGGCGATGGTTGGGGATGGCATCAACGACTCACATGCTCTTGCACAAGCCAACATCAGCATCGCGATGGGCAAAGGTTCTGACATAGCCATGGATGTGGCGAAGATGACATTAATAACTTCAGACCTGCAGTCCATACCTAAAGCACTTAAGCTATCTAAGAAAACCGTATTGGGTATCCGTCAGAACCTCTTTTGGGCATTCATTTACAACATTATCGGTATCCCGATAGCAGCAGGGCTTTTATATCCGGTAAACGGCTTTTTACTTGACCCGATGATTGCGGGCATGGCGATGGCCTTCAGTTCGGTATCGGTAGTAGCCAATAGTCTGCGGTTGAAAGCAGCAAAAATTTAAGAATCAAATTATAAACTTTAAATAGACTAAACAATGAACACTTTAAAATTCAAAACCAATATCAATTGTGGCGGATGCCTTTCAAAAGTGACTCCCTTCCTGAACGAAGAAAAGAACATAAAAAAATGGGATGTCAACCTTGAAAGTGATGACCGCATACTTACTGTAGAAACTTCTGATCTGACTGAAGAAGAAATAAAGAAAACGGTACAGAAAGCGGGTTTTAAGGCTGAGGCTACCAATTAATTGCAGGCAGATGCAAAAACCTTATTTGCATTTTTTGGATTGCTTTAAGTCCAATGCTGGCAGCAGCAGCCATGAGCCTGAGCTCGGTAAGCGTGATTGGCAACAGTTTGGGGTAGAGGTAACCAAGATCACTATATAGCGCTCACTTAGAAGTTTTGGGCTACTGTTTCACTGAAATATACCTCCCTGTTTTCGTCAATTAGGAGTTTGACGGAGCCGTCAAACTCCTCTTTTTCAGTTACTTTCCATTTTTGGCCAAGTTGAAGCCCTTTCTTATTTAAATAGTTTAAAAAATCGCTTTTATCTGTTGCAACACTCCGAAATATATAAAGTTGATCAACCTCGGCTTCAGTAAGAGGTATCGCATTCAAATCAGGTAAGTTGCCTTTTTTGTCAGGTATTGGATCACCATGCGGATCAAATTTTGGGTATTCAAGAAAGACTGGAAGTCTTTCTGTGAGTAGTGGCGAATGTACATGCTCCAACTGCTCAGCAATATCATGTACTTCCTCCCATTTAAAATTGAGTACTCTCACAAGAAAAGTTTCCCAAAGTCGGTGTTTTCTTATCAGTTGACGAGCCAGCAGATTGCCCTCCTTACTCAATATCAGCTTGCTCTTATTCTCTAATAACCCTTTTTCATGTAGCCGCCTAACCATGTTTGATACTGATGCAGGGTTGTTTTGCAGTCTTTCGGCTACAGCACTCACAGTCGTTTTGCCATTCTTGTCACATAAAGAATAGATGGTCTTGATATAATTCTCAACTGTAGATGATTCGTTTTTCATAATTTAGATTAATCTAAAATTTTACTTTGACAAAACAAATTTATAAGTTTGTCTAATCAATATTTAAAAATATGATTAATATAAAAATTAAGGTTTTACCGGTTATTTGTTTCATGGCCGCCATCATTTACAGCTGTGATGAGGTTTTTCCAGAAGCACCGGCCGAAAATGAGCTACTTGACGGACCCATAGGTGCGCTCTCCTTTTCAGAGCACAACCGGTTTTTGGCTGGAGATGTGGCATTCAATGATGAAATATTCACACCCGAAAGCGGATTAGGCCCTATGTTCGTAGCTACTTCTTGTGGAAGTTGTCATCCGGGTGATGGTAAAGGCCATCCTTTTACGACTCTTACAAGGTTTGGCCAGACTTCTCCCGGCCAAAGCACCGATTTTCCTGCGGGTGCTCCCCAGCTTCAAAACCGGGCTATACCAGGTTTTGAGCCAGAAAAACTAACTTTGGGCACACCTTTTATGAAATTCACCCCTCCGGCAGTTACCGGGCTTGGTTTATTAGCAGCACTTACTGATGAACAAATCCTGAAGAATGCCGACCCTGATGATGTGGATGGAGATGGAATATCAGGGATTCCCAATTATATTGATCCACCCGATTACTTCCAACCAAAATGGTTTCACCAGGCAGTCAACGCGCAATTCATCGGTCGTTTTGGAAAGAAAGCCGCAGCTATAGATTTGTTGCAGCAGACCGCTACCGCTTATAATCAGGATATGGGTGTCACTTCTACGTTTGAGCCCTTAGATGTGGCCACAGACCTATCGGTCGATCCTGAAGTTAGTGACCAGACCATTCGGGAGGTGGTATTCTACTTGAGTACACTCAAAGCACCTATCCAAAGGGATCCGGAGACTTATAATGTCATCCAGGGGCAACAAATCTTTACTGATATCAACTGTGGCTCATGTCATATTCCCTCCTGGACAACACCTGAATCTGACATTCCGGCTCTCAGCAATAAGACTTTTCATCCTTATACGGATTTATTGCTCCATGACATGGGGCCAGAACTGGACGATGGGGCCACTGAAGGGTCAGCAGAAACGTATGAATGGCGAACTCCTCCGCTCTGGGGCTTGGGCCTGTCACCTGATTCGCAAGGAGGTGAGTTTTTTCTCATGCATGATGGCCGAGCCAAAAGCATTGAAGAAGCCATTTTAATGCATGGTGGAGAGGCAAATGATAGCCGGGGTAGCTTTGAGCAGTTGAGTGATATTGACAAACAAAAGCTTTTGACATTCCTAAAGTCACTTTAAGATGGACAGGAAAACATTTTTGAAACTGGCAGGGAGTTCGTGTTTAGCGATTGCTGGAGTCCCGATTTTACTTTCTGGGTGCACCTCAGTCCATCGGGTAAATACAATAGCCAGAGACAACAGGCTCACCGTCTCAAAACAAGAATTTATTGAAGGGGTGGAAAAGCCAAGAGAAGTCGTGCTGGTGCGAGAGCTATCACTGGCTTTTCCTATTGCATTATACAGGCTCTCAGCAGATGATTACATGGCACTCTGGATGGAATGCACCCACCAGGGCTGTGAGGTAAATGCACAACCACACTATCTAGTATGCCCATGCCATGGGAGTGAATTTGATGCCAAGGGGAATGTGGTACAAGGCCCGGCAGAAACGAATCTTAAAAACTTTAAAGTAAACACAGATCATGAAAACATCTTCATCTATTTATAAAATTGGTGGCTATCTGCTGGTGCTGATTTGTTTAAATCATGTAGCATTTGCCCAAAAGTCAGACAGCTCTCAGTTGCTACTGAATATGGACGCGGTTTACAACCGGCCTTTTCTGCAAGCAGGAAGTTTTCCGGTAGCAATTGGGGGTTATATTGAAGCACAGGGAGAATACTTTGTGTCCGATGGCATTACCGAGGGTGTCTCTTTTAAAATTCCGAGAATGACCCTGTTTGTATCTTCCACCATCACTGAGCGGATTAAATTTCTCTCGGAAATAGAGTTTGAAGAAGGTACCAAAGAGATCAACATTGAGTTTGCCGCTCTTGATTTTGAATTTCATCCATTACTCAATTTCAGGGGAGGAATTATCATGAACCCGATTGGGGCATTTAATCAAAACCACGATGGCCCGAGGTGGGAGTTTGTAGACAGGCCAATCTCTGCCACTACTATTATCCCGGCCACTTTCAGTAATGTTGGGTTTGGTTTGCACGGAAAGACCTATCAAAAACAATGGGTATGGGCCTACGAAGCTTATGTTACCAATGGTTTTAATGATCGGATAGTTGCGAATAGTGAAGGCAGAACCTGGCTTCCAGCTACCAAAGAAAATGTAGATCGTTTTGAAGAAAACTTCAATGCTGTTCCCCTTATCACGCTAAAGACGGCTATTCGTCACCGGAAAATCGGGGAAATAGGGTTGTCTTGGATGGGCGATGTGTATAACAAGTATGAAGAAGACGGACTTATGCTGGATCAAAAAAGGAGACTGGATGTTTTGGCAATTGATTTTAATACTTCCGCAATAAAAAATCTGGATATTACCGGGGAATGGGTATGGGCATTTGTGGACGTTCCTGCCACTTACTCCCAGCAGTTTGGAAGTCAACAACAAGGCGGGTTTATAGATTTTGTTTATACCGTTTTAAAGCGTGAAATGTTCGGGTGGGAGAATGCCAGAATTAACCTGGCACTACGGCTTGAACATGTAGATTATAACGTAGGGTCATTTGAAGAGACAGGAGGAAACATTCATGATGATGTACAAGCCATAGTACCGGCTCTTAGTTTTCGTCCATCATCTCAAACAGTGATCCGCGCCAATTACCGGCATATATGGGAGACAGATTTGTTGGGCAATCCGGCAGCCAAAACAGCAGGATTCCAGATAGGCATATCCAGCTATTTTTAGTCGGTCTGCTATCGTATTAACTATTTAAGTACTAACAATCCTGAGAAAACATGCGTTAATATGAAGATACAACTTTGCAATACCCTTGCATTGCATTAATCCGTATATTTGCAATAGTGAAAATTGCGTGCTACATATTAAGCTTTTACTTTATCGTCCTTTCAGGGATGGCCTGTGCGGATACAGTGCCACTTAAGGATAGCGAGAATAGTATTACAGTAATCAAAACTGCGAATGATAATCACAATCATGACCACAATCAGGGTTGGGACGGTTGTTCTCCATTTTGCGTATGCCATTGTTGCCATGTGCATTTTTTATCAACAGCAGGGGTTGATTTCACACACCTCGTGAAACTTTCTGCGGTTTACACTTCTTATTTTCAGGATTTCAGAAGCATTGAAATCTCTGGATTTATCAAGCCCCCCAAATCATAATTCTTCTTGTCTTGCAGGATAAGTATGCCCTGACGATAAGTCCTTTTAACAGGACTGAGTAAGCATTTTACTGATCCGTCAGGCATTTTCTTTTAATGGGCCTTTAGTACTCAAAGGCAAAAATTCATTGTGTTCAATTTTATCCAAAAGTTGAAAAAATTGAATAAAAGCAAAACGAAAAAAAGGAAAGAAAGAAGGAAGAAAGTCACCGTCAAACAGATCCTAAAGTGGTTTTTTATTGTGTTGGTCAGCCTGATCCTTTTGGTAGCGATTGTAGCACGGTTCCATCACTTCTTCTCCGTCCATATCAAATAATTAAAAGTCGTATGATCAATAAAATCATATCGTTCTCAATAAAGAACAAATTCATCGTGGGCCTGCTTACGCTCGCCCTCATTGGCGTGGGGATATACTCCATGTCAACGGTCAATCTGGGTTCCGTCCCGGACATTACCAATAACCAGGTCCAGGTAATTACTGTCTCTCCAAACCTGGCCACAGAGGATATAGAGCAGTTTGTTACCTATCCGGTGGAACTGGCCATGGGCAACCTGCCGGGGGTGGATGAAATCCGGTCTATTTCCAGGTTTGGCCTGTCGGTAGTCACTATTGTTTTTGAAGACGATATGGGTACCTATCTGCCCAGACAACTGGTACAGGAAAAACTGAACGAATTAAAAGAAACCATTCCGGAGAAATTCGGAAGCCCGTCAATGGGTCCCATTTCCACCGGTTTAGGCCAAATTTATGAATACACAATACAACCACAAGAGGGTTATGACTCGCTGTATTCTCCTATGGAGTTGCGCACAATCCAGGATTGGATTGTAAAAAGACAACTGACCTTGCTTGATGGTGTGGTTGAAGTGAATTCTTTCGGTGGCTATATCAAGCAATATGAGGTAGCCATCAGCCCGGATAAACTCAATGCGCAGAATGTGAGCATCTCTCAGGTATACGAGGCTCTGGCGAGAAATAATGTCAATACCGGGGGGGCTTACATTGAGAAGAACAGGATGTCCAATTTCATCCGAGGAGAAGGATTGGTGCGCTCTCTGGATGATATCAGAAAAATCGTCATAAAAACAGAAAATGGAATCCCAGTTACGGTAGGTGATGTCGCCTCCAAAGTACACTTCGGTAATCAGGTACGGTATGGAGCTTTCACACAGGATGGAAAGGAAGCTGTCGGGGGTATCATTATGATGCTGAAAGGATCTAATCCCAATGCGGTAATCCAAAATGTAAAAGAGCGTATGGCCGAGGTAGAAAAGTCTCTTCCCGAAGGACTAACTATTTACACGATCATTGACCGAAGTGACCTGATTTCCAGAACGACAGACACCGTAAAAACGAACCTCCTGGAAGGGGCGTTGATTGTAATTTTTGCCCTGGTAATTCTATTGGGTAGTGTCCGTGGTGGTATTATCACTGCAACCACCATTCCGCTTTCACTGCTGTTTGCTTTCATTCTGATGAAGCAGTTTAATGTATGGGCTAATCTCATGAGCCTGGGAGCCATTGACTTTGGGATCATCATAGACGGGGCGGTGATCATCATTGAAGGTACGGTGTATGAAATCCAGAAACGCATCCGATCAGGGAAAATTAAGTTCAATCAGGATGTGATGGATGAGGTGGCTTATGATGCAGGCAGTACCATGATGAGTTCGGCATTTTTCGGACAGATTATCATTCTTATTGTATTTGCCCCTATACTATTTCTCACCGGTGTGGAAGGTAAAATGTTTCAGCCTATGGCCTACACCTTTGGTTTTGCCATGATTGGTGCCATTATCCTATGCCTAACTTACGTACCGATGATGTCGGCCTTATTTATGAAGCCTATTCAAAACAAAAAGAACTGGTTTGGACGATTTGAACGCTGGCTGGAAAGGGTAAGTGATAAAATCATTGGTGGTATTCAAGAAGCTTACCTGCCCTTGCTAAAAAGCGCACTGCGTTTTAAAACAATTGTGATTATCGTAGCTATTGTGCTGCTGGGAGCAGCCGGGTTCATTTTTTCACGGATGGGAGGTGAGTTTGTGCCACAGCTTGATGAAGGAGATATTGCTATGCAGGCTCTCATCAGGCCCGGAAGTTCTCTAAGTGAATCAAAAGAGGTATCTATCAGGATTGAGAACCTTTTGATGGAAAGCTTCCCTGAAATAAAAACAGTAACTGCCCGGATCGGGGTGGCGAATATCCCTACCGACCCTATGCCGATGGATATAGCGGATATGTATCTCATTTTAGAAAAAAATAAAGACCAATGGGTTTCTGCTGAAACTAAGGACGAGCTAATTGATAAGATCAAGGACAAACTCGATGAACAACTTGTTGGCGTTAACCTGGTCTTTACCCAGCCTGTAGAGTTACGTTTTAACGAGCTACTTGAAGGAGTCCGAGAAGATATTGCGGTTAAGCTGTACGGTGAGGATTTAGAAATTTTGGCGACTAAGGTGCAGGAAATGGCCGATATTATTTCTACTGTACCGGGTGCTGGTGATGTAAACCCCGAACGTACATCAGGACTTCCCCAAATGACGGTTCGTTACAACCGGGATAAAATTGCCCAATATGGATTGGACATTCAAAAGCTTAATGAGTATGTGAGCTCTGCCTTTGCCGGTGGTGTGGCCGGGGTGATTTTTGAGGGAGAAAAAAGGTTTGATCTGGTCATCCGCTTTGACGAGGCACATCGCAAAAGTATTGATGACCTGCGAACACTCTACATTGATCTGCCCGATGGTACTCAAGTGCCGATAAAAGAAGTGGCAGATATCAGCTATGTGCCTGGCCCCATGCAGATCTCGCGGGACAATACTTATAGAAGAACCTATGTAGGGGTGAATACAAGGGGAAGAGATGTAGAGTCAGTAGTAAATGACATTCAGGAAAAGTTGGATGCAGAACTGGATTTACCCCCAGGCTACTACATTACTTATGGAGGTGAATTCGAAAATCTACAAAGGGCTAAAAGCAGATTAACGATTGTTGTGCCAATAGCACTGTTTCTGATTTTCGTTTTACTTTATTTCGCACTTGAATCATTTTCTCAATCCATTATGATTTACATCGCCATACCCCTGGCAGCTATTGGAGGTGTATTTGCCTTATGGATAAGAGATATGCCCTTTAGTATTTCAGCGGGTGTGGGCTTTATCGTGCTTTTTGGAGTAGCGGTGTTGAATGGCCTGGTACTGATCAACCGATTCAATTCACTAAAAGAAGAAGGTGTCACCAGCATCAGAGAGCGTATTCTTACGGGAACCAAAGAGCGGATCAGGCCCATTATGCTTACAGCCACGACTGATATATTTGGTTTCCTGCCGATGGCTTTCTCAGGATCAGCTGGAGCAGAAGTGCAGCGACCATTGGCCACCGTAGTCATTGGTGGCATGCTTACCGCTACATTGCTTACACTGGTAGTACTTCCGGTACTTTACACTTTTGTAGAAGGAAGAACTGACAGAAGAAAAGGCCTGAAAGCACTGAATGCTAATGTGATCATTGCTCTAATCGTTTGTGGTGGATTTTTAGGGTTACCGGCTGTAGCGAATGCACAACAGCAGGAACAAGAGAAAGACAGCCTTCCAACGATTACATTAGAACAGGCGAGAAAGCGCGCAGTAGAAAATTATCCTAAAATTCAATCGGCACGTCTGGAAATTGAAAGCCAACAGGCCTTAAAGAAAACGGCATGGGATTTTGGTAACACACAGGTGTTTACCGGAAAAGAAGAAGTGGGCAATGGTTCGGATGGGGTGTACACACAATTCGGTATTCAGCAACAGCAGATTGATATTTTCGGAATAGCTCCAAAATTGAAATTACAAAAAGAACGGGTAGCACTTGCTGAGAAGGCGCTTGACCTATCCGTGATAGAGCTGGAAAGGGAAGTAAGCCAAGCCTGGGCGATGGTGTATGCCACCAAAAACAACTACCAGGTTTATGAGCAGTTGGATTCGGTTTTTACCGATATTGAAAGAGCCGCACGAATTCGTTTGGAAACGGAAGCTACCTCCAAGCTGGAATACCTTGCCACTTCCAACCAGGCCAATCAGGTACAGATACAGAAGGAACAGGCTTACCGGGATTATCTCAGTGCCTTGCAGCGACTCAACCTGTGGTTTGCCTATGATACCCTATTTACCGTGCCGGATGTTCCAGCTTCCCAATTGGATGAACCGCTCAATTATGTGGCTGATTCTTTGATGAACCATCCGTTGCTGAATGTATCAAAACAACGGTTGGATGTAGCGGACGCCACCATAAAAGAGATTCGTTCGCAGTTTTTACCTCAATTGCAGGGGCAGTATGGCCGGCAGCAGATAGCCGGGCAATCAGGATTTTATCAGTACCAGATCGGTATTCGGATTCCCTTGTTTTTCGGGTCTGAACTTGGTAGGACACAGTCGGCCAAAATCCAGCGGGATATAGCCGGACAAAACCTTCGACAAAACCAGATGGAATTGAATGCGGCCTATCAGGGAATAAAAGAACAGTACCTGAAATGGCTCAATTCATGGAACTACTACCGGGATGAAGCACTACCATTGGCCCAGGAGCAAAGGGACGGAGCTATTTTGGCTTATCGGGAAGGTGCTATTGATTATGTGACCTTCCTACAAAACATTAGGGATGCCATTCGCATAGAGGTAGACTCCTGGAATGCCTTTGGTAGTTATCTGGACAGTCGCTACCAACTGGAGTACTACTTAAAAACAACAAACTAATGATGGAATTGAAAGTCAAAAATAAAATCAGACAAATAATAGAAGAAGTGAAAAAGCAAATTATATATATAGTTGCACTAGTACTTATGGTGTCGGTGTTTACAGGTTGCGGCAAAAATTCGGCTGATGACTCAGGTGAAGCTTCTCACGAAGAACACAGTGAGGGCGAGGCTGGGCACGAAGGTGAAGAAGGAAATAATGAAGAACGGATGGCCGAGCTTCATCTTTCGGACCTCAAATTTGAAAGTCTAGGCATCAAGATTGACACACTACCCACCCGCTCACTATCTGGCGTGGTAGAAGCAAATGGTCAGTTAGAAGTGCCGCCTCAGCATGAGGCGACCGTTACGGCTATTCTGGGAGCCAATGTTACTTCCATCAAAGTGATTGAAGGAGATCAGGTGAGCAAAGGGCAAGTATTGGCCTATCTCTCCCACCCCAACCTGACCACGTTACAGACTGACTATGTACGGGCTTACAGCCAACTACAGTTTCTGGAAAAAGAAAATCAACGGCAGAAAAGGTTATATGAGGAGGAAGTCGGTTCCGGAAAAACTTATCAGCAAATACAGGCGGACTACCAGGCCATGAAGGGTGAGGTGAAAGGCTATGAAGCCCAATTGAAGCAGCTAAGCTTGAATGTGAAAAAAGTACAGAGTGGTGATATCTATCAATACGTACCAGTGGTTAGTCCAATTGATGGATACATTGAAAAAGTAGAGGTTCAGATTGGGCAATATGTTGATCCTCAGACCGAGATGTTCATGATTGTCAATATCGACCACATACATGCGGATTTGATGGTATTTGAAAAGGACGTTCACAAGGTTAAAATAGGACAGGAAATTGCCTTTACCGTGGAATCCATTCCGGGTACTACGCTTTCAGCCAAGATTTATTCTGTGGGTAAACAATTTGAACAAAACCCTAAGGCAGTACATGTGCATGCCGAAATAGATCAAAAAGAAGATTTTCTGATCCCGGGCATGTATATCAATGGTAAAATAAGCACAGGAGACAATCAGGTTAAAGCCTTACCTGAAAGTGCCATCATAGAAGAAGAAGGCAAGCCTTTTATTTTTATGGCGGAAGCACATGAAGACGATGGAAAGACCGAATGGGCATTTAAAGCCATAGAAGTACGCACCGGTATAACCGAAGACGGTTGGGTAGAGATCAGATTATTAGAACCACTTCCTGACGGTACCCAGGTAGCATGGAACAATGCCTATTACCTGATTTCTGAAATGAAGAAAAGTCAGACCTCTCATGGTCATTAAAAGAGTTGCAAAATGCAGTTGGCAAGAAAATTTGTCAACTGCATTGCTAAACTAGAAGACAATAAAAAACAAAGACATGAAGGAAATAAAAGCATATATAAAACCGAAAAAAGTACAAATAGTTGTTGACTCCCTGCGCGATGCAGGTTTTGAGAGTGTAACGCTATCTAAAGGTGAAGGAACCGGGGCGCACCGACAAAAAGATGCTTCCCCTTCATTAGACTTTCATTTTACCGATAGCCCGATTGTAAAACTGGAGCTGGTTTGCCAAAACGAAGAAATGGAAAAAGCGGTACAGTTGATATGTGGAAAAGCTCAAACGCCTGAGCCGGGTGATGGGATTATTTACGTCTCTGAAATAGATGATGCGTATAGAATAAAAACAGGTGATTCTTTAAAAGAATAATCTCAAGCAAATGATAAAGGATTTAGAACAAACCCTAAAAGCACATCATATAAAACCTACTGCTATGCGGCTGTTGGTATTAGAGTACCTCATGGGTAGGGAAGCAGCGGTAAGTTTGACCGATCTATATCAAGACTTTGAGAAATCGGACAGGACTACTATTTATAGAACACTAAAGGCTTTTGAAGATAATGGATTAGTTCATAGCATAGATGATGGTACAGGTGTGCCTAAATACGCCTTGTGTGAAGAAGGTTGTAAATGTGAGATAGAAAGAGACTTACACCTGCACTTTCACTGTAGAGTATGCGGACAAACCAAATGCATGACCAGTTATAAAATTCCTGAAGTGGAGTTGCCTCCGAAGTATGTCCCTGAAGAGGCCAACTTAGTGGTAAAAGGTGTTTGTGATAATTGCTCAGAGAATAAATAGAGAGATTATGGAGAAACTACAAATAAAAATACCTCTTCTTCTGCCCGAAGTACCGGATGAGAAAGATCAGTGTGTGCAAAAACTTATTCAACAGCTTCAGGATAAAGAAGGCCTTGAAAAAGTGCATGTAGCAGACGAAACAGACAATGGCGTACCTCAGCTATGCTTTCATTACGACCCGGAGTTGATCTCCATCGATCGTATCCAGTTGTTGGCAGAGCAAAGCGGCGCTGAAATCACGCAGAAATTTGGACATAAACTCATAGAAGTAGAAGGAATTCGCCATACCCGCCACGCCCGTCGTATAGAGCGTGACCTTAGGGATATAGCAGGCATTATGGAAGCCTCCGTATCGGCATCCGGCATGGTGCGGATAGAGTATGATACGGCCCAGGTGGATGAGGCGGAAATAATGAAAGCGTTGAGAAAAGAGGGGCTTGATGTACCAGATACCCAGGTAAGTGCCGAACGTTTTCTTGAGAAGGTAGAAGAAACTAAAAAAGGTGAAGGTAAAAAGGAACATGACCATGAGGAAGGTGAAGATCATGAACATTCCCATGGCGGTATTTTTGGTAAAAATACGGAACTGATTTTTTCTATTATCTGTGGAACACTGTTGGGCATTGGTTTTGGACTTTCTTACATAGAAGCTGTTCCCTCCTGGGTAAGCCTTTCCCTTTACATTGCAGCGTATTTCTTTGGCGGCTATTTTACAGCTAAAGAAGCCATTCAAACTGTGGCAAAAGGAGGTTTTGAAATTGACTTCCTTATGCTCGTGGCAGCCATTGGAGCGGCTATTCTGGGCGAATGGGAAGAAGGTGCCTTATTGTTATTCCTGTTCAGCATGGGGCATGCACTGGAACACTACGCCATGAACAAAGCCCGTAAATCCATTGCTGCTCTAGCAGAACTCGCTCCTAAAACGGCATTGCTTAAAAGAAATGGTAAGACCGAAGAAGTCGGTATTGAGGAATTGAGCATAGGTGACATCATTGTGGTGAAGCCCAATAGTAAAATCTCAGCCGATGGCGTGGTTGTAAGCGGTACAAGTAGTGTAAATCAGGCTCCTATCACCGGGGAAAGTGTGCCGGTGGATAAAGAACCGGTGGATAATCCCGATAAAGACTGGTCGGAAGAAAAAGACATCAAAGACGAGAACCGTGCTTTTTCGGGTACCATCAATGGCAACAATACGCTTGAAATTAAAGTGATTAAGGTAGCGAAGGATTCTACACTCTCCCGCTTGGTGAAACTGGTGAATGAAGCCCAGACCCAGAAATCACCTACGCAGCGCCTCACCGACAAATTTGAGAAGTATTTTGTGCCTTCGGTATTAGTACTGGTCGTGCTGCTCAATTTTGCTTTTCTGGTAATTGATGAAACGTTTAGCGAAAGTTTCTACCGTGCAATGGCCGTATTGGTGGCCGCCAGCCCTTGCGCTTTGGCCATAGCCACCCCAAGTGCAGTGCTAAGCGGAGTTGCAAGGGCAGCCAAAAGTGGAGTACTTATTAAAGGTGGTCGTCCGTTAGAAGATTTAGGAGTACTAACAGCCCTGGCTTTTGACAAAACAGGAACACTAACGGAAGGCAAGCCCAAGCTCACCGAAGTAATTGCTTTGGATGATGTAAACGAGGAAGAACTGTTGAAAATAGCAGTAGCTGTAGAAGCCTTAAGCGACCATCCACTGGCAAAAGCCGTGGTTCGGGATGGAAAAGAGCGATTGGATGGTGTTGACATACCCGAGGCGAAAGATCTGGAAGCTGTGCTTGGGAAAGGGATCAAAGCCACCTTGGGTGATGACAAAGTATACATTGGCAATCTGGACCTGTTTGAATCCCTGGATGATAATACGCCAGAGAAGGAAACAGAAGAAAAAGTAAAGTCCCTGGAATCAGATGGCAATACTACCATGCTGATCCGTCAAAATGACAAATACATCGGCATCATTGCCTTGATGGATACGCCCAGAAAGGAAGCAAAAAACACGCTAGAACAATTAAAAAAACTGGGTATCAAGCGAATGATCATGCTTACCGGAGATAACCAGAAAGTAGCCGATGCAGTAGCCAAAGAAATAGGGCTTACAGATGCCTGGGGCAGCTTGCTGCCAGAAGAAAAAGTTGAGGCCATTAAGAAACTCAAAGAACAGGAATCCAAAGTGGCGATGGTAGGCGATGGCGTGAATGACGCCCCGGCCATGGCAAATAGCACCGTGGGCATCGCTATGGGGGCAGCTGGCAGCGATGTTGCTCTGGAAACTGCGGACATTGCCCTGATGGCCGACAAGCTGGAAACCTTGCCTTTTGCCATCGGTTTAAGTAGAAAGGCCAAAGGCATTATCAAGCAAAACCTCTGGGTTAGTTTGGGAATAGTAGCTATTTTAATACCCCTGACGATTTCAGGGATTGCAACCATCGGGCCTGCCGTTTTGATTCATGAAGGTTCCACCTTGGTGGTAGTCTTTAATGCGTTGAGATTGTTGGCTTATAAGAGAAACTAAGGAATCTATATTGCCATTTTGAGGAATGTATTTTAGTATTTGCTTAAATACACAAACTCACTATCTTTGTTCTTATGGATAACAACTCTTGCATAAGACAACAGGCGGATATTGAACAGATAAAACGCTGCCAGGATAGAGTTTCAGAACTAAACGAGACATTTGACTATTTGTCTATTGGACTTTCTTTGGCAGGTAACAATGTGAGATTAAAAATCTTGTATCTGCTTTATCAAGAAAAACAGCTTTGTGTCTGTGACTTGAGTGACATTCTTGGGATGAACATCTCTGCAGTATCTCAACATTTACGAAAACTGAAAGACAGAAAGCTCATTCAGACTGACCGAGAAGCCCAAACCATTTTTTACTCATTGGAAAAAGCATACGAAGAATTGATGAACCCGTTCTTCAAAATTCTTGATGAAAACAAAAAATTAGAAACGGCATGAAAACAGATAAAAAACTAGTCGGAGCCGGGCTTTTGACAGCTATTGCAGCCTCGTTATGTTGTATAACGCCCGTATTGGCACTTATAGCAGGATCAAGTGGCATTGCATCTGCTTTTTCCTGGCTTGAACCATTCAGACCGTATTTAATTGGCCTGACGGTTTTGGTTCTTGGCTTTGCCTGGTATCAGAAATTGAAACCTCTCTCCCGGGAAGAAATAGAATGCGCTTGCGAGAATGACGAAAAACCAAAATTCATCCAATCCAAAACATTCCTGGCAATTATCACCGTTTTTGCCACACTAATGCTTGCCTTCCCCCTATATGCAGATGTTTTCTATCCGAAACAAGATAAACAGACAATGGTAGTTGAAAGGGCCGACATACAGACGGTTGAGTTTACAATCAGAGGAATGACCTGCAACGGGTGTGCAAAGCACGTAAAACACGAAGTGAACAAACTTGACGGAATAATAGAAGCCAGTGCTTCCTACGAAAACAGAAATGCCATAGTGCAATTTGACCAAACAAAAACCAACGAAACGGAAATTGTAAAGGCAATTAACTCAACTGGCTATGAAGTAACTGACCAAAAACAAAAATAATTTGATATGAAAAAATATGATGTTTTTATTATTGGTTCAGGAATGGCCGGAATGACCGTTGCCAACAAATGTGCTTCCAAAGGACTTTCAGTCGGAATTACCGACGAACTGCCCTATGGTGGAACTTGTGCTTTAAGAGGCTGTGACCCAAAAAAAGTACTTATCGGAGCAACCGAGGTGGTCAACTTCGCGAAAAACCTTCAAGATAAAGGAGTGAAAGGTGTACCATCTGTCAATTGGCAAGACTTGATGGCCTTTAAACAATCCTTCACTGAACCAATGCCTTCTAAAATAGAAAAGGGATACAAAAAGAATGGGATCGAGATGTTTCATTCATCGGCCAAATTTGTAGGAGAAAATCAGCTTATCGTTGGAGAATACAATATTAAAGCGGATAAAATAGTGATTGCTACTGGAGCTAAACCCAGAACACTTGGTATTCCGGGTGGTGAACATGCATTAACAAGTACGGACTTTCTTAACCTTGACCAACTACCTAAATCCCTATTATTTATTGGTGGCGGATATATTGCTTTTGAGTTCGCTCATATTGCCGCCCGTTGCGGTGCCGATGTAACCATAGTTCACCGAGGTACTTCCCCGCTTGAAAACTTTGAACAGGACATTGTTAAACATTTAGTTTCAGCAACGGAAGATTTGGGAATTCAAATAGTCCTGAATACAGAGGTAACGGGGATTACCAAAGAAAATGATGGGAACTATCAGGTTAGAGGCAAAGACAAGGATGGAGGTAAGGATTTTTCCGCAGCGGCAGTCTTTAATTCTGCAGGCCGAATGCCCGCCATATTTGATCTTGACTTAATGAAAGCCAACGTCAAATTCAGTAAAAAAGGAGTTGAAGTAAATGAATATTTGCAAAGCATTACTAATAAACATGTATATGTAGCAGGAGATGCAGCCGATACTAACGGACTACCTTTAACTCCGGTGGCAGTTATGGAAGGGCATATTTTGGCCTCTAACCTTATAAAAGGAAATCACAAAAGCTTTAATGACCAGGCAATGCCAACGGTCGTTTTCACAATCCCTTCAATGGCTTCAGTAGGTTTTACAGAGAAAGATGCAAAAACAAAAAGTTTAAATTTTAAAGTAAACTATAAATCTGTTCCTACTTGGTTTAACGCTAGAAGAATGAACGAAAAGCATTATGCCTTCAAGACTTTGATTGATAATGAGACCAATAAAGTTTTAGGAGCACATTTAATAGGCCCTCAAGCTGAAGAAACAATTAACTTGTTTGCAATGGCTATGAATGCCAGTTTAAAAACCAACCAAATAAAAAACATGATATTCTCCTATCCAACCCTTGCCTCTGACATATCACATATGGTTTAAAAATGAAAAAATGGAAGTTATCTTACAATCAATTATTACCTGCCCAAAATGTGGGTACCAAAAAGAAGAAGAAATGCCAACTGACGCTTGTCAATTTTTCTATGAATGTGAAAGCTGCAAGACCATTTTGAAGCCAAAAGCAGGAGATTGCTGTGTTTTTTGTAGTTATGGTTCGGAAAAATGTCCACCAATTCAGCAAGTCAAGAGTTGTTGCTAAAGAGCCATGAAGAAAAGCACATTCCATATCAGCAAAATGGACTGTCCCTCAGAGGAGCAGATGATCCGTATGAAGTTGGAACCTTATGATGAGGTAAAGCAGCTTTCTTTTGACATCCCCAATCGTAAACTGGAGGTATATCACACCGAAGAAGTTGAAAAAATCCATCAAGCCCTCAGTGAACTCAAACTCAATGACCGGCTGGAAAGAACGGTAGATGAAGCTGAGTTGCCATTGGCTGCTGATGAGTCAAAACAGCGAAAAATATTGTGGTGGGTGCTGGGCATCAATTTCGGGTTCTTTGTAGTAGAGATGACCACCGGATGGATATCACGCTCTATGGGCTTGGTGGCCGATTCACTGGATATGTTGGCAGATTCCATCGTCTATGGCCTGAGCTTATTTGCTGTTGGTGCAGCAATGTCTCGCAAGAAAAAAGTAGCCAAAATAAGTGGTTATTTTCAATTGGGACTGGCACTTTTAGGCTTTTCAGAAGTATTGCGCAGGTTTTTCAGCGAAAGCGGAACACCTCTGTTTCAATGGATGATCATCATATCAGTGCTGGCTCTTATCGGCAATCTGGTTTCGCTCTGGCTGATCAATAAAGCCAAAAGCGAGGAAGCGCACATGCAGGCCAGCGCCATATTCACCTCCAATGACATTACAGTGAATGGCGGAGTAATCCTGGCCGGTGTGCTGGTTTATTTTCTGGAAAGCAAATGGCCTGATCTGGCAATTGGAGGGATTGTTTTTGCATTTGTAATGAGAGGGGCCGTAAGGATTTTAAAATTAGCTAAATAAGTTGAACCAATAAAAATAGAAGAATGAGTGCATGGTTATGGGTAGGAGTTTTAGTAGCAGCTGCATGGGCTGCTCATTGGGGAGCTGACCAATTGCTTACTCCGCTCAAAATGTTGCGAAAACAATGGGGACTCACCGCTTCGGCAGGAGCTGCTTTTCTGGCGATTGTTACCGCAAGTCCCGAAGTCGCAATCAATATCACCAGTGCCGCCCGGGGTGTATCAAATATAGGCTTAGGAAACTTACTAGGTTCCAATATCATCTCCATTCCCCTCATGGTTACGATAGCCTATTTTGCGTCACGCAAACAATTCAAAAACAACCCCAAGCATCAGGAACACCTGGATGCTAATCTATTGGCTTTAAACAAGCGTTCCGTATCCGTTTTGTCACTTCCCTATTTGGGTATAATCGCACTGGTAGCTGTGTTAACCTTACCAAAAGCCTGGCGGGGCTTGCAACCCATTGACGGGTGGATTATGCTCGGGGCTTATGGTGCCTTTTTAATCCATGCTATTATCAAAGGACGAAAAGAAGGAGAAAAAGTAGAATGGACACAAAAGAAAATATGGCTTTCCATTGCTGGGGCATTTGCCATAGCGGCCGGGGCATTTTTCATTGTGAAAGCCACTGAGAACATCGTTTCGGTTTTGGGTATATCAGAGATTGTCGGAGGACTGTTCATCACCGGCATTATGACCACTGCCCCTGAAGTATTTAAGACCTGGAGTGTGGTAAAAGGTGGAGAGGTTACCGCAGGAACCACCAGCGTGATAGCCGACAATGCCATAACCATGACAGTTGCATTTTTCCCTTTGGCCCTGGTAACCACGCCAGTGGAGGATTTTCAATTGTATTGGGTCAACCTGGCTTTTGTAGTATTGATGCCATTGCTTTATTCAGTTTTTGTCCATCAGAGCAAGCAGCTTCATGGATTTAGCAAATGGCAAATATTCGTATTTGATGCAGCTTATGTCGCCTATTTGTTGATCATGGCGTTTTTCGTCTTAAAACTTTTTTAATCTATGGAAGAGCATTTATTCAAAGACTATAAGCACCGTCTCAACGCACTGGATAAGGATGTCAAGATGCTGGTTTTAAAACATGCCGAAGAATTCTACGTCCATGATAAATGCACAAAGGCAGAAGCCAGTGACCGGGCAATCGCGAAAGCTGAAATGAAAAAAAGAAATTTATAACTTAACTATAGACCACTATGCTACAGATAATGGGATTCACCAAAAACAACATAATAGCCACGAGGGCCGAGGATAACCTGACTGAAAAGGATATCCAGAAAATACATCCCTTGATTCATAACATTGTGAACCGTGGGCAAAAAGTACGGTGGTACTTTGAAATGGAGAATTTCTCGGGATGGAATATAAAGGGGTTATGGGAAGATATTAAGATGGATTTATCCCATGCTGAAAACTATGAAAAGATAGCCATGGTAGGTGAAAAGAAATGGCAGAATTGGATCAGGCAATTTATGAAACCGTTTACCAGCGCAGAGATCCGTTACTTTGATTTGGAAGAAAAAGATGAGGCAAAGGAATGGATCAGTCAGTAAAAAATAGCCAATCTGCAATAGCGTATATCCAGCAAACAGCCCGAAAGTTTCTGGATCGGGAAACAACCGGGGGGCTGCTTCTGATTGCAGCAACGATTATTGCCCTGGTGCTGGGTAATTCTCAATGGGCGGATGCTTACCATCACTACCTTAAAGATGAATTTCTCTTTGAGCTATCCGAGCATCTTAATTTTGGTTTGACCATTGAAGAATGGATCAAGGACGGGCTGATAGGCATATTCTTTCTGGTGGCAGGTATGGAGCTGAGGCGGGAAATAATGGTGGGTGAATTGTCGTCCTTTAAAAATGCTTCTACGCCTCTCTTGGGAGCACTTGTTAAAATGGTCGTACCTGCATTGTTTTTATTGCCCTGAATTTTGGTACGGAAAATATGAGTGGTTGGGGAATTCTGATGGCCACTGACATTGCCTATTCTTTGGGCATTATTGGGGTATTAGGTAAAAGGGTATCTGTACAGCTTAAATTCTTTTTGGTGGCACTGGCTATTGCCGATGATTTAAGAGCCATACTTGTGATAGCATTGTTTTACAGCAATGAGCTAAGTTGGTTGTATTTGGGTGCGGGGGCTTGGTATATTCATCCTCTTAATGCTATGTAACAGTTTTGGAATGAAAAACCTTCTCTGGTTTTCGATAAGTTCTTTTCTATAAAGAGACACCATTGGAAATGGGGTGCCTAAAATTGAGTTGTGGATGTTTGTCAAGATTTCGGAATATTCAAAATTGGAAATATCGGATTGTTCGTATTTTGAAATGAAATCTTGAATGTTCATTGTAGTAGATAAAGGGTAACCGATGTTACTCTTCGTATTGTTTTAGGTTATCGATTTTATTTTTAAAGTAGTTAGACGATTCAGTTGTAATTTCGGCATTATCAAGAATGTGGCAATCATACCAATCATATATTTATTGAGCTATTCGATCACCTTTAGTTGACAAAACTTCCAAACCTCTAAAACTTTCAATATCCTCCTTTGTAACCTGGAATTTCCGCCAGAGGGCGCCACATTCTTTTATAAAATTCGGTGATTTTAAATTCAATTCAGGAGCACCATAGAGCACAAATGAACTTTGAGTTTTAGGCCTATTTGCAACTTCTTCAGATAAATCAAAATATTTATCCTCAATAGATTTTGTTAAAAAAATCATAAGTTGGCCAATATGTCCAATTTCAGCTTCCAAAGTAGCAAAATATGCAACAACAGTCAGGTCACTAGTTAGGTCGAAAAATGATGTGTCAAACTCATAATGTTGCATGATTCCAACAATAGACTTTTCGATATTAGGATCAGGAGTTGGATCAAATGGAGATAGCCCGAATACCGCTTCTCTTATAAAATAATACAGGCTATATGAGTTTGTTCTATGTTCTGAAATAACTTGATGATGCCCCGATAGCCAATAATTTACCTCACTAAAAAATGGTTTCTCAAAAAGGTTCCGACTGAATGTTGATTTCGTTTCTGGCCATTCCGCTCTTTCACCTCTGAAGAGATTTATGGGTTGTGGTTTGACCACTTTTTTCTTTGCCTTGAAATCAAAAACTTCAAGAGAGATTGACTGCTGAGGAAAATTTGAATTTATCTCGTTTTTTAAATCCGTTAAGCTTTGCATGTATGCAGGGGAACGGTTCGTATAACCGCAGTTACGGGTTTATATGCGTTATTTTCGGTTAGGCACAGAGTTTACGAATTCCGAGTGGATTTGAACTCATTCGAATCTGCCATAATTGTCGTTATACAATGTGCGCCTTGGATGGTGAAAATAGGTCAAAAAATTGACCTTTCCAACGGGTGAAAACCCGTGCCGATACATATAGGTAGCCTGTGACCAAAACTTTCGGTATTTCTAAGCCTGGAGGTGAACCTGAGTGAATCAGTGCAGGCTATACAGAAGCCAAGCAAGTGCCAAAGGCTGTCCTGCCAAAGTGTGGCTGGTCTGCCGTGAGAGGGCCAAAAGTTAAGAAAATATGCTATGGGTATTATTAGTGAGGAGCCAGGGTGAAGCCCTGAAGCCTCAGGATATACTATGAGCCAGTCCGCGGTGCCTGTACTGAAGAAAACGCCCACCTTTTCTACCATCTAGGACTGGGATACAAATTAGTCTACTATATTAGACTATTAACCGACTGAATAATAAGAGCTGTATGAAATGCGCCAGCATTCTTCAATTCCTCAAAAGAAAAATAAAATAACTGAACAATTGAGAGGTTTACAACTTATCCCACCTCAGCGGGAGCCTGTCCCGTGAAACGGGATCCGGAGGTGCACTGAGCCTCTCGAAGCGTTCTGTGAGAGGTTATATTCTCCTTTACCTACACGACTGGGGCATTGTCCTTTTCATTCTTTGTATTTTGTTCTCACATTGGCAATTGGTTAAAATCTAAATATTTATCTATCCGGGTCTTCATCTTACACTCCGTGTTTTGGCTTTGTTTGCGGTTGACCTAAGGCCGAAAGCAATGTATATGAGTTATTAACTGGAAATCACAAACCGCTACGCAAAGAAGCATCGTATTCAATTGTTAAAATTGGCAATAATTCGTTAAATTTAGAGGTTGATGAAAGTGCTTGCACAGATAATGGCCCATTTTGTGATTCTCACCATGCTATTTGGTGTGATGCACAATGCCTTTCCACATGTACATCATGCACATGAGCTTGACGGGCATACGGAACCGATTGGAGAATTGCATCATCACCATCATGATTCAGACCACCATCATAATTCAGATAAAGAGGAAAACGATCACGAGAAAAAGACCTTCTTAGAGTTTCTTTTTAACAATCATTCTCATACCAAACACACGCATCCAAATATCCTTGCCCTAGTTGAGCATGTAAAAACGGTAAAGCAGGTTTTTGTTAATTTTTTTGGGGGTAATGATTCCTGGGAGTTTTCTGGGATAGAAATTGATAGTGGATTGCACCGCTATGTGCTTTTTAATGATGTTGGATTAGCAGATCCCAATTTAAATTCCACCCCGCTTCGGGGTCCCCCTTCTTTAGGATAATTGTTTATAGCAAGTATTGACCTGTCACCGTGAGACGTAAAGGTGTACACTGCGTCATTGGATGAATCCTAAAATCAATTTACATGTATAAAAATATTGTGTTCGCTCTTTGCGGATGCTTGTTGGCATATGGAGGCTTTGCGCAATCGCCATCCATAGAAGGCATTCTAAAAATGGTCGAACAAAACAACCAGGAATTAAAAGCACTGTCCGAATATGTGGAGAGCAAAAGACTTGAGTTGCAATCTGGCAATAATTTACCCGATCCCCAATTAGGAGCTTATTATCTTCCTTTTGGGGAGCATAATAGGGGTGATTACACCGAGTTTCAGATTAGTCAATCTTTTGAGTTTCCAACTGTTTATAGTGCCCGGGGTAGTCTTATTGACCAAAAATCGGCTCAATTGGAATTGGACTACCAAGCGAAAAGGCAGGATATACTGGCAGAAGCCAAAAATCACTGTCTGAACCTTATCTACCTGAATAAACGACTGGATACCGAAATGCTTCGAGTGGAGCAAGCCAAGCAGGTATTTGATCAGGTACAGGAGCTTTACGAAAAGGAACAGGTCGGTATCCTCGAACTGAATAAAGCTAAAGTGGCCTGGATGCAGGAGCAGTTCACAATCCAACAGATTGAGAGTGACGTAAAGAACACGCTTTTGCAGTTGGTCAACCTGAATGGTGGAAATGAACTAAGCTTCACCCAAGGGGAGTATAGTGCATCACTGGCTTTGGCGGCAAAGGATGCAGTATGGCAGGAAAAGCAGGTGCAAGACCCTGTAATGAAGCAGTTGAATCAACAAGAGGCTATTGCTCAGCAGTCATTGAATCTGGCTAAAAACAAATCCTTCCCTAATCTGACTGCTGGCTATAATAGTCAGGGTGTCGCTGGTGAGCGGTTTTCCGGTATTTATGCTGGTGTCACCATTCCATTATGGAGTAACCGAAATAAAGTGAAAGCTGCTCAATCACAGTTGGATTTTCAGCAGTCCTTTAGTTCATCAAAGACACTTCAAGCCTATGCCTTTTTTGAGAAGCAATTCAATGATTATGAAATCATGCTTTCCAAGTTTCAGGAGTATGAGGCTACTCTTACTGGCCTGAATAGTGATAAATTGTTGCTGCAAGCCTATCTGTTGGGTGAGCTGTCATTCATTGAATACTATATGGAGCTTCAATTTTACCGACAGGCTTATGATGCCATGCTGGGCATGCAATACCAACTCTATATATCGCAAAATCAACTCTTAAAACATCAATTGTAGAATCTTAAAAATCAAATCAATATGAAAATTTCAAATATTCTTATCGCATTAACTTTTGTATTCGCTGTTGCCTGTAAGGACAAGAAAGCCAATGAGGAGCATGGACATTCTCATGACACAGAATCACCAGCACACCCGCATGATGAAGCTAGTGAAGATCACGGACACAGTCATGGTGATGGTGACCATGAACATGGACACGAACATACTGAGCAGGAAGAGTTTACTGTTGGCAGTGACTCCACTCAAGTTGAGGATAAGGGCACACATACCCATGAGGATGGTAGCACCCATCACGATCATTAATCTTTAAAATAGAAGTGGATATGCGATATATAGTAGTAACGCTTTCGTTGCTGGTTTTTTCATGCCAATCAACGGATGATCATGGACATAGCCATGATGATGATGATGTCGGTCATTCGCATTCTGGTGACGAAAAACCTGCTGTTGCTTATACGGTTTGGACAGACCAAACGGAATTGTTCGTGGAGTTTCCTGCATTGGTAGTGGGTGAAACAAGTCGCTTTGCAGCTCACTTTACGGTGCTGAATGGGCATCAGCCTGTGAGAGAAGGGAGTGTAACTGTGAGTTTAATCAAAGGAGATAAAGGCATTCGTCATTCGGTGGATACTCCTTCTTCTCCAGGAATTTTCGGACCATCACTTCAGCCTAAGGAAGCAGGGATTTATCAGTTGGTTTTTGAATTGAAAACTCCTGCCTATTCGGATAGGATTGAACTGAAAGAAATTACCGTTTTTGCGACTGCCGAAGAAGCTGAGAAGGCTTTGGCTGGTGAGGGCGAAAATGGCAATGCCATTACCTTCCTAAAAGAGCAAGCATGGAAGATGGAGTTTCAAACCGCTCCTGTGTGGAAGAAAGAAGTGTTTCAGACTGTTCCAACATCCGGTGTCTGGAAAGTTGCACCTTCTGATTATCAAACGCTGGTGGCTCCTGCAACGGGACGAGTGAGCTTTAGCTCAGGCGTATTGACAGAAGGTAGTGCTGTAAAAAAAGGTCAGGTACTCATGACCATCAGTAGTGCCGGGCTGACTTCCAATAACCTAAGTGCAGAGATTCAGAAAGCCAAGGCAGATTATGAGCAAGCCAAATCTGAATATGAGCGAAAGAAGGAATTGTACGAATCGAAGATTGTACCCAAATCAGAATTTGAGCAGGTCGAGCAAAAGTATCTGGTAGCAAAAACCAACTACGAAACATTGAGTAGTGGATATCGTGCAGGGGGCAAACAGATCACCGCTCCAATGGATGGTTTTATTAAATCCATTCAGGCGGCAAATGGTGGCTTTGCTAACCAGGGAGATGCTTTAGTTACAGTGACAAGCCATAAGAGTAGCTTGCTCGAGGTACAGGTTAGTCCTAAATACAGTGCCGCCCTTCAAAACATCCAAAACATTTGGTATCAACCCAAGCAAGGCACATGGTCGAGCCTGAATGAAAAAGGAGGTAAAATCCTGTCTGTGGGTAAGGAGGTGGAAGCCAATCAACCATTGATTTCTGTTTATGCCGAAGTAAATGAAGGTGTGGAATTGCCGGAAGGTAGTTTCACAGAAGCGCAACTGGCTTTTGGGAAAGCAACTGAAAGTTTGGTTGTCCCTATTTCTTGTTTGATGGAGGATTACGGCAACTACTCCGTAATTGTCCAACTGTCCGGTGAAAGCTTTGAACGCAGGAATGTTTCCCTTGGCAAAAGGAACGGAAGCGAAGTAGAAATAATCAAGGGTTTGTCCGATGGAGAAGTGGTTGTCACCAAAGGGGCTTATCAGGTAAAGATGGCATCCCTGTCCGGTCAGGCACCTGCTCATGGTCACGCACATTAAAAGGTAGAAGTTATGTTGAATAAGATATTATCGATTTCACTACAAAACCGATTAATGGTGCTTTTGGCTGCTGTGGTGTTGAGTGTGACGGGTTTGTACATTGCCCGAAATATGAATGTAGATGTGTTTCCTGACCTTACGGCTCCTACTGTGACCATATTGACTGAAGCTCATGGCATGGAATCCGAAGAGGTGGAAAAGCTGGTGACTTACCAATTGGAAACGGCCATGAATGGCTCGCCCAATGTGCGAAGAATCCGCTCGTCATCTGCTGCCGGAATATCCATTGTGTGGGTAGAATTTGAATGGGGAACGGACATTTATCGAGCAAGGCAAATTGTAAGTGAACGCATCCCGATGGTACGTGAAAACCTGCCTTCCAGTGTTGGTTCGCCCACTATGGCTCCCATTTCGTCCATTATGGGTGAAGTGATGTTATTGGGTGTTCGTTCGGATAGTTTGTCTCCGATGGAACTGCGAACGTTGGCAGACTGGACGATCCGGCCAAGAATTAAATCCATTGGTGGTATTGCCAATGTGATTGTAATTGGTGGCGATTATAAACAGTATCAAGTGTTGGCCAATCCCGAGAAGCTGAAATATTATGATGTGAGCCTTGGCGAACTTTTGGAAAAGGTACAAGAGAGCAATATGAATGCTCCAGGTGGTTTTCTGAATGAATACGGCAATCAGTACATCATCAAAGGAAGTGGCAGAGCTTACTCTGTTGAACATTTGGAAGAGGCAGTAGTAAAAAGTGTGAATGGACAATCCATCAAGATTAAGGATGTTGCATCAGTACAAATTGGTGCTGCGGACAAGATTGGTGATGGGTCATTGAATGCCGATCCTGCCGTAATCTTGACTATCTCCAAGCAACCGGATGTCAACACACTGGAATTGACCGAAAGACTGGATGAAGCGATTGCAGATTTGAATACTACTTTGCACGAAAGTGTGGAAATTAAAAGCCACATTTTCCGTCAGGCCAATTTTATAGACGCTTCTATTGATAACCTGAATCAAACGCTACTGGAAGGAGCCTTCTTTGTATTGATTGTACTGTTTGTCTTCCTGATGAATTGGCGAACTACAGTAATTTCCTTGGTAGCTATTCCGGTTTCGCTGCTGGTTTCCATTATCGTGTTGAAGCTGTTGGGGTATACCATCAATACCATGAGCCTGGGCGGTATGGCCATTGCCATTGGAGCCCTAGTAGATGATGCGATTATTGATGTGGAGAATGTTTTCAAGCGATTGCGAGAAAACCTCCGGAAGCCAAAGGCTGAACAATTGCCTGTGCTGACTGTGGTAAAAGATGCTTCGGTGGAAATCCGTAGCTCGATTATCATTGCTACGTTGATCATCATTGTATCGTTTGTGCCGTTGTTTTTCCTGAGTGGCATGGAAGGTCGATTGCTGCAACCACTTGGAATTGCATTTATTACTTCGGTATTAACTTCCCTGATTGTAGCGGTGACGGTGACCCCGGTGCTGTGTTCCTATTTGCTAAAAAGTGAAAAAGTACTCAGCAAGCAAGCAGGAGGAACGAAGGTGGAACGCTGGCTGCAAGTTCGATATGCAGGAACTTTGGAAAGTGTGTTGAAATTTCCCAAGACAGTGATTGGGTTGACCGTTGGGGCTTTCATTATCAGTTTGATTCTATGGACGCAATTAGGCCGTAGTTTCTTGCCTGAGTTCAATGAAGGCTCGTTGGTAATAAGTGCGGTAGGTGTACCTGGTATGTCATTGGAAGAGAGCAATAAAAACGGTAAACTGATTGAAAAGCTACTGTTGGAAATGCCTGAGGTAAAAGAAGTCACTCGCAGAACCGGACGAGCCGAACTGGATGAACATGCACAGGGCGTGAATGCGGCTGAAATAGATGTACCCTTTTCTCTCGATGGAAAATCAAAAGAGCAATTCTTTGAAGAAGTACGGACGAATCTCAGTGTGGTACATGGTGTGAATGTCACCTTGGGTCAACCTATTGCTCACCGCATCGATCACATGCTTTCGGGAACACGTGCCAATATTGCCATTAAGATATTTGGGGATGACTTGCAGCAATTGTTTGAGTTGGGGAAAAGTGTGGAAACCAATATCAAGTCCATTGAAGGGATTGCAGATGTGGCAGTAGATCAACAGGTAGAAGTGCCGCAAATCCGTATCACTCCTAAACGACAAATGCTGGCTGCTTTTGGAATGACCGTTGGTGATTTGATGGAGCAGGTGGATGTGGCTTTTGCCGGGGAAAAGGCCGGAGAAATATACGAGGGTCAAAAGTATTTTGACCTGATAGTCCGCTTTCAAAAAGAATCGAGAAATAGTATGGAAGCCCTACAGTCTGCTTTGATCGCTATGCCGAATGGAGGTGAAATTCCGTTGGATCAGTTGGCAGAGGTGAAATCCGTAAGTTCTCCCAATACCATTTCACGAGAGAACGTAAAGCGAAAGATTGTGGTAGCAGCCAATGTCCAGGGCCGTGATCTGCGCGGGGTAGTTAATGAAATTCAACAAATTGTTGGGTCGAATATTGACTTACCCCCAGGCTATCGAGTCGAGTATGGCGGTCAGTTTGAGAGTGAAGCAAAGGCTTCTCAATTGCTGCTCATTACTGCGGTTCTGGCTATTTTGATCATCTTCCTTTTGCTCTATTATGAGTTTCAGGATGTAAAACTTTCTTTCATTGTCTTAATCAACTTGCCATTAGCGCTGATTGGTGGAATTTTGATCGTGTACTTCACTTCGGGTATCATCAGCATCGCGGCTACGATTGGCTTTATCAGTTTGTTTGGTATTGCTACCCGAAATGGTATTCTCTTGGTCTCTCGATATGAGGATTTAAGGAAAGAAGGAATGCAAGGTTTTGAATTGCTTAAAACAGGAGCTTTGGACAGGTTAAACCCAATTCTTATGACTGCTTTCACTACTGGACTTGCTTTGATTCCGCTTGCATTGAAAGGAGGGGAACCGGGCAATGAAATTCAAAGTCCTATGGCAGTAGTTATTTTGGGTGGCTTGCTGTCAGCAACTTTGCTTAATCTGGTGGTGATTCCGTGTGTGTATGAGCTGGTGACGAAGCGGAAGTAATTTGAACGTTTAAAGGTTAAGCATCTGTTCGGGAGTTCCGAATGGTTGCATTTTAGTTAAGAAGCTAAGTATCCCTAAGTTCGGGGGTAACCCTGACTGAGTGAGGGCAGGCTGTTCCGAAGGCAAGCAATTGGCAAGCCTACCCTGTCTTTTCTCAAAGCTGGCTTGCTGTGAGGAGCGAGGGAAGTGTAGGTGAAGCCCTGATGTTTCAGGAAATACTATAAGCCAGACGGCGGGGCTTGTACTGACGAATACGCCCACCTTTTTTATCATTGGGGACTGGGATACAAATTAGTCTACCATAATGGACTACTAACCGACGGCATAATGTGAGCCGTATGAAATGCGCCAGCATTCTTGAATTCCGCTAAAGAAAATAAAATATTTGAACAATTGAGAGGTTCACACGTTGTCCCGCCTTAGCGAGAGCCGGTCCCGTCAAATGGGATACGTCGGTGCATTGAGCTTGTCGAAACGTTCTGTGAGAGGTTTAGAGGTGGGATTCCACTTCGCCTACACTTCTCGATCAAGTATTTTCAATTTAGATGTATCAGAATACTTATTAGGATGAAGATTGAGATATAAATCCCCCAAGTCCAAATGGTCGAGTTAGCCGGATTACACTCCTAATTTTGTCGTCCATTTGTTTAGAGTTAGATTGTTCAAAAAGTTGGGTGAGTTCACTAGGAGAATAGCCAATTCTCCAACTAGACTTTCGGATTTTATGATCACCCGATCTCAGCAGTTTGTGAGTTTTAACTTTGGTTAGTATGCTGAGAACGGCATTCAATAAAAAAAAAACTATCATGAAATATAAAAAAAGCAACGTTATCTTGGTGAGTTATTGAATTCCAATAAATTATAAAGATGATGATACAAGTCAGAATAATAATCCGACAGTTCGGAAATAAGTTGTGAATTTAACTTACCAGCGGTTTTTAGTACTTCTTGGATCGAATCTCCGGAAAGACGATAATCGTCCTTGTAACTTTGAATTACAACCTCATAAAATCGTTCATAATCTTTAGGATGTTTAGATTCATGAAATTGTCCAGCCCAAATATTTAATTTGTTTTGAATTTCAGGTGTCATATGCTTTTCGGTTTATGCGCTCCAATGTGTGTGCCCAACATGGGCATCTGGTATCGAAGATAGCAAATTAATACAGAGGGTGAAAACCAGCGCCGAAGCATTTCGGTAGCCTGTGCCAATTTTAATCGGTATCGCTTAAGGACGGGGTAACCTTGACTGAGTCAGGGCAGGCTGTCCCGAAGGCAATCCATTGGCAAAGCCTTTCCTGACATTTCACCGGGGAGGTCTGCAGTGAGAGCGCCAGCCGGGGGAATCGAAATCCATGTAGCAGAAACCGAAAAGCCTGCTGTCTATACCCCTTACCATTTTGGTCACAGCGTGTCAACGTCTTTCGCTGTTTACACGTCACGACATTTATCAGCAGTTCACACATGTTGATCATATCCAATACTCCCCCGCACCTGACGTTGGTGCACAACAGGAATTCTTCGTAGAATCCTTTTACGGGCTATATTGTCCGGATAGCTTCGCACAATTCCTTTACCAGAAATTTACGTATCCTATTGATGGAACACAAGGTTTAATCGTTCTTTGAACATTAAACAGTTATCTAACCGACTTCTTGTCGCACCACGGTTCTGTGAAAGGTATAGGGGTGGGACTCCTCTTTACCTACTCGACTGGAGTCTGTTTTTACCATTTTATTCCGTCGTAATCTATGTGGTCATCATCAATTTCCAATTCGGAAGGTTTGCAGTTCAATCTATTCGCATCCGCTTCCAAACGTCTATGGTGTTCGTTGTACTCCTCAGTATAGAAAATTCCACGCTTTAAAAGTTCTGGCAACTTCCTAAAAGCTTTCTTACCACCTCCCAGCAAGAAGTATTCAAGGTTTGTTGTTCTCATGCATTGATAGATATATTCATTTGCTCCATGTAATCCATCATTGATAAATGGTATCAGATTTCTTGCCCCAGTTTCATCGTAGGAATTCATGGCCTTTTCAAGCCAAAATTCTATTTGAAGAATTACTGAAATATCGAATTTGTTTGTTTCGTAAAACTGCATGTTGTATTTCAGTGCTGATATTGAAAACAAGAAGTGTACCCATGAAAATTGTGTACCCAAATATTTTCCTTCTTCAAATGGATAAAGGTGATTGTTCTTCCTTTTTAAACGACTGTTATCTTTTGCTTTTCTTATTTCGTATGAAAAGTTACTTATCAATTTGTCTCGGTTTTCGAATCCTAGTTTTTCGGATGCTTTTTCGTCATTCCAAAATTTACCTATAACTTCATAAAAGTTATTTAGGTCACCGTAAGCTCCCCAGAGTTCAATTCCGATTCCTCTCTTAGTTGGAATTATATAAAGCATAAGTTATTACGTTTACACCAATGGAATAAAACGTTCAGCTAAAATATGTAGGCTGACCGCTTGTTAATTTATTAAAAGTACCCGATTCAAAAGCTCTTTGCAAATAGCTCATTAGCCTATGATTTTTTAGCATCTGTGTGTGCCTTGAATGGTGAATATAGGTCAAAAAGTTGACCGCTCAAACGGGTAAAACCTGTTTCGAAGCATTTCGGTTGCCTGTGCCGATCTTAATCGGTATCTCTATGAGCAGGGGTAAACCTGACTTTTGAGCGGGGTAGTCTACAGCGAGAAGGCCAGCCGGGAAAATCGAAATCCATGTAGCAGAAACCGAAAAGCCTGCTAACTGTACCCAATACCATTTTGGTCTCCGCGTATAAAAGTCTTTCGCTGTCTAAACGTCACGACATTTATTGGCAGTTTTCATATGTTGACCAATACCAATACTCCCCCGCACCTGACGTTAGTTCGCAACAGACATTCTTCGCAGAATCTCTTTTCGGGTTATTGTGCAGATAGCTTCGCACAATTCCGTTACCAGAAATGCAGGTATCCAATTGATGGAACACAAGGTTTAATCGTTCTATGAACGTTAAACAGTTATCTAAACGACTTCTTGTCGCACTACAGTGGTGAGAGAGCCTAAACCAGAGTCCATTTAGTTCAGGTCGGGCTACTCATTGGCTGCAGTACTTTTTTAGAAGTATCCCAATTCAGCCCTAAAAATCTCCAACACCTCATTCATCGATGTAGGGTATTCTGGCTTAAGGGTTAATTGGAATTCTTTGATTGATTCACCCTTTCTATAAGCCAGAATTACCTCTCTTGTTTCCCGATGAAGTCGATTGATCTCGTTGATGAACATAATTTTGGTGAATCCTTTCAATTTCGTCTTTATAATTTCCAGTTCGTCTGGAGGATCAAAACCGTAAAGTTCATACTCCAGGCTGAGTAATTCTTCACAAAGAAGGCGAAATCGTTCGACCGCATTTTTTATTTCAATAGGTTTTCCCGCCTCTCCCGGAGGTCCAAATGATTTTATAAGTTCATCTAAACACTTGGTAAAGAAATTGATGAAATTCTTTAAGCTTGAATTTGTAGTCTTAAACCACTGAAAAAAATCTTCAGCTGAAATCGGTTTCAGCCTTAAAATCAGAAGTTCCGACTCCAGTTCGTCATAAGCCTTGTTTATGTCAGCCAGCCTCAGAGAAAGAAGTTCAGCGGCAAGAAGGTGTTCCCAGTTTGCCTCTTTCTTAATCACAATGTCCTTAATATTTTTAGGCTGATCTTGAATACCCTCAATATTCAAATAGAGGAATTCCTTAAGATGATTTCTTACTTGATTACAAAAAGGTCCAACACTTGCTGCAATATTTCCATCCTCCCTGTTGCTGTCAAATGTCCCTGGTGCGATCCCTAACAAATCTGTTGGGAGATGAAGCCCTTCTGAATTACATGGCACGAGAAAGAAAACTTTGTCCTTCCCAAGCTTGCCTAAAAAAAGGCCAAGCTCAAAAACCACGTTATCACGAACAGTTTCAAAAGAACTGTTTCTTATTCTAGTAATGTCATCGGGATGAAATACAAAAATTGCAAAATCAAATAAATCTAGAGAGTCCATCAAAGACTCTAAAGCGCTTTTAGAAAGTCGGAAGACCCCCTGTGTCCAAACTGTCACCTGCGCATCATGGTCAAGATTCGCTTGGATTGCATATGCAATGCTGAGTTGTTCAGTCGAAGATCCGATAAATACCCTTGGTCTCATTGATTATTGTATTCTGACTAACGTACAAAAAAACCCTCAAATCTTAGTCAAATCGAGCCCCAGGTCCTCATTAGTCAAACCGAATTTATCGATTTTTTTCTTTATCCGTTTAACTAAACCCAATTTTCTTTTCTGATCCAGGAAGAGATAGCCTTCCGGATTAATATTGGGAACTCCATTCACCACCATGTTCCAGATGATGACGGCCAGCTTACTGGCGGTTGCACTGATGGCCAAAACCCTTCCTTTTCTAAAGCTTATTCTATGGAAGAAGTCTCGTAGTTGTGTGGAATCCTTCAGGTTTCTAATCGCATTGGCTGCATTCCGTAAAGCGATTTTCAGCCTGTTGCTTCCTTTTGGGACTCTACTTGAAATTACTTTTCCCCCGCTTACTTTGTTGTTGGGGGTCAGCCGCAGCCAGGAAGCGAAGTGCTTGGCAGTTTTGAACTTCTTGATGCCCTCTATTCCCACTTCACTCATTAAGGCTAGTACCGTAGAAAAACTCATTCCTTCGATAGCCAGTAGGTAAATACCTTCAAACATCTGATAAGCCTTCAAGTTGAGGTCGATGCCTTTTGGGGTTAAAGCATTTTCATTTCTTGTTCATCTTGTCTTTTCATGCGACAAGTTTACCAATTGAACCCGGATTCTGATATATGGGGTTTATCGGACGGATACTTTTAGTCTAATCGTGGTATCTTCTTTCGCTGTTTACACGTCACGACATTTTTCAGCAGTTCACGTATGTCGACCATACCCAATACTCCCCCGCACCTGACGGTGGTGCGCAACAGAGATTCTTCACAGAATCCCTTTACGGGCTATATTGTCCGGATAGCTTCGCACAATTCCGTTACCAGAAATGCACGTATCCTATTGATGGAACACAAGGTTTAATCGTTCTTTGAACGTTAAACAGTTATCTAAGCGACTTCTTGTCGCACCTTGGTGGTGTGAGGGGTGCTCCGCAGGCTTATGGCCTGCGGCCATCCACGATTGGCAGTAATTATTTTAATTTCCCTTTGATTGCTGCTAATCTTTTTTTTGCTTCCTCAGTTTTCTCCTTCTTTCTTATTTCTTCCAATTTCTCATCGAGTATTATCTCAATTCCAACTCTTAATGAATCAAAATGAGCTAAACAGGTTTCTTCGTCCAATTCGTGTATACCTAGACTAAGTATAGAATACATTGATTTATTTTCTACAAGGAAATTGGGCAGATATTCTGCTAGAAGTTTAATTCTGTCTTCAACTCTTACTTTTTGATAGTCATCATCAGTGATTGCTCCATCAGATTCTGCCATATTTTTCGCATCAACGATTAATGTTTCAAAGATTCTACGTAAGTAAACGTATGAGCCAATTCCTATACCGTTAGCCGCTAAACCAATTGACTTGCTGAACTCCTTTAGTTTAGTTTTATCCAAGACTCTGCGATATTTATTAAGCTCTTGAATGTGAAAATCAGCTATTGAGGGGTACTGTCCAACCTTCATTAAAATATGCTTCTCTGGATTATAATTAATATAAAATTTAAGTACGTCTCCGTACCTTTTACATTTAATTCCTATGCCATCAGTTCCACCATATTTCACAAAATAATCAATGTTTTCATTGATATTACTCCACCCATTAAATGTTGATTCGGTTTTTCTGAAAGGGTTATATCCTTCAACATCCCGCTGATTATCACCTCTACCATAGCTCAACAAGAAAATAAAATTGTCCCGATTCTCCTTTGTTATTTGAATGGGAGTATAAATTGGTAGATTAAATAAGAAATATTCTAATTCCAAGTCATTCATTTTTTAGGATTCTAATTACTGCCAACGTTTCGTATAAGAATAGTAGCCGATTATGGGCTTCAACATGCCAATTTACCCAAAAGTTGACGCAGGCACAGCCCTTGAATTCACTACTACCTCGGCTATTATTTTTATACATTGGGTGTGCCTTGAATGGTGAATATAGGTCAAAAAGTTAACCGTTCCAACAGGTGAAAAGCCTGTGCCGAATGGTTTATTGATAAGAGATGACATGATCAATATAATGATGACTTCATCCCTATTTGTTTTTAATCAAAATACTGATGGAACGGTAGTTATGTTTAATGAAATGCCCGTTACAAAACGAATGTCCCGATTTTAAAGGTTATCATGTAACTAATATTTTCTATTGGCCAAATAAACTTTCATTGCAAAGTGTATAACTAAGGGGTGATCACGATTCAGTTTAACTACCTCATCGCGTTCTTCCCAAAACTTGAAGGTTACCTTGTTAGAGTCCGGAATTGAGTTACCTATCAAAGAATATTCAAAGAGTTTGTAAACTGAAATTTCGGAGTCTTCTTGAAATCCCATTTCCTTTAGTAACTCAATGAATTCTTGGAAGCTAAATTCGTTGCCACTAGAGAATTGATAAAGTGCTTTGAAAATTCTATCAATATCTTCTGAGGAATAATGGGCCGAGAGTTCATTTTTAACCTCAGCAATCAATTCGGCTGAATATTTTCCGAGTAAGTTATTTATATCCCGTTTTTGAAGAGGTAGTTGCAAATCCATTGAAGATATGGGACTGAAAAAGAGAATTAGATCTCTCGGTCGTGCAAACGTATGATCGACAATATATTTAAAGCTTGTTTTTTTATAGGTTGGATCGTTTTCAACAAAGGATGACCAAGGGTCATTTTTGTTATAAGTTTTACCGAGCTTCTCAAAATTTACAACTAATCGTTTATTAATAAATTGCTTTAATTTAGTTTTATCTTCCTGATCAAATCTTTTGTGAGAATCAAATTCATACCATACTAAACTAACGGCATAGCTAGAAAAAAGCTTTGCCGTATCAGCATCATACTTATAAAGAATTCTTGAAATGTCGTCACGTAAGAGAATGAAGATCTTTGAATCTAAGTTATTTTTTCCAAAAAAATTATTATTATAGTCTTTACCAACACGAATTAAATTAAGGATTGTATTCCTATTCTTCTCAGAAGTTGATTTAAAGCCAATGTCCAAGTCATCAAAAATTAAAATAAATTTGTTTTCTCGATTTTCTGGATAATTCATTAATTCAAGAACTGTTGCTTTCAGATGAGGAATTAGCTTATAAAATGGAGCCTTTTCCTTGGTTATGTCAAACTTATTGCCAAATTTGGCAGTTAAAAATCTTTTGAAATAATTAACATTCAATTCATGTCCTTTGCTCTGCACTACCTGAGTAATCTGATTGGATTTAATATCAATGAATCCAGAGTTTTTCTTGAGAAAAACTTGCAAGTCAGAAATTTCTTTGTAATTCTGTAAAGACTCTTTGGATGTCAACATTAAGGTAAGCTTAGTCAGAATTACCCACTCAATTATTAATTCTTGAGTAACATTCTGGTCATGTTCTTGGGTAAGCTGTGCAATACGTTCGATGTTGATGTCTGATTTTCTTATAAAGGAAGAAAAACAGTTTGCTTCCTTTTCGTATAAATGAGAAATGTATTCTGCAATTGCGGATTTCCCACTACCTTTTCGTCCGGTAATCAGGAATTTCTCATGCTGCAATTCTGGAAGTACGTTCAAAAAATCTTCAAACACCTCTGCTAACCTCATCCTAGAATGAGCAACACTTTCTGCTTCAGCTTCCGGTGATCCGATAAAGAAGTTCTTTGTAGTAAATGTTAATGAATTGTCTTTCTTAATGAATTTGTCAAATAATGCCATTTATACGATTTAAATATACAAAATGAAAGGATAATAATTATTGCACAGCACAATTATTTTACTTTTGGTTGTATTTGTAAAATTTCCTAAATATATGAAATATATAGATTCGCTCAACTGGTTCTTTTTTTCTTTTCATTATTGCCTTTCAATATCTCCCCTGATGATTATCTGAACCAGAAGCTAGAGGCTCAATTGTTTTAAATATTTGTGGTTCTACCCAACCAATGACACATTAAATGATGAATTACTTCAAGTCAGGCTCCCTTTTGATAAATAGTCCCGATATCTGTGCCGAAAAATGTTGTGATTTTTGCCTCTTTTTTCAGACTCGCATGGAAATATTTCTGGAAAAAGCCGTTTGAATAGTTACTACAATAGCCGAACCAAACCATTAAAAATAGCAACAACAAGCCCGGACTTGTTTTGAAAATAGGCTGTGTAGTTTTGGTGGTTTTTCCAATTTTATATTTTTTACCAATATAAATTTCCATATCACTCCCATATACGCATACCTGCGTATACCCCTAAAATATAGCTTTTTACGTATTTTATCCCATTTTTTTTCTCCTTCTCTTTGGGTCAAACAATGCCTGGAAAGGGCCAAGCTACTACATAGCCATGAAGGACTCCAAGGAAAACAGAACCCACAAAATCACCTTCCGGCTGAATGAGCAGGAAGTGAAATTCCTGGATGAATTCTCCAGTAGTGCGGGTATTTCAAGAAGCGATACGCTGAGGAACCTGATCCGGAAAATACAGGGGGATGCTTCCATTATTAAAACCGATAAACTGCTCCAAACGCTGAATGAGCTGGCGGCCGAACAGGGTAGGGTCAACAACAATATCAACCAGCTGGCCAAACATGCCAATCAATATTCCAGGGTGAAAGACATGGATCCCAAGGTATTTGCCCGGTTTAATAGCCTCCTTACCCAGTACCTGGACTATCAGGAGGACATGAACCGGACTTTCCGGAAAATCTATAAATCCATCAGCTGATGACCGTCAAAATCCTATCATCGACCAGTACTTTCAACGGGGTGTCCTACAACACCAACAAGACCCAGTCTGCCAGGGGAGAGCTGATGAAATTCAGGAATTTCGGTTACCTGCAATCGGCCCGGAAAGTAACGCCGGATGAAATGAAAACCTATCTGAAAGTCCACTCTAATCGCAATACCCGGGTCAAAAACCAACAGTTCCATGCGATGATTTCCTGCAAGGGGAGTGAATTTGATAAAAAGGAGCTTACGGAGATGGCTGAAAAATGGTTGCATAAAATGGGCTATAGCAGCAATCCCTACCTGATCGTCTTCCACGGGGACACCAAAAACAACCATGTCCATATGGTTTCCTCCAGAATCGGGAACGATGACAAGAAAATCAACGACAGCATGGAAAGGATCAGGGCGCAAAAATGCATGTTGGAAATCAGGAACCGGAATCCGGGGCAGGAATGTAAAAAGGTACTTGATCAACTCAAAGTCTTTTCCTTTTCCACAATAAGCCAGGCAAAGCTGTACCTGGAAACCCGGGGCTACAGCCTAAAGGAGAAAGAAGGCAAATTAGCCCTGTACAAATTTGGCTTACTGCAGGGTGAAATTTCACTCAAGCAACTAAATACTAAAGCCAATTCCTATTCCCCGGATAAAGCAAGAATCAAGCAGCTCCATGCCTTATTCGACAAATACAGAAAGGTGTACAATAGTGCCCCAGTCCCGGTATTCGAACCGTTAAAAGGCAACCGCCTGGGAAAACCAACCGGATACCGCTCAGAACTGGCGGACTTTCTTAAAGAAAAATTCGGAGTGGAACTGATTTTTCACGGTAAGGATGGGAAAGCCCCCTATGGCTATACCATCATTGACCATAACAGAAAAATTATCTTGAAAGGAAGTGAAGTTTTTCCACTCAAAAACCTGGTCTGGGAGGAAACAAAGGATACTGTAAAAGTCATCAATTTCGCTTTCCAGGCAGATAAGACTGCTTATGAAGATATTACCGGGACCAGGGATTCCATATTCCGGTTCAAACGCCTTCCAATGCAAGCAGCTTATCGGCTCAAATTACTTTCAGTATTGGAGGATTTTGCCAATCTCCAAAGGGGTCTTGAGGAATATGGACTTCACCTACTTGTAAACGAAAAGCGCCTGTACCTGCTGGATACCCGGGAGCGGTTTTTCATCAGCCTGGAAGCCATTCTTAGGAGCGGGGAATACAATCGCTTTGCCCGCCTCTGGAATGTTCCGGAGCGGAATGAAACAGAACAAAGCCCATTGACTAGAACCGGCGGAGCATCCAGAGCACTGGTGCCGGTACATCCGGACAAAGAAACCCCTGCTTCAGAATCCCAGGCAAATGATCAGGTTGAACCTGACCGGGAGACAGCAAACCCGATCTCCAACATCAGCCTGGATATCCATCAAGATGTGGACGATGAGGCCTTGCATGGCAGGAGAAGGAACAAAGAGAAAGACAACAAAAAAAGAAGCATCAGATAAAAACCAATGCATATGATAATCCTATTCGCAAACCAAAAAGGGGGAGTCGGAAAAAGCACCCTGTCAGTCCTTTTTTCCAATTACCTGTCGCTCGCCAAAAACAAACCGGTCAAGGTCTATGATATGGACTTTCAGCGATCCCTTTACAACAAAGCCCAGGCTGCGGAGGTGATTGAAAACGAACCGCTGTATCCGGTAGAGGCTGCCGAACTTTCCCAGTTTACATCCATTCAAAAAAAGGCTTCTAAAGATGAAAACCAGGTAAGCATCATTGACCTGGCGGGTAAAATGGATGACGACGAACTGGTTCCGGTGTTTCGGAAATCAGATTTAATTCTGTGTCCTTTCAGCTACGACGAGTACTCCGTTTCTTCTACCATCGAATTTTCTTTTGTGATCCTGAAGATCAATCCAAAGGCTAAAATCATTTTTATTCCCAACCGGGTGCGGAGCAGTGTCAAATACGAGACTATGAAATCCGTTCAGGATGCCCTGAAAAATTTCGGGGTGGTCACAAACAGCATCACCGAGCGGATAGATTTCCAGAGGATCACCACCTATGACATCCCGGCCAACATCATTGAGGTGATCGAACCCGTTTTTGAGTCCATTTACAACGAATACATCGACCCGGCATGGCACAAGACGAATACATAAAAAATCTAATGAGCAATTTCCGTCCGGATAGGTCTTCCCCAAAATCTGCCAGCGGAAGGATGAGAAAGCTGACCAAAGGGAGCTCACTCAACCATGACAAGGAAATATTCCATCAATTGGAAAATGTCAGAGATTTGAGGATTGAAGGGAGCAAAAAGAGACTGATAAAAATCGACGAGCGGCACGAGGAGATTCTAAAGGTGTTGTATCCGGTATTTTCTGTAGACGTGACCCGGTTTATCAATTTCCTACTGACGCGTTTTTTTCAGGATCATCCGGAATTGATAGAGGAGATCCGCGAATCATTTAAAAAACTATGACATGGGATGGACTGAATTTATCAAATACCTGGCATCCGGCTACCTGCTGTACTACGGGGTATTGGTGGTCCTGGATCTGCTAAAACCTCAAAACGATGAATTGCTGATCGGAGGAGATGAACTCCTGGAACTACCAGAGGAAACCCCGACAAAGGTTATCGATGAGGACGATCAGGTTGAAAGCCATTCCGCTTACGGTGTGGGGAAGGCCAAACCAGAAGACAGCGACCAATGGCGACTTTACCGGGAAAATACCAATGTTTCCACCGGTGGGGTCAGTAGTATGACAGAACTGTTTAAGCTGGCTCAAAACGAAACGATAGAAGTCAAAAAACACCTGGTTTACTAAAATGAAGACCTCCTATCTTATCCTCGCAGTCACCATGTTTTTCCTGGTAGGAATTAGGGTGTCCATGGCACAAACACCTCCCGGAATTCCGGAGATCAATGAAGGGAAAAGCCTGATGGCCCAAAACTTCAGGGCCCTTTCCTCTGCGATTCTGGTCTTGGGAGCTCTTTTCGGATTGCTGGGAGGGTTGAGGATCTATAACAATTGGCAAATGGGCAGAAGAAACATTGACATGGAAGTAGCCGGTTGGTTCGGGGCCTGTATTTTCCTTTCCGTGTTGGGAATCTTTCTCAGCGCTCTTTACCAGGTACCCATATCCTAAAAACGAATATTTAAAATCAACCAATAAAAATAAATCATTTAAATCCTTCAATCATGTTTAAAAACAGCAAAAAATCAATTGCAAGTGTGGGGCTGGCGGTACTTACCCTGGCTCGGGCAAAAGCCCAGGGAGTGCAGGGCATCACGGCAGCAGAATCTTCACTAATTGGCTATGTGGATCCAGTGGCTTCCCTGTGTCTGGTTATCGGCGCGGTAGTCGGAATCATAGGTGGGGTAAGGGTATACATCAAATGGAATAGTGGCGATCAGGACATCAACAAAGAACTGATGGGCTGGGGAGGTTCCTGCCTGTTTATGGTCCTGGTCAGCGTGGTCATCAAGGCCTTTTTCGGAGTCTGATGGGCAAGCAGTTTTCCATCTACAAAGGGCTTCAAAAACCCCTGATGTACAAGGGTTTTCAGGGCAAGTTCATAGGCTGGGGCATCGCCTCCCTGGTTTTGGGCCTGGTCCTGGGCGGTTTGATTGGTAGCCTTACCGATATGGTTTTTGGAGGAATCCTTACCATAGGCACGATTACAGGAGGCCTTTATTTTACCAGTCAACAACAGAAAAAAGGTCTGCATAATAAAACAAGAAACCTGGGGGTATTCCTGCCCCCAACAGATTTAAAGCCTTATCACCATGCCAAAGCGGAGAAAAACACCCTTTAAATTGCCTTATCTTGGAGTGGATCACTGCAAAGGATATGATATCCTTTTCAATGAAAAAGGTGACTTTGGGGTGGTATTGGAAATCAAAAACCCTGTCCTGCAGTATGCAGCTGATCCGGGGAACTATGACAATTTCCACCAGCTCTATGTCAATGCCATCAAAATACTGGGAGAAGGCTACCTGATCCAGAAGCAGGATATCCTGAGCAGGAAGGAGTTCAACCCGGAAGCTTCCGGCGAATATCTGCAACGGAAGTACGATGAACATTTCCGGGGCAGGATCTACACTTTCCACCAAACTTTTCTGGTAATCACCAGAAGGGCAAAATCAGGTTTTTACACCTACAGCCAAAAACAACTCCATGATTTTACCCAATCCATTAACAAGGTAGCTGATCTATTTATCCGAAGTCACCTGCCTGTAAATGCCCTAAACAAAAATCAGATCAACCGGTATATCAGACGAATTCTGTCCATGAATTTCCATGAAAACCAACTCTGCCTGAACAACCTGCTTGCAGGAGATGAGCAGGTAGAGATGGGCAAAAGGGCTGTTCGCTCCCTCAGTCTGATCAATACGGATACCATTGATCTGCCCCAAAGGGTGGGCACCCATCAGGTCAGGACCGACAAGGATACCCTAAAGGGCTTTCCCATTGACAATATGGGCTTTTTGTTTTCAGTACCCCATTTCAACACCATTATCTATAATCAGGTGATTGAAATCGTGCCCCAGGCCATGACCCAGAGGAAGTTGGAACTGAAACGGAAAAGGCACTCCGGCATACCCGATTCCGCGAACAATATGTGTGTGGAAGACATTGACCAACTGTTGGAGGACATTACCAGAAACAACCAGTTGCTGGTCAATTCCCATTTCAATATCCTGGTGTCGGGGGAGAAAGAACTGATTCAGGGAACCGCCAATTTCATAGAATCTTCTCTATTTCAGCAGGGAATCATTCCGTCAAGGAATGCCTACAACCAATTGGAATTGTTCAGAACGGCATTGCCCTGCAATACGGCCGAATTGAAACCCTATGATTATTTCCTGACAACTTCCGATGCGGCCTTGTGCTTCTTTTTCAAGGAATCCATGAGCCGGGACGAGGTCAGCAATTTTCAGATCAGGCTGACGGACCGGCAGGGCATACCGGTCAAAATTGATCCCGCCGACCTGCCCATGCAGACCAACCGGATCAACAACCGGAATAAATTTGTCCTGGGCCCATCGGGTTCGGGTAAGTCTTTTTTTATGAATGCCCTGATCGAACAGTATTGCATGTACAACAAAAGCCCGGAACCCAGGTGGCTGATGGATGTAGTTATCGTGGATACGGGACATTCTTATTTTGGGCTTTGTGCCTATTATGGGGGGAAATACATTACCTATTCCGAGCAAAGTCCCATTACCACCAATCCCTTTGCCATCAGCAGGGAAGAATACAACATCGAGAAGAAAGATGCCCTGCTCACCTTGATCTCTGTGCTGTGGAAATCAGCGGAAGGCCAGATTTCTCAGGTAGAATCTGATGTGATATCCGATACCATTGCCGCCTATTACCAATCCTATTTTAAAGCCCCTGCAGAAAAACCACGCCTCTGTTTTAACAGCTTTTATGAATTTGCCCTGGTATTTATTCCGGAGATGATCCAGAAGGAAAACATCCATTTCAACATCGATGAATTCAAGTTCGTCCTGAAGAAATTTTATAGGGGAGGGGAGTATGGCAGCCTGCTGAATGAAGAGGTGGACCAGTCCCTTTTTGGGGAATCCTTTATTGTCTTTGAAATAGATTCCATCAAGGAACACAAAGTACTTTTTCCGATCGTCACGCTGATCATCATGGATGTATTTATCCAAAAGATGCGGTTCAGAAGCAAACAGCGAAAAGCGCTGATCATTGAGGAAGCCTGGAAAGCCATTGCCTCTCCACTAATGGCCAACTATATCCTTTACCTGTACAAGACGGTGCGGAAATTCTGGGGTGAAGCCATAGTGGTGACCCAGGAACTGGGAGACATCATTGGCAATACGGTGGTTAAGGATAGCATCGTGAATAACTCGGATACCATCATTTTGCTGGATCAGTCAAAATTCAAGGACCACTATGATGAAATCGCCTCCCTGCTTTCCATCAATGAACACGAGAGAAAAAAGATCTTTACCATCAACCAGTTTGACAATACAGAAGGCCGGGGCAGGTTCAAGGAGGTCTATATCCGAAGAGGAGCAAGCGGAGAAGTGTATGGGGTAGAGGTTTCCCTTCACCAATACCTGACCTACACCACCGAAAAGCCCGAAAAGGCAGCAGTGGAAATCTACATTGATCACTATGGCAATTACGAAGAAGGCCTGGACCACTTTGTGGCGGATTACAAAGATTCAGGAGCGGAATTGAACCGTTTTTTCTCCCTGATCAATCAACTCGGAATTCCCTATGGGGAAATCGAGCATGACGAAAACGTCACATTGGGATAATTATTAAGCACGCGAGATTCCATGTGACAACTCAAAACAATTATTAAACACATGAAAAGAAAGAATTAACCACTTAAAATCATCGATATGAAAACCCTCACATTTCTTATTTTGATGCTCACCAGTGTTTTGGCGCAGGCCCAGGTGTATGTGGACCCTGCCGTTTCGGGAGCCCAGGCCACCCATGCAGCGGTCATCAATACCCAGCTGAACAACACGAATGAACGGCTGACCTTAATAGAAAGGGGGCAATTGGCGGTGACCGGAAACCTTACGGTGGTGAATACCATGCAGGAGAAACTTTATGAAGGTCTGACCGAGGTGAGCGCCATACTTACCAATCTCGCCGATGTAAAAGAGATAGCCCGGATCGCAACAGGCATTTCCGGTGATGTCCGGGATATCCTGGAACTGGCCCGTACCAACCCTGAATTCCTTGTCTTTGCCCAACAAAATGCCTCACTGTTTCAGCAAAGGGCCACCGCCCTGGCTCTTGAAGTGCAGCAATTTGCCCTGAAGGGAGGCAAGGATAACCTGATGGATGCGGGGGAAAGGGCAAAAATAATCAACACCATTCTGAATGAATTGCTGATACTGAGATCCTACACCTATGGGATGTACCGGTCCATGCAATTTGCCAGCATGAAGGGACTATTCAAGTCATTGAACCCTTTCCAGGGATACATTGAAATGGACCTGGATATTATGAATGACATCCTCAGAAAAAGAGAAGCCTTAACCCGATAAGCCATGCAAAAGCTCCTATTTATCCTCTGCCTACTTTTCGCTTCTCCTGTTTCTGGGCAGGTCAACGTTGCCTTATTGCATCAATTGGTGGAAGATTCGAAAAAGGAACATGAAAGGCAATCCGAAGCAAAGACCAACCAGGCCAAAAATGCCATCAATGAAGAAGTGAACAGAAATTTGATGGGGAAGGTAAAGGTGAAATACCGTACCCTGCAGGAGCGCTTTGCTAAACTGAATTTACTGATAGAGGCGGTAGGGCTGGCTGCATCAGCCAATCCTTTGCTCCGGTCTATCATCGGCCACCAGGAACAAATCATTTTCCATTGCCAAAAGGATCCCTTGCTGATCCCGCTGGCACTGGAAACCGAAAAGCTATTCGTAAAGCAGTCCTATTCCCTGATGAATTATCTGATAGGATTGACGGCCTCCATCGGTGACCTCAACCAGATGAAGGTTTCCGAAAGGAGGCTGTTGTTGCAGCATGTCTTACAGGAACTCCGGTCGATCAACCGGCTCGCGAGCGCCACTTCGCAAACGCTGGCTTCCGAAATCAGGCGCAGATCAGCGAGAAACAACAATCTACATTACCCAAATGAAACCGCAGAAATGGTAGATGAAATTTTGGCAAACATTCAACTGATAAAAGATTGAAACAGCTGCTGACGATATTCCTTTTGGCATTCTCCTTTGAGCTGCAAGCTCAAACGGTGGTGTTTGACCGGGAGCATTTTCTGATCATCAATGAAAATGCAGCCCTGAGGAATATTTCTGAGATAGGCTATCAGGAAAGCCTGAACGGTATCCGAAAAAACATGGATGACATTGGACTGAATGTATCCAGCCTGGCCATGGTAGAGACCATGATTCTCCAGTCGCTCAACCAGGTCAATGAAGGATTAAAAGATGCCATCCAGGTAAAACAGATCGGGAGGACCCTGCAACGGATTTATGCCTTAAGTGATGAAACCATTTCCATGGCTTCCCAAAATCCCGTTTTGCTCCTTTTTGCCGAAACCTATATCCGCCAGGCCAAAGAAAGGAGCTTTACCCTGGTAACGGAGGTTTCCACCTTTGTATTGGCCGAAGGAAAAAATCTCCTGATCAACCCTAATGTGAGAGATGAGCTGTTAGGGAAAATCCAGATGGAACTGGAACGGATAGCCGGATACCTGCTTGCAGTCCGCCATGCCATGTATTGGGCCAATATCAATGGCGTGCTCAAAAAGCTAAATCCCTATCAGGCTTATATCAATCAGAGTAAGAATTTGGCTAACCAAATCCTTGCCCATAGACACCTGCTGCGATGATGAACACAAAATTTTGGCTATTATTTCCGGCTTTCGGGCTGCTATTTATGGCAGGTAGCCAGGCACAAACACCCATTCAGGATCGGGCAGTGGTAGCCCAACAGGAAAGAATGGTTTTCAAACAATGGGATGAAGACCGTTTCCTGCCCGGACCCAACCGGTTCCTGGGCATCCCCACCAATTCCAATTGGTATTTGACATGGGCATTGCACCCCAACTATCCCAAATTGGACAGAAGGCCTCTTTCTGCGAGAGGGGAGCAAACGCAGCGAATGGGTTTGGCAGTGGCGACGAAAATTTCTTCGGACTATTACAATCAGCAAACAGATACCATCCGGAACCTGGCTACCAGGGAAATGGCCCGCATTTCCGGAGCCTTTTCTTCCGCTGATCCACTGTATGTGCTCTATTACAAAAAGGAGCTTTCGCCGCTGGAAAATATTGAAGCTCAGGCATTCCAACACCATTCCGCTCAGGTGAAGGCCTATCTGGAAGAAAACGGTGCCTATGCCTGGTACCTGGAAAATATGAAAAGTCTGGCGGAAAGGTATGGATTTGCAAAAACGCAGGACATGGAAAGAGGCCAACGAATCCTGATGTATCACCGGATTTTATTAGATCTCCGAAAACTTCAGAGCGACTGGGATCGGAAGTTGGCCCTGTCCCAAAAAATGCTGGCCTTTCGGCAAAGCATACAAGTCAGTCAGAAGAGAAATTTATTGGAGCAAACAGATCAATCTGAAGACATACTTGCGGATATCTTAAAAAAACGAATCCTACTGCGATGAAATCTAACATGACGGTACCGACACACGGTGGGTTTTATCATGGAGAGATACCCTTTGAGGATTAGGATAGACTACCTGCCAGACGGTTGTAAACCGTCAGGCAGGTGATTAGGCTATTTATCATCAAAAGAAATAATAAAGACATGAAAAAGTCAATGATCACTTTCGCTTTATTTCTGATTTGTCTGCCTATGGCAAATGCTCAGACTCCTGTACCTGCTGATGAGTACAAAGAAGCCATTTCATTTCTTCAGGGAAATGGCGTTTATGATCGGGGTATCATGCGGTTTTTCGAAGGCATGCGGGATTATGCCTACAGTCATTTTGGCCCCTTTATTCAGGATGCCCAGGCACTGGCCTGCGTTTTTATGCTGATTTTCTTTTCTATTAAGGCCTACGAAATGATGGTGGGAGATAAAAAGATGGAAATCATGCCGCTCCTGCGACCCTTCGGCTTGTTGATGCTAACCATGTGGTGGGGTGTTTTCTGTAGAATCATTGCCTTTCCGACTGACCTCATATCTGCCAAAACAGAGGCCATGTTTTCCAACCAGAATGATCGGATCAACGCTTTACGTTTAGACCGGGCAGTATACATCATAGAAGTGGCTGACAAAATGGTGGAATACCAGGCGACCACTGAATTGGCCTCGCAACAAGCTCAGGAGGCAGATAAAGGCCTGGGCACGGTCATGGTGGATGGGGTTAAAGGGTTTTTTACTGACAAGGTATACGGTCCATTGGTCCAGATGAGAATCCGGATGCAGACCAATATGCAGCTATTGGTCACCCAATTATTGGAACTCCTGGCCATCTGGATATTACGGATATGCGTTTATTTCATCTTTTTTATCCAGATCATATACTCTACCATTTTGGTGATATTGGGCCCCTTTTCATTGGCAGCGAGCATACTACCTGCCTTTAGGGATGCCTTCACTACCTGGATAGCCCGATTTGTGGCGGTCAATCTTTACGTAGGCATCGCCTACCTGGTACTCTATGTTTGCGGCTTGATGCAGGAATATGCCTTTCTGCAGGAAATTCAGAAATACGAAGCGCTTTTAGATACATCGGGAGGAGAGGAAGTACTGACCAAATTGGCCTGGATGGCAGGTAACGGAATCCTTTCCTTTGGTCTGGTGATCATTAGTTTTTTGGTTGGAGCTATTGCCATCACCACGGTACCGTCTATTTCTACCTGGATCATCAGCACTTCAGGCATCACAGCAGCCGCAGCAACGGCAGGTAGGACTGGTTCTACCCTAATCCGCAGCGGGTCCCGCATGTCGGCAAAAGGAATTCTTGGAAAATAAAACGCAAAGAAAATGATCATCAAAAACATAGAATCAAAAATCAAACTCGCTACCCTTTTATCAATAGGTAGTTTGCTGGCAGCAACCATTATCTGTATTGCGGTTTCTTTCTTTGCCTACCGGCAGGTGGCCAATGCCCGGAAATCCATATACATTCTGGATAAAGATGTGCCCATTCTGGCGCAACAAACCAATATGGAAATGAATCGTCCTGCGGAATACAGAGCTGCCGTGGATCTTTTTCACAGCCTTTTTTTCTCCCTGACTCCCGACGACGAACATATAGAATACCAAATGAAAAAGGCCATGTACCTGGCAGACGAATCTGGTGTATTGCAATACAATAACCTCAAGGAGAAAGGGTTTTTCAACTCCATTCTCAGTTCCAGCTCTGTTTTGACTCTCCAGACTGATTCCATCATTCTGGAGCCCAATAAAAAATTCACCTTTTATGGAAAACAGAAGATCGAAAGAAGGAGTGCCACCATCACCAGATCCCTGATTACAGAAGGGTATTTAATGGATATTCCAAGGTCGGAAAATAATAGCCATGGAGTATTGATCACGAATTGGAAAACACTTGAAAACAAAGATCTGAGCCATGTTTCGAAAAACACATTCTAGCGATAAGCACCCTTCCGGAGAGTTAAGGAAAGAGTTCGGAAACCTTCCAATCAAGGCCAAAAATCGTTTAGTACTCTTGCTGAAAACCTATCCCCGGCAATGCTTTGCTGGCATGTTAATCAGCCTTATGCTGTCGGCTATGCTAGCCTTTGTGATTCCCATTAACCATCGGACTGAGCAGACAAACAATCCCCGGCAACTGATGAATGAAATCAAAAACCTTGGTTCCGGGATGACAGATGAAGTTAGGTCACTTTTTAAAATTCAGGTTGAGTTAAAAAGGATGGCAGAGCTAAAAAAAGACGTGGAAAGCATCATGGACAAGGACCCTCTCGATGCCGGGGATAGTCTTTTCCTGGAAAATGCCCTTCGCCAACTCGAAAATTATAATCATTTAAACCCTGCAGATGATGAAGATTGACTTCAAGCAACCCAAATACATCCTTCCCCTGATCCTGTTGCCCTTTATGCTGTTGCTGAATTTTGGCATGCAGTCATTTACCAGAGAAGATGAAATACAACATGAGGAAGGATCGGAAAACCTTCAGGAAAGTGTAGGAGAGGTATCGGATCAGATCAGGAACCGGGGCATTGATGGCAAATTGGATGCCTTTCGGTCCAGGTATAAAAGGGCAGATGGCTACACCGCCATCAAAAATCTGAGAATTGACGTGGAACCGGAAGATGAAATGCTTTCCCAGTACAATGAGGCTGAAAAAAGAATGCTGGATTCCATTGATCTGGCTATTAAAAATTCATTGGATCAACCTCAAATTCCAGCGCAATCCGCTTTTAGCCCATCCACCGAAACCAGGTCTCGAATCTCCTCACCTACCGAAGAGGATGAGTTAATTCTTGAGGCGTTGAGTCAATTAGAAAGCCCCAAAAATAACCGGGAGCCGGAAAAGTACGAAGATCCCATGGACCTTTTTCGTGCCCAAATGGCCTTGGTGGATTCCATTTCCAAAGCCAATGATCCATCCTATCAAGCCCCAAAGGCGGAAGTTGAAGCGATAGAAAAAGATCCCAAAACCCAGCGGTTGAAAGTTTCAAAGGCTAGCCAACCGGATACCCATTTTAATACCGTCAAGAAAACCTCCCAATCATCCTTTATTCAGGCCATTGTAGATCAGGAAATCCGCAACGGAACCTTGGGCGAAAGGATCAGGATACGGCTATTGAATGACATTCAGGTAGGTGCTGAAGTCTTACCCAAAGGAACCTATCTCTATGCCTGGATCAGCGGCTATGAGTCCCAGCGGGTTAAATTGACGATTAGCAGCGTGATGGTAGGCGATAAAATCCTACCCATCGCCTTAACTATTTATGATCAGGATGGCATGGAAGGGCTGTATGTTCCCGCCAGTTCATTCCGGGAATTCTCCAAGGACCTGGGCGGAAATGTCACCGGAGGCATGAACCTCCAGATGCAGCAGGAGCCCTCTTCAATGAATCAGATGTACCTGTCTGCGCTCCAACGGGTTTTTACCTCCAGTTCCCAGGCCCTCTCCAAAAGAATCCGGCAAAATAAAGCCAATCTGAAATATGGCACCCTTATTTACCTGATTGATTCGGAAGAATTGAATTCGCAAAATTATTCAAACCAAAACCCTAACTGATATGCAAAGGATAATCCTAATCACATGCTTTTATGGTCTTTTCACCATACCTACCCTTGCTCAGCATACTGCCTCAGGCAATTTCTTTCCTGAAAAGCAAAGCTTATTTATCCGGGAAGGCATTACACTTCATTTTACCTCACCCGAGCCCATCCAATATGTGGATATATCAAGCAAAAAGCTGGTAGGGGATCTGCCGGTTGACAACGTGTTCCGAATTAAAATTAAGGATGATAGTGCTGTTGAAGTGGAAAATGAACTACATGACCTTGGGGTGGTGACCATTATCGGCGAAAAATTCATTGCCCAATATGATTTTAAGTATGCCTCCGGCAACCGGGAACTACCCACCTTGCTGGAAATTGGGCCTGAAAATATGCGCCCATTGAATACAGGAGCGGCACCCCTTACGCAAAATGAACTGAGGGAATTTTCATTGCAGGCGTATAAGCGAAAAGACAACAAAAAAGGCCTTTACAGCAGCCAATACGGCATCACCGGTAATGTCAATCATATCCATACGCTGGATGACTACATTTTCCTGGATATCACCTATACCAATAAGACCAATCTGAAATTTGATATCGACCAGGTTAGTTTCAGGGTGGCAGACAAGAAGATTGCCAAAGCCACCAATGTACAGGCCATAGAAATGGACCCTGTTTTCACTCTTTTTGAAAAGGAATCGTTCAAACGCAAATACCGAAACATTTACGTGTTGGAGAAATTTTCCTTTCCTAACAACAAGGTGCTGACCATAGAACTGGCGGAGAAGCAATTGTCCGGAAGGACCCTATTACTTGAAATTGACTACATCGACCTTTTACGGGCTGACACACTATGAAATCGAACAAAACGATCGCGATGCAGGGAGAGGGATGAATAAAGTCAAGAGCAACTCCCGCTGACCGAGGAAAACAAGTATACAGATGAAACGGCTTTTATGCATCCTTTTGATTTTGTGGGCAGGTAGGCTAATGGCCCAAAACGGCTCCCAACATATCACTTTTGAAGGAGGAGTGGGCGTGCCGCTTCTGGATTTAGGCCGTCTGGGATACGAATTCAATTCCCAACACCACCGACGGCATGAAGTGTTTTTGGAGTGGATGAAAACCAGGGAAACCGATTACCAAACGGTATTGCTGGGCCTGTTGATCAAACCGGTAATCTTCAGAAGGAATGCCGCTTCCCTAAGGTTCAGGGCGGGGGCTGCACTGGGAACCGATTTTACTGGGCTAATAATAGCTCCCTTGGTGGGTTGGGAGTTTTCCTGGGTTTTACTCAAGCGTTTGGAACTATGCCTGGGCAGCAGCAGCCAGTTATTGCTTTGGGGCAAAAAAGCGGAGCAGTGGCGTGTGGTCCTGGATGCGGGCATTAAAATACCTCTCAATTAAATGGAACAGAAAAGACAGTTGGAAAAGCTATATGGTATGATCCAGTTTCTGGTGTACGGCATGGTATTCCTGGAACTGTATCTTTTCATCTACAGTCCAAAAGTCCTGACAGGGGAGGGGATATCCAGGCAGGTTTTGCCCCTGGTAGATAGGTTGATGCAATTTCCGATTTACCAAAATCTTGTTTACAGTAAGCTATCCATTTTACTGGCCATTTGTTTGGCCGCCATCGGAACCCGGTCAAGGAAGGAGTTAAGCCTAAACCCCAAGAAACAAATCGTATTTCCCTTGATGTTAGGATTTGGCTTTTTCTTCGGTTCATTGTTTTTCTATTCCATGAAGGCTAGTGCCATTATACTTCCCTATACGAGCTGGCCTGACCTGGCCTTTGGAATTTCATCTCTGCTGGGAGCGGTACTGATCCATACCGCTTTGGACAATGTCTCCAAGCTGATCAAAAGTGGGCTGGGGAAAGATGAATGGAACATTGAAGGGGAATCGTTTATGCAGGAAAAGGAAAAGCGGGAGACCCCTTACTCGGTCAATATACCCATGCAATTTTATTATAAAAAACGCATTCATAAGGGCTGGATCAATATTGTCAATCCTTTCCGTGGCACCCTGTTGATTGGTACTCCGGGAAGTGGCAAGTCGTTCAGCGTGGTAAATCCCTTTATCAGGCAAATGATTGCCAAAGGGTATACCATGTGTCTCTATGATTTTAAGTTTCCAGACCTGAGCCAAATTGCTTACTACCATTATTTGTTGGCAAAGCAAAAAGGGAAAATTCAGAATTACCGGTTCCTGGTGGTTAATTTGGACCAGGTGGAATATTCCAGACGGCTAAATCCTCTGAAACGGGAATACATTCAGACCCTGGCAGACGCTTCTGAAACGGCAGAAGCCATCGTGGAGTCCCTTCAAAAAACAGAATCTACCGGAGGTTCGGATAAATTCTTCACCCAATCTGCTGTCAATTTTCTGGCCTCCTCCATTTACTTTGTATCCAGGCATCAGGATGGCAAGCACTCCACCTTTGCTCACCTGCTTGCTTTTTTAAACCGGACCTATGAGGAAATTTTTACCTGCCTGTCCTCTTTCCCGGAATTGGAATCTCTGCTCAGTCCTTTTCGCAGTGCCTTGGAAAAAAGGGCCTTTGAGCAATTGGAAGGCCAGGTGGGGACCCTTAAAATCTTTATCTCCAGGCTGAATACCAAGGAAACGGCCTGGATCTTTTCCGGGGATGATTTTGACCTGCGAATTTCCGACCCAAGGTCCCCGGCCATATTGGTCCTGGCCAATAGCCCGGCCACCCAAAACATCAACTCCACCTGTTATTCGGTGATTGTAAACCGCCTTACCCGATTGATCAATACCAAGGGAAACTTACCCGTTGCCATTGTGGCGGATGAGGCACCTACGCTTTACATCCATCGGGTGGAAAACCTGATATCTACTGCCAGAAGCAACAAGGTAGCCGTTTTATTGGGGCTGCAGGAATTGCCCCAGTTGAAGCAATTGCAGGGAAAAGATACGGCCACCACCATGACTGCAGTGATCGGCAATGTGCTGAGCGGTTCGGTTAGGAATAAAGAAACCCTGGAATGGCTGGAACGGATGTTTGGTAAAAAGAAACAGTTAGGCGAGAGCGTTTCCATTGATCGCATGAAGACCTCTGTTTCGATGAACGAAAAATACGACCCCCTGATCCCTGCCGGAAAGATTGCCGGAATGCAAACAGGGGAGCTGGCGGGATTATTAGCAGTCGATGCCGAAGAGTTCAATGGAAAATACAAAAGCGCCGCTTTTCACTGTAGGGTAAATCTCGATGCCAAAGCATTAAAAACAGAAGAACAACACTACCGGGACATTCCCAAATGCTATGAATTTAACGATGCAAAAGAACGGATCCTCACCCGGAATTTTATGCGGATCCGGGAAGATGTAGAGAACATCATCAACTACTATACCGCATCTGCTTAAGAAAATGTATCCATCATTTAAACACCATCCAAATGAATTCAAAAGATGAAAAAACCATGCGATCCCTGATGGAAAAATTGGATCGGCTTCAAAGTAAAGGCCAGGTAGAATTGACTTCTGACGAAGCGGAATTGTACCAGATTGACACGATGGACGAGCTTCCCGAAGAAGATCATGTTGAATCCAATAATCACTTGAGATATGGCGACTGAAACTCCGAAAATGCACGAAATGGTAGCTGAGAAGATCATTGCCCAGCTCAAGGAAGGAACGGCTCCCTGGCAACTGCCCTGGGAGAAATCAAGCGGGGCCTTCGAAAAGCCCTACAATGCGGTAACCAACAAGGCCTACCGGGGATTGAATTCCCTTTTCCTTCAACTGTTCACCCCCTTTGAAGACCCGCGCTGGGCCACCTTCAAACAGGCCCAATCTCAGGGCTGGAGTGTGCAAAAAGGAGCGAAGGGAATGGCCATCAATTTCGTTAAGACCCACCAATTGATTCCCAAAAGAGATGAGCAGGGTAAGCCTGTTACAGATCAAAACGGAAAAGCTGTTAATATCCGGAAGAAACTGAATACTCCCATTATCACCAAAGCCTGGGTATTCAATGCCGAGCAGATAAAGGGAGTAACTCCGCTGGAAAAAAAGCAGGAAATCAGCCACTGGGAAAAATTGAACCGGGTAGAAAACCTGGTAAAAAACACCGGAGCCAATATTGAACATGTGCAAGGTAACAGAGCGTATTATTCTCCTTTAGCGGATCGAATCAGGATGCCGGAAAGGACTCAATTCAAGACCTCCGACAGGTATTATGCCACCCTTCTTCATGAATTGGGTCATTGGACCGGCCACAAGGGTCGGCTGGACCGGAGTATCATGAACACCTTTGGCACACAGGAATATGCCAGAGAAGAACTGAGAGCCGAAATAGCCAGCATGATGCTGGGCTCGGAACTTCAGATCGGCCATGACCCCAGGCAACATGTGGCCTATGTGGACAGCTGGATCAAGATTCTTACCGAAAAGCCTTTTGAAATTCATCAGGCAGCGGCTGATTCCCAAAAAATCATGGACTACCTGATGGCCTTTGACCGAAAAAGGGAACAGAAGCAGGTTGCTTCGGCAAGCTCAGCACCAGTTGCTTCGAAAAGCTCCTCATCTGATACTTCGACAGGCTCAGCATCCGATGTGGAGCCGGAATTGGCACACCAAGCGGAAAATAAAGAAAAGCAGGAAAATGTAGAACCCACCTTAAAAATTGGAAGATGATCAAGAAAAAAAAGTTACCCATGCAGGATTTGAAACTATTCGGGATTTATAAAGACGGAAAGTTTACCATCCCGGAAGACCAGATTCGGGCATTACAGGAAGGAAAAATGACCGATGTAGTGGAATTGAAAGATTTGAAAGGAAAGGATGTGCATATTGACAGTTTACCTGCCCGGCTATCCATCGTAAGGGGTACAGATGGCAACCCCTCCCTAAGAATTGATCCGGTGTACCGGTCCCCCAATTCCCATCCCCAACTCTCCACGGAGGAGAAAAAAAGGCTGCTCCGGGAAGATCTGGCCAATATCCGGAAGAATTATGTAGACCGGGATGGAAACGTACGGACGGAGATCATCGCCTATGACAAAAATACCCGTCAGTTTATGAGCCATGATCCCAGGTCCGTCCAGGCACCCGAAGCTGTGAACAATGAAAAACTGACCGCCGAGCAAAAGCGAAAATTCAAAGAGGGGGAAACGGTGAACCTGGCAGATGGTACCCAATTTCAATTTTCAACAACTGATCGAAGAGGAATCCGCTCCAACCGAAACGGGCTGGTTTTGTCCATTTTGCTGGATGGCGGAATATCCTATTTATTGCTAACCGGATTGGGAAGGATGTTGGGCAAAAAAAGCACCGAGGAACAATCCTATTCCAAAGGCTACCAGGAAGGACTTAAAACGATGCAGCAACAAATGGAGCGGCGAATTGCCCTTAACCCCAATGACAGGGATGCCGTCAGGGACCTGAACAATGTCAGGGAGGAACTTTCAAAAGTTTCCGCAGGTCATCCGGCAAACTATCAGAGCAAGGGTGGAGATGAGGTTAAACGGTTTAACTCCAAGGATACCGAGATAAACTCCCCGAATCAATCAGAAGATGAACAGCGTCAAAGAAGGATTTGAATTGCTGGACAGTTTGGGGATTAGCAAAGAAGTTCAGCAACTATTTTCAGCCGGTTTGCGGGAGGATGCCAGTGGCAGATTGATTGCGAATTACCGGGATGAAAAGGGAAGGGTAGTGGATCAGGAAATCCTTGCTGTTTCCAAGCAGAAGTTGTCTTCCTGCGGTATCCTTCACTTATCACCAGCACTGCCTGAGAGTGTTCGCACACTGTTTATTTCCGATGCGATAATGCATTTGATCTTTATGGTGCAGCGAAAAATCGGTAGGATAGATTTCTCTTACGCTGCTTTTCTGATGGTAGGAGCCAATTTGGATAAAGATCTGCTAATGATGGTGATTGAACGGTATCCTAAGAAAGCGAAAACTTATACCGTCTTCGGCCATTCGCTTATTGGAAGGATCAGGGACTGCAAAGTGCAGCATTGGCTTAAGGGATCGGATGGTTCATTTAGGGTAGCAGGTAATAAGGTGGTTGCTCAATTTAAAGGCAAGGAGTTTTGGATGAAGGTTGGTGAGTTTTCGTTGAGGAACCATTGCAGGCAGGTAGGTTTGCGGCAAATGGTAAGCACCTGTAAACCAATTGATAAAAATATTGACAATTTTTATTCGTTTAGTTAATTTTAGGTATGATTTCCAATATAACATTAAAATAGACCCAATTAAATCCCTAAAATAACCTAACCAAACCACTGTTATGAAAAGATTTAAAATCCTCCTTTGTTATGCTGGAATTTTTTTGGCATTCTCCTGCAGCAATGCTCCGGATGAAGAGCCGCTTATAGAAAAGACAGCCCGGATTGAAATCGAGTTCGAGGGAAGTTTGGACCAGTACCTGGTTAATTTTGGCGTGCATTCCCTCTACACCGGCCAAAGCGGTTTTGTCAGTGCCACCATCGTTCAGCCCGGTGAACTGGAATGGACCCAGGTTATTGAACAGGCCAATACCTTTAATATTTCCACACCCCTTACCTTTTCCGAACTGATCGTGAAATCAGCAGCACCCGTTCATACCTTCAGTTTTATCTTCAATGTGGTCCACAACGGAGACATTCCTGATGAAGACTTTGAGGATTTAAGTGCCACCATCAGGGTTTTTGGAAACAATGCTGAAGTACAAACCTACCAATATAAAGCAAGACCGGTAGGGGAGGTATCGGAGCCGTTGAGTGAGACGGTGGAGTTTTAGAATAAATTTAAATTTTTAATTTCATTTTTGGAGATTTGAAGGAAACGGTATTGGTGGAAATATTCTAAATTACCAGTCCAGCAAGCAGTTTAATTTCTAGTCAAGGGTTTCCTAAATCTCATCGTAAACGGTAAACAGAATGTATTCCAATACCACGACTGAAAGTTTTTAATAGAAATTGATATGGCATTACCGATCAATGTTTTGGATCTTATCAATGGGCGGGCAGTAGAATCCGAACGCATCGAATACAAGAAAGGCTGGAATCCTGGACCCATTTACCGGTCCATCTGCGCATTTGCCAATGACTTTGATGATATCGGAGGAGGCTACGTTATTGTGGGTATAGCCGAAGAAAACGGTAGACCTGTTCTTCCTCCGGAAGGGTTGGGTGAAGAAGATCTGGATGGCATTCAAAAAGAAATGATTCAGTTGAATAATCTGATCAACCCTGCCTATCACCCCAAAATCAGTATTGAAGAAATTCAGGGAAAGAAAATTTTGGTCATTTGGGCCTTTGGGGGAGATAACAGACCTTATGAAGTGCCGGATGAAATAAAGGCCAAAGACAAAAAGTACCATTATTACGTACGTTATGGATCCAGCTCTATCAAAGTATCTAAAGACCAAAAAGAAGAGTTAATTTCTTTGAGTGGAAAAACGCCCTTTGATGACCGGGCCAATTCCCAGGTGAGTCTCGATGAAATCTCGTTGACCTTGGTTCGAGATTACCTGAGAAAGGTAAGTAGTAAGCTACTGGGAAACATGGATGCCTTAACCAAAGAGCAGCTGCTTTCCCAGATGCAATTGCTATACGGGCCACCGGAAAGAAGGCATCCCCGAAATGTGGCGTTGATGATGTTTACGGAAAATCCGGAAAAATACTTTCCCTACAGCCGGGTTGAAATCGTTCATTTCCCAAATGGAGAAGCTGCCGATGAATTTATGGAGGCGCCCCATATATCCGGGCCAGTGGATCATATGATCAATAGGACACTTGAATACTTGAAAATTAATGTGCTCCAACAAAAAACCGTCAAGGTAAAAGGTCAGGCGGAATCCATCAGGGTTTGGAATTACCCCTACCAGGCCCTGGAAGAAATCATTGCCAATGCGCTATATCACCGAGACTATCAAACAAGGGAACCTGTTGAAATACGGATTTATCAGGAAAAGATCAGAGTCATCAATTACGGAGGGCCTGACAGAAGCATCAAGTTGAGGGAATTTAATAAAGGCAAGGTAATCCCAAGGCGTTACAGAAACCGAAGACTGGGTGATTTTCTAAAAGAGCTCGATCTCACCGAAGGAAAAGCTACGGGGATACCCACCATTATCAAAGCATTGGAGGAGAACGGCTCCCCAAAGGCAGTGTTTGAAACAGATGACGATCGATCATTTTTTCATGTCGCTATTCCTATTCATTCCAAATTTTTGACTTCAACTAAAGTTCGGATATCGAAAACCAAAGTTCGGAAGAAAATCATCCTGAGTTCGGAAGAAATTAAACGTGAACTTGGTGAATCAGCCTTTAAAATTCTGCTTTCCATGAGAGCTAATCCAAAAGTAACTGCGGCTGAGATAGCACTGGAAATTGGAATATCAAGTCGGGCGGTAGAGAAGAACATTGCTAAAATGCGTGAAAAAGGCTATTTGGAGCGTGAAGGAGCCACAAAAAAAGGTACTTGGATAGTATTCTTAACCTGGGACGAATGAATATATTTAGGATGGTTCCATCAAAATAAGGAAGAAACTCTGGTTCGGAAGAAATAAGCAATGAGTCCGAATAATCAGTTCGGAAGAAACGAACGACAAAGTACGAAGGGATTAGTGAAAAAGTTCGGTGATAAATTCGGAGAGCTAGTTGAAAGACCTCAATTCCCGGTGATCTGGCAAGGACAAAGGTTGTCGAAAATAATCTATCCACGCCCAATTAACATTACCGAAGTTTTTATGAATGTGGAAAAATCCGTTCATAATTTCGAATTCATCTTCACGAGTTCTACACCGTGGAGGTCTCGGGGACTTTTGGAAGATAAATTATTTTTGATAGGGAAAATTTTTTGGATTATTTATGAAATTGATAGTGACAAAAAATGGCCAATCAATGACGCACCAATTTATGGGCTATTTTTTCACATGCATCCGATTTGACTGTCTGAGATATACCAAGGAACTACGGCATAATAGGAGGTCACCGACTGAGATGCTTTATTCCGTTCCTCCGTGTGCTTAGTGATAAACTCCCCATGGGATGGGCTTATCATTCATTTAGCCCTCCAGTGCCAGGAGATTTAAAGTCGGTAAGCACATTATGAAATCTTTTAATTTATTATCAGAACCTACGGAGATACTGTACAACCAGGGAAAATCCGCCATGACAGACTACCATATCATCGCTGCCATTGCCAATATCGGGGTAGACAAAGCCCGGGAGATCCTTAAACTGGCAGATAACAGGCTTTCGGAACTCGCCAAATGGGACATGGAAAAATGGCTCAAAATAGAGGGCATCGGATATACTCGGGCCACCGCACTGGTTACCTCATTTGAACTTGGAAGAAGAAGAATGGTGGAACAACCGGATAAAAGAATCAAAATCAACTGTTCCCAGGATGTGTACAATTGTATGAAACCGTATCTCTTCGATGAAGTTGTGGAGCACTTTTACATCGTATTATTGAACCGGAATAACCAGGTGGTCAAGCTACATAAAATCAGTTCGGGAGGAACACACGGTACTTTGGCGGATCCCAAGTTGATCTTCAAAAAGGCATTGGACTACCTTGCCTCGGGATTGATCCTGGTGCATAATCACCCTTCCGGGAATCTTAACCCTTCCGAATCGGACAAGAGGCTTACACAGCGGCTGATAGAAGTCGGAAAAAGCCTGGAAATACCGGTTCTGGATCATTTGATATTTACAGATGCTTCCTACCTTAGTTTTGCAGATGAAGGCCTGATATAGGTCTTCATTTGTAAAATCGGTGAATGGGAATTCTTTAGAAGAATTCTCATTCACTTTGTTCTTATTTTCACTCCTCTGCTTGGTAAAGAACCTTAAATATTTTTCTTTTTTTAAACCAATTACATAGGTGTTCTATTATTAATAAACCTCAGCCACCCTATTTATCTTCCGCATTGCAGGTTTTGGCGTTAAGAATTCCGGGCAGTGCGTTGGGAAGAACAGAGGCATGTTTGACGAGGGGTTTGGATGAAATTTAAATTTTTTTACGGAGTCATTTTAAAAGCCCGAGGAGTTTGCCTATGTGTGGGTGGTGTTCGGGATTGAAGATGCACATTAGCGCGTGTCCGCCGTGGCGGAGCGGGGTTTTCCCTGAATTCTCAGGACAGGTTGGTTACTTTTTTGATCCCGATTTGCTTCGCAGCTCGGGACTGGCTCTGCAGCAAAAAAGTGACAAGAAAAGGAATGGGAAGATGCCAAATTAGCTCAAAACCAGGGATAGTATCTCTACGCTATTGACCGTAACGTTGGTGGTGATCAAAAAAAATGGACAAGGAAGGTTGTATTTCGTATATTGTGATTGAAACAGATTAAGACTCATGAAGAAGACGGAATTATTAGAAACTATTCAAGGTATGCCTGAGGAGTTTTCTGTAGATGAATTAATGGAAAGATTAATGATTTTGCAGAAAATCGAAGAAGGCCAACACCAAATACAGGCAGGACAATTCTATACGGAGGAAGAAGCTAAAAAGAAATTGGAAAAATGGTTAAAATAATATGGGCGGAACGGGCCATAGATGATTTAACCAGTATAGCAGAATATAGCAACAAATTTTCTGAAAAATATGCATCTTTTATTGTCTCAAAACTCTTTGATAAAGTGGAAATCTTGAAGAAGATGCCGAAGATCGGAAGGAAAGTGCCTGAAAAGAATGAAGAAAATATTCGGGAATTGATTGAAGGCAATTACAGAATCATCTATGAACTCCGAGGTGAAGACAGAATAGAAATACTAATGGTGCATCATGCGTCTAGGCCGTTGGAAAATATTTAATTAAAAATTACTTTAAAATCCAACCAACCACTTTCCCAATACTACCAATAAAGTAGGCATACAGCTAATGGCTATGGCTTTACTAACTTCCAGTTCAAACTCATGCCATAACATAATGGCAAAAAACAAGTAGAACCCCAGCCAAAAAATATAACTCAGTTCCTCCATATCCGACAGCCCCAATCCCATAAAGGAGGGTTGATTCAAGATTTCAGAAAGGGTCCCGCCTTCTTCGATCCCATACAACACCAACAGGTAAATCAGGCAGTTGAGGAGGATAGGAATAAACGATATGGAAAGAACAAAGCCCAACTTCTGGTGATTGATTTTTTCATCCAGCAGGGTAAACATCAGTCCGGATGTCAGCATGTAAAACACAAAAAGCATCAAGGGAACAAAAAGGGCTATCAGGTTGCTGATGCCCCGGAATAACCTGAAAAGCTCCATGCTTTCCAGTTCGCCGGACTGAAGGGCATAGGACCTGCTGGAAATCCAGTAAAACAGGATGGAAAGAATAAATAGAACGATATAGGGTAGGTATTTTCTCATCCGGAGAAACTGACATAAACTTCCAAAACGGCTGCAACCAAAAGGATGATCAGGGTGATGGATGCCAGGATTAGGAACTTTTGGTATTCAAATACAGGACTCCTTCCAAGGATGAATTTTCTCAAAAGGTATAAACCCAGGTAAAACCCCAGTGAAGCCGAAAGAATGATGGCTACGATTTCGATGGCATGGGGGAGCAGGTGTCTTATAATTAAGATAGACGAAAAATTATCCCCTGCCACAGATAGGGCATAACCCAATACGGCACCATTGTAGAAAGTATTCAGCAAGGAAATGGCCCCCAGGGAAAAACCACCTCCTATATTGATCAAGGCGACCGAAATATTGTTGCCGGCAATGGAACAGAACAACTTAGATTTGGAATTATCCATCATTGCTACCGGAGGCTTGGCTTCCGATAGGCTAAAATCAAAATCAGAATCCATACAATACCCTACCAGCAGCCCGGTCAGGTAGACGGCGGCAACTGATAGGGTAAGGGGTTTAGCGTTCATGGCTCACTACATACCGGCAGTGGCTCCTGCAATCATCCCTCCGGCAGGGCCTGCCACCATACCAACGCCAAAGCCCCATGCAGCAGCATCTATCAGGCCAATGGCATTGATGGCCAATCCAGCTTCAGCCGAAGCGCCTCTTCGTGCGGCCAGGTAACTAATACCCGCCCAAACTTCTCCTTCTTTAGGCGCGGCTTGTTCTACGCTTCCCATTGCAAAACTGCCACAAATGGCAATCAGGATAAGCAGACTTTTCATTTTAGTTTTCATAGTTGTTTTGTTTTAGTGAATGAATCAAATAAAAAAGGAAATGGCTTTTGAAAATTTGGTATTGTAATAGAGGTAAAGGGATACCAGACCAAATGCGGTGAGGGCATGGACGAATCCGATCAGGAATGCCATCACAAAATCTTCGTTCAGGTAGAATACAATTTGTTCGGGTACCACAAACGACAAAAACCCGATCACATAGCCCCAGGTAAAGGATTTGGTTTTCTGCGGAACCACAGCACCTCCGCACCTTGGACAGGCAAAGGCATGATCGTTTTTTACCTTCAGTATTACCCGAAAGGGCAGCTTTTTGTCACAATGCGGGCAGGTGAACGATTCTTTTTTCTCCATATTTTTCAATCAGGACCGGTGGACTCTAAGACCACGAACCCTAGGCGTGTTAAAATGTAAAACGATTGTTTCTATTTTCTAAACAATAATATAGAAAATAAACCTATTTTCAAAACAGTTATTTGATTTTTAGTAACAAAAGTATCGGATAGCTAAATTGATGTATTCTAAAACGATACATCCATGACAGATTTGGGCTTGTATTTAGCCAAAAGGACGGTAAACAAAGCAGAAGTTTCCAGGCGCACGGGCATCAGCAAATCACGCCTCACCCAGCTGACTTCCAACGACTCCGCCAAACTCCGCGCCGACGAACTTTACCTGATCGCCCTGGCCATTAATGCGGATCCAGGGGAGATGTTTAAGGAGTTGTATGGGGGGTTGGGTTTGAGGGAAAAGAATTAGCTACCAAATCCATGCAACCACTACGACTAATCAAATAGGTTTGAGTTTATTGACGGAATCATATCCAAAAGCGGGATTCAGGCCAATTTTATCCAATATTTTGGTTCAATCTTGGTGAGGCCTACAGAAAAAAGTATATTTTTATCTAAAACCACCATTGAAATTATATTCAACGATTGCGTAGAAGTTGTTTTTGTCCGGTATGCCCAACTTCAATTTTATGTACTTAGAAAATGAATTTCGAAATTTTTTTTAGTATTGGGTAAGTAAACCCCAATATCAGTCCTAAAAGCCGAGATTGATCAATTGTCTCAGGCGATATTGGCGAAGGCATTTCGGAGGGAGTTGGTAAGCCAAGAAATGAAGGAGTTTGTGGTGGTGGAGAGGTAGGGGGTGATGGCGGCGGAGCAGGGAGCAAGAAACCTTTGACTTTTGAGTGCGCTGCGGCGTATTCGTAGGTTTTAAACATAACATAAACAGAAAAATTACAAGAATGGATTTCCCACTTAACATTCCCAAAAAGCAATTTATAGAACACCTTGGAATAGAAAATAATAACAGGATTATTTTCTCGGGTGCTTTCGGAACAGGTAAGACGTATTTTTTGGAAAAGTTCTTCAAAGACCATGAATCGTACGAAGCTATCCATCTTTTTCCTGTGAATTATTCTGTGGCTTCCAATGAGGATATTTTTGAGTTGATCAAGTATGATATTTTGTTTAAACTTCTTGAAGAAGGTATGAATTTTGAAAAGGTAAAAATTGATAAGTGGACTTTTCTCCCGTTTTTTCTGGAAAACCATTCCACCGAAATTATCCCATTTTTATTGGGTGTTATTCCAAAAGTTGGAGGTTCTTTGAAAGAAATTGCGCAAGGGCTGATTGACCTTGATAAAAGATTTAATAAAGAGTTTAAAGAGGCAAACCTTACGAATCAAGACAGAATCGTTTCTTATTTGGCAGAATTCCCCAAAAAACAAGGATCAGTCAACGAAGAGGATTTTTACACGCAATTGATTTGTAGCCTGGTTAATCAGTTAAAAGAAAAAGGCAAAGAAATAGTCTTGATTATAGATGATCTAGACCGCATTGATCCAGAGCATATTTTCCGCATTTTGAATGTCTTGGCTGCCCATGTGGATGTGAAAAAAGACAGCGAACAAAATAAGTTTGACTTCAGTAGAATCATTTTGGTGTGTGATATTGAAAATATCAGAAAGATATTTTCGAATCGATATGGTTCAGATGTAGATTTTTCTGGATATATAGATAAATTTTATTCTAAGTCGGTTTTTCATTTTGACCTTTCGGGGGAGCTTGAAAAAAAATTAACTGAAGTTTTCAATAAAATTCTAATTCAGACAGAAAAGGAGACATATGACCTAAATAAACACAAATCGCAGGATGATATTATGTGCATTCACTACATTATTTTTTCTTTAATTAATTCTAATATCCTGTCAATTAGAAATATATTAAAAATACTAGACAAGGAAATTAAGTTTAAAGGTATCACATATACGAAAGTTAACGGAAGATATCTTGA
>NZ_JABURL010000106.1 GCF_014762705.1 Cyclobacterium sp. | reverse complement strand
TTTTGGAGAAAAAAAACAACTAAATTAGAGGCTGCCCGACTTTTCGGACAGCCTCTTTTGTTTTTCTGAGATTGACAGTACTTTTACTTATGTAGGTTGTTTTTAAAAGATTAACCAAAAACCTCAAAACCTCAAAACCATTGATTTTCAGAGAGAGGAAGTTTTTCACTTCATAGGTCCTTGTGCCGAAACATCCGAAAGGAAAAAGCTACCGGAAGAAGTGCCCATGCCAGCATGATGAGCAGGCTTGCGATAAGTCCCCACCATTCGCTGAAAAATTGCCGGAAAATAGCCCCGCTGTAACCCATCAGTGCTGCGGCTTCGGTCTGCATGAGCACCGTGATCCTGCCCAGGTCCACAGGATTGAGAAAAGTAATGTAAAGCACCACTTTTTCTATGGGATAATCACTAAAATTGTACATCATCAAAAGTACCAGGCCATCGAAAATCAACACAAAATAGACCCAGAGGAACAAGGCAAAACCCATACCTCTGGCCTTGTCCCTCACCCAAACGGCTACAAGAAGGGCGAGGCCAATGAATATCCCGGTCAGCAGCAGGGCAACCCCTGATAATACCAGGGATACCCAGTGAGGATGCATCAGCCATAAAGGCAATCCCAAACCTGTTACTATCGCCAGGCCGAAGGAAACAAGCAGACCTAAATAAATGCTTCCTATGATACTGCCTCGCTTTAGAGGCTGTGCGATCAAAAGGACCATGAATTCATACATATTGTAATAATAAATGGTAGAAAAAATTACCGTGATCATGGGCACCAGCAGCAGTGTCAGGTTTAAAACTCCCAGAATGGCTTTGTCTCCCTGTCCCTGCAATAAAAAAAAGCCCATGGTAGCCAGCAGCAGAAAAACCGTATAAAGCAAAATGATCCAGTTTTTGATCAGATCTGAAATAATAAATTTCGCAATTTTAAACATGGCTGTTTTCTTGTTTTAATACCTGGGCAATGATCCGGTTCAGCCGGTTTTCTGCTGTCTCGGCCCTAAGCTGCTCCAAAGGCTTAAAGAATTTTACTTCTCCTTCCATCAAATAGCTGACATGAGTGGTGATATCATCCAAATCATTTAAAATATGTGAACTGATCAAAATCAGGCGGTCTTTTCCCAAAGTTTTTTGTAATTTTTCTTTTAGGATTTCATTGGCAATCGGGTCCAGGCCCGCCGTAGGCTCATCCAATATCAAGACCTTTGGATCAAAAAGGAAGGCAAGTGCAGCACTTACTTTTTGCTTCATTCCTCCGGACAGTATTTCCAATTTTTTGGACCCCATTTGATCTATTTCGAAAGCATGATACAGGTCCAGGTCTCTCTTTATTTCATCTTTTCGCAGACTTTTGACCATGTTAAACAACTGACTGACCGTCATATTGCTAGGGAAACGGCTCATTTGGGGCATGTAGCCTATCTGCCGCCGATAAAGGCTTTGTCCTTTTATGGGGCTGCCATCAAAGGCAACATGTCCCTCCTGGGGGAGCACCATTCCCAAGAGGATCTTGATCAGCGTGGATTTTCCTGAACCATTCGGGCCAATTAAGGCGATGGCCTGATTTTCTTCAAACTGCAGACAAATGTCTTTTAAGACCTGATGCCGGCCAAATTTTTTGTAGACATGATCTATTTTAATCATAGCTGATTGGCTTTATGCGGGGCTGCTCATCAGAAAGGTGCTCGGGAATTATTTCCGGAAACATGCGTTCGGCCATGTCCAGTGCATCAACCAGAAAACTGTGCAGGAGCATATTGGCAGCCGGTATTTTATCGGTGATCAGGGCAAAGAGGTTGACCGGGCGATGGGCAAAATCACCTATACCATCCTTGTCCAGGTCATGTCCTTTATATTGTGCCCAGTAATTGCCTTCGAAATGATTCAGATTGGACCTGGAATTGGTCAATACTTCAAAGGTATTGCCAATAAAATTATTGGAAAGGATTTGATTATCGATACAGTTTCCCTTGATGTCCATGGCTTTTCCATTGTCGATGAAATTGTTGTTTTCAATTTTGATCCTGCTGGCTCCTTCAGCATAAACACCAACGGTATTGCTTTTGAATGTATTTTGAGACATAAAGCCATCGCTGATTTCTTTCAGAAGTATGCCATAGGAAGACCCACCCCAATTTTCCTCAAAGGTGTTTTTTACCATTTTGATGTGCTTGCTGAACATCACGGCCACCCCTGCGCCGTTCCTTTGGAAGCTGTTTTCTTCATAGGTATCATAGTTGGAGAACATGAAATGGAGCCCATAGCGCATATTGTCCTGGCTGGTATTGCCCCGGATCAGGCTTTGATCGACAAACTCAAAATAAATCCCGTCCCGGTGATGGCTCAGGTGATTGTTGATTACTTCCATTTGGCTGCCTTTCCAGATATGGATGGCATTGCCGGCATTCATCTCATCGTGGGCATTTCCTTTAATCGTATTGTTTTGGACGATGCACTGGGAAGAATTTTGTAAATAAATGCCAAAAAAGGCATTGATCAGGATATTGTCATCGATAATGACTTCCCTGGCTTCCACGATACGGATGGCAGCCCGGTCTTTCAGGTGGCTCACACCAATATTTTGAAGCCTTAATCCCTGGATGAGTACTTTATCAGCCTGAACAATGAAGATTTCATCGCCGCCCTGGCTGTCAATAACGGGCCTGTTGACACCGATGAGGCTCAGGGCTTTGCTGATCAGGATCTGGTTTTCCAGGTAAGTGCCCCCATGTATGAAAAGGGTGTCCATTTCATTGGCCTTTTCCACAGCTTTTTTGATGGAATTTAAGGGTGTTCCTTTCTTTACATGATAGGCATCGGCCTTAAGCCCTGTTGAGTAAAAAAGGATCAATACAATCAGATGGCAAAAAAATGTTTTCATCATTCCCGAAAGTTTGAGGGTTTGAATTCGGACAGTTGATCCTGGAGGGCCTGCCAGTTCAGGGATTTACTCCCATCAGTGGGTTGGTCCCGAAACCCTGCCAGATGGGCTCCCATGGGGCTTGGGTAATTTTCAGAAATGGCAAAATTCAGATTTTCTACGGCGATTAACTTGCCCGGATCATCATAGGCGATGCCTAAAATGTGGGCAAATTCATCCTCCTTGCTTTCGTTCAAATAGGGTAGCAGGCACTCCATGGCATCAAATTTATATACTTTCCCTTTTGAACTGACCAATTCTCCCCCGAATCTGGGGTCTGCTATTTTCATTTTGCAATAGCTGCAATGGTCTTCCCCAAATGCAATGGGTTCAGGGTCCGTGCTGCAAGCCATCAGCCACAAAGTTAGGAGCAAAAAGAGATTGGGAATTAATTTCCTGAAAGTCTTATTGGTATTGTTCATTTGTCCTGGTGTTGCCTCTTTTTTTATTTTCTATTTTTTTTGATAAATGCCAGTCCTCCGAAAACTGTCGCCATGCCCAGGAAAAGGCCTCCCCAGTGGGGATAGGATTGTACCTTAAAGTTTAGCAAATCTTTTTTCCCCAATAAAGGAGGCATATAGGTCATGCCTTCTACTTTAATGGGCGCTTTGGGATCCAGGTTATGACCATAATCATAGAGCCACAGGTAAAAATCATAAAGGCCCAAAATCCCCAATAGTACCAGGACTATGGTCCAGGTTAAGAATCCCATACTTTTATTAATCCAGGCAAAGACCAGGCCCAAGGCGATCATGAGGTAATTGATCAGGGGGAAGTATTTTAGTTCGGGAATGGAATCCGGATGAATGGCCTGCATCCCTATATAGTGGTTCAGTATATTGATGTTCTGGATGATATTTTTGTCTGTTCCGGAAACTTTATTGATCCAGATGTGCAGTTGTAATCCTCCCGGGAATTGAGCTGCATCCAAACGTATTTGCCATAAGGGGAAAAAAAACAGTGCTGCCAAACTGGCTACCGCCAGAAGCATTAAGATTTTGGGAGTGGGTAATTTTTTCATACAAGACCTGTTTTCCTGACCTGAAGCCAGGATTAAGAAAATGCTGCTGCCAGCCTGTTGGACCGGCAGCAGCCTGAAAATTACTGTGATGCCCTGGCTTTGGCTTGCTCATAGAAGGTATTCGCCGCCTCGCGGTTGTCACTTAATTCTTCATTAAGTCCCCATTTGAGTGGAACATCGGAGCCCTGGGCAGAGACCCTGGCGTATCCGGACATTTCCTGGTGCAGGGCGGAGCAGAAGTCGGTACAGTAGAAAGCAAAAACACCCGGTTTTTTGGGTTCCCACAATAAGGTCCTGGTTTGTCCCGGCATAACCAAAAGCTCGGCATTGGTAGCTCCCTGCATGGCAAAACCATGGGGTACATCCCAGTCCTGCTCTAAATTGGTGAGGTGAAAAAACACCTTGTCCCCCACCTTGATCCCTTCTATATTGTCTGGGGCCAGGTGACTTCTCATGGCGGTCATGTAAACGTGTACTTCATCACCTTCACGTTCCACCTTGGAATTACCTTCTCCCATGGTGGCATAAGGATGGGTGTTGTCTTCAATGGGATAGAATTTTTTGGAATTTGCCATGAGCTTCTCTGCAGCTATGGCCTGGGCATAGTGAGGCTCTGCCTTGGTGGGAAAATCGAGAATAAGCTCCATCTTTTCCCCACTGATGTCAAAAAGCTGTGCAGAGTGCATCATTTCCGGGCCCGTAGGTAGAAAACGGTCTTTGGTAATTTTATTCATGGCCACCAGGTATTTGCCATCGGGGTTTCGGGTTTCCCCACCGGGGATTACCAGGTGTCCTGGAGAATAAAAGGTGGATTGGCGGTCCAGGATTTCCTTGGATTCTACATCCCATTTTACCACTTCGGATGAGATGAAGAATGTGGTATAGGCATTACCTCTACCATCAAATTCCGTATGAAGTGGGCCTAGCCCTGGTTTCTTAACGATGCCATGGAGTCCTGCTTCATAATTGATGATGGGAATGCCGTCAAATTCACCATCAAAATTTTCCTCCTCTATGGCTTGCATGATCTGGCTGAAGGAATAGACAGACATGTCAGCAGAGAGCTTTCCGTTTCCGACAATATATTCCCCGGTAGGATCTATATCACATCCGTGTGGTGACTTGGGTACAGGGATAAAATAGACCATGTCCGGGCATTCCTTAGGGTCAAGGATTTTTGTAGTGGTCCTTTCCTCAGAATTGACAATACCGGATCCTTCGTTCATCAGATTGTGGTAATAGGAGGTTTCTCTTTCAGTAAACTTACCGGCTGCCAGGTATTCTTCTGCCTTTTTCCAGTTTACAATGGCCATCAGGTCTTTGTCCATTTGGGAGGCATTTACTTCCAGCAGGGAATGGGCCTGCTCGGAATTGTAGGTGGTCAGAAAGCTCCAGCCGTGAGATACCGCTTTGCCGTTTCTGGCCAGGTCATAATTGAATCCGGGCATCTCAATCTGAAAGGCCAGATCCATATGACCATGCTCCTGGTCCAATGATACATAATTGATCAGGCCCTTGAAATTCTCCTTGTAGGTATCAATGGGAACATCTTCCTGGGGAATGGGAACGCTGAACCTGGTACCCGACACCAGGTATTCCGAATTTTCAGTGATAAAGGGGGAACAATGTAGCCCTGCTACATCAGGAATTTCCAGTATTTCTACGGTTTCGAAAGTGGTGAGGTCCACCCGGGCAATCCTGGGCGTATTGTTCCCATTAACAAACAGCCACCTGCCATCAAACTCTCCGTTTTGCTGAGAAAGTTCGATATGGTGGGAATCATCCCATGGGACAAAGCCATAGGAAGTATTGAACAAGTTTTTGGTTTCTTCACTATAGCCATATCCATTTTCAGGATATTGGGAGAAAACAGGGATTTCTTTAAACAGCCTTCCTGAGGGCAATCCGTAAACGGTAATTTGCCCACTGTAGCCTCCTGATAAAAAGGCATAAAACTCATCGTACTCGCCAGGTGGAACATAAGCCTTTTGGGCTGCGTCGCCATGAATGAGCTGGCTGGAATCCCTGTTGTTACAGGATATCATGCCGGTCAGGAGAACTGGCATTAGGAGTAAAAGTGCATTTTTGTTAAGTATCATTGTTATCTGGTTTTTGGGTTTATTTATGAATTGGCCTGGTCTTTATTTCCGGTTTTTTCCATATCATTCTTTCGGAAAAATTCCAGAATATTCCTGGCATCGCCTATAGACACATTTTGATTGGGCATTCTGGTGAGGCATTCTTCCAGCATGGCCCTGGCTTCAGGGTCCTCTTCCAGCATGACATCCACGTTAGTAATCATGTTCATGATCCATTCAGGCTTTCTGCGGTTGGTGACTCCCTGAAATCCGGGTCCCACCACCCGCTGGTCTGTCAGCTTGTGGCAGGCAGAGCATTTCATGTCATATATCGATTTGCCCATTTTTACCATGTCTTCATCCAGTTCCTCTTCAAGATTTACTTCTTCTATTTCGCCAATGCCTTTTCCTTCAGCAATGGATTGTGGAACCTCGGACTCCGAATTTTCAGGTGCGGATAAAGTGTTTCGCTCGTTATTTCCTGATCCACAGGAACAAAAAAGAAGGGCGATGGTTAGCATTTTGATTAGGGTCAGATTTTTCATAAGTTGTTGTATTTGGTTGAAGATATTTTTTTGCCTCTTTGATCTTATTCATCGGTGTTTTTTTAGTATTGATATGAAGGATAAATAACAAAATGGCCAGCGGTAACAAGGTGGATAAGGCAAATAATGATTCGTGGTAAAAGGGCAATTGACCCAAATGCCACCAGTAAAATAAGCCCTGGGTGAACAGTAGGATTTCCGTAAATACAAAGCCTGAAACAAAGAGGGTCAAGGCCAGCATAAATGGATTTGATTTTGTTCTGAAATACCCCAATGTTGAAAAGAAATAAATCATAAAGGCAGACACAATACCCAATACGGTGAGGTGTATGAAACCCATCATCAAGGGACGGATGGTAGTGGCAGAAGCGGCGGCTTCCGGAAAAATAACCAGTGTTTGAATTCCGATTTTTATGATCCAGGATAAAAAGCCAAACCGAAAGGCCAGGTTTTCTCTGCTATTAAGCTGATTCCGTAGGCCTTCCCAGCCCATTTGAAGGAAAAGCCCCAAACCGATGAGCTGAAGCAGCAAGCCCAGGTTATTGAGCCACCAGAAGGAAGTATTGCCGTAGGCCCAATACAAAACCAGACCAAAAGTCAGAAAGGTAGCCACAACAAAAACAGTAAAGAACCGGGCGAATAGATGTTCCTTTATCTTCCAATTCCTGCGCAACATGGTATCAAGAAGTAAAGCCAATATGGCAAAGGTAAACCAGCCATGGAATTGGAAATGCAGGTAAAACTGAATGGCTATCTGGTACAAGGCGGTATTCCTCCCTCCCGAAACGGCCAGCGGTCCCAATACCCATACCCCTAAAGTGGATAGGATTAAAAATACCAATGAGGCACCCAACATCTTTTTAACTGCCGGATGACTGATCTGCTGATCTTTCCAGATCCGGAAACAGAAAACATAACTTGCCAGAATATGCAGGGAAGAAAAGGAAATGGATACAGCCGCATACCCTTGTAGGGGAAAGCTGAGCATCATACCTATTACCGTGATTTGGGTAAGCCAAAACAGGCTTGAATAGCTCTTGCGTTTTGGCTCCGGAAGAAAGCGGCTATAAAATAAGGCGTAAATGCCCATATACACCCAACCCAGCATGGCCACATGAGAGTGTGCATGCAGGAGGTTTCTGTATTCCATCCAATCTATCTCCCAGACAAAGGCGGCCCGGAGAATAAGACCAAAGAGAGCAGCAATTAAAAAATTTGAAAATGATAATAAAATCCAGAACTTTTTCATTCGATTAGGATTTACATTATACCTTACCAAGGTAACATTTTACTTTAAAATGTACAAGTATGGTAATTTATAGCGTATGAACATTATCAAATAGGGAGTATAATATGCCCCCTATCTACGCTATCTTTCATTCACCGCATTTTGTTCTGGATTTTTTATTATCAGGAAACAGGAATATTTTTCCCGGACGCCAGACCTTTCTCTTCCATTTCAATGGCTTTGGGAAAAAGGATGTTGTTTTCCAGGTGGATGTGCTGGTGCAAATCGGTTTTAAATTCATCCAGTAGGGCATAGGTGACCCGATAGGTACTGCAGGCATCGCCAGGAGGGGAGAAATCACTGCTAAGGGCAGCCATTTTTTCAAAGCGGTCACCTTCATTTTCGTGCTCATCCATCATCATCCGGATGGGGTTCTTTACCGTGCCAAAGTGAGGTTTGGCCTGTTCAGATGTCTGAATTTCCTGATCCTTTGCCATTTTCCGGACATAGGGAAACAAAATAAATTCTTCCTTTTTCATGTGGGCCGTCAACTCACCAGCACTTTGGTTGAAAAGTTCGGTGATTTCAAATAGTTCCGGGTGGGCCTGTCCATGGACTTTACACAGTTTGTCCAGGTATTGCTGTAAGAGGGGGATTCGGTCTTCCACATAGCGGTGGTGTTTTTTTTCAATGTAATCCGCCAGCAGGTCCAGTGGCCAAAAGTTGAAATCATGTATGCCTTCCGTGGAGGAATTCAGCATTTTATTTACAGCAGCCCAAACCGTCTGGCTGTTGATTTTTTGCTTTTCGCAGGCTTCTTCTATAGATCTGTTTCCTTTGCAGCAAAAATCAATGCCAAAAGATTCGAACACCGTGGCCAGGCGATAATCCTTTGCCACCAAAGCGCCAATTGTTTCTTGTTTTGTAGTTTCCATATTGATTATAGGTTAAGAATTATAAACGATAATCAGACCTGGTACTCCTTTAATACTGTTTCAGGTTTACCCGTTTTTGTCTTATTGTGAAGCAAAGGTAGAACAAAAATAATAAAGGACAAAATAGTCCTTTATTATTTTTTGTGATTTTTCTTTAGTTCAATGAAAGTTGTTGTGGACCAAATTCTTCAAAAAAGATGGCGTTTTCATGGATACCGATAGCCTTCAAATCCTGGTATTGCTTCTCAATGAATCCTGCAGGACCACAAATGTAGCATCGTGCGTTTGAGGGTATTTTATAACCGGGGAGGCTGTCCAATGCTACCGGGCCTTGCAAAATGCCATTTTTTCGATCCTTTGCTGTTACCTGATCAAAAAAGATATATTGCTCCATGTTAGGCTTTTCTGCATTTATTTCGAGGATTTTATTTTTAAAGGCATGAACTTCCTGACTCCTGCACCCATGAATCCAGGTAATGGCTTGTTCATGGTCTTTTTCAATGGCAGTTTGCAACATGCTGATCAATGGTGTTACGCCAACCCCTCCACTGATCAGGACCAGCGGGGTTTTGCTTTCCTCGTTCAAAGTAAAATTGCCGGATGGGGCGGTAAGTTCAACGATATCCCCTACATCTACAAAATCGTGCAGCCTGTTGCTGATCATTCCATTCGTGTTGGGTTGGGGCCCCTGTTCCCTTTTCACCGAAATTCTGTAATAATTTTCGTCTGGGATACTTGAAATGCTGTATTGCCTGGACTGGTTAAGACCCGGGTCGGGCAGAAAGACCTTTAAACTTATGAATTGACCCGGAAGGTGGGGCAGAACTTTTCCTTTATCCGATGGGTAGAGGTAAAAGGAGGTGATTTCTGATGACTCCTCCACTTTTTTGGTCACTTGAAAAGGCCGCCAACCGGTCCAGCCCCCTGGTTCGTTGGTCAGTTTCTGGTACATGTCAGCTTCTAAACCTATCATTAGCTCCGCTAACTGGTAATAGGCTGCTTCCCAGGCGTCGATAATATCGGCAGTAGCACTATCTCCCAAAACTTCCTTAATCGCGGCCAGTAGGTGATTGCCCACAATGGGATAATGTTCCGGACGGATATCCAGGCTAACGTGCTTGTGGCCGATACGGTGTAAATCCGGAAGGAGTGCCTCTGGTCTGGAAATATGTTCGGCATAAGCCAACAAGGCCAAGGCCAGGGCCTGCTGCTGTTTTCCGTTCTTTTGGTTTCCCATATTGAACATGTTTTTCAACTCGGGATGGTGCTGAAACATCCTTTTGTAAAAGTGGGTGGTTAGTACCAGACCATGTTCTTTCAGTACGGGAGCTGTCGCGGTAATTACTTGTTGTTGTTTTTTGCTGATCATTTAATGATTGCTTTAGGGCTTTAACATATATTTTTCGTTTACCAGAATGGATTAGTATCCGTTCCGGAGATGCAAATGTACCTATTAATATAAAAAGATAAAAATACCTCTTTATATTATAATAAAATTTCCCGGTACAGTTTCCTATATTTTCCCAAGCAATAATTTAATTCGCCGGCTTCCAGATAGTTTGACAATAACTATTGATAATCAGTCACCTATCCTTATTGTTTACGGTCATGAAAAGGGCAAGCCTGTATTGTGATGTCAAGCTTGCCCGTAGTACAAATTGTGCTGCAGTTCCAACACAATGGAGTATCGTCCTTCTATCCAGCGCTAGTCTCTTTGCCAGCTTTTAGCCGCATTTCTCCGGCTGCTTCCACCATAAGCCTGAGTGCAGCTTCGGTTTCCGGCCAATTTCTGGTTTTCAAACCGCAGTCGGGATTGACCCAAAGCCCTGAAGTGGGAATTACTTTTTGGGCCTTTTCGATCAGGTATATCATTTCTTTTTTTGAAGGGACCCTGGGAGAGTGTATATCATAGACGCCAGGCCCGATTTCATTGGGGTAGTTGAAATCTGCGAAGGCATCCAATAGTTCCATCTGGGAACGGGAACATTCAATGGTAATCACATCTGCATCCATGGCTGCGATACTTTCCATGATGTCGTTAAATTCGGAGTAACACATGTGGGTATGGATCTGTGTATCATCTCTTACTCCGGAAGAAGCGATCCGGAAAGCCTGTACAGCCCAGTCCAAATAGGTTTTCCAGTCTGCTTTTTTAAGGGGCAATCCTTCCCGGATGGCAGGTTCATCAATTTGGATTGCTTTGATGCCGGCTTTTTCCAGGTCCATCACTTCCTCTCTGATGGCCTCGGCAATCTGCCGGCAGGTCTCTTCCCGGGGCTGATCATCCCGTACGAATGACCATTGCAGGATGGTGACCGGCCCGGTAAGCATCCCTTTTACCCATTTTCTGGTCAGTGACTGCGCATAACCAGACCAGAACACGGTCATAGGAGCCGGCCGGTCTACATCACCGTAAATAATGGGTGGCTTTACACAGCGGCTGCCATAACTTTGTACCCATCCGTTTTGCGTAAAGGCAAACCCGTTCAGTTGTTCACCAAAATATTCTACCATATCATTTCTCTCAAATTCCCCATGCACCAGCAGGTCCAATCCAATTTCTTCCTGCTTTTTTATGGCAGAGTCAATTGCCTGTTTTACCAACTCCTGGTATTCTCTCTCCCCAATTTCTCCTTTTTTTAGTTTGGACCGCCAATTCCGGACCTCCCGGGTCTGAGGGAACGATCCTATTGTGGTGGTGGGCAATAGGGGTAGATTTAAAGAGGCCTGTTGTAACGTTTTCCTGGATGCATACGGAATGCGCCCGGAAGCCTTGGCATTTTTAAGGGCATTGGCCTCTACCTGCTGATTTTCAACCAGACTGGAAGTTTTCCTGCTGCGAATTACTCTTTGGTTTTCAAGCAGGGCTTGCTGGTTCGTATCTGGATTTTCAGAAATTTGCTTCAAAATGGCAACTTCGTCTATTTTTTGCTTTGCAAAAGCCAACCAGGATTTAATTTCCGGGATAAGTTGTTGCTCATTTTTTTCTTCCTCCAGGTCATGTGGCACATGCAAAAGGGAGCAGGAAGGAGCGATCATGATGCGGTTGTCTCCTATTTTATAATTTGCGTGTTGAATGATTTTCAGCGACTTCTGAAAATCATTTTTCCAGATATTTCTGCCGTCTACAAGACCCAGGGAAAGGGTCAGGCCTGCTGGCAAATGATCTAAAGCCTCGTCTAACTGCTCCGGGCAGCGTACCAGATCGAGGTGAAGGGCACAAACGGGCAAAGACAAGGCCAGGGGGAGATTCTCTCGCAACCCACCGAAATAAGTCGCAATCAATATTTTAAGGAGAGGAAACTCCTTTCTGATTTTGGCATACACCCATGAATATACTTCCCTGGCCTTTGGACTTAAATCCATGGAAAGAAATGGCTCGTCAAATTGGATCCATTCTGCCCCTGCGGCATCCAGTTCGGTCAGAATTTCCAGATATACGGGCAATAGCTGTGAAATCAGGTCAAGCCGGTCAAATCCGGATTCTTTCTCCTTACCCAATAAGAGATAGGAAACGGGACCTAATATCACAGGTTTTGTCGTGATATCATCTTTTTGTGCCACCAAAAACTCATTGGTGATCTTGGGTGAAAATAGGCGGAATTGTTGGTTTTTGGTGAACTCAGGGACAATATAGTGGTAATTGCTGTCAAACCACTTGGTCATCTCCATGGCTGTAAGGTCCAATCCTTCTTTTTGATATCCCCTGGCCATGGCAAAATACAGGTCCAGGTCGGTGTTGGATTTGTTTAAAATGACCTGATGGTACCTTTCGGGAATAGCACCTACTGCCAGGGACATGTCGAGTACCTGATCATAAAAGGAGAAATCATTGGACGGAATCAGATCTAACCCTGCTTCTTGTTGTATTCTCCAGTTTTCGATGCGAATGTTCCAGCCGGTCCGGACCAGTTCTTCCTGTGTGATTTGGCCTGACCAATACTTTTCGCAGGCTTTTTTGAGTTCTCTTTTGGCACCAATTCGCGGGTAGCCAAGGTTGTGCGTTTGCATGTTCTTTTAACTTTTAAATTGTTGAAATGGAGTTAAAAGCCCTTTGCTTTATTTCACAATGCCTTGAAAAATCGAAGTAGGTGGAGAAATTTAAATGCAAAAGTATGGACACACCAATCCTGATCAGAAATAGTTGTCTTTCTTAATATTGCACCTAACATGACACCCTGCTTCAAATCGCGAAAGCATTGTCAATCCTGTCTGACGGTAAACAGGGCGGAACAGGCAGGTCTCCTGACTTGTAACATTTTTACCATCCTTCCCAGCCCGCTGAATGCGGGACAGTGGATATTCTCGGGTAAAAACCTTTGGCGTTACTTACAGTTGCGCGACAGTTCGTGATTTGCACACGATTCCCTATTAATTCACCTTAAGTAAAACCTGTTCCGGTTGAAAAGAAATAAAAAAGAACTTATTTGAAAACAAATGTAGAACCTTAAGCGCTATTTTCCATCAATACCCTGCAAAAGATCCTGAAGATCTATTAGGTTCTCGTTAAAATGTAAGAATATACAGTTTACCAGTTGATTTGAAATCTTTCCTACAGCATTCCACTCAAAAAAAAATTAAATAAATACTTTATATTGACTGGTCCCTGGCATTCTTATTCGTGTAGCGTTTTGCAGGCTTTTTTCGTCTTAAAATAAGAAGACGAGAGAATTAGGAAAACGAAATTTTAAACTATATATTTAAATATATTTTATACGAAGTTGGATTTTAATTAAAATGATCAGAATGGAGGTAATCACTGTTATTTTTAGCAAGTGGATGCTGTTAATGGGGATTATTCTCACATTTCATTCCTGTGTCAATAGGGAAGAGGAGCCTCCTGAAATGGAAATACCTGTAGACACGTATTGGATGTATTCAAGCAATTGTCTGAGGGAGAATTTTGAAATGAATTTTTTGAATCAACAATCCCTTCGGATCACTGGCATGGAAAGTTTTGAGGTGCTGGTTTTCTGATCTGCGGAACTTCCTGAGATAGATTTTAATGAATTTTTCCTATCAGATATCAGAGGAAAACATTGGTTCACGATACCATTGTACTGGTTATTTTTCAGGGCATATATTACGCTATCTGGATCCCGAATATATAGTCTTGAACGCAGAAATGATTGATTAAACCTGTATAGGAACCTGAGAAACCCAACTTTGCCCCCGCAGCGGATCAACTTGAAATGAATTGTCTATTTCGGATTAAACACCTCATTTATTTCAGCGATGGAAATCCCCAGTAATTGGCGGGCGATTTCATCCAGTGCGCTTTCGTTTCCGGTAAAGTGGTATACGTGGTGGAAATGCGCCATGCTTTCTCCCGGAGAAAGAAAGGCTCCGGGAGAAACACTCTCTAATTCGTAAAACGGCCCCATCTGGCTACCATCCGCCAATGGACCATCATTATAGGCGTTGACAGCATCCCCTTTGAAAGGATCGGCTGTGGTGTTCCACTCCTGATTCAGGTAGGGCAATTCCGAAGCGATATCGAAGGTGGTGACCGTCAATACCTTCTGGAGGGGATCATAGCTGGCGGCCATAGGAAGGGCTCTTTCGGGAGAGACACCCACCTTCCCTCTGCTTTGACCATCGGCCTTTAAGAACAGGTAGTTGTTCGTGATTGCTATTCTTTCCTTCGGAATTATTCCGAAATAGTTGGTGGTGAGGCCTGCTTTTGTTTCGTTTGGTTGGAGAGGTAGCACAATGGTAGTTTCCGGGCTGGGTTTGAACATGTCCAACACCCAGATGCAGGGAGCTCCGGTTTCTTGGGTCCATTTAAAATCTCCGGTATTTTGAATGGAATTGATGGTTTCGTATCCTACCATCTTGATGGAGGAGACATCGGCGGTCAATCCGGTATTGTCTAAAATTCCTTCCTCTTCCAGAAGTGTAATGGTCCGTTGTATTTTCAATGCAAACTCGGTGCCCTGGTAGTTGGTAATCGATGTGGATTTGGCCATGGAGACTTCTTTCGGGCCAGCCTCAATTTTTTCCCAGGGTTCGTGGTCGATGGCTGCCGGGGTGTGCCAGTGATCAAATTCCATCTTTTCTCCCGGATTAAAGAACAATGAGAACCTGTTTCCTTCCGGTCCCAGCCAAAGGCGACTTTCTCCTCCATAGGCATTCATATGTTGGTCTAAAGGGCCTTCAAATGCTTCATAGTTTATCCAGCCAAAGCTTTCACCCTGGTCACCTGCTGCGGTGGAGGTGAAAACCTTACCCTGGTATTTGGGAGATACCAGTACCCTGGCCTGTTTGTCTCCTGTACTCAGCTCTATAAGCTGCGGATCATATTTTTCTAAAAACGTTTTATCCTGCAAGAAATTGGTTGGTCCATCTTCTGAGGTTTGATTGCTTTTTTTACCCTCTGAGCAGGAATTAGTAAAGATTAAAATGCTGAGAAAAGCTAAAATTAAGCGGGATTTGTTCATTTTGGTTGGATTATTAGGCGTTTTAATCGCAATTATACCATAAAACCCAGATGATGCAATAGAATTCCTAATGATTCCTTTGGATAGCATAAGGGCTATTGCCTATTCTGAGTTTAAGATTTTAAGTAAATTTGAATATACAAATCGAAAACACAAATAGCTGAATTGACAGGTCTGTCTGATACAGATTGAAAGTTTTAAATGCTGTTTATTTACATAAAAGATTTGCACAATGGTAGACTACAAACAAATTATAACCATTGAACCGGGTAAGCGGGGAGGTAAACCATGCATACGGGGAATGCGGATCACCAAAAGCAAACATTAAACTGGATTTGAATAGGCGAAATGAGAATGAAAATAAGCCTCCAATTCCCGTAGCAGTAGTCGTGATATGTGTTTTAATATAGAAAACCAAAAAGCCATAAAGGAACCTTCGTGCCAAAGCCAATTTCTATATCATCCGCAGCAACCAGGAATGCCGCTTCTGTTTTTACCTGGCTGGCTTTTTTATTTTTACCCCCTACTTCAATATGCATATCAGAGACATAAAAATCACCTGAGCTGGGCAAGGTGACGGATAGTTTTGCATTGATTAACTGGCTAAGCAAAAATGTTTCTCTAATCGCTCCAAGGTCAGGATAGGTTTTCATGGCAAAAGCCAAATTGGTATTTTCCAGATAAACCTTTTCTGGCTTTTGTAAGGTGGAGACTCCTTTCCCTTTGGATAAGAGCAGATTTAGCATCCGGGCTTTTTCCAGGTGGACAAACCATGCGTAAACGGTTTCTCTGCTTACATCTAACTTCCTGGCCAATGCCGAGATATTGGGTTTGAACGGAACTGACTCGGCCAGCACCCCTAAAAGCTTCTTAACCTTGAATGCTGTCCCTTGGCTATATCCCTGTATAAATGCCAAATCTGTTTCCACCACGGTATTTATGGTCTGGTTTAATCGTACGGGGAGTTCTTCTGGGATACTCTCTTTAAAGTAGGGGAAATAGCCATGCCGTAGGTATTGCTTAAAAAAAGGCAATGGCTGTATATCATTGACAATATCCCTGGCAAGTTCATTCGGTCTGCTTATCAGATCATTCCAGGGGATTGCAGAAATTTCCAGGTTTGCCTCCAAATTTAAAAATTCCCGAAATGATAATCCCGGCAAATCATAGGAGATCACCCGTCGACTTAAATCAGCCTCGCCCCTGTAAATATCCAGTGCAGAAGAAGAGGAAAAAACAACCCTTAAATCCGGGTACCCATCGTAAATATTCTTTAATTCCCTGGACCAATTTGGATATTTATGTACCTCATCAATAAATAAGAACCTGCCTCCATTTTTATAGAATTCATCCGCTGTTTCTACCAGGTTGTGTGTGTAAAACCAATAATGGTCCGCAGTCACGTACAAAACCTTTTCGCGAGGTTGTTTCAGATAGTAACGGATATATTGCAACATCAGGGTAGTTTTCCCGGTGCCACGGGGGCCTTTAATGGCAAGCATCCGTTGCTCCCAATTAATGGTGTGTATCAGAAAACGAAAGAAGGTATCATCTATCTGCTTGATTAGATTGTCATGAAAAATATACAAACTGTCCATATTTTTGTCATCTATAGACGACAAAAGTAATCAATAATTGTCAATAATTGATGACAAATATACGATTAGGTTGCCTTTCCTCGGGATCAGAGTGGTTTAGTAGTATGCCCGTTTACTAAACTGAATAAAATTTTCAAACCTGAACTTGCAGCTCCTCAAACACCTTATCCAGATCCAAAACAAACCCCGGAAGTACCTGGGACCTTACCCGGTCGCCGAAAGTAAATAGCCGGGAGGGGCGGTATTCTCCTGATTCCAGGGTATAGATCAGCAGGGTACGCTCATCGGGATGCACCAGCCAGTATTCCTTCACACCAGAGGCTTCGTACACTTCGTATTTTAGTTGGAGCTCTTTCTTGTTATTTCCAGGAGAGAGGATCTCTATGATCAGGTCCGGGGCACCCACGCAGCCCAGCTCGTCCAGCTTCTCCGGATCGCAGACCACACAAAGGTCAGGCTGCAGCACCGTATCGATTTTGTCAGGGTCTGTGGAGGAAAAAGGCAAGCGAACATCAAAAGGAGCAGAAAATACTTCGCAGCTTTTTCCCTGTAGGAAATTACAAATGGGGTTAAAAATTTTCCCGGAGATTCGTTGGTGAATCAGCCGTGGTGCTGCTGCCTGTCGGAACACCTTTCCCCGGATCAGCTCCACCATCTCGTCTAACTGCCAGGAAAGGTAATCCGCATAGGAATAGTGTCCATAACCGGCAAGGGGTTCTTTGACCTTATCTTGGGGCTTTTCCATAGTTGCTATACCAATAAAGAACTGTGTTTAAAGATAAAAAGATTTGGGTAAAACTACCAGAGTTAAAATCAGGATAATATAACCCGGTCCAGGCATTTGGACCTATTCCCCTATTTCAAGTTTCTAAGATTTTAAATATAAATGATAAATCTTTAGTAGGTTCGGCTTGTTACCCAAAATTAATCCGTCTTGATTTAGACCTGGTTCGAACCCTTATACTCGGTGAGACGGTTGTTATTAGGATTACATGGTTAGGAGATTTGGAAAAAACCGAAGTTACATGGGGGGTCATTGTTAGGGGACGTTAAATTAATTTTTTATTTTACATAACATAACATTATCTTTAACTAAATATCGCAACAACCATGGCAAGATTATTCCTGATTACCGGCTTTATTTGGTTATTAATAAGCTGTCAATCCAATCCAGAGGAGGTTCTTGAGCTGGCAAAGCAAAAAATGGAAGATAATGCATATATCTCCTACAACTATTTTTCCCTTTGGCCAGACATGATAGGAGAAAATGACACCATTGCAGGTACCTCCCAATTTAAAAGAAATAAAAATACCTATTTTGATTATGATTTTATAAGCCAACGGGATAAATATGACCTCATCTATGTTGGAGATGAATACAAGCAAATCCTTCACGGGGATAGTGTGGTTATTGTGTATACAACAAAAGACATCGAAAAGGAGTCTATTCGAATGAATGAGCTGATGGTAACAAATTATTCTCCTATGATGCTTTTGAAAGCAGGGGAATGGAGGTATAGAAATGACACAGCCATTTTAGACAAACAGCTTTTGGATTTTTTTAAAGTGGAAACGGATACTGTAATAAAAGACATCAATATTTATACCGAAAACCATCTTTTTATAAATCCTCATTCAGCTTTGGTGGAGCGTTACGAAAGGAGGCTTTATCACAATGGTAAAGAAAAACAGTTTATAATTTATACCTTTTCTGATTATGATTTCCATAACGATCCTTTGGAACTCACTTATTCCTATCCCAGCCATTATGTGTCTAAAATGGCCAGCGAAAAGGAAAAGCTGCATCGTTTAGAAGCAGGTCTGCCTGCTCCTGAATTTGAGCTAATGGATATGGAAGGGCGAAACATCAACCTATCAGATCTCAGGGGGCAAAAAGTGCTGATTAATTTTTCTATGATCAATTGTGGTTGGTGTAAAGTTGCCCTCGACAATTTCAATGAAGAAGAATTTGAATTCGCTGAGGGGATTACCGCTTTGTATATTAATCCTGTGGACAGTAAGGAAGATATGGCAAAATACCTGAAAAAATTCACTGTTCCTTTTCCTGTTATCCCCGAAGCCAAATCGATCGGCAAATCTTATGGAGTAAGCGGATACCCGACTTTCTACCTGATAAATGAAAAAGGAGTAATTGAAAATGTTATATCCGGATACCAAGAGGATTTTATTAATAGTTTAAAAAAGTAATTATTGGAGCAACTCTTTTTCCTGACCTGAAATTTACATCTGTTTTGTATCTGTCCTATAAACCCATATTTCAAAAATGATAAGCTAATTTTTTTATTAATATTACAATAATATTATAATTTTTTTTCAATATCTTTATTTTGGAATAGTATTGCCTGTCCTTTTTTTATCAGGAAGGGATGTAATCCCAAGAAAATTAAGCTATTTGGACACTAAGGCATAGCTAGTTTGTGATGAAGTAGATAATAGCAAAGAACCTGTTGATTTTAAAGCGGCTCCACCGAGTTACGGATAATTCTTTGTATTATCTGGGTTTAATCATAAAATGACTTAATTATGTTTCTAAATCAATTTTTACTGACCAGATCTCCTAATTTTAAAGAAAAATGGAACCAATTAAATTGGAAAAAGGAATCTATTGGAAATGGGGAATTTACCCTTTTTTGCCATCCAAACATCAACGTAGTTAAAAACTCCACGGGGAATCCAAATTTATTTTTAATTGGGTCTCTATATGATTGGGAATTCCCTGAATTAACTGACCAAGAAATCATCGACGAATTATCAAAAGGTTCGGCGTCAACATTGTTTGATAGAGTTTCAAAATATACCGGAGAGTTTATCATTATTTTTTCTTCGGAAGATTCATTAATTATTTTTCATGATGCGACTGGTCAAAGAGAAATCTATTATGATTTATCGTTTGATAATGTTGCCTCACAAGTTTCCTTGCTTGCCCAGGGAATTGAATTGATTCCTCATGACAATAAACATGCGATTGAATTTTATAATTCAGAGGTATTTAAGAAACGAAAGCTTCTTATTGGTGATTCAACACATGTTAAGAATGTTAAACATTTAAATTGTAACCATTTTATTGATCTAAAAAGAGGAAAGGTTACAAGATTTTATCCCAATAAAAATTTGCCTGAAAGGTCCTTGAATGATGCAGGGAGGATAGCAGCGACCATGATTAAAGGCTATTTAAAAGCAATCTTTAATAGACACCAAAAAATTGCCTTGGCAGTTACCGGAGGCTATGACAGTAGAATATTATTTTTGGCAAGTTTAGAGATTCCTGAAGAAAAATGCACCTATTACGTCTTAAAGAGGTTAAACATGCCAGATAACCATCATGATATTGTCCTATCCGGTAAATTAACTCGTGCTTACGGTAAAAAAATCGTCATTTTAGATGCTTCTAAAATTCCAAAAATGGAGGATATATCAGATGTGAAAAAAAGCCTGGATTTTCCTCCAAATGAAGTATTAGAAGATGTTTTTAAGGGCCAAGTGTACATCAATGGGAATGTCTTTGAAATTGCAAGAAGCGTATTTGGATATGCAAAAAATGTTACTGCTGAGGATTTGGCTTTTATTACGGGGAATGGGAAATTAAAATTCCCTACGTTAATTTATAAGGAATGGATAAAGAATACCTCGGAGTTTAAAAAGTTAGGTTACGATTTTATGGATTTCCTGTATTGGGAAGATCGGATGGGAATTTGGCTTAGCAAGAGTCGGACCGAACAATTGGCATTAAATAAAATTATTAAATCTCCATATAATTCAAGACAACTTATTGACATTTTACTTTCTGTTAATAAAAAGCATAGAGGTTTGCACCATAATGCATTACAGAAAAAAATTATTGCCATTCTGTCAGAGAATAATAAGGAGGTAACAAAATTACCTATTAATCCTACCCGATCAGCAAAGTTTTTTATAATATTATTCAAAATGAATTTATACAATACATTCAGGTATATTTGTTTAAAGTTAAGATTGCTAGGTGAATTCTAGAAATAAATATAATTTTAATCAATAAGTATTTTTAATTCCGGATTTGACGACATGGGAAAAATTACGCTTTAATGGGTGAATCGTAGTATTGCGAACCCAAATAGATAACATTATTCAATGGGTTTGTAATGCCAGTTCGGACTTTATGGTGGATAGGCTGTGATTACATGAACCAGTCTGTTTGGAGATTGGGCCATTGGAGCGCAATGGTGGAATCCTAAACAGCTATGGCCTAGCGGATTGTGCTCGCCGTGGTAAGTTAAAAACCAACGGGTCAACACATCATGCTTTCGGCAGGCTGAGGCACCTCGTATACAATCCAGCGCCATTGGGATGTTCGATTAAAACCTACCATCAATCCATCAGATGATCAGCCCCCGCTTTTTTAGGCTGCCACTACCGAAGCCCGACTCTGCTCAGGAACCCAAGACTAGGCATTCAACCAACGGTGGATCTTACTTGTAACGCGAGTTCGAATTGGAAACGTACTTAAAACCCACCTATATCGTCACGGGGAACTCTTTTTTGCAGGCTATGGTGTGGCAGTCCCGATTTACTAAAGATTACCACGGCTTCCTCCGCACATATCCACTCTGAGAGCCTACCGATTACGTGTTAGTTAAAACGCTGAAAATCAATATGATAAAAACCCGCATCATCATCCCGATTTCTGCGTTATTTAAAAAGTTAATTCTCGGAATGACGGTTTAATTATAAAAATAGGTCGAACTCACGTTTGTAATCAACGTTGACGCCCTATGTAAAATACCTGAGAAAAATGTTGTTCTTGCCAAAGGCTAAAAAATTAAACCCGGTGCAATTTATATGGATACAGCCCATCGGCATTCCACTGGCAGACATACAGGTTTTTGTCCCTATCCAGGCAGACATCGTGACAGTGCTTGAATACCGGTTGATCCTGTAGCATAAGTTTCAATTTTCCATTTTCATACTGGGGCTCCGTACCTCCTGGATTGGAGACCACCCGGTTTTCATTGTCCAGAATGGTGACGAAGCCCCTGTTCAGTTGCATGTTGTAATTGCCCTCCGTCATGCCAAAGCAGACGCCTGAATAGATGTTTTCACCATCCAATACCGGCCGGCTGACAAAGGCGCCCGGCATGTAGTATTCCTCTAAATACACCCCATCGAGGGTAAACCGCTTGAAGGAATTCTTGATCCGGGCCGTACAAAGCAGGGTAGGGTTGGCGGGATCCCTGTAGTCAATGGCTACCCCATGGGCCTGTTTGAATTTGTTGGGTTGCAGAAAACTGTCCCCGCCAAATTTTCTTATGAACTGACCTTTGGCATCGTATTGTAAAATAAACTGTGAGCCATACCCGTCTGCTACATATATATCCCCATTGGGCCCTATGGCGGTCTCGGTCGGCCTGTAGGCTGATGTTTCATCGTAGGCCCCCAGTTTGGCAGGATGTTCCAATTCCAACAGGATTTTTCCATCCAGGCTGCACTTGACCACCCTGCCCAAACCCGGATCGGTGATGTACAAGAATTCTTCGTCGCCCACATCATGGATGCTCAACCCATGGGCACCCGGAAAGGAAAGGGTCCAGGAGCCCAGCAACTTGCCTGATGTATCATAAATAATCACATTGTTTTGGGGATGGTCGGTCAGCATCAGGAGCCTTCCCTTTTTGTCCATCACCATTTCATGGCAGTTTTTGACAGGGTGCTTTTGGGGATTCAGGTCGCCCCATCCTTTCTCTACCCGGTACCTGAAATCCCCATGACCCAGGATTTCTTCCTCCAGCTTTGGGGCAGTCGGTTTGATATAAAAAGCAGATAAGCCGGAGACGGAGAGTGCCCCTCCGGTCAAAACCGTATTTTTCAGGAATTTTCTTCTTTGGTTCATGTCAATTGCCCGTTTGGGGATTATCTCAGGCCAAAAGGTCTTTTACCACCTGCCCATGTACATCGGTCAGCCGGAAACGTCTGCCCTGGTGCTTAAAGGTGAGTTTCTCATGGTCTACGCCCAACAGGTGCAGCAGGGTGGCCTGGAAATCATGTACATGTACGGGGTTTCGGGCTACGTTATAGCTGAATTCATCTGTTTCCCCATAGACCATCCCTTTTTTCACCCCGGCTCCGGCCATCCACATGGTAAAACATCCCGGATGGTGGTCACGTCCATAGTTGTCGGCAGTAAGCCTTCCCTGGGAGAAGCTGGTGCGTCCAAACTCTCCACCCCAGACCACCAGGGTATCCTCCAGCAAGCCCCTTTGTTTGAGGTCCTGGATGAGTCCGGCCGTCGCCTGATCGGTGCTGAGTGCCTGCCTTTTGATGCCTGCCGGTAAACTGCCGTGCTGGTCCCAGCCCATGTGGTACAACTGGATAAACTTTACGTCCCGTTCGGCCAGCCTCCTGGCCTGAAGGCAATTGGAAGCATAGGTGCCCGGGATTCGGGCATCTTCTCCGTACAATTCGTAGATGTAATCCGGTTCATTGGAGGTATCCACTGCATCCGGAACGGAGTTCTGCATTTTATAGGCCATTTCGTACTGGCTGATTTTGGATTGGATTTCCGGGTCTTCCCAGAGATCATATTGCCTTTCGTTCAATTTTTTGATATGATCCAAAGCCCTTCTTCGGTCATGATCCTGGACTCCATGCGGATTGTTCAGGTACAGAACGGGGTCTTTACCGGACCTGAATTGAATGCCCTGATGGTGGGAGGGAAGAAAGCCATTGCTCCAGGCATTGGAATTCAGGGGTTGGGACCCTGAGCTTTTGGAAAGCAAGACCACAAAATTGGGCAGGTTTTCGTTGTCACTACCCAGTCCGTAACTCAGCCAGGAACCGATAGAAGGCCTGCCGCTAAGTTGGGAGCCTGTCTGCATGAACATGACGGCAGGTTCGTGGTTGATGGCATCGGTGATCATGGATTTGACGATGCAGAGCTCGTCCACTACCTGTGCCGTGTAGGGAAACAAGTCGCTTACCCAGGCACCGGACTGTCCATATTGCTTGAAATCATAGATGGACTTTACCAGGGGAAAAGTGGACTGATCGGCCACCATGCCCGAATTGCGCTGGGTTCCCTGTACAGACGGGGGGATTTCTTTCCCGTGCCATTTGGCCAGGGAGGGCTTGTAATCAAAGGTTTCTATCTGCGAGGGCCCGCCGGATTGGAAAAGGTAGATCACCCGTTTTGCTTTGGCCGGAAAATGGGTACCATTCAATATGCCACCCAGTCCCGGATCGCCCAGGCTTCCGCCCCAGGCTCCCGTTTGCCCCAAAATACCGGACAGGGCGATAGACCCAAATCCGAGGGAAGCTTTTTTCAAAAAGCCCCGACGGCTTTCTCCGAATATTTTATGTTCATTTTCATTCATGACTTGCGTTATCTTATGGTGTATCCATCGGTGGTGTTCATGATTCCGTTGATCACAGTGGCCAGTGCGGCTACCTGAACGGGATCCAGAGATGGGTCAGTAGCATGGCTCCCGGTACTGAGATAGGCCAGGGTTTCTGCTTTATTTTTGGCAAACCTTTCAGTTTCTTCCCGGTGAAACTCCCTGATGATTTGCAGTTCTTCTTTATCCGGTTGTCTTCCTGTACTCAGTTGAAAGGCATTTACCAGTTGGTTGTCTGGAGGGTAGCTGCTGATGAGCCTCTCTGCCGTTACCCTGGCAGCTTCCACGAATTGAGGATCGTTCAGCAGCACCAATGCCTGTAAGGGTGTACTGGTTTCCGTTCTGCGCACCTTGCATTCCGCCCGGTCTCCCACATCGAAGATCATCATGGATGGTGGGCCGGAGGTTCTTTTCCAGATGGTATATAAACTTCTGCGATAAAGCCCTTCACCAGGTTCCTGCTGATAGCGGTAGCGCCAGGATTTGGTGCTGATTTCATCCCAGAGCCCTTCCGGTTGGTAGGGGTAGGTACTTTCCCCTCCGATTTTGGAGACCAAAAGTCCACTGATGGCCAGGGCATTGTCCCGGATCATTTCGGCGGTCATGCGAAAGCTGGGCCCCCGGGCCAATAATTCGTTTTCCGGATCTTTCTCCTGCAATTCGGGACGGGTTTTGGAAGATTGCTGGTAAGTGGCAGACATTACAATCAGTTTATGCATCTTTTTGATGTCCCATCCTGATTCCCGAAAATTGATGGCCAGCCAATCCAGCAGCTCAGGGTGTGTGGGCATGCTGCCTTGGTTGCCAAAATCATCCGGGGTTTTTACCAGGCCATTTCCGAAATGCATTTGCCAAATGCGGTTGACAAAAACCCGTGAAGGAAGCGGATTTTCAGGAGCAAATAGCCATTTGGCCAATCCCAGTCGGTTTTGGGGTAAATTTTCCTCATAGGGTAGGACTGTTTCGGGAATGTCCGGAAAAACCTCTTCGGTAGGCGCACTGTAGAGGCCCCGGTCAAGGATATATGTAGGTCTGGGTTCAGGCAGGTCCCCCATGACCATGATTTCCGGGATATCTGTAGTATTTTCAGCTCTTCGTTTTCTCAATTGGAGCAGCTCCGACTTCAGCTTCCTGGCTTCAGCATTTTGTGTTTGGAAGACATGTTGCTGCAGGATTTCATTGTTTTTTCCTTCCCACGGCTTATCGATCAGATCCTGGGCCTTTTTGGGGTCCGCTGCATGTAAGATTTCCAGCCCGGTCAAAGCCCTGTCATAGATTTTCAGCTCGTCGAGACCTCCATTTAGAAAGGTTTTCATCTTGTCCCTCACCCCGAGGACAAATCCCCGGAAGCCATAGGTGTGAATATCCGGTTCAAATAAAATGGATTTGTAGATATGATCTGCTTCTACGGTTACCGGTACTTTTTTTCCGTCTACATACAGGCCAATGCCGGCCGCTTTGCCCATGCCATCATAAGTAATGCTGATATCAGACCATTTTTTTACAGGAATTGGCTCCTTGCTTTTTACCTGCAGGGCATTGCTGGGCCAGCTGAAGGCCATGATAAAATTCAGCTTGTTGTCTTCCAGAAATAAGGAGTAACCTTTTAAACCCAGCCGGATATCTTCACAATGGGTAAACAAAACCGCTTCCTTATATAAGGTGTCCGGGTATACGGAGAGGGATACCGTAAAGGGGTCTGTCTGGTCAAACCAGCCCACTTTATCCGGAAGGGAGAGCGTGGTAAAATCGTTGATGAAAACGCCATTGGCAGCTTCCCGGATGTCTGGCTCCCTGATTATGGCAGGAGCTGTTTGGGGAACCAGTCCGGGACTTTTGAAAACTTTTTGATTGGCCTCAGACCGCAAATTGTCAAAATCATAAGCCACCCGCAGCCCTTTCTTTAGCCCCTGCTGAATGGAGGCGATATTGCTCTCCGGACCTGCCAGCCAGGTTTCGAGATCTTTATTGCTTTTGTTTTCCAATTCATGAAGCCGGGACTGCCTGGTTTGAAGTTCATTGTCAATATAGTTCAGGATTTTGTCTTGTTCCTCGCTGGTCAATAGCAAGGAAGGACCCGGCACCTGGCCTGGGCCATATACAGCAGTGCCGATCTCATTGGTACTGTTAAAAAAGGCAGAAAATTCATAATACTCCTTCTGGCTGATCGGGTCATATTTATGGTCGTGGCAACGGGCGCACTCCATACTCAGGCCGAGGATGGCTTTTCCAACGGTGTTGGTGCGGTCTGCCACATATTCAGCACGGTACTCTTCAAATACGATTCCGGCCTCTGAATTTCTTTTATGAAGTCTGTTGAAAGCTGTGGCCAGTATGCTCTCCTGACTTGGATTTTCAATCAGGTCCCCGGCTAGTTGCCAGGTCACGAATTGGTCATAGGGAATGTTTTGGTTGAAGGCTTCGATTACCCAATCGCGGTAAGGACTAAAATCCCGGTGCTTGTCATCCAGGTAGCCGTCCGAATCTGCATAGCGGGCCACATCCATCCAATCTGCCGCCATGCGTTCCCCGTAGGCTGGAGAAGCCAGTAACCTGTCTACCAGTTTTTCATAAGCATTGGGGGATTTGTCTGCCACAAAACGTGCTATTTCTTCCAGAGAAGGGGGCAAGCCGGTCAGGTCAAAACTAAGTCTGCGGATAAGGATTTCCTTGGCTGCCTTATCAGAAGGCTGTAGCCCTGATTTTTGCAGGCTGGAAGCCACAAAATGATCAATTTCATTGTTTGCCCAATCTTTGTTTTCCACCTCCGGGATTTTCGGGCTTGCCGGAGGAATAAATGACCAGTGGGGTTTGTACTCCGCGCCCTGTTCTATCCATTTGGTGAGAATGGCTTTTTCTTCTGTGCTTAGGCTTAAATTGGATTCTGGTGGGGGCATGACCAATTCCTGGTCCACCGAAAAGATGCGATCGACGAGTTTACTTTTTCCTGGTTTTCCCGGTACAATGGCATAATGTCCCGAATTGCTCTTCAGGCTGGCTAAGGCATACTCCTCTATATCCAGCCGGAGGTCTGCTTCCTGATTGGCAGCATCAGGACCGTGACAGGCAAAACACTTGTCCGAAAGGATGGGCTTGACATGGTAATTGAAGTCAATGGCTTCAGGTAGATCACGGTAGGCCTCTTGTATTGCTTCCGGTTTCTCCCAACCGCAGCTTATCCAGCCTATGGATAAACCGATAATGGGCAAAAGATTTCTGAATGCAATACGACTCATGTAATTTGGGTTTATAAACAAGGTTTTTGTCTTTTGGACTATCTCCAAATATAATTGGAAATTTGCCCAATTACCAAGGCGAAAAACCGTTTTGTTAACTGTTAAAGTTATTGATTATCTTTAAGAAAAAAAAGAAAAGTTGGGAATGGACAAGGCTGAAATTCTGGAACTTACTGAAAAGATCATACAGAGTAAGGACTTTGGCCGATCAACAACCTATGCCAATTTGCTGCGCTTTCTGGTGCGTTGTTCATTAGATGAGGACGTGCCCAAAGAGACCGTTATTGCGGCTGAGGTTTTTGGGCGGCCTGATTTTGATCCATCTGAGAGCACCTTGATTCGGGTTTATGCCTATAAACTGCGGGAGAAGTTAGGGAATTATTACGCCAATGAAGGAAGCAATGACCCCTTCCTGATGAGCATGCCCAAAGGTAGCTACGGAATAGTTTTAGAAAAAAGGAGGCGCAACTTGGCTATTTTTCAATGGGTAGAAAAGAAATGGATTCGGATACCCTTGATTTTAGGCACAACAATTTTATGCTTGCTGCTTGCCTGGTTTCAGTTGGGACAAAAAAACCGAAATTTGCTTCATGATACCGTATGGTCGGATCTGGTTACGAATGGTTACCCCACATCGGTTTTCCTGGGAGACTTGTTTATTTACCTGGAACAGGACAGCATAAACGGAATGGACAGAACCATCCGGGATCCACAGGTCAACAGTTTTTCCGAGTTTGAAACTTTCCGGAATTCAGACAAGCGGGAAGGAGTTTTTACCGCGCCTATTTCCTATGGCTTGCTTATTCGGGGCAGCTTGCAATGGATCAAAGACCTCACCCGCCTATTTGACGCAGCCGGGCATTTCTTTTCCATCCGGACCATTTCCCGCTTCAATCCCAAAGAATTGCAGGACCAGAATTTTGTGGTGGTAGGCATGATCAAAACATTGGGTTTGTTCAGGGATTATTTCAATTACTCCCGGTTTGCCTATGACGAGGCAGGGGAAGCATTGATTTTGGAAAAAGGCGATGCTGCCGAAGGACAGGTTTTTTCTCCATCTGGTGATCCGGATGGCTACCATACCGATTACGGCTTTATGGCCAAATTTCCTGGTCCAAACCAAAATACGGTTTACCTTTTCTGTGGTCTTTGGGATACCGGAGCCACGCAGAGCCTTAAAAACTTCACGGATACCTCTCTGCGGCAATCTATCGAAAGTGAAATCGCCGGGCAATTGGGGGAGGTACCAGCCTATTTTGAAGTACTTTTTGAAGTTTCCGGAATTGACCGCACCGAGCTCAGCACCAAACTGATCCATGTATTTCCGCTGCAGGAACCTGCCACTTTTTGGGTAGATCCGGGGGGCGACATCCTAAACCGTTGAGGTCTTTGAGACCTCGACGATTTTTTCGTGTACGTTCTGCGGAAAGACCTTCGGGGTTGGAAAAACCCCAAAGGTCAGCTTCTGTTTTTTATTTTAACTATAATAATAAATTACAAATTCCTTTTGAGAGATAAAATTTATATTCTATATTTGTAGATCAGTATCTAAAAAAATAGAACATGAAGCTTTCAAATGCTGAAGAGCAACTTATGAATTTGATTTGGGAAAAAGGAAGGGCTTTTATGAAGGATATACTGGCCTCCTATCCGGAGCCCAAGCCGGCAAATACAACGGTGGCTACCCTGCTCAAAAGATTGCAGGAAAAAGGGGCCATCCGTTATGAGTTATACGGCAACTCCCGGGCCTATTTCCCTGTGGTGGAAAAGAATGACTATTTCTCCAGAAAAGTAAACACCATGATCAAAAGATTCTTTAATGATTCTCCGGCCCAATTTGCTTCCTTTTTTACCAAAGAGACGGAATTGGACACAAAGGAACTGGAGGATCTGAAAAAAATTATTGAAGAACAAATAAAATCCCAGAAGCCATGATCACATTTATCCTAAAGGCCACGATTGCTTTGCTTATCTTTTATGCTTTTTATCGACTCTTTTTGGTGAAAGAGAGCATGTTTGGCTTCAACCGTTTTTTCCTGATTTTTGCGCTTTGTTTTTCCCTGATGGTGCCCTTTCTTCAGGTACCCTTAGGCTTTCAAATCGGGGAAGATTTATTTCCAGAAAAGGTGCCTGCCGCATTCAGCAGTGAAATAAGTTCAGAAAACGATACATTCCCAACGCAAAGAGGGCTACAGGCTGAAGGGGAAGCTCCCCTACCTTCACAATCGGATATTGCTGTCCCCTGGAATACCCTATTGATGGGGATTTATTTGTCTGGCCTTTTCTTTTTTTTAGTCCGGTTTATTATTCAGTTGGTACAAATCAGGCGCCTGATCCGAAATAATTTGACCCTCAGGCAAAAGGATTGTACTTATGTTTTACTAAGGAAAGACACCCTGCCCTTTACCTTTTTACATTTTCTATTTGTCGATAAAGCATCCTTCCAGAATAAGACCATAGAAAATGAGATTTTATTTCATGAATTGACCCATATTCGGCAGCGGCACAGTTGGGACATATTGTTTGTGGAAGTGCTAAAAGTTGTCTTTTGGTTTAACCCCGTTTTATTGCTTTACAAAAAAGCGATGCAGCTGAATCATGAATTTATGGCCGATGCAGCTGTAATTGCCAAATTCCGCAACAAAGCTGCCTACCAGTGGCTTTTAATCCATAAAATTTCAGGGAACGAAGCTGCTATATCGATCAGTAGTCCGTTCAATTTCTCCGCCACCAAAAGAAGGTTAATCATGATGGGCCAATCCAGCTCCTTCCTTAAGACCATGCTGGTCAAATCAATCGGCGTTATTGTGGCAGGATTCCTGATGGTTTTTTTGTCGTCCGGCCAAACCTCCCTCGAAAGGATCCAACAAAACCATACAGCAAGCGATTATGAGCAAATCCTTGCCAGCGCGTTCAAGGATGGAAACCCCTTTGAAGTGGATTTGAATAAACTGGACCTGCCAAGACTTAGAAGTGCTTTCCTTGGCTTAAATGAAAAAGAAAAGTCAGAAAGTACGCCATTTCCTTTTTTTGATGATTTGGCATTTGAGAAATTGCTGGCCTTGCAGCAAGCCTATCCGGAAGTGAAAACAAGTATTCATTTTGAAAGGCCTCCCGATAAAAAGAAGATTCAGGATGATGTTTTTGAGCGATGGAAAAAGACCAAGAACATTTCATTCACCATTGATGATAGGGAAATTGAAAAAGCTGAAATAGAAAACTATCAACCAGCCGATTTTGCCAGGTTTACAGTACGGGAAACCGAAGCGGGGGGGTTGTTCAAAAAATCCACCTACAGTGTAACCTTGATGACCCATGTCTATTATGATGAGAAATATGTTAAACCGGGGAAAAAAATAGAAGGCATTCAAGCTAAATATTCCAATGGGGGTAAAGTACAGGTTTCCTATCGACCGCAAATTTCACAAACGAAGGGTGTTCAGACCACCAAACCCTTACCTGAAAATTATGAAGCATCCGTCTTTCATCAGTTGAGGGTCATTGATCCTGTCCAATTGTATAAGGAGATCAAAAAACCAACCAAATATGATCCGTCAAAAAGTTTTTCAATTGCAATATTCAAAGGGGAGGGAAAACCCATATTATTTATGAAATTGCCAACCATTTAATCAGACAACCCAAATGGTAGGGCCTATATGGTGCTTTGATAAATGAAGAATTTGAAACCAAAGGTCAGGGTCAATTTAACCTTTGAGGTCTTCGGAAACTTGGCAGTTTTTACCAGGAAATATCCATCCGGACAAATCCCATTTCATCCTCCAGATTTTCAAATAGCCATAGCTTACCGTCTTTGGCAAAATGAAAAGGCGGATAATTGTTCATGGCGGTAAGTTGCCCTTCGCTAAGCGGATTGAAATCCTTGTCCAAAACAGTCAGGTAGACATTCGCTCCACTGGTTTCCCGCATAAAACTCCCTTCAGGAATGGGCTGTGAGTCGTCAAACTCCATCCGGAAAGCCAATCGATAATAAACCTGCTTTTTTTCGTCCCAAACCGGAGCGGCAAAATTAATGTCAGATTGAATTTTCTCGTGAATGACCCGCATTTCGTTTTGACTGCTGACCTCTGCAGGGTAATCCCCGCTCTTTTCCGGAGGAAGGAGTTCACTGGCATAGCTTACCAGGCGGAATTCTTCAGCCTCCGGATCCAGTACATAAAGCTCATGCCCCACCCCGGTTCCGAAAATTAACTTGCCATTTTCTACCTTTCCAAACCGGGTCGTGCCCAGTCCCATTCTCATTTCCCCATCGTTGAGCATGATTTCAAATTTTGAGGCCTTTTCGATTTCCGGGGCAGCAAAGCTGGTTATTTGGTTCTGCTCCCGGTCAATTAACACCAGTTTGGCGGTTTTCTTTTCCCAGTTGGTCACTATTCCCGCAAAGCGCCTGGCTTTTTCGTCAATACTCAGCGGGATCAGGAAATTATCGCGTTCATCCAGCTTTTCTTCATCCGAACCCATTTTGGCAAATTCAAACTGCTCCAACTTTTTGCCCTGGTCATTTATGATATTGTCCTGCCCGTAACTGCAAAATAAAAAACGGTCCTCCCCTATAAGTTCCAGTGTCCGGAAGTAGGCTCCCAACCCATTTGGCCCTTCCTTGTCAAGGGTAATTTTGCTGACAAATTTCAGCTCATCCAGATCGATCTTTTCGATGCTGTATTCCTGATAATTAAAGTTATAGAGGTATTTTTTGTCAGGAGTCAGCTTGGCATGGTACAGCCGAGAGTTTAGAAAAAGGATTTCCTCTCCCGGGTGGACCATCACTGTGTCCATTTGAAGAGTAAACTGATTTCCGGCCCCGGATTTGTTTTCCTTGGACTGGCAGGCAGCAAGTACCAGGAACAATCCTGATAAGAATAAGTATTTCATTAGCAGCTTGTTTTAAGACTAAAAAATTAGCTGATTTAATTTAGATTTCCTAAAGAAGTCGGAAAATTTTATTTTTTTCCGGAGGCTTTTGAAAATGTAAGCAGCAATTCATTTCCCTCATCCCGCAACTCCAATGTATCCCCCTTCAACTGGTAGTTTCGCACTTGTTCAAGATAGGCGAAAAAGAAATTTTCTGCCTGCATTTCATCCCGACAATATTTTTGGGTCCTGCCAATCTTTCCAAGCTCCAGCTGGTTTTCGGTTTTTAGTTCGTATACGCCGAAAAAATTATTGCAGCCGCCATAACCATGCAAGCGGTTGCTTTCTTCCTCCAGAAAAACAAAGATTTCTCCAGGAGTCCAGTCTTCTTCCGGAAATTTCTCCATGTATGTCAGCATCCAATTGGTGTTGAGCAAAGGATGGTCTGTTTTGGCAACTACTTTTTTCAACACGTAGGAATTTGCCAGATCTCCGGTTATTCTTTTCCCCTCCATGTCCAGGTGAAAAAGTTGGTTTTCTCCAACCAGGTATTGATTTGGCGCATCGTCCATGCCGGATAAGGTGATGGTATTGCCCTCAGGATTCCATTCAAAACGGCCTTCCTGCCGGAATTCCTCCTCTCTTTCTCCCATATAACGGATTACTTTGAGGTATTTCCCTTCCCGGTCAAGACTGATGGAAGTGGCAATTCCCTCACAATCTGCACAGGGGAGGATGCCTTCATAGGTACCTTCCCAATCCAGGGAATTGGCACTGGTATCTCCTGTAGGAAGGGATTGCCGGGTTTTACAGCTGCTGAGTATACAGGCAAAACAAAAAACAGCCATAACAGAAAGAAAAGTTTTCATCGATCTAATTGTGTTTAGGTATGGTTTCTTCGATTTTAAACGGACCATTTAAGGCAAAGTTCTTGTAGATTATCCATTATTTTTTGGATAAACTAAATTTACTTTTCCAAGCCCTCGGTTTTGCAGACCAGGTCCCACAAGGCAATACCTATAGTGACAGAGATATTGAGGGAATGCTTGGTACCCAGCTGGGGGATTTCCAACACATGATCGGCAGCAAGCACCACATCCTCATGTACACCAAAGACCTCATTCCCAAAAACAAGGGCATATGGCTGTCCGGGCTTTGGCTGAAAGCGGTTTAAGGGGATGCTGTGAGATGCCTGCTCCAGCACGCAGACCTGATAGCCGTCGTGACGGAGATCCCTGATCAGCTCAAGGGTGTTTTCCCGGTATTCCCAGGCCACGGATTCGGTAGCGCCCAGGGCCGTTTTGTGAATGTCCCGGTGCGGTGGGGTACCGGTGATGCCACAGAGGAATATTTTCTCGACCCGGAAGGCATCTCCTGTGCGGAAAGCAGCACCAACATTGTTCAGGCTGCGTACATTGTCCAAAACCAATACAATTGGGTTTTTATCGGCTTTTTTAAATGCCTCAACAGATAGCCGGTTGAGTTCATCTAAACTAAGTTTTTTCATATTTCAACAGGGTTTGAAAATGTAAAGATAAGTGCTGGCTGAAAAATTAGAAAGCCCTAATTTTTTACCTTATTTTTGTTTATCCTAAGGAAGCGGTAAATTCAGGATTTATTTTACAAAACACGATGCTCACATGGCTAAACCAGCAGTGAAAGAAACCCCTTTGATGAAACAGTACAATGCCATCAAGGCAAAACATCCCGGAGCGATATTGCTTTTCAGGGTAGGGGACTTTTATGAAACTTTTGGAGAAGATGCCATCAAGGCCAGCAAAATCCTGGATATTGTGCTCACCAAAAGGGCCAACGGATCGGCCTCGCATATCGAGTTGGCAGGATTTCCCCATCATTCGCTGGATGCCTATTTGCCCAAATTGGTGCGGGCTGGAAACAGGGTGGCCATTTGCGACCAACTGGAGGATCCCAGGGAGGTAAAAGGTATTGTGAAAAGGGGTGTGACGGAACTGGTTACCCCCGGACTTGCCTACAATGACAATGTACTGGACAAGAGAAGGAATAATTTTTTGGCCAGCATTCATTTTGAGGGAGAGCAACTTGGAATCGCCTTCCTGGATCTCTCTACAGGGGAGTTCATGTGTGCCCAGGGCAACCAATCCTATATAGAAAAACTGCTGCAAAGTTTTAATCCCTCTGAAGTGATCCACTCCAAGGCCTCGCGGGCTGCCGCAGGGGCTTTGCTGAAAAATGATTTCACGACTTTTCATTGTGAGGATTGGGTGTATCAACAGGAGTATACTTACGAGAAACTAGTCAATCATTTCGGTACCAATAACCTGAAGGGATATGGCATAGAAAATATGGTATTGGGCACCATTGCTGCAGGTGCCGTTTTGTATTACCTGGAAGAAACCGAGCACAAGGAAGTCAGGCATATTGCCTCTATATCCAGGATAGCGGAGGAGAAATATGTCTGGCTGGATAAATTCACCATCCGCAACCTGGAATTGATTTTTTCACAACAGGAAGGGGGGATTCCCCTCATCCAGATTCTGGATAGGACCCAGACGCCTATGGGTAGCAGAATGATGAAAAAATGGCTGGTGCTTCCTTTAAAGGAAAAAGAACCCATTGTAGAAAGACAAAAATCAGTTGATTTTTTCTATCAGGAAGCGGAACTGAGAGAGGAATTGTTTTCCCATCTCAAGCATGTAGGAGACCTGGAAAGGCTGATCTCCAAAGTGGCCGTGGGCAGGATCAATCCCCGGGAAATGAACCACCTGAAAAAGGCCCTGAAAAGTACCCTTCCCATCAAGGAATTGCTGGGCAAACAAAAACATGGCTCCCTGAAGAAGTTGGCTGACCAGCTGAATACCTGTGCTTACCTGCTGGAGAAAATTGAAAAGGAATTGATGGAAGATGCCCCCATGCTGACTCATCAGGGGGGCATTATCAAAAATGGGGTAGATGCCGATCTGGATGAATACCGCAAACTGGCCAATTCCGGTAAGGACTACCTGGTGCAGATTCAGCAAAGAGAGGTGCAACGGACAGGGATCAGTTCCCTGAAAGTGGCCTTCAACAAGGTTTTTGGTTATTACCTGGAGGTAAGCAATACCCACAAGGACAAGGTGCCGGCAGAGTGGATCCGCAAGCAGACCCTCGTCAATGCCGAGCGATACATTACCGAGGAACTGAAAACCTATGAAGAAAAAATCCTGCATGCGGAGGAGAGGCTGGTGGCACTGGAGCAAAAGTATTTCCAGCTGCTGGTACAGGATGCGGGAGACTATGTGGTTCAGATCCAGCAGAATGCCCGGGTGCTGGCGGCACTCGACTGCTTATTGAGTTTTGCCGAAGTAGCTGCGGAAAACAACTACTGTGCCCCCAAGATTACCGACGCTGAATCGATAGAAATCAGAGATGGCCGTCATCCGGTAATCGAAAAGCAGCTGCCAATTGGAGAGGAATATGTGCCCAATGACATTTACCTGGACAATTCTTCCCAGCAGGTCATCATCATCACGGGACCCAATATGGCAGGGAAATCTGCATTGTTGCGGCAGACAGCCCTGATTGTCCTGATGGCGCAGATGGGTAGTTTTGTGCCCGCTTCTTTTGCGCGCATAGGCATGGTGGATAAGGTTTTTACCCGGGTAGGTGCCTCCGATAACCTGTCCAAGGGAGAATCTACCTTTATGGTAGAGATGACTGAGACAGCCAGTATTTTAAACAATTTATCCGACCGGAGCCTGGTGCTGATGGATGAAATCGGAAGGGGTACTTCTACCTACGATGGTATTTCCATTGCCTGGTCGATTGTGGAATACCTGCACAACCACCCCAGGTGCAAGGCCAAAACCCTGTTTGCTACGCATTACCATGAACTGAATCAGCTGGCCGATGATTTTCCCAAAGTAAAGAATTTCAATGTTTCTGTGCGGGAGGTAGGAAACAAAGTGATATTTATGCGAAAGCTGGAAAAAGGGGGGAGTGAGCACAGTTTTGGTATTCATGTGGCCCAGATGGCCGGCATGCCCAATCCGGTAGTGTTGCGGGCAGCGGAGATCATGAAGTACCTGGAAAAGGACAAGCAGTTGCAGCAGCATCAGGAAAAGATGAAGGATATGCCGAAAAACAATTATCAATTGAGTCTTTTTGAGATCGACCCCAAGTTTAAGGAGGCCAGGGATTTGCTGGAATCCCTGGATATCAATACCATTTCTCCGGTAGAGGCCTTGCTGAAACTGAATGAGGTCAAAAAAATTTTGGAATAGGCTAGTGGCTTTAGGCTCAGGGGGCTAGGTTTTATGGCGTAAAAATTTCCTGTGGATTATTGGAGAATAGAAATTATAGCGTAAATTTGCACTCACAAATACGGTAAGAAAAGACTTTTCGTGTTTTATATAATGATCAGCGAAAGTAGCTCAGCTGGTAGAGCACGACCTTGCCAAGGTCGGGGTCGCGAGTTCGAATCTCGTCTTTCGCTCCAAGAAAAGCCCTGATTCAGGGCTTTCTTATTTAGGGGGTGTTTGGTAAAGGTAAAATCCGGGATTTTACCTAACTTTGGACTTTCTATACATGCCGGGATGGTGGAATAGGTAGACACGCAAGACTTAAAATCTTGTGGCCATTAGGCCGTGCGGGTTCGATTCCCGCTCCTGGTACAAATTTTGGCAAAATCGGCCAATACGTCGCGCAAACGTGGATTTTTGTTTCACACAAATTTCACACGACATGCCCAAACAGGCTATTAAGGCTACTTTTGCAAGTAGCATTTCTCCCTTTTTTCACCCTAACATCGGAGGTATGAGAACCTCCGTTTATTGTAGGATAAAAATTGACCGAGTCAATTCTGATGGTTTTGCTCCTGTTTATCTCCAGGTAATTATCAATTCGAAAAAAACCACGATCTCATTGAAGATTTCATGGCCAGTGGAATTTTTTGATACCAAAGCTGGTGTGTTTTTACCCCGAAAAAAGAAAGACCAACTGGCGAATGATTACAACCTTTTGGTGAATAAGGAGATAGCTAAAATCAATGATATTTTTATGTTCTACCGGCATTCGGACATGGAGCTATCTATTGAGCAGTTTCATAAGGACTTGAAGCGGTACGGTGCAAGGAAGGATTTTATAATCTGGGCAGAAAATGACATTGAAGACCGGTTCAATGCCTTTATGATCGAAAAGCAAACGTATAAAAATGAGCTTTCGGGACTAAGGAAAATCAAATCGTTTAAATCCGAAATCCCATTTTCTGAGATCAACAAGGAATTTTTAGAAACCTTCAAAGCTTGGTTGATTAAACACGAGGGACTAAAGCTTTCATCCACCTGGCGAATTCTGAAAACCATGACCACATATGTAAGGAGAGCCTATGCAGCGGGGATTTCTGTGAATATCGATTCAATCAGCCAATTTTCAATGCCAAAGTATCCCGGGAGAAAGGTTTATTTGAAGCCGGAGGAAATTGAGAAGCTCAAAATTTATTACAACGAAGACCATATTCCAGAACACCATAAACGGGTGCTTTGTCATTTTCTTTTTTCCTGTATTTCAGGTCTAAGATTTTCTGACATCAAACGTGCCAAGTGGTCAGATATTCATGATGATTTACTAATTATCGTCCCTTATAAAACCCGTAAAACTGAGAAGACGATTAAAATCCCCCTTCGAGATGAACATTTTGCTTACATCCTAACCGAAAAAGGGTATTTGTTTGAAACAGTCAGTGACCAGGTGACCAACCGAACCTTAAAAGAAATTGCTGCAAATGCTGGCATCCGGAAAAATTTAACTACACATGTAGCCAGGCATACGTTTGCAACGCAGTTCCTGAGAAGGGGAGGGCATGTTGAAGTATTGCAAAAGCTCATGGGGCATGAAAAAATTTCGACAACTTTGGAATATACCCACGTCGATGACGATAGATTACGAGAAGAAATGAAGTTTCTTGTTGAGTAGTTCGCAAGTTCAGATATTCTGCAAATCGTATATTTCCTGCATGTTTACCAGCAGCGCACTATAAACCTTTTCGGCCAGAGTCTCGCCAGGGAAAGCGGTTGCCGGCAAACTTTGCCAATACTGCAGCTGTGTGATGGCTCCCTCGGGATAATTTCCATATTCATCTGGGTAGACAAGCTCACCTGTAGTGGGAAGCACCATAGAGCCACGGGTGGAACTCTTCCAAACTCTGGTCCGGAACATTTCCAGATCATTCCTTTTTTGTGATTCCGTCAGGCTGGTATCCTCTCTGATCACATCAAGTACCGGCCGGTCAATCTCCCCTGCTTCGTCTTTGGTATAAAATACCAGACGAATCGAGGCGGTCATTTCCAGATCCTGGTCAATTTCCAGCTTCTCATGCTCCAGACGGATCAGGTAATTCGAATGCCTGTGCTGGATTTTTTGCTCTGAGTAAAGTTCTTCGTTCATAATCCTCTCATATAAATTGTTGGCTCGTTAGTAATTGGGTCAAATCCGTACACCTGGCTGAAAGAAGTGAATTCTCCAATCCCATAGATTTCTAAAACTCTTGGCATATTATAGGGTGCCAGGTAGAGTTTACCATTTCCTGCACATTTTATAGAAGTATACTTTTCACCGGTCGTCCCCATATTAAATCCAAATGGAGAATCGATTCCATCTATCGTTTTGTGACGGATGACAAAGGGGCTATTTGCCGGTGCACAGAAAAGATTACCATCAGGTGCCGGGGTGATAGCAAAATTGTTGGCTCCGGGGGAATAGGCCTGATACCCGGATGCTACCCCTTTCACTCCATTGGTATCATACCAGGTAAGCATATTGCCATCGATGTGATTTGCGTAATAAATGTTTTCGTTGTCTGCCGCCAGACACATTCCCCAATGGGAATTATTCCCCCCGATGTCTTCCGTATTAAAGATTTCCGTAGTATCAGAAGCGGGATCGTACCTGTAAATTCTACGCTTGTTTCCTACCGAATTATAGATTCTGTTGTCTTTTCCCAAAATAGTGGTTCTGAAAAAACCTCCCGGTACATTACTAAGATCGCTTTCCCCAACGAGATTAATCTGAAGACTAATCGGATCAAATTCAATAAGCTGGTTTCTGTCGGAGTCACCGCCTCCTCCGGATCTCCAACTGTACAACTTCCCGTTGGGATGAAAGGAAATGCCCCTGGCAAGATCATATACCGAATTGATTTCCGTCATCGTATCCGTAGCCGGATCTATTTCCAGATAGGTTAATCTGGCGTTTGGCGCACAATACAATTTTCCATTTGAATGGGAACATATCCCCCACCACTTACTAAACCCTATATATTCAGGTCCAATTTCGGTAACGGTGGCATTTTCCGGATCTATTTTCAAAACTCTAGGGTGGTGAAAGGGACAACAGTACAAGCATCCATTCCCGGCCAAAGCCATCCCCATGGTTTTGGCTGATCCTGTAAATTCTGGTCCAATGAATCGCATCTTCGGGTCTACCCTTCCAAAAAACTGAATAGCTGTCATATGGATTGATCTTGGGTGATGGTGTAACTTACTCTGACCACTTCGCCATTGTTGTCTTTGTGACAAATGAACAGGTATTCATTGATTTCCGAGGCAACATGGTTACCTCCAGCATGGTGTAGCACGACTCCGGAGGGCACTGAAATAGATGGCATAGTACTTCGATTGTTCAGGACTTTCGCCATGCAGCCACTATTTGCGTATGCCGTAGCGATGACCATATTTCCAGATAATGGGGTACCATCATAGCCATAAGCTCTATTACAATCAAAACGAATGCTACCTCCGGAGCTAGGTACATAATCCAATTGGTTGCGGCTTGTCCATCTGACTCCTGCAGGTAGTTCTCCATAGCCCTGTCCATTTCGAAGGCTGGAATCAGCAACGGTCTTGGATTTAGGACCTGCAAAATCAAAAGTCAGGGTTTGGTAGAAGGCGGTCTTTTTGACATAAATGGCAACTTCGGGAGCGGCCAACTGCACCAATACAAAATCCCCTCCCCTTGGGGCGATGTCCACAGTCAATAGATGGGTTCGACCCCAATCAATTGTGCTATTGACTGTATTGGTAACGAAATTTACCATCAGGAACCCATTCAGCGGGCGCTGCCGATTTGTGCTGTAATCAGAGGCCCAGCCAATGTAAGCGATCTTGAAATCGTAGTAGGTGTTTGGCTGGACATTTTGCCGCCAAACTTCAGCATACAATTCATATTTACCCGCTTCATTTTTGGTCTCTGGGGCCTCCGGATTTTGGGGAGAAATGATGTTTTCACCAGTATTTAACCGAAGGATCTCATGCAATACCAATTCACCTGCAGGCGGATTCGGAACCACAGGATCTTCAGATGGCACACCCTCCTGATAGCCTACCGAATTGGAAGGCAGGGTATAGATCACATCAAACCGGCTGTCGGGCGCATCTGGGGTGCCTACCAATACCACCGGACCAGTGTAATTATATATTACTCCATTTCTTACCCAGGAGGCACCTGTAAGCGTTCCCGAAGTGCTGTCGGTCATTTCAAAAACCCCAGATTCAATGATCCTGTCATCTGCAGGAATCTCCAATTCGTTTCTCAGGTATTCCAATATGGTTTGAAAAGTAAGGCCTTTCCATTCCTGTTGGCCAGGTACCTGCACCGGGAAAATGGCATCGGTAGGATCTTCCAGTTCCGGGAAGATCCACATGCGAGGCACCAGGTAGTACGGCTCCTGATCAGGACCGATGATCACCAGGAGATCCAGCGGCTCATCCGATATCCAATCCAGATACTCCACCTGCCGGGTAAATACAAACTGAAAATCAAAAGCAATCAGGTCATACCTGGCCGCCTCAAACTGTGGCTCCCTGGTTAGGATCCGCCGGAGCTCTGCCCCGCGTACCAGGTACTTTTGCATACTGGAGAAAAAATCCTGTGACCAAAACAGTTGCCGGCGACTCCGGAAAAATCCAGTATTTTTTTCATACGCCTTGTCCGGATTGATATCAAACTCAAGCTCGTATTCATCATAAAAAATTCCGGTATCGAATTGTTGTTTATTGAGCAGTGTCTTTTGACCGGTGAACCGAATGGTGTCGATACCTCCAAGGGTGTTTTCAAACACAAACAGGTCGTCAAATTCAAAGACCTGGTCTGTTAACACGTATCGTTGCCGCCAGGTATTCTCTCCATCTGCAGAAGCAATCCAGGTATCGAAATATATAGGCTGCTTCGGAAATAGGCTGTGAATCTGTTCGAAGGTGACATTTAGGGTATAAAGATTCCCTGCCTGCAATACATAGGCATCTACAGTACTATCTGTTCCATCCTGGAAAAAGGCCTTTACTTTTACGGTTACCTGCTCTTGTGCATAGTAGGAAAGGTATTCCGGATCCCGGTATTTTACCTGCTTTACCTGTGGCTGCCAGGTGAGCCAGTTTAGAGTAAGGAAATCCGAGGTATTAAAATCCTTCCGGTCTACACCGCCTTTAACCATCCGGAAATCTATGCCTTCATTTCCCAGGAGACATGCTACATCCTTTACAGCTTCGGATTGGGAAAACAAGTTCGTGTCCGGCACCTGCAGGGAAAGCTGCTCTTCCAGCAGTACCCGAAGAGGAATGGTGATATTTCCATCAGCATCGGCGGTGTAATATTCTTCCAAAAGAAGATCCCCGGCGATAGTAATAGAGAAATCATGTCCCGGATCATCTGTGGTGACGATAATATCCGGAAGATTACCGGCATAGCATAATGCGGGAGGTACCTGTGTGATGGTGATGGCCATTTAGAATAATTTGAATTTTGAGAGAAATCTCAAGCCTAGGATCAGGACCAGTATACCCAGGGCTATCCCTATCCAAAGGAAGAAATTAGGGGTACGGCTGACTTCTTTTTCTTCGTCAGTGGTAGAACTGCTATCCTGCAGGTCTTCGCTGGTAAATGATCCGGAGCGTCTCTGATCGGTTTCCTTCTGGTTTAGCTTTCTGGTTTCACTGCTTTGGGTGGTATCCCTACGATGGATCCTAACCTGAGATGCTTCGCCCTCAAAGCTGCCATCCGCTGAAATTCGGAAAGCTCCCCGGGGGACAATCTCAATAAAGGATCCGGATACACTTCTGGTGATGGCTGATTCATCAAGTGTAATTGTTTTTTCAAGGTCTTTTTCATCGGTCTGTATGGTTTGGTAGGTGTAATTCAGCTCCTGATCAGAGGTGCTGCGACTGAATTTCTTCTGGGTGTTGCAACCCAGCGATATGACCACTATAATTAGAAATACCCTCATGACCGAATGACAATTTCAGTTTCATCGGGCAGTAGCTCCAGTAATGCATGTTTGGTCTTAACCGATTCGGTCACGTCCTCCAGGCCGTCGCCATTGATGTCCGCCCTGGCCTTCCCAATCGCTATGCAGCCACGAAGCTGAGAAACGAAATTCGCCTCATGGATAAGGATCCAACTGCGCCCCGGTACATCGAGAATATGAAGATGGTTGCCATACTTTTGGCTTGACCGTTTTTTGACTTTATACCGCCCTTCAGGAATGCAGGAAATGTTCTGCTGATTGTCTTTCCAGGGAAGCTCCAGAGTAAAACAGAAAAAGACAATGGCACCATTTTCATCAAGCACGAATAGCCGGCCTCTGGTGTCATTTGGGGATTGCACATCCCGGATCATAGAGAGGCTATTTTTGTTCATCATGGTTGGGTTTAGAAGGGTCTTTGAAGTTTTTGAAATCGCCTGTTTCGTCAAATCCTTTCAGGCGCTCAAGGATAAATTTCGGGACCAGCTTTTTGGATATCTTGCCGGCATTGTCCAGAACAGAAATGGCTTCTTTGATGATAATGGCCACGTAGATCAGCAGCTTCATGTAATTGCCTCCGGGAATAGTGTCTCCGGAGACGGTGAAGTTTTCCAGTACGTGGCCCACGATAAGGCAGGAGCTGTAGACGATGATCTTAATCAGGATATCGCCAAAACGATCCTTATCGATCTCACGGCGACTGATGGCCAGGCCAAAGCCCAGTGCTGTGTCCAGGGCAATGAGGACCACGAGCCATTTGAGATAATCGTAATCGTTAAAAATGTAGGTCTGAAAAAAAACAAAGACCGGAGTAAACAGCAGTGCCCATTTGCTCTTGTCAAAAATGTCAATGATGATTTCCGCTGATCTGTGGAGCAGGTGAGCATTCATGAGGCTGTTCAATTTGATAGCATCTGCCATGTCTGTCAAATAATTTTTACCCAAATTACTTGACAGTTGGGAGCGGATAAAGGACAGCTACAGATCTGCCTGGACCAGATCTACCTGGGCTGGCTCAATCTTATTTTGCCGGATGGTGATATTGATGCGCTCAATAAAAAAGTTCATCCCCTTTAGAAACACCTTCCTGCTTAAATCCATGTTTTTCAAATCCAGGGCTTTCAACAAAAATAGACCTCTGACATACCGCTTTTCCTGAGCAATGTAATCGCTGTATGAACTGTGGAAGTTGGCAAGCAAGCCGTCAGGTCCTTCCCATTCCAGGGAAAGATCTCCCAGCCGATTGCCATGCGCATCATAATTATGGGGAGTCATTAAGGGATAAAGGTTGGGAGAATTCTCAGATCCGGATAAGGTACTGAAGCTTTCCCGGACTCCATGAAATAAGCCGATTTGAGGACGCTCAGGCCGTGCCAGGCGATTGCCCTTAAACTCAGGTACATACCAGCTTCCCAGCTCTATCCCACTGCCATTACTGTCTTCATGCCAGTATTCATGGATTCCCATCCGGACTGGCTCCAGGTTGGGTTTCATGTCAAAGCCTGCCTGATCCTCTGAAGGTGCCGCACCAAGGCCTGTGCCTTTCAAATCAAAAAGGTAACGCTGTGGATCCTGGGGATCTGCCTTTTCGCGAAGCCGCTTTGTCCAAAGCTCTTTGGTGTCCCGGACATAAACGTCAATTTCCCCTTCTGAGGGTACCAAGTAATTGTATAAATCCGACACATGGTCTACCTCAACGCCGTTGAACTCTTCGATGCCCTCAATAGCCTGCCCGTAACCGTAGGCGTAGCTTTCTCCCTCCCGCTTACCAATGGTAAGTAAGTTGATCCTTTTGGCATCCCAATTGACTTGTCCCGGATCGCTCAGAATATCGGCATTGGTGCGAATACTAAACCCATTGCCTGCCGGGAACATGGTGGCTGCGACCAACTTCAATAATTCCCTGACCAGCTCATTTGCCGGCAGACTTGGGAGAAAGGAATTCAGGTAAAAGAAATTGTCCGGTGCTTCACCTCCGGAGCTGTAACCGTCCAGGAGAATACCTCTCCGGATGGAAAGCAGCGATTCGTTATACCTGGGATGGTAGGTACTGGATAGCACAATTTTTTCAAGTTCTCCGCTGGCGAAAGGATTCACATCCAGCCTGCCATCAAAAAAGGCCTCAAAGATATACCTCGCCCTGGGGAAGGGAAAGACCACGGTATGTACCGGAGAGCTTGAACCATACAGCACGTAATTTTCCTCCCTGGCATTGAAAAAGTTGATGTATTGTTTGAGCGTGGCAAAGTTTCCCGCATTTTTTGGTATATCATTAGGATCATTCAGGTATGGCCAGGGTTCGTCTGCAATTCGCATAACGGGCGCGCAAAAATCGGAGTTATTGAAAAGCGTAGGCCAAATGAGTTCCCGGTAATCCGAAGCCCAATAGTCGGGATCAAATAGGTTATTCGAACCGGTCTGCGTACCAAATCCGTAATAGGTCATTGGTAACTGAAATAGGGGTGACTTCATGCCATCGGTGATCACTGATCCACGAAAAAAGCACTTGATGTCCCGCTCAAATTCCTGTACTACCAGCACCCCGGTAAGTATCCGGACGGTGCCAAAATAAATTTCAAAACCGTCATACTCTCTGAAGGAATTAAAGCTGTTCATTCTGTCAGGCCGGTTGAACAGCTTCAGATTATGATTGGTGGCAGGAACTGAGAAATTAAGTGAATGATTGGAAGGAATCCGATCATTGAAAAAGAAGGGATTCTCATATATGAGATTTAGAGATATATCCTGAGGGTAATTGACCGGCACCCCCTGCAGCAGCATTTTAAGCATCGGTTACAGGTTTATGTTTTGTTCGATTTTCTTATAGTCTTTTTCTGCTTCGTAAAATCCACGTCGGCCCAACAGGCTGACTTCTGCCCGGATTCCTTTTTGGATTTCACTTCTCAGATCGGACATCAACTGGTTATTTTGCCTGATCAGTTCTTTGGTTTCGTTGTCGGTAACGGGGCGGGGAGCGGGAGTGCTGCCCTGATCAGTGGCGTATCCACCTTTTTGCCTGCCGGGCATGTTGAACATTTCCATTCGCCTGGCCATGACTTTTTCCAGGTTGATGCTCGAAATGGTACCGTTCTTTTGAGCCGTATCGATGGCATCCAGGACTGGCCGAATGGTTGGATTTTCGTAGGCCTCGTTACTGGCCACGAACTCACGTCCGCTTTCTGCTACCAGGATACGCGGATCATCGACATAGCCCGGACCTGCAAAGCCTCTGGACCGAAACATTCTTTTATCTTGTTTCCTAACCACATTTGCGTAACCTCCCTTTTCCGCTCCCGGGATCTCCGGTAAGGGTTCTTTTTTGATGGTAGCGATCTGCAGACCACCCATCAAACCCACAGCTGCAGCCAACACCAGGTTTGGCAGAGATTTGGCCACGCCGGCAGCGGTATTGACGATGGCGGACATAAGCGCAACGTTGCGCTCACGCTTCGCTCTGTTACGCTCATATACCGCCCTCTTTTTGTCCAGTTCGGCATTGAGCCGATCTACCTGTTGATTGTATTGCTCCTGGGTAATTACCCCGTTTTCAAGTCTTTTTTTCAGGGCAGCTTCCTTTTGTTGGTTAGCCATTTCGAACTGCTGCAGCTCTCTTTGCTCTCCGGCCGTTCGCATGGCATTGTACTGGGACCAAACCTGACCCAGTGACTGAGTGGCCATGAGCAACCCATCCATGGAAACCGCCCCCTGCCTGAGGTTGGAAAAAAACGTTTCCCAATCATCCGGAGTGAAACCAAGCACATCGACATTGGATCGACGCATGCCCCGGTCTTCGGCTATTTCGGTACCGGTACCCAAGCCAAGTTCGCTGAGTTGCTGCCGGACCTCTGCCAGGCGGGCATTGATGGTTTCCCTTTCTTCGTCAGAAAGAATCCGATCTGACAGATCCAGGCCCTCCCATTGGCCAGTCTCCAGGACGGCCCTCAGTTCACTTTGAAGATCTTGCAAATGTGCCTTCACCAAAGCTTCCTCTTCCCTTCTGAATTTTTTATCAATTTCCTGTTGTGCCTGGCGCATGTTTCGCAGGCCGGCAAGTGCTTCAGCGGAAAGATCGTCTCTGAGGAAAGCCCGGGCTTCTTCCAGGGATTTGATTTCCTTGTATTGCTCATTGTGGGCAATCCTGAGCTCCTGTAATTCCTGATTGAAAGCGGTCTGTTTCTGCTCGATGGATGTTTTCAGGGCATCGGCATCGAGTTGATTGAGGTTGGCGTAATGCTCTTTTTCAAGAGCTTCTTTTACACGGATTTCTTCCTTGGTCATGTCCTCCCGCTGCTTTCCAAATATCCCGGCTTCTTGCAGGCGTTTTTGGTAAGCCAGGCGTTCCTGCTCGATGAGAGACATTTGGCCTTCCAGGACTTTTTGCCGGTATTCAGCTTGTTTTTGGAGTTCGTTGGCAAGTTTGTCGTTTTGGGAAGAAGATGATGAGGAAGACGGTGATGTTGAGGATGATTCTCCGGAATTCGGTCCCGGCGTACTTGTTCCGGGAGCATTACCGGTGATGGTGGCCACGATATCATCGGCATTTTCTTTAAGTATTTTGGTCAATGCCTCTTCTTCAGCTTTAAGCGCTTTGGCTTCCTCAGCCACTCTGGAAGCAATCACATTGCCCCTACCCACTATCGCAGCTTTTACATTGTCCATACTGAAAAACGGAATGTCAGATGCATTTTTCACCAGATCTTGCCGCTCCTGAGCAATTTCTTCAAGCCTTCGGTTCGCAGCTTTTACCTTAGCTTCCTTTAATAGTGCCTTGATGTAGTTTTCAGCAGCCTTGGTGGCTTTTTCAGTTTGAATTGTTTCCAGATCCAAGGCACCAAGATATTTAGGAGAAAGGTCATTGAGTGCCTTTATCGCTTTTTGGCGATTTTCATCAGATTGGGTTTTGTCCCTTGCCACAGCCAGGAGCCTTTCCATTTTGATTTTCTCATCAACAATGGATTCCCTGGCATCCTCGCTTACTTTATTAAGAGCCTTTTGAGCCCTTTCTGCAGCTGTAAGGTTTTTGGAATATTGATATACCGCAACGCCAACTGCGGCCAACACGGAAACCAATATACCAAGTGGGTTTGCCCTTACTACCAAATTAAACACCCTCATAGCTGCAGACGCCCGGCCAATATTACCGGTAAACAATGCCTGGGCCGCAGCGGCAAGCAAAGCAGAAGCCCTCATGGCATTGTCCCAAAAAACCTTGAGTTTTGCCAAAAGGGTAAAGGCTTGCATTCTGGAATTGGTGATGAAAATGGCTGCATTATAGCCAACAATAGCAGCGGTTAGCGTGGTGATCAGCTTCCAATTGTCCTGAATAAAATCAAAGAGAACCGTTAAAATACGGACGAAATAGGTAAACCCGTTGGTGCTTACCGTCATCACAGGCATCAGCTTCTCCCCCAACTCGACTACCATATTTTGAAGACCTTTCCTGGCTTTCTCCAATTGAGCCTGGGCAGTCTCATTCTTGATACCAAATTCCTCGGTAAGACTAGTACCTCTCTCAAATGCCTGGTTGGATAATTCCTGCTGTTGGCGCAGTTTTCCGGTATTGTTGGCCAGTGATCCCAGCACACCGATGACACGGCCGCCGTCCTGGCCCAAATCCCCTAGGGTGTCTGCTAGGTTGGTCAATCCATCAGCATTATTTTTAACCCCTTCCAGAACACGTAAAAATGCCTCGTTTGCATCACTATTGAGCAACTCCCTGAAACCGGAGGCATCCATGGAAGCATATTTGGCAAATACATCAGAATTTTTTGCCATTTCCAGGAATAGCTTTGAAAGTGCCGTGGTGCTTACCTCGGACGTTTGTCCCAGGCTATCCAAAGTAGCTGCCATTCCCATCAAATCGTTAATGGAAACATTAGCCAGGGGGCCAACGCCAGCCATTCGCCTGGTGAATTCAACGATATACCCCTCGTTCGCAGTAGATGCCATTCCTAGCTCATTAATGGCTGATCCTACTTTTAATAAAGCTTCCTCTAGTGGAACATCTTCATCTATTTTAAAGATATCAACTAATTTTCCGACCTGGGTAATCGCTGCTTCTACATCCCCTCCCAGGTCTTCTGAAAGGGCTACGCCGATCTGATCGGATGCCCGGACAAAACCCAGGATGTCTTCCTTTCCCTGGATACCCAATTTACCTGCAACCCGAGATAAACCCAACAGGTCATTTTGAGATGTTCGTGTGTCGATTTTTTTAAGTTCCTCATTTAGCTCCCTGACCTCCTCTTTGGTCATGTTGGTGGTTTTCATCACATCAGCCAGCTTATCATCAAACTCGGCGAAATCGTTGATGGTCTTCCTGATGCCGGAAACCGCCGCAAACATGGTGGCAAATCCAGCTGTTAGTACTCCGATGTAGTGATTAAACCTGCCAGCCATCCGCTGCAGGGAGGATCCGGTTGCCCTGGCTCGCCCATCCAGCTCCTGGTAACGGGTTGTGACTTCTTTTAGCCTTTCGTCATGCTTTCGCCATTGCTCTGTGTGGGGGGCTGCAAGATCGCGCAATCGTCGCACCCTGTTCATTTCCCGCCTGAGATCTACCAGGGACATTTTATTTACATCGATTTGAGAACGAAGAACCTTTAATCTGGATTCGGCAATGTTCAAGGCATTATTTTTCTGCTTGATTGCATCAGTTACTGCTTTGTACTGTTCGGTATTTTGCTTACCGGATCTGCGAAGCTTTTTTTCTTCCCGTTCCAGCGCACGTAATTCGGCATTGGTATCCTTTACCGCTCTCTCCAGTTCACCAATTTCCTTTTTACCCCGGTCACCATTGACCACGATATTTAAAATCAAATCTTCGTCTCTGAGTTTCTTGGCCATGGTTATCTCTCCATTTCTCGTTTAAGCCCTGCTGCTACGTCATTGGTAAAGTCTACCATGAGCCTATTGGCAATCACATAGTAGTGGCCGAATACAAATTTGTTGTGAATGGGGTAGTTTTTCCTTTTGATCCGTCTTCCTCGTTTTAGTTGGGGCTTCTTTTTGAGATCCAGAAAACGCTCGTAGGCTTTGTGCTTAAAAGTAAGTTTCCCATCCAGACCTGCTTCCTGATGGATATTAAAGTCTCTCTCTTTCTCCAGGGTACCAGTATGAAAATGAAGGATCTTTCTCATTTGAAGCCCCTGGTTTCTTTCCAACCGAGAGGCTTCCTCTTTCAATATCCGTCGGACGAATTCTTTTTTGATTATGGCATCTTCCACAGCAGTAGCATTTTCTTACTAAGCTATGGGGGTGGGTGGGGTAAATAAAGCACAAGGGAAGGGGCTTTTCCATACGGAACCGGGCTCTTCATTGCAAGTCTTCGCCTTATTCCAAGGCTCCGGGCTATCCATTTCGATCCCTAAGCAAAAAAAAACCCGGGTGAAGTGCCCGGGCTTGTGAATGCACTAAATCTTAATCGGGTTATGCTGGTAATCCATCACCTTAAATGGAATCATTCCTGTGGTGGATTTTAATTCAGCTACCAACTTTTTCAGTTGATCTTTATCTATGCTTTTGATTTCATAGACAAGGTAGAATGTGTTTGATGTTTTAGCCATGGTATTAGTATATGGTGGCCGGAGCTGCTGGGTACATCAAACATTTGCTTAATAAACCCCCGGGGCCTCACGGACACCCGACTCCGACCAAATTTAAATTCAATTTTCATATTGTTTGATGTTTTAGCACTTCAAAAATAGAAAAAAATATGGTGTGCTCCTGGGGTCGCACTGGTTAATTGGTGGGATTTTTTGGGGGTGCGGGGGGCTGCCTATCATATATCCATTTCAAAATGCCTTTTTGCAATTGCAAATACAAAGGAGGGCGGAGTCGGGGTCAATTCTGACTGAATGACTTTTGCAAAAAGTAATCAAAACGTTAACCACCTGAAAAACAAATAGAAAAATAATTTTTAGCCGTAAATAGAGGCTATTTTTAGCCGTTTTCAGCCCTTATTCGGCCTTTTTACCTGAAAAATGGGGTAAATTTTTTTTCTGGCTTCCCTGCTTTAGGTCTGTCTATTCAATCGTAAGAAATAATATTAACCTACTTATATACAGGTTTTTATAGATTGGTAATATATAAAATAAGAGTTATATTTATATATACAAACACACAGATATAACCTTTAAAATCATGAAAGAACAGACGAAAAAAACAACAACACAGCCCACCGGAAAAAACGAAGTGGAGCAACTGAAAGCACAAATTAAAAAGCTGGAAACTCAGCTAAGCCAACAGCCCCAGAGCCTGGAAGAAAAAATCAAATTTTTTCAGGAGAAGCAGGAAATGATTAAACGCCTTTCCCTCTTGGATCAATACGCCGATAGCCTTTTGAAGGTGGGGGAGGATATCCAGAAAGACCAGGAGGAAGACGAATTTTTGACCGAACGTCATTTTTTGAAAATTACCTACAAGCCCACCAGTTACGGAAGTGAACAGGAGGTTTTAAAAATCCAAAATCCCAAGCTAATCGGAGAGGTTTTAAACTTCGCAATTGGCAAAATCAACGAGAAAAGAAACGAATTGCAAACCTTAATCAACGCTTAAACATGGAAAAGCAAATGAACCCCAAAAGGGCGCAGCTCATAGCCCTAAGCAACGAAGCCAAGGAAATCAGAGACGATATGGCAGAAGGAGCAGAAACTGAAAATGAGGCCCTTTTTTGGGCCTCCCGTACCGTAAATTATATGCTAATAAATCACATGTACGACACCGAAGGAGCCGAAGAATTCAACACCTTTAAACAGTGGAAGGAACAAGGAGCTACTATAAGAAAAGGATCCAAAGCCTTTTTGGTATGGGGGCAACCCATCGGCAAGCAGCGAGCCAAGGAAGCCCAGCAAAAAGGGCAGAAAGCACCGGAGGAAGACGAATATAGATTTTTCCCTATCTGCTATCTGTTCTCCAACAAACAGGTTGTAAATGCCGGTAAGACGAAAATATCAAAGCCGCAACCCTCAAAAGTTGAAGAGCCCAAAGCAGAATTTATCCGATCCGTAAATCTTGACACCGTAATTTGATCATGAGACTAAAAGAACCAATCCAAACCCTATACGAAAAGGGCAAAGCAGCCATGAGCGACACCATGCTGATTAGCGCCGCCTTTAATCTGCCAGAGCAAACCGCAAAGGAAATTTTAAGGCTTGCAAATTTCAATCTTGGAAACCTTGCCAAAGTATCCACAAAAGAGCTAATGAAAATTAGATACATCAGCCACAGTAAAGCCGCAGCCATTGTGTCTACCTTTGAAATAGGCCGGAGGCGATGGATAGCGACACCGGAAAAAAAGGTAAAAATAAGCAGCTCAACCGATGCCTATGATTATTTCAGACCCTTTTTAATGGATGAAGTGGTGGAGTATTTCTATATTCTGCTTATTAACCGCAGTAATCACGTTATTTGCCACAAACTGATTAGTCAGGGCGGGACTTCTGCCACCATTGCAGACCCCAAACTGATTTTTAAACATGCTTTGGACCACCTGGCCAATGCTGTTATATTAATTCACAACCACCCAAGCGGGAATTTAAAACCTTCACAGGCAGATATTACCCTAACCAAAAAACTGGTAACTTCAGGTAAAACGCTGGAAATCCCGGTATTGGATCACCTGATAATTACAGATAATGGGTATTATTCTTTTGCTGATGAAGGGATGATTTAATCAGGTAATTACTTTTTAATGTTGGGAAACTACTTAGGTAGTAGGTAGGTTCCCGCGCTGGAAGCGGCATTTTCTCCCGTGTCCCCTCCTATCGTCGGTATTTTTCTTCAAAAAATTATCATTACTATCGTATGATGGACCCGGGAGAAAATAAGGTTGTTTGTCTGCTTTTACCCTGCAACCTGCCCCCAACTCATTCTGCGAATGTTGCATGGTAAAAGGTAGTTGCCTAACGCTCACTGCCAAAAAATATTAAAAGCTCCTTAACGGAAACATACCGCGGGGCGGAACCCTTCGGGCCTGGGAGTAGGGTTAAAAAACGGGACGAAAAGTCCCGTAAAATTTAAGGTGCCTTCGGCGAATTTATATATTTCAGTAAAACGTCTTTCACTTCAATCCTTTAAAAATTAATTTGAAAAAGATGATTACTTAACGCTCCAATTCCTTAGCCAACCCATTTACTACCTCTTTTCGAAAATACCAGCCCTTATACTCAAAGGGAAACTTCTTTGATTTAATGTATTCATAGGAAAATTCCGGATGGTACTGACACAAAAGTTTCAGACCAGACCAGAATTCTTCGTTTCCTTCTTTTTGGAGAACAATTACGTTTTTAAGGGTCGCCATACCCAAATATAGACGAATAATTACACAATCAAAACTAAAAACGACTCTAACTCCTAACTCTTTTATTCACCGGCAGCTTTTCAAATAACCAGCCCTTGTACTCAAACGGAAATTCCTCTTCTACCAAAAAAGAATAGTCAAAATCGGTATGATCCTGGCAAAGTAAAAGTAAATCTGTCCAAACCTCCTTTCGGGTTAAAGATGACTCTCTGAGTCCGTAAGTAATGACAATAAGATAATTTAGGTTATCCATCGGTCTTAAAAAGCTGTTTATGTAATAATACCAATAAAAAATAATACTTAAAAACCATTCGTCAAAAAAGGTCTGATCCACTTTAGCCTTTAAATTGTACTGGTTTTTCAAAGGAATGGAATTCAGTAGTTTGGCACTTTGACATATTTGTAAAAAAAATACGCACAGCTTCCACCGTGCGTAGGATCCTGGCTAAACCCATTCAAAAACCCGGATCAGTCTATATGAAAAAATATCACCTTATTACATTTTGGACAGGACTCGATTACCACCCGTCCATCAAAGGCACTTCTCTCCCTGGTGCTAGAAACTGAGCAACATGGACCAGCCATTCCAGCCCCCGAAGATGTTGTATTCGGGATCGATGCTGATGCTCTCTGCCTGCAGTCGCCAGAAATGTCCGCAACCCTCTTCATAACTTTCGAATATTTCATTTCTGATGGCTAGAATAATTTCCTGTGTTTGCTCATACTGGTTCAGCTCTTCTTCCTTCAGCTGTCCGGTCCAGCCTTTCGATATTACAAACAGGTAGGTACTGTTATCATCCACCAGGCTGGAAGGATCACGCCCGGAGGCATTGGCCGAGGGAATTACGGCCACCAGCTGAATCCCCCGCTCATCTTTCAGGGAATGAATGGCATGATTGTCCTGTGCCACTAGGTGATGGCCTTCTAGTGCCGGAAGGGTAGCGACCCATTCCACACAAAGGGCGTTAAAATCCTTGATTCCTATCATTTCTTTTTGAGTTTGCGCTTCATTTCCCGGTTCTGATCATCGCAGTCTTTCATATACAGCAGCACATCAAAGAGTCCCATTTTGTCGGTTTTTTCGACATCTCCAAATGGGCCTTCCTTGGCCACGTTGTGCAGGACAGAAACCCAGCCATTGCCACGGCTCCGGCGCTCATCACCGGAGCCACCGCCAAACAGACTGGAAAAATTCACTTCCACCCCTCCCAGAACCAGCGTTTCTTTCTGGATATAGCCAATCAGGTAGCTAAACCAGAGCAGGATGGCAGTCTGGATTACATGCCCTACCTGGGCGGTGTATTGGGCGTTGATGGGGAGCCTGGACCGGTTAAATGGCTCACGGCGGAATCCGTCAAAGTCTTCCCGCTGGGAGAGCTCCGCATATCCAGTACGCTCCGGTCGATACAGGCAAGCCAGAAACCGGCACATGCATTCGACTTCCCGGGATTCGAAGTACTCGTTCATTTCCTCCAGTGCTGCCCGGAATTCCCCAAAGGTCAGGTCTGCCAGAAGATGACCAGGCCCGTACAGCTTGACTTTCCCTGCCCGGATCACAGGGAAGTGATTGAATACCGTTTCATAACAGATTTCAAGCTCCTCCTTTTCATTTTTCCGGAACACAAAGCCGCAAAGTGTTTCGGCCAGCAGCCAGGCCCTGCTTTGCTTTTCCATGCGTTGCTCCTCACTCATGATCCGCTCCATGGCCACACTTTTGTAATCCCGCTGTATATCGGCAAGGTGATAGAAGCAGCGCACCAGTGCTTCCTCTGTCCTGATCACCCCGGCACTGGCAAGTACTGCCTGCTTTAAGCAGTAAAGCCGCTGTGTCTGATCCATTTCGTCCCAGTGGGAGGGAATTTCGATATGAATGGATTTTTCAGGAAGTTCCAGCGTATTCATGTGCGAAAAAATTTATTGCTTTCCTCATTCTCCGGCAATAGTGGATAGGTACCGGATTCCGGATCTGCCCGCTGCAACCAGCGCCGAACATCATCCAATACCTCTGCAGCATCCTCTTGCAATCGCTTCGCATGCCAGCTGATCACCTCCGGCAATGCTCCGGTACTGGCTGCCCGGCTTTGCATGTTGCTTTTAAACTGCTGCACCACGCCTTCCGGTAGCACCTGTAGGCTGAGCCGTTTCACAGCCATCACCATTACCAGGAGCGGGATGGCTTTCTGTACCAGGCCCAACAATTCCTCCAGATCCGGATCCCCATCTGCAGATGGAATTCCGGAACTGCCGGAGCCGCTGCCAGTCGTTCCCTCCAGGTGATAGCTTAACAATTCCGAATATTTCACTCCCAGCGCTTTCCTGATGGCCCGTTCCTGCACTTCCCGTATCCAGGGAAGCACCATATAGTAAAACCGTGGGCTGGCATCAATGGGATAGGCATCCTGAAAGATCGCCTCGTTGTGGACAAAGAGCCGCCTGGCGGTTTTACGGTTTTCGCTATCCATCCATTCAGGTAAGGCCTTTTCTTCCAGCCATGCGAGTAACAGATCCGTGGTCTGATGGGCTTTGCGAAGCTGCGCCTCATCATCCCGGTCCAGCATCCATTCCCAGGGCATTTTTTCATTTTCCGGATCCAGCTTCACTTTCCGACCGGCATCCTCATGAGACACCAGATTGGATTGGTAATAGTTGAAGGTCGTCCGGTAGGCAATGGGGATCTGCAGCAGTAGGACCAGTTGGTCATTCAGTGCCTGGGCTTCGTCCGGATCAGCCGACTGGTAATTCTCACTTCGGTAGTGATCATGCGCCCGATCATAGACCGCCTGCCCTACCAGCTTGGTGATTTCCGATTCAGCCAGCATCACATCCGTGGCTACCCTCTCAAATTTATTATTGGCATAGTAGGATCCGGTCCGGTCCCTGAGCTCCACGGCTCCCTTATTGTCTTTGTTGAATAGCATGGTTAGGCGGGGTTTTCAGCATTGTTTACTAATCGCTCGTTTGGCGCCACATCTTCTTCCTTCATCACAGAATGATGGTAGAAGCCCATTCGCAGCTTTTTGCCCTTAAAATTGGCCGCTATTGCCTGATTGATGGGTTCAAATACCACTTCCTCGGGAAGCGTGGTATCGGATGCCATGTACAGCTTCAGCGCATACAGCATTTGAGATCCACTGCTCAGCTGCCCGTTTACAATGATATTGGAAAGGGAAGGATGCAAGCCCATTCCCGAGGTGGTGGCCGAATCGGCCTTTTCGCCGATCTTTACCTGGCTTTCGACAAAATCCTTGATCTTTTGGTCGATGGCTTCCACCTTCCATTCGTTTTTGTTACCGTCTTCATCGTAGAAGTCCACTGTCTCGATGAACTTCCCGGCGTTCCGCTTGCCGGTTAGTACCCGGGCCATTTTCTGGAAGGTTTGGTCCTTCAGTTCTTCCACCCGCTTGTCGCGCTGGGCATCGGTCTCGCCCGGATGCATCTTTTCGATTTTCTCTTCCTTGGCCTCCCAGTATCCTGCAGGGCTGTGGATATGGTAGGCAGAGGTGATCCCGTTTTCACTCAGGTATTTTAACACCTCCGGAATATCGGAGCTGCGCATGATCCAGTTCAGAGAACCGTAGTAGCTGGGTACGCTGTAGAAGTTCCGGCCAAAGCTGTATTTGTTATGGTAAGCGATGGAAATCCCATGCCTAAAGGGATTCCATGGATCATGTACGGGGTAGCCGGTCATGCCGGTATGCAGGCAGTGGTTCTGAAAATCACCCACCCAGATACGCTTTACGGATTCCAGTCGCTTGGGCCCCTTTTCCGGCCATTCCAGACGGGCATCCGTGCCCGGTACCACTTCCAGGTACTTGATCATACCGGGGCCACCTATGCGGGGAGCTCTGTTCCTTACCCGCTTCACATACACACCCTTCATGTACTTGTACTCCACCGTGGCCATGTCGATATAACGCTTATAATCCCAGCTGTCCAGCCATGCCTGAATCTCCGGATCTTCCACGTATTCCCGGCTGACCTTTCCTTCCTCGTACTTCACCTGGTACAGCTGGGGGCCATCCCCATAGAGCAGGCCCATTTCCCGTTCCAGGATGCCTGGTGCCAGGTTGTTTTTGTCCATGATGTCCCGGATGATCACGGGCAGGTCATTGTTCAGGCCATGCGGTACCAGCTTCACCCCACCAATCAGGGCGGGATCCGCTTCCCAGTCAACTGTCCGGGAAAGCCCGGCAAATTCGTCAAAATGGGCAAAGGGATTGTTTCCCATCACAAAAGCTCCGGCATCGGTATTCGCCACACGGGATTTGCCTATTTTCTCAATGGATTTGGTTTCGCTCATAGCAAGGTGGTTTTTTGTCCATTAAAGGTCATCAGCGTGGGTATGTAGAATCGCCGCTGCTCCAGGGTGTCCAGGTCGGTATAGGGTTCCAGAAGTTCCCCGTTCAAAAAGTCCGCATCCCGGCTCCTGCGACGCAGCCTGGCCCGGCGCACTTCCACAATGCCTTCGGTTTCCTGTTTAGATTCGGAATACGACATAAAGGAGAAGGAAACCTCCTGCCCCCGGGCAGAACGTGTCCGCATCTCTGAAATGGCTTCGTAAACGGTTAATTGACCCATGCGACTAATTTCGCATGGTAATGGGAGGGGGAAAAGGACATTACTCAGCTTTATTATGTATATTCAATCTTACTTTCACAAATGTGTATATGAGTATGACAATAAACCCTTTTGCATGGCTAAATGATCTTATGGAAATCTGGGAGAAACTGGTTAATTATTCCAAAAATTATAAGGATTCCAAATGCAGGTTATCAATAATACCCATCCAGGCGGAAAAACCTTTTACCAATAAAAATTCACTTTCTGCTTTTTTGATTAAATTAGATATTTCAAATGATTGTGACCGAGACATTCAGATCATTGATGCATATTTGAAAATTTCCGGGGAAAAGACCTTACGGTAAATCAATCAAATACTCAAAACCTTTTTAAGCATTTCAAATCAAAATGCTATAAAGAACCTGCACAAATAACCTTCAAAAATGAACCTAGTTTAAGAGATTCCTTAAGGAATAAGAGCGTAGAAGTTGTACTAGTTGATAGAAATCGCAAAAAACACTGTAGTCAGCCGCTGAGCATTTCAATATCTTCAAATTAAAATTTCACCCCCTGACACTCGCATCTCCCACTTCAGGTTTCCGTGCTCCCCTTACATGTCGCCTCCAGGTCTTGCGCATCATCAGGTATTTGAAGCTGTCAGAGGGGTTGGTACTCTCCAGGGGAAGACGGTGGATGGGCAGCTTTTCGCTATTTTTGTCTTTCGCTACAATATTACGGCCCCGTTCCGTGCGCTTTTTCGTTTTGGCCAGCTGCAGGGAGCAGCGCAGCGGCTTGCAATGGAAGTAATCGATCAGCACCCGCGGCAGCTTCCGGTTGTGCTCCTGGAAAAGCTCCTGCATAAAGTTGTACTCTTCATTTTGGCCAATATTCCCCTGGCCTTCACTCATCAGGATCACTTTCCAGCCGGTACGGTTGCCGTCTCCATCCACTTCCAAGGCTTTCTTTAGTTGCGTGGCCAGGTCCTGACCGGCCTTTTTGTAGTTGTTGGCCGCCCGATCGTAATACAGATGAATTGTCTTTTCCCGATGGGGCTTGTAAAAGGCCAGAAACTTATCGGCCAGCTCCCGGATCCATTCCGGGCTGAGGGTATAGATAAATTTGCTTACCCGGTAGTACTTACCGATTTCCTGCGCCAGGGTCATGGAGTGCATGTTGCCAAAATCAAGACCCATGTCAATGGCTTTGCTCCGGTCATGGTATTTCAGGATCCGGCAGTCTTCCTCGTCCTGCAGGCCGAATCGCATTTCCCAATCCGGAGCTGAGCCATCCTGATAGAAGTGCCGCTCGCCCAGGTTGGCATAAAAAAGCTCGCCTGTCTCCGGAGAAGGCTTCAGGCTGAGCACCGTGGTTTTGGCATCGATAAAGTCATCATTGAAAGCATCCTCAAACCATTCGGATGTCAGGATATCCACATTGACGTACGAGCTGGCAATGTAAAACATACTGTGGGCATCCTTCACCAGGCGGGTAGCGGTCCAGCGTTCCACCCATCGCTGCCAGGTGCGTTTCTTGCTAATAATTTCCTCGGGATTCCCTTCCTCACAGGCGGCGTAGTATTCGCCCAGGGCTTCATTCACCACAAAGGCCGTCCTTAGCACTCGCAGCAATGCGGCGGTGTTCATCCGGTTTCCACGCTCGAGCACCCAGTCGTATTCTCCCACCTGGTCTACATTGGGCATATCTGTGGTAAAGGTATGGCCCCGATAAAATACCGAATGCCCATACTTTACCCGCATGCCCCGGATGGCCTTCTGCAGGTTCAGAATCCGCTCCTTGCGGAAGTATTTGACCTCATCGCCAAACACATGCACATAGTTACCACCGGCCAGAGAAGCCGGGCGGTCCAGGCTGCCAAAGGTGATGTTAAAACCGGTAAAGAAAACGATGGTATGCCGATAGGAACCAATCTCATTGTAAGGCTTCCAGAAATGTTCCTTTAGCTCCAGAGGCAGGTCGGGCCTTTCTTTCTGGGGGATCTCTGGCGGCCGCTTGCCAATCACATAGTGAACGCCCTCAACCATGCCTTTAGCGGTCAATCCTTCTTTGACGGTCCGAAGCACGTTTTTCTGCAGGTTGCTGTAGGTATCGGCCACCCAGGCCACCGGCGCACCGGGCAGGTCATAGACCATTTCCAGCAGGCGTTCCACCTGGATATCGGTAGTCTTGGCAGAGCCACGACCCGCGACCATGTAAAGGGATTTGGGAAGGATCATCATGCAGAGCTGGGAGAGCCAGTTGGCAAAGACCCGATCTAGCCCCTGGCTATTCTCCTTTGGCTTCTTTCTCCAGCTCATTGAATCGGTCTTCGAGTTTGATATTTTCCAGGCTGGCTTCCTGCTTCAGCCGGGCCTTTTCCCGCTCGGGGATCTCCAATGCTTCGATCTGATTGGCCAGTTCCTGCCGGTTAATGGTGGGCAGTCCCACGCTGGCAGGATCCAGGGAGTAATAGCGCAGGGGCTTGAGGTAAATTTCCTTGTCCAGCTTTTCCGGATCAGGCTTGTCCAGTTCCCGCATGCGGGCAGCCTTATCAATAAGGTTGCCATACACTTCCCAATCTTTGGATGACTCCGCATTGTCCCGAACGATCAGCGCCGCTTCGTCCAGTTGATCCGCATACATATTCCGCAGGGCTTTCTTTTCAATATTCCGATCGGTGTAAAACAAGGTCACTGCTTCATCATACATTTCCGATGCCCGACGGTATTGTAAGTTCCAGGGTTCCCTTGTAAAAAACTTAATGGTATTTCGCCTCCCATACTTCCGGCTCATGGAGTTGATCAGGGTCAGTGCATCCAGATAAATGGCTTCCTCCGTGCTCAGCTCATTGATGCTGCCGCCCTGTATATAATCCTCGAGTTTTCGCAATAGCTTCTTATCGATGGCCCCGCCAAAGATATCCAGCTTCGAAAGCTCCCAACTTCTGGATCTCCGGATTTTCCCCAGTTGCTGGGAGGCAGTGACGTTGCCTTTTTCGGCATCTCCCAGCAAGGCCATTTGTTCTTTGGCCACGGACATGAGCTGGCCCCGCTTGATATGGTAGTGGACTTTGCTTTCCACATCCAATGCAGCCTGGACAAAAAAGTATTTGTCCACATCGAAGTAAACAGCCATTTCCTCAGGGCTGTAGCCTAGAGCTGCCAGGCTTTCCAATTCGGCTATGCGTTCATCGTCCAGGGGTAAACTAAGGTTCATACCCAAAAATAAATGTCCTTCCCCAGCCAGGGAAGGACATTCGATCACGGCATTTCTTTTTGCATCAACTCCGAACACTTCCGGAGTACCTCCATAAGCAGTAACATTTGTTCTACTTCCTCTCTGCTGATGTGATCCTGAAGGAGTGGAAGCAGATTTCTCAGGGCGCAAATCTTGCCGAGAATAAACAGATAAGGGAGAAAGGTTTTCTCAAACTTGTAAAATAATTCCAGTTGTTCTCCCAGTACCAACAACTTTGCTTGACGACAATTTTCGGTCATGATAAAAATTTAATGCAAGGCTCCAATACCCCAGTCCTCGGTAAATATGGGTATCTGGAAACCTCTGGTTAAGCCTATATTCTTTACCGCAGACTGTGTTAATTGATTGGGTCAAAATTCCGTATATTTCTAGTTATAAACAACGTTTTTATGTATTTATTTTACATTATTATAAGTTTTAATTTAATTAATATAATATTTAATTTAGAAAATTACCTTTTATAAATAATGGTTTATATGATGAACCGATTTAGTTTTTCACATTTCCAGGTTCATCAGACAGTTGCTTCTGAACTCAAAAAGTTGCTGATCATTTACAAATACATATTGCTCATGCATGGCATTTTCTGAAAAGTTACCACTACCCTCGATCACAAAGTAATTTCCCTGGCTCCGGATCAGGGTCACTTTGCTGTGGTTCCAGCAATAGCAAACCTCGAAATTTCGTTCCTTGCGCTGCAGCTCAATCAGATCAAAAACCTTTGGCATCCGGTGTTTGACTGACTCGGAAATTGACATGCGGATTTTCCGGATGCTCCCTTTATCGTACCAGCGCAATAGACTGGACAGGATCCGTTCATTGATGGAATAGGTGCTGAAGGTCAGTTCGTCAATCTCTCCGCAATGTTTGATGATGTAGGTGATGAATGTAAAAGCATTGAAGCTCTTCAGGGTGTAGAGAAAAATGGCTTCGCCTGGTTCCGGAAGATTCCCCATCAGGTTTTTGAGAGAAGAGATTTTGGCCAGGTGCTTGCTTTCAAATTTAGTTCTATGGATCTCAGCTTTATCTGCTTTGCCTGCTGGTTCCCTTTCAGGGGCGATTTCCTTCAGATCAAATAGCTTCATGCCATTCTTTCGATTAGCCGTTTCACTTCCTTCAGCTGCCTTCTTTTGATCCGAAGCCGTCGCTCCCTATCCGCCTGCAGGTGGGGCTTTTTATTTTTGCGCAGCTCATCCTCGATGCGCCAGATATTGTGTTCCAGGCGTTCCTCCATCTTTACCAAATCTATGGGGCCCAGCTTCCGGAGTTTTTCCAGTTCCTTCATCTCCCGGAATACCGGATGCTTGCCGAGTACGTGGCCATGATCCCGGTAGTGGACAAATTCGGCGATGATGGCCCGGTTTTCCTTGTAGTTTTCCATAAGTATTTTTACGGTGGCCCACTGCTCTTCCCGGGAGGTACAATCAAAGAGCTGCTCATGAGCACGAACGTAGTTCCAGTAGGCGGTGATCTTATCTGCCGCCAGGACTTTCAGTTCGGCAGGGCAGGCAGGATCAGATAGAAAAGGCCAGTTTTCCCGAAAGCTTCCTTTTGCCTCCCGGATCCGGCGCACTTCTGCCAGGCTGATCCCTGTCCTGGCGGCCAGCTCCCTGATCAGGATGGGATAGGCCACCTGATGATTGTACCGGGCCAGGCGAACAAAGGGATGATCCTGCCCGCTATCCATGGCAAAAAGCCGGAGCCCCTCATCCAGAGGAGCACCGGCCTTTAGCCAGGTGTATACCTTGACTTTATCCATAGGTAAATTAATGTGCGTGAAATGCTAATTAAATGGCGTTTTATGCAAATCAGATCTACTTCTCAAACCGGCACTTTTCAGGAAAGAGCTCCTTAAGCTTTGGCTCCAGGACTTTCCATCCGGAATCATTGTTATTGATCCACTTGCGGCTTGCCAGTACCTTATCCAGGATGCGGGGATCCGGATTGGGACGGTAGACCGAGGCAATGATGGAACCTCTGCCGTCATTCTGGGTAATGATGGGCCGGTGATCCCTGAAAAACATATTGGCATACAAAGTATAGACCAGCTGACCTTCTTTGTCACATTCAAAATCTTCAATGATCTTACTCAGTCCCTGCTTTTCTACGATGACCGGCGTATGGGTAGCATAGTCATACGGTGCAGCTATTCCCTGCTTTTTCAGGGCTTCCAGCGTTCGTTTGGCATTCTCCTGATAGACTCCGTTCGCTTTGCCCCGGTTGGCCAGCAGGCCGTGGCTTTTCAGGGTAATGATATCGGCAAGCTCCACCGGGCAGAGGGTATAGATATCGTCATTGGTCCAGACAAATACATTCGGCACCAGGTCGGATGCAATGGCCGCCATCATCTTATGCGCCACATCCACCTGGGGGTTTTTGCTTTGGGGCTTGTGGGGGATATGTTCCAGATCTTTGCCTGCCCAGGCGGGTTTATCTCCTATGATGACGATTCGGATACCGGGCATGCTCTTTTCCCAGGCCCGGACGGCATAGCGGAGTTCATCTCCTTTGGCTTTCTCTGCCAGGTAAGGGATCACGATGCAGATGGGATCTGACTTGGTTTTCGCTTCCTCTTCTTTGGCCGGTTGAGCGGCAGCCTCCATAGCTGGGGCCGGACTTTCGTCCTCATCCGTTTTTGCATCGGCACTTTCCGCAGTTTCTGCAGCTTCCTTTTTGCTCACCGCCTTTTTTTTAGTGGAAGTTTCGTTTTTCTGGACATACTTCCCGGATTCCTGCGTTTTTGTTTCTTTTTTCATGATGGTATGGGGTTAAATGAAAAACCCTCCGTCCGGAGATCCGGGCCGGAGGGCGTTGAACATGGATTCAATTGATTAGATACCGCCGCCGGCAGATCCACTGCCGATCACTGGCGGATCATATACAGGGGGATCTTCGTCCCTGTAATGGATCATCTTATTAGCGGACCGCTGCCCGCTGACAAAAGTCAGGGTACTATTGATACCTTCCTGATTGTCCTGAGCTTCCACACTCATGAAGAGCGGATTACAGGGCGTTCCCTGCAGACGGGTCCCTTTGGCATCACCACATTCTTTGGTGATGATGATAAATCCCTCATTCAGGTGCTCCTGCAGCCAGGCGGCGAAGTGCTCATCGTCACCTGGTCGCTGACACTCTAAGTTGCTAAGCCATCCTGCCATCTCTTCGCTGGCTTCCCCCTCAGAGGAGTCAAAGCGATTGATGGACTTGGGATTCATGTACACGGCCATGGCTTTCTTCCCCTCTTTGAGGGTGATGGGAGAGGTAGAGACCACCCCATCTTTCACAGGCATGGCCTGCACATCTTCGGAAAGCATAAAAAGCACATTCGGTTCTTTGGGCTTGGGAGCACCTGCCCCCAGCCTGATTTTTGGTATGGATACTTTTACGTATGTCATGATTTACCTCCTTTTTTAGATACCGCCGCCGGCGCTAGCACTTCCAAAATCAGTCACAGACTTGGTGAGGTCTGTGCCCTTAAACTGCTGATAAGTGTCATGTGCACCATATACACTGGTGATCAGCGCATGCGGATCATAGTTCGCAGGGCAGAAGGCAAATACCGCCTCCCCATAATCAAAGCCGGCACCCATCCAGTACTCACCGAAGATCCTGGCTTCATAGTCCTGCTTTTGAATATCATTGATCACATTTGGAGCGCCATTGATATGGCGAAGCTTCACCATATTGGCCTTAGGAGTAGCGAACAGAATGGGCGATCCATACATGCCGTCCATCTCAGTGAGGACATGACGGCTGTAGTCTATCCGGTCGCTGCCAAACTCGTGGTTTTCCGTACCGGAGCCGGTACCCCACTTGTTTTTATATGCTTCCCTGTACCGCATGCGCAGCTCGTAGGAGCAACCTACATTCATCGGCATGGTTCGGAATACCGGGGCCATCCACTTGAAGAAGTTGGCGAAGAAGTCCAATACCTCTTGATCCGTCGCGGTCTTGTAATCAAAACCTTCCCCGTCAAAGAACCGGATATTGTCCGGATTACCACCGGTGCGGTTATTGGCAAGGATGGTTTCGACACCGTCCATAGATTTCTCCGGAGCCTGTCCGGCATCACCGGCATTCACATTGGCAGGATTCAGCTCCTCAAACTTTCCTTTCCAGATCATCCTCAGCTCGAGGTCTTGCATCAGCTGGGGATAGATCAGTTTTTGCCAGATGTAGTAGAAGATCGGCATCTGATCAATGGCCAGATTTTCCCGGTACATGTCAAAGATGTAGGAGGTCAGCACCTCGGAAGGAATGATCGGGACGTTGATCTTGTGCCTTCTGTTCTGGATTTTCAGGGGCCTGAACTGGCTTTTGCCGCTTGGGGTCCACTTGTTCACGTACTGCTGCGAAACAGAGGTGATCAGTGCCTGAACGGCGCGCCTTTCGGTCACTGCCGGTACTTCGGTGAAGTGCTTTGCACTGGTAAATCCCTGAAAGATGGTATCCAGCATAGCAAAGTTATTCGGTCCCTGACTCAGATAGGTACCAAACTCCTGCATCAAATCATCCACATCGATGGTAGCACCTGCTGCCAGGTAGCCGCTTTTCATGAATGCGGTCAAAGCCTTGTAATGCGGCTTGGAAGCGTCCACTTTCAGAATCGTTTTCACGCCCTCTTTTCGGGGCATACCTACAGCATCAGGCTTTGGCTCAGGTTCGGGAGAGGAACTCAGCTGCGCGATACTCGCCTGCAGCGTTTCCTTATCCTTGGTAGCCTGGTCCAGTTTTGCCTGCAGCTGTCGCAATTGCTCCTCGTTCTGCGAGGCATTGTGGGAAGTGATGGCATCGATCAGCGGCTGCGGATCGGCACTGGCTTCCTTCATGGCCTCCTTGAACTTGTCAACGAACGGTTGACCGAGCACATCGGCGAGCTTTTTCCCTTCCTCTTCGGTAAGAGTAAGCTGGCCGGACTCGTCCTTGGAGAACTCCTTGAGTCCGAGAAGGCCGAGTACAATGGCTTGCATTTTTTTGAACATCGGATAAAAGTTTATATGAATTGTTTTGCGTGAGACTTAGCTATGGCGATTTCCACCGCCGTGGTGCAGGTGCCTACCCGGTCTATCAGGCCTACTGACAGGGCTTCATCGGCAAAGTAAGTTTTGCCGTTCAGGATACCTTTTGCCTGGGTATTGAGCTTTCCAGCCCTGTTGGTTTTTACCGTCTTCTGGAAGCCCCTGGCCAAAGGATCCAGTTCTTCCTCCCGGATCAGCTCGTACTTGCCTTCCATGGCTAGCTCAAAAGGCTTGTTTTTCTCGCTGCTTTCGTTGCTGTAGATGTGGTGGAAGTTGATTCCCTTTTCCTCGTAGTAGGCTTTCATGTTGACCAGGCTCATCATCACCCCGATGGATCCAACCTCTGCGCTGATGCCGTTATCTGCCACGATGTAGTCGGCCTCTGAAGCTATCCAGTAGGCAGCCGAGCAGGCCATATCTACCGAAGCCACCACAGGCTTTCCCGTAGCTTTGGCCAGGTGCGTGACATCCACCAGGGGAGCCACGGCATCCACGGCACCGCCTCCGGAGTCAATGTCCAGGACGATGGCACCAATGTTTTTGTGAGTGACAGCATCTTTCATAAAAGAAGCTATCTCGGTAGTGCCGTATTCGCACATGGTGCCGTATTTCATCATGTTGCCTTTTACCGGAATGATGGCCACCGAACCTTCCGGCGCACCGTCATAGGGAGAACCAGTATCCTCTTCGGCTTCTTCATCGTCTTCGTCAAAAAGCAGGGCACTGCGGACCAGCCCGGAAGCAGATACAGACTGCAGCTTAAGGGATCTGCGCTGCCTGGAATGTCGATCAGTGCGATTGATGATATCTGCAGCCTGGAAACCCAGACCCAGAGCTAATTCCGGACGAAGGAAAAACTTCCCCTTGAGAAGCTGGGACATAAGAAGAAACTGCCAGTTACCTGCGAGACGTGTCATAGTAGTTTTACTTTGATACAAGTTTACCATGAGCCCCGCAAGGGGAAAAGGACAGCGGAAATCAGAGAAATAGAGAGGATCTGGCAATCCGCTCCTGTTCGGTAAGGGTTCCGGAATGGTATGCTGCAGCAAGGAGCTTATCTGAACTCTGGCTGCTCAGGATTAAGTCAGCCGATGGGGTCACTGCTTCCTCCCCGATATACAGCCCATCGATATACGTCCGCACGGTCCCGGCTCCCGGATCCACATAGCGAAGGATGCCCTGGCCGTTTCGGATTTCGAATAGGGAATAGGGAGCGGCGGTATTGATCAGGCCAGTGGCCTGGAGAGTGTCGGCTGGGCGGGTGACGGGACCAGATGTGGTCTTGATGTATGTAGAATAGTTATGTGAAAATTTAGCACCCCAGAAATACATCCCCTCGCCGATTACCCCACTGGTTGGAGGCGCTAAGTACATAACAGAGAAATTTTCACTCATTTCAGAAGGACTGTTATAGTCCAAGCTTATTCTAAACCAGTTATTTATAAGGTTATCAATTCTTAAATTTTCAAAAGCTGGATTTGAAGTTGAGAAATTTCCAGTACCTAAATTAAAAGTACCTCCTCCTCCCGGAGCAGTGAAATCATTAATTATCACATACTGCTTGCTTTCTGGCATGTTTCCTATTTTTACAAATACGGAAAGGTTATATTTCCGTATTTCTGATTGTAAACTAGTGAAAACATATCCACCTGACTCTGAAAGCACATACTCTTGAAGAGAAGCATTATTAAGCCCGTCTGGTGAAACACCTTGATTCTCTAACACTTGTACTCTAGGATGTATAGTCCAAGGAGAACTGGTAAAGTTTTCGCTATTAGCTTTTAAAGCGGTGTCTTCGGCTTCAATCAATACACCTTCAAATTTCCCGATTAATGCTGGATCTGAAGCATACGTAAACCTGGGCCGATCATTTGGCATCTCCGTCTCCAGCAGCCCATCCTTATCAAACCGGCTACCATTCCCCCCACCGGAAACAACCAGATCCGGGCCAATCAAGCTATACAAAACGTTATCTTTATACGCCATTGGCACATTTACCATGTCCCAGGCAAAGGCAAGAATCCTGTCGGTTACTGGCTTGATGTCCATCAGGGAGGCACCCAGTATCCCATTATTTGCCTTTGCTCTGAGGTAGCTGTCATATACGGACTGCCCGTAGTGATCACCAGTACTTACCAGCCTCATCCCGACGATCAATCCGCCAGGCGTAGTGGGAACAGGCTCAGGATCAGCTTCTGAAACATACTCCAGGACAATCGATTCAAAGCCGGTAAGCGATATGGTATTTGTGTACTCCGTCCCGTTCACATCTTTCCACTTGCCAGGAATCGCAATATCCTCCGTACTGTCCTGGTCATTATAAAATACTTTCACATGGCTCTCCAGATCGGTATAGTCTGCAGCGACTTCCCTGAATTCAAAATCATCGATAAACAGGTCGCCCTGGTGGGCCTGCATTTCTATCAAAATGGCTCCATTGTCATCATCCGACAGGCCGCTAAGCAGGAATTCAAACTCCCGGACGGTATCATCAGCAATGGCGTATATTTCACTTCCCAATCTGTGATAGGGAGATCCTGTCTGCCTGGGATAAATGACAAGGGATTGGTGACCTCCCGGAGCCAGGGCCTTAAACCTGAGCACATATTTTTTGGCGAACTCTATAGTTCCTAGGTTCCTGAAGGATAGCTCTACCCTGGTCGTATTGGCACTGGCTGATACGATGCTACATTTTAATGATCCTGTCCCGTTGATTTTGGAGGTGGAATCATGGGTGGCCGAGGCGGTACCGTTGGCATGGTAAATGGAAACGCTAGTCACTCCGCTTTCGAAATCACTATTGCCCGGAAATTTATTGGCTCCTTCTGCTGCGATGGTGTACTCAGGAAGGTTGAGGTACTTCACTGTGGAATTTACATCGTGCCCGAGGGCCTGCCATTGGGCAAAAGTAAGGTTATCGTAAATGGTTTTCCCACCGGATACATACCGGGTGGCGAATACAATCTGCTGGCCACAGCAGACGATATAATGGTTATTGTCTACCAGGCTCAAAAAGGTACTGATATTGTTCTCATCGCTGATCAGCCGGGCGGCCTGGTGGTTTTTGGATGTGATCACAAACACATTTCCTGTTACTTCATTGTCTGAGATGACACCGCCCAGGTTGTCTTGTGCAAAGAAATATCCCATATCGGCTGCATAGACAATATTGTTCCGGAACTGGATATTGTTCGAATTGTGATTGTAATACCCTGCGCACCGCGTGCGCACTATTCCGTTTTCTTCTATGAGAACATTCTCGGAATTGTCGTCAATATAGATCGAATATACCGCATCCCTGGCCCGGCTGCCACCATCAAAAAGCAGATTTCGTCTGACAATCCTGTTGGAGTAAAACGAAGCTCCTGGAGCACCTCCATAGGTGTATATGCCGGCCCCATCATGCTTGACCATGCAATAGCGCCGGAAAATGTTCTTTTCTACCAGCGCATCGTCTCCGTGAAATCTGATGCCCAGGTAGCCTATATCCTCAAAAAGGTTTAGCCTACAGACATACCCACCGTCAAGCTGGCTCCGGAAAAACAAGGCAGATCCTTTTCCATCACCGCTTCCGGAATAGCCCAGCCACATGCCGATGTTTCGGAAGATGTTCTCTTCGACTACCGTAAAATCCGAATCATTGATGATTTCGGCACCCTGATTCAAAATGTTTTCAAAGGTGACGTTCCTTACCTCCGAGTTTTTAGCAGTAGAAAGCTGCATGCCAATATTCGCCTGGTAGCGGATCAGCAGGTTCTGAAAAACATTATAAAAGGAGGATCCGGCCAGAAAACCGATATCGTGACTGCCCTGGAACACAATATTGTCAAAGGTATTGTAGTAGTTTCCAACCGCATTAACATTATTTGCCCTGACAGGCACATAGATGTCCAGCGTATCTGGATGAACAGTGGAGTAAATGATGTATTTCTTGGCAGAAGGGCTATACATCCAGTCACCATCGGCCTGAAGTGCCTCGATGGCATTCTCAATGTAATACTGCCCCCTGGTGCCGGTATATCCCGATGCCTGGGCAACGGTCAGCACATTGCCGCTTCTGCCGGAAATGTAGCTCTTGTCGTGGATCCAGTCGTTCTTCTCCACAAAGGCCACTACCTCACCACCGCTGTAGTCGATATTGGGTAAATTGGAAGCCTCTAAAGTGGTTGTTCCGGCACTGATGTACTGCAAAGTATCGTTGGGAGGTGCACTCCCTATAGCAGGGAGTCTTCCTTTCATTTTGGGTACTCCGTTGTACAATAAAAAGAGGGAGTCTACAAAACCATTATCCTGAAGCTCGTAAATATTTCCCGATACCAGTGTCCACCCGGTCAGCTTCTTCATGCCGCTGATCACCGGGCGGTCCCCTGATCCGTAGGGCTGCAGCTGTATGGGGTCGGTCTGGGTTCCGTCATTCTGAGTAGGCAGGTTTAGGGTTTCTTCCCATTCAGATCCCCTGTCCAGGCGGACTGCATCAGCAGGCTCCAGTCCCTGTGCAGGTTCTGTCACATCACTATTCAGCTTGCCTACAGTCTCCCAGGCATTGGCGATGTCTAAACCTGTGAGCGAGTCATTGCCTCCGTTTTTGGATAGGTAGTATTCAGCCATTTTAGATATTGATTAATACCCTCTCTCCACTTTGACCGGTACCGATGATGACGAAAGGAATGTTGTTGATAATGCCCCCGGTGATCAGGGTGATCTCATTGGTCACTGGCGAATCGACTTCCTGCCAGTCGCCAGGTGCTCCGGTTCTGGACCGGAAGAGCCGGCCATCAGTGGCACCGACATACAGGTAATCCCCCACCGAAGCAATGGCCTTGACCGGAACGTCATCAAAACCATTCGAAATGCCATCAAAATTGGCTCCCTGGTCCTGGCTGCGCAGCAAGCGGTTATGTGACCCGGAAGCATTTGAGGTGACAAACATGTCTCCCTTGTGCGCACAGCCAAAGGCAGTGAAATGCCCGGTTTCGTTGGTGAGGGTGGATGGCTGGAATGTAGCACCGCCATCTGTACTGTATTGCACTTTATTAGTACCCAGGGGAGCCAACAGGGCAAAGCCCTCACCTGCACAGACCACCACCATATATTCGTTTTCGTCCGGGACAGTGCTCGCCAAAAAAGTAAGGCCGTCATCATCGCTGTACACAGCCTGAGGATGGCCGGTAGTCGTCGTTCTGCAGCAGATGACCCAATTGCCCTTTTTGTCTGTGGCAATATCGTAAGGCAGGGAATCGGCAGGAAGGGTAATATTGGTCCAGCTCTTCCCATGATCTGTACTTCTCTTGCACATATATGTACCGGAGCTGGTATTCCTTCCGGCGGTGATAATGGTACCATTCGCCTGGGCAATGGCATAATTGTCAAACCAACCGGTGGTAAAATCAAAGTAATGGATCAAATCACGGGATATAAATCCCTTGTCTCCGGAACTACCCCCCGAGCCGATGATAATGACAGCATCCTGCGTAGCAGTTCCTTTTCGAGGTGTAAAGTCATTGTTATACCTGGCCTCTCTAAATGAACTCATATCCCACAAAGCAGTGCCACTTCCCCGGGGATTGGCCTGTTCATAGTTATAAAAGTCCTCTGCGGTCATAAATCCCTTTACCCCTTCCGCAGGTGTGCTTACTGTTCTTACCTGAAAAGCCCCTGTCTCAGCATCATATTCAAAATGGTCCGGATTATAGGGTGAAGACTGGACAGCAGAGGCAGGAAGCTTTTCTGGTTCCTCGGTAATTGAGCTAAGCTTGGTAACAATATCTGCAGGTGTATCGGGAGAGCCATCTGCACCGGCCGGACCTTGCGGACCTTCCGGTCCGGTTTCTCCCTGGATCCCCTGGGGTCCCTGTGGACCTTCTGGCCCGGCAGGTCCCGTTTCGCCTTGGACCCCCTGGATTCCTTGTGGCCCTTCCGGTCCTGTTTCTCCCTGAATCCCTTGCGGACCCTGAGGGCCGGTATCCCCGGTATCTCCTTTGATGGCCAGCAGGTAATCTGCTTCTGTGCCTGTATTCCCCTGATCCAGCCATACTTCATAGGCGGAAAGCCCGTCATTTCCTTGTGGGCCGAGTGGACCCTGTGGACCTTCCGGACCCGTTTCACCTTGGATTCCCTGGATTCCTTGTGGGCCTTGAGGCCCGTCCGGGCCAACGGGGCCTGCCTCTCCCTGGATGCCCTGCGGTCCAGGATCGCCGGTGTCGCCCTTTTCACCTTTCAGACTATTGATAAAATCCTGTTCGGTACCGCTGTTGCCCAGGTCCAGCCATTCCTGGTAGGCAGATGGCCCCGGATCTCCCTGATCCCCTTTATCGCCTTTGGGAAGAGGGGAATCCTTGTTCCATTTGTTCATGATGATGTCATTGAACATGTTGGCCACCATCTGGGGATCGATGGTGTTTTCATCGGTCTGGCTGCCAATAACATTGGCTTTGGCTACTAACTGGCTGTCACTGAAGGCTGACATGGCTATGTGTATTGAGGTGTAAACGGTGGTGAAAAGATACCCTTACCTGCCAGGTCTACTATCCGGAAGGGATAGGCCCAGAAGCGGTGGGTAAACTGAATGTTCTTTTGCGTGAGGCTGTGGTCTTCGGTGAAGCGCACGGGATGATCCACCGAACCGATCAGCAATGGCGGCTGCCCATCATTAAAATCCAGGCGAACGATAACCGGATCCCTGACCAGGCGGCGCTCCATGATCCAGGAGCGAAAGGAGGAAGTGTAGCTCCTACCTGCTTTGCTGTAATCTTCCGATATGGTAAGCGTGGGTGGTTTGCTGATCGGCAGCTCCTGCCAGGCTGCCGTCACCGCCACTCCCCCACTCGGACTGTAGATCAGCCGGGTGACTTCCGAAATGAAAGCATAGCGCACACGGCAGATATGATTAATGGAGCGGATCATTGGCAGTTCGTAAATTTTTACCTGAATTCCTTAATTTCACGAAATGTTTTTTAGCTAATTCACTAAGATATTTTGCATGCCCAATTCGATTTTTTCATGCCTGTAATAGGCTTTATTGATCAGGGTCTTACAGCGCAGCTGCAGGAGCCGGAGCCCTTCCCGGTACTCCCGTTTCTTAAGCGTCTCATTGTCTTGAAGTAAGTTGGTCAGCTTTCGGCTCACTATGAAGGACTCAATGATATCCTTCTGCATCATGCCCAGCTTGCGGCCCTTCAGGTAGAAGCGGTCAAAGTCGATATGGAAGAAAACTTCCACCAGGTCATTGATCCGGAGCAGGTCTTCACGGGAAAAATAGAGGTGGTAGTTGGGCGCATTTTTAAGGCTGTCTGTTTTTGGCAGTAGCAGCTGCAGGGCCTGGGGATCCCGCTCTGGCTTGACTTCGGTATAGCGGACAAAGCTGCAGATGGCTTTGCCCAGGTCAGAGCTGCGGTCGATCAGGTAGCGGCCTTTTGCATCCAAAGGAAAGAGGTGCCGGAAGTATTCCCGGAGCAGGTCTTTGGTGATGGTAAGCTGAATATCCATGCTGTTTTTTTCTTCAATTTAATCAATTCGCATATTCATCGCAAATATATCTCATAATGAGATAATTCATTTTTCTACTTTCTTTTAAAAAAAATTATGTAACTCAATTCTCCTAATACCCAAGGATAGTGTAACTCTGTAACTTTGTATTTTTTGATTATTAATCAATTGGTTTTCAGTGTATTGATAAGTTGCGTTCCCGGAAGATGAAACTGTACCTCAGGTTACAGAATTTTGTAACCCTAAAAGGGGAGGGGACTGGTTACAAAGTTTTTTGTAACCGGGCAGAGTTGGCTACGAAAAAAAATAGTGATTCGTAACCAATTTAATGGGCTGATTTTGAGGGGTATTCAAGTAGAATTCCTTTATTAGTTACAGAGTTACAAAAATTTTGGGTAGATTATGATTTAAAAGGTGCAGGAATGAACGCAGAAAGACCCGGCCTGGGATGGCCAGGGCGGGAAGAAGGGAAAGCGGTGTCTCTCCCGGCCCGGATCAGCCGCAGTATTGTGGCAGTGTGGCTACTGAAATATGGCAGCATGTCTTTAGGCTCCAGAGGGGCTGTGGCCGGGAGAGACGGGGTTTATGAGTACCATGGGTCGGAATATTAATTGTAGTTTTTTTAAAAGATCATTTGTTATGATTTTGTCGCTTAATTAATCAAAAAAAATGAGTCAACATTACCAACCTGAATTCAAGAAGAGTTCTTTCCACTGTCCAAACTGTGGAGCATTTTCGCAACAGAAATGGGAAAATGTTTTTATTTTTCATCAAGGGTACCAAAGCCTATCTACAACTTTTTTAGCATTTTGTACGCATTGCCATGATATTTCAATTTGGCATAGGGAAAAAATGGTCTTTCCTGAAAATAGCAGTGCCCCACTGCCTAATGACGATCTTCCAGAAGAAATTAAGAACGACTACCTGGAAGCAAGAGAAATTCTAAATCAATCACCGAGAGGAAGTGCCGCATTGTTGAGATTAGTTATTCAGAAAATTTGTAAACTTCTCGGCGAAAAAGGAGAGCACATTAATACAGATATTTCAAATTTAGTCAAAAATGGATTACCCCAAGAAATCCAACAGTCCCTTGATTATGTAAGGGTAATAGGAAACAACGCTGTACACCCCGGCAGGTTAGACATTAAGGATAACAGAGAAATTGCCGTCAATCTGTTTAAACTCGTCAATATTATCTCAGATAGGATGATTACCCAGCCTAAACAAATTCAAAATCTTTACAATTCTTTACCAATCTCACAAACAGAATCCATTTCAAAACGAGATGGAAAAGCAAGTAACGGAGATAACGAAAAATAAATACAGCCAAACCATTTTTTCACCAACGATCACGTTTAAAAAATGAACCTATCAGAATACCTTGGAAACATCGACAAAAGATACCGCCAGGGCAATGCTACTGAACATACTTTTCGCGGAGATCTCCAGCAACTTCTTGAAAGTCTCTCCCCGTCCATTAGTGCGACCAATGAACCCAAAAGGCAAAAATGCGGTGCCCCTGACTATATTCTAACCAAAAAGGATATACCGGTGGGCTTTATTGAGGCGAAAGATATTGGAGATAAGGACCTTGACGGGGCAAAGAAGACCGGAAACAAAGAGCAGTTTGACCGGTATAAAGCGTCACTAAATAACCTAATCTTCACAGATTACATTAACTTCCACCTGTACCGGGAGGGGGAGTTTACCACAAAAATAGCCATTGGGGAAATTACCGAAAAGGGCATTAACCCCCTACCCGAGAACTTTGCCGCCTTTGAGAACCTAATCAAAGACTTTAGCAGCCACGTTGGACAAACGATAAAGAGCAGCAAGAAACTGGCTGAAATGATGGCCGGTAAAGCCCGGTTACTATCCGATATCATCGGCAATGCTCTGACCTCTGATGAGGCTAACCAGGAAGATAGCACGCTAAAAGACCAAATGAAGGCCTTTAAACAGATCCTAATCCACGACATTACCCCACAGGGATTTGCTGATGTATATGCACAAACCATCGCTTACGGTATGTTCGCTGCAAGGCTTCATGACCCTACCCTGGGGACTTTTACCCGCCAAGAGGCTGCCGAATTGATCCCAAAATCAAACCCTTTTCTACGTAAGCTTTTTGGCTACATTGCCGGACCGGATATTGACGATCGGATTAAATGGGTCGTGGATAGCCTGGCAGATATCTTCTTAGCGTGCAATGTGGAAAACATTCTGAAAAACTACGGGAAATCTACCAAAATGGAGGATCCAATCATCCATTTTTATGAAACATTTCTAACCGAATATGATCCCAAGCTGCGTAAATCCCGTGGGGTATGGTATACTCCTCAACCGGTGGTAGATTTTATCGTCCGAGCAGTGGATGATATATTGAAATCCGAATTTGACCTACCCCAGGGCCTGGCCGATACAAGTAAAACCACGATCAAAGTCAACACCCAAACAGAGGACCGACGATCAGCTACCGGATACAAGCAAGTGGAACAAGAGGTGCACCGGGTACAGATCTTAGATCCAGCCACCGGTACAGGTACCTTCCTGGCCGAAGTCGTCAAGCATATCCATAAGAAATTTACCGGGCAGGAAGGAATCTGGAGCAACTACGTAGAACGGCACCTGATCCCCCGGCTCAATGGCTTTGAGCTACTGATGGCCAGCTATGCCATGGCGCACCTGAAGCTGGACCTGCTATTAACCGAAACCGGATACAAACCAACCAGCAACCAGCGTCTGCGCGTGTATCTCACCAACAGTCTGGAAGAATACCACCAAGACACAGGGACGCTTTTTGCCAGTTGGCTCAGTGCGGAAGCAAATGATGCCAACCATGTGAAACGGGATACCCCGGTGATGTGTGTGATCGGAAACCCTCCATACAGTGTTAGTAGTTCGAACAAAAGTGAATGGATTCAAAATCTTATTGGGGATTACAAAATAGGTTTAAATGAACGAAAAATTAACTTAGATGACGATTACATAAAATTTATTCGGTATGGACAATATTATATAGATAAAAACGGAAGCGGTATTTTAGCTTACATATCTAATAACAGTTTTATAGATGGGATTACCCACCGACAAATGCGGAGAAGTATTTTAAAATCTTTTGACAAGATTTATATAGTTGATCTACACGGAAGTGCTAAAAAAAATGAGACAGCGATCGATGGAAGCAAAGATGAGAACGTATTTGACATTCAGCAAGGTGTTTCAATCAATATATTTGTTAAAACAGGTAAAAAGAAAACCTTAGAATTAGGCGAAATTTTTCATTCTGAACTCTATGGAAGAAGAAACCTAAAATATGAAAAACTTAATGGAAGTACGTTTTCATCTATCAAATGGAATAAATTAGAGAATATAGAACCTTATTTATTTTATGTTCCAAAGGATTTTAAATCAGGAAGTGAATATAAATCAGGTTTTAAAGTCGATAGTCTGATGAAAAACTATGTTTCTGGATTTCAAACAAAAAGGGATAAAATAACTATCAACATAAAGTCAAATGAGCTTCAAAAAGTTAAATCCGTGTTCAAAGAAAATGAAATTGATGAAATAAGAAGCCATTTGAAATTACCTTCTGATGGTCGAGATTGGAAAATTGAATGGGCAAAAGTCGATTTATTACAAAATAAACCAACTCAAGTAAAAGTAATGTATAGACCTTTTGATGATAGATTTACATTTTTTACGGGAAAATCAAAAGGTTTTGTTGCATATCCAAGAGCGGAGATGTTTGGTCATTTAAATAATTCTGAAAACGTTAGTCTGATTACTTGTCGTCAACAATCTACATTTGATTTTCAACACGTTTTTACAAGCAGACTTGTTTCTGATATGTGCAATATTTCATCTCAAACAAAAGAAACGGGATATATTTTTCCTCTTTACCTTTATACTGAAAACAAAGTACAACAAACCATCGAGCAAACAACAGAAAGACAACCAAATCTAAACCTTGAGATTGTAAAGCAAATTGCTGAGGGCTTGGGGTTGAGGTTTACCAACGAAAAGGAAGCTGCCGAAAATACCTTTGCGCCGATAGATATCCTGGATTATATCTATGCGGTGCTGCACTCGCCGAGCTACCGGGAGAGGTATAAGGAGTTTCTAAAAATAGACTTTCCCCGGGTGCCATATCCAAAAGATCCGAAAACCTTCTGGAAACTGGTGGAACTAGGTAGACAGCTGCGCCAAATCCACCTGCTGGAAAGCCCGACGGTGGAGCAATACATCACCCGGTATCCGGTACACGGATCAAATGAGGTGGTGAAGCCACGCTATGTCCCCGACACGGATGGCAGCGCGGGCAAGGTGTATATCAATGAGGAGCAGTACTTCGACGGGGTTCCGAAAGTGGCCTGGGAGTTCTACATCGGCGGTTACCAGCCGGCGCAGAAGTGGCTCAAGGATCGAAAGGGGCGCAACCTGGAATACGACGATATTCTCCACTACCAAAAAATCATTGTGGCACTTTCAGAAACGGACCAGCTCATGAAGGAGGTAGATAAGGTGGGTTTTATTTAGGTTCTGGATCATTGGGTTAAAAGATTTCATTTCTCTGAACTCAGCTTCTAAATAAATTTCATTCTAACGACCAATTGACTCAGGCCTCAATGATCATTAAGCACCAATCTTCGTATTAGTATCTATTTAATTAAAAGACTGATGAAATTTGACTTCATATCTGACCAAAATTTTAGAGAAATACTTGAAAGGGATTTTGAAGAGTTAAATAAATGCGCTGCTAATAACTGTACTAAATCCGTATTATTACTTTCAGGCAGTATTATCGAAGCCATATTAGCTGATTACTTCATAAACTTTTCAATTGAAGGATTGAAGAAAAAAGCAGTACTTTCTATGGATCTATTTGGGCTAATAGAAAAAGCTTATGAAGCCAAATTGATTTCCCAATCTACAAAGGAACTTTCAACAGTAATAAAAAACTACAGAAATCTTATTCATCCTGGACGAGAAATTAGAAAGAATGAAAGTTTTGATGAAAATACCGGAGATGTAGCTAAAAGTGTCCTAAATATAATTGTAAAAGAAGTAAGAGAAAACTACCTAAATAAAATTGGTTATACGGCAAATGACTTAATTTTGAAACTTGAAAGTGATGAATTATCTCAACCAATTTTTGAAAAAATTCTTACTAAGGTTCACAAAGGCGAGAAACACAAACTTTATAAGGCTCTAGTAGAATATGGGTTTAATTTAGAAAAATTTGAATTTGAAATAGAAGGAACTAAGAAATATCTAAGAATTCTTAAAACACAAATTGACAGAGAAGTCATTGAAAACCTTCTTCGAAAAATGATTAAAAAAATCGAAACGGGTGGAAATTGGGAAGTACTATCCTATTATAGATTACTACATGAGGAGATTAAATACTTAGAATATGATGAAATTGAATTTATCCTTCTTTATATCCTAAACACATTTATTGGAAACGCAAGTGATCCTGACAAGATTTCGAGTTATACAAATGATAATCTTCTTGCGTCATTTGGTACATATTTAAATAGTGAATCAGTTAAAAAGGAGTTTTTTAAATTAATATGCAAATTGGTTGAAAACCACACCAAAAAGGATTACGTATATTTTGACGCATATGACCAATTAGTTAACTCCGTAACAGCCGAAAAAAAAGCCAAAATTGAAACTTACGTTAGAGAAAGTGTAATGAGCATTTACAGCGAAAGGTTTTACGCAGGATATGATAATGGAGAATATTTACCTTTCTAATAAATTCCGCAACTATTTGATATTATAATTTTAGTAGGGATATGATAAATTTTTAGTAATACTAAAATGTGGAACACAGGATAGGCATCTCCATTTCCTTAAGCTCAAGGGGAGAGTAGGCGTTGAGAAACTGCTCAACGCCTACCTCCAGGGTAAATAATTTTTCTATCCCAGCCATTTACCTTAGGGATTTGGTTAGAATGGCAAAAATTTCCGCTTTGCCGCCCAGGGAATTATCCTCCGGCTGGGTAGCGATCAGGACGGATAGTGATTTCCTTCCTTCTGAAAACTGATCCAGAAAGGCGTGTGTCCAGGAAGATGCATTCAGGCAGAGGCCATTATCTTTTTGCCGAAATGGAACCCCGGCATCTACTCCCGGCCTATACTTAACCAGGTACCAGTCTTCAGAGCGGTCTGCATCACGGGCAAGCTCTATCCTGGTTTCTTTGGTCAGACCGATTTCCTCTGCAGCTGTCTTTGACAGGCTTATAAGCCCGGTTTTGGAAAATAAAATAGTGGGCTTGCCACGCTTGGTTTGTTTTAGGGGGATAAATTCTAAGTTCATGATAGGAGGGTTTTGGTGAATGATCATTTGAAATTATTCCGGATCTGATGCCAGAGCCACTGCCTGCGCACCTCTGGCGGTGCCTGATCCGGAGGCTCCTCCTTTGCCATCTCCCGAAGAAGGACCAGAATAGCTGAAAGTAGACAGAGCGATGCCACCAGGCAAAAAAAGCATAAGTACAGATAGTAAAAGGATGGCGTATAAAGCAGCTGATCAGTCATGTTCCCTCCTTTTCCTGATGATCAGCTCGGCCTCGAGCTCGCGGTAATCCACCGGTCCCAGGCCGGGAAAATGAAACCATTCGTAAGCTTTGCCGGGCCTACTGGCCGCATCATCAAACTGAATCAGCAGCCGGTCGCCGTCCCGGCTGATCACCTGCCCGGCAGGCACCAGGGCAGTGATCCGGACAGTACCGCAGGAGCTGGTGCAGGTGACCAGCAGGAGGAGCCAGAAGCAAAACGAAAAAAATCCGCTTACCCAGCAGCCATTATATCTTCGATGATCAGTCATTGCGCACCTCCTTTTTTTCCAGGTATTGTTCCAGGCGGATATCCACCAGGGCTTCCAGCTGTCTGGAGCTGTCCAGGCAGTTCTTTCGCTGGGCCCATAGCTTGGGCAGCTTTTTGGCTTTGGCTTCTTTAGTGAGTTGAAAGAAGCGTCTTTGTTCCTCTCGCATGTCTTTGACAGCGATCAGAAAACTGAGGTCTACAGTAATGTTCATGATGTTTCAGCAATGGTTTGGGTTTCCTGTAAGAATATTTTTCCTTTTCGAATCATCCGCTGCAGCCAGACCTTGTCTGTCTGATCGGATACCACCCGGGTGATAAGCCCGGAGCTTCCCTCAAGGATCTGGAAATAGACCAGGCCCTTTTTGCGGGATTTTTTTTCCTTGTCCATGAAGTCTTCCAGGGACATGGCAGGTCGGAGTTTGAGTAATATTTCCATATCAAAATTTGTCAAATACATCAGTCTGGCTGCCTGGTAGCAGCTTGTCATTCCCCGGGGTGATGGGGATCTGCTCTCCGCCTGCAGGCGAGGAAGCGGCAGTATTTCGGATGTAGATCATCTCCACGGAGGTGGGATGTCCGTCCTCCTGGATCTTGCGGATGATCCGGCCGGAGCTGTTTTTGAATTCCTCCGGATCCAGCTCATAGCCGTAGTACCTGGCCCAGGCCCGCATGGCTTTGGTGAATTTCTGTGAGGTCCACTTGGTATTGGTACTTCGGATAAAGTCCTCCATGGCGTATTTTTTGACCACGTCTTCGTTCATCCTGTCGCTGAAGTAGGTATCTGCCCACTCGTGGAATGCCGTGCCCATTTCGCTCAGTAAATTGCGTTTCTCGACATTCTCCATGGGAGGATCTATCTTGCCATGGTTCAGGTAGAACTCGCAGCACTGGATCATAAAATTGTAGAAGTCGTTCCAGTCGTCGTCTGTATAGTCCGGACCGAGGATATTCTTACCGAATTCCTCCCTGGGGTTTCTGCTCTCCCGGAAATAGCCGTCTTTGTTTTCGTGGTAGTAGTCGGAAAACACGCAGTATAGCACCCGGCGCAGTACGGAGCTGTCTATATTGCGAAGGGGGAAATTGGAGCTGAAGGCAAACTTTGGGGATTCCTCATAAGGGATTTCATAGGACTTGTTGTTCTTTGGATTCACAATCATATTGCCCGTGATATCACTGAAGAACACATCGAATTTCAGGTACTGATTGGCATCATCCACCAGGATATAATCGGTGTGAATGGTCACCCGGTCGTACATGTGTGGGTTTTCGGTCATCTTGGGATCCCTGCCCCGCAGGGTGACCGACTTCATAAATCGACTGACCGCCCCCATGGCAATGGACTTACCGGAACCCCCATGGCTTTCTCCCTCATCGCTGATCCGGTGGTCCATGGTCCAGATGGCCCATGGCCTGGAGGGATCCTTATACCGGTGCAGCAGGTAGCCCAGGACGTAGATCTTATTGACGAGCTGGTGCATTTGCTCCCGCTTCTCCTCCGGAGAGAGATTTTCCCCTGCTATGTCAAACAGGTGCTTTTTCTTATAAGCCTTTTGCGCGTCCGGACTGAGCCCTTCCAGGTTATCTTCCAGCTCCGTGCGCCAGTGGGTACGGCTGGTATTGATCAGGAAATTCAGGAAAATATTATCCTTCTTCAGGATATCGATGTGCCAGTCGCCATCTTCATTTTTGCTGATCTTGAAATGGGGTTCCTGCTCCTTGTACCGGTGCTTGATCACCTCATCTTCCCACACATATCGCTTGATCTCCCCCAGCTTGTGCACCCGGATACCGGACTTGCTGACTTCTACGGTTTTGTTTTCGAAAAAGAAAAACTGCCGGTCCCGGTCGAAATCTGAAAAATCCACCTCAGTCATGGGTAGATTGGACATGGACGCTTCCTTCAGCTGGGTACTGCGAAAGAATACATCCCGCAGGTCTTCGTCCACATACTGCTCTTCCAGGAAGCGGTGTACGTGGGTCTTCACCTCATTCACTTCTATCTCCCGGACGATGTTGTCTTTGATCTGAATGTAAATGAAGCCCTGCTTTTCGTTTTTGTTCTGCAGTCTGAAGAATCCGTTTTTGGTCAAAAAATTGTACAGCCTGGTATTTTTCACTTCAAACTTTGACCGCCAGTTGCCGGCCTTGTCTTCGTAGTAGATTTCATCCCAAAAACGATAAGGAAGCGCCGTTTTGACCAGTTGCTTAAAGTCGTAATAAGTATGGTATTTCAGGTAATCCCTGACATCCTTGGACGGATTGCCCCGCTTGTCCGGGCGCTCCCTGAGCTCTGCCGGCAGCATAACATTGTAGAGGTCCAGATGCTCCATGGCCAGACGATGCGCTTCCCTCAGTCCGGTGTGATCGATGTCCGGCATATTCATGACCTTATCTGCCAGCTTGGCCAGGCTCTTGAATTGCTTATCGGAGAGTTTGGCCGTTTCGCTGTTTGGCCAAACCACCTGGTAACCGATCATGGCCACGTTCATGCCATCGGATCCACCACTGCAGTAAACGATCTCCGGAAGCTTCTTTTTCTTTTTGGACCGGACCTCGCCTGTCTCTTCGTCAATGTCCTCTCCTTCCTGCAGCGACTCATAAGCCATATGGCAGGCAGATAGGCCATGTAAAAAATCTTTGTCTCGCTTACCGTAGTACATAAAGCGCCGGCCCTTGTCCGGACTGAGTGGCTGGTAAATTTTTTTGAAAGATCCCTCATCCCACATAAAAATGGGATATCGATCTGTGGCCGAAATAGTGATAACCTTCCGGTTTTTGACAATGGAATAACTGATCAGGGAATGAAAATGGTACCGTTTGAATACCTTTTCGATTTTTTCCCAATTGATGATTTTCTTCCCCTGATCATCCTTTTGATAAGGGATGGCCTTATCCGCCAGGACGGTGGTAACTTCCAGCTCGGTAAAACCTTCCCGGACTTCAAAATACCATTCGCCCTCATTCTCTTCTGCCTTTGCTTCTCTGGTGGTAATTTCGGGCTTCAGGATCTCCGGTGGCTCCTGCCCATCGAAACCGTACCTGGCGGCCAGCAGCTCCAGGGCTTCTTTAAATTCCAGGCCTTCTTCCTCCATGACCACCAGGATACCGTTTTTAGGCTTCTGATCTCCACCAAAGTCTGTTACGACCCAGTTGCCGTCAGAAAGCTGCTTCAGCGTAGCAGAGGCTGTCTTTTCACTGGCCCGAAGTTTGAACTTGGTCCCTTTTCGCTCGAGGGCTCGCTCTGCCTGGGGATAGTAATGCAGGATAATTTTGAGACCTCCGTCGGTCCCGTCCAATATTTTTTGCTGTTCTATGTACATCAGAAAAAAGTAAGTTCTTGCTGAAATCCAAGTTTGAGAAGCTGCCGGACGTAGTATCTGTCCGGTAGTGGGATTTCGTTCACTGTGGTGTAGGGTGTCTGAATGCTTCGCCTCTCTGTTTCGATCTGGTAGCCCATTTCACGAAGCTTCCGGATAAAGTAATACCTGCGCTGCTGGATTTTCCGCTTTCTACCGGCACGTGTTAAACTGTTTGCGGAAAAGCCCCCATTCTTCGCCGGAGCCATCCCGGACACGGATGTAATCGTTTCCCTGGTAGATGATGGGGAGAGCTTTGTCCCGAAGGTATTTTTCGAAGTGGTCGGCTGTGCAGGGGATATTTTCATGGCGAAGCTTAGGACTGATTTTCACTTTCTCGTAGTGCATTTTTGAGTACTTTGATTTTGATTTGATATCGATCTACTCCTTTTTTGAGGAGTTCTATTTCCTTTTCCAACTCATCGAGCTGGGCGGGATCTGCTTCCAGGTTCCGCATGCGAATGAGTTGCTGCTGACTTGCGCGCAGCTCCTGCCTGGCAAATTCCAGCAATTCCTCATAATCTCTAAGTTCTTTTCTTGGGCTCATAGTCAAGGTCTTTATAGAGTTGTTCATTGGTGATCAGCTGATCCATCACCTGGTAGAGATTCATCCGGATAGCGATTTCCCGCCGGATCCAGTTATGGGCATGCAGGTTATTAAGGGGTTCAAAAATTCCTTTAAGCCCCCTGGCCCTTTCTGTCCAGTGCTTTTTCTTTTGCCTGGCAATGTTGTGGTCGAGTAACAGTTTGAATGGGTTCATGGCTTGGTTTTTAAATTCCGGAACCGCTACCGGTACGGTCCCGGAATGGTTGTCGCTCAAACGTGGAATGAACTTTCCGGTAATGTCATATCAGGTTCTTTTCGAAAGCGAAGCGAACCAGTTCGGCTTTATTTTTATAGCCTGTTTTTTCTCGCAAATTTTTCATGTACACACCCACGGTAAGGACGGATATGCCCATTTTGTCTGCTATCTCTTTGTCCAGTAGTCCTTCAGGGATTAGCTTCAAAACTTCTATTTCCCTGGGGGTAAGTATTCCGTACCTGGCGGCCAGCAACTCACACAGCCGGCCTTCATATGGGCAATTGCCTCTCAAACTGCAATCGACATATTCGGTATCCTGCAATTGACCTTCGATCATATCGGGTTGATTGTCCAGGGCAGAATAACGGCACTTGATGTATTGGACAATCATTTCTTCCTCCGTCACAAAATCAGCGTCTACGAGTGCCTGAACTGCGGAAGGATGCTTCTGCATGTCTTCAAGAATCGACTCTTTCAGCCAGGTTGGCCATTCTGCAGGGGGAAGCATCTTGGATTGCACAATTGCGAAAACGCTTTCGCTTTTTGCGAAGAATTCGACGTTTTGGTCGACGATTCCTGCTGGTAATTTCCCGGATACACAGGTTTTCATTCTGGATATGAGTTCCTTATTTCTCATTTAAGATGGTGTTTTGTCGCGTTTTTATCTTATTTATAGAAAGTTGGTATTCCTCAATCACATCAAGGGCCGCTTGATGTACTTCCAGGTTATAGCGGTGTTCCTTTTCGGAAAAAAAATAGGAAATCGTCCTGGAGGACACATTTACCCGATTTTCTATCTTGGAGAAATAGCCATATGGCAATCTCTTTTTCAATTTTTTCAACTCCTTTTTGGATAGCATACTTGATTTTTGGTATTGCATGTTTTCTTAAAGTGCTATAACTATGCGGTAAATATGCGATATAAAGTATAGTAATGCAATATTTTTCATCTCAAAATGAGAAAAAACTTATTCCCAACTTTGTATACATGAAGTTTCACAGGGGAGAAATACTCAGAAAAAAGCTAGACGAGTATGCCAAAGAGCATGCGGTAAGCATATTGGCAATAGCAAAAAAGGCTTCCTATCACCCATCCAGTGCCTACAGGCATTTTGAAAAGGATGACCTCAGTTTCAACATTATCCATAAATATGGCCGGGCGATAGGCCATGATTTTTCAAAAGAGTTTCCGGAAATGCTTACAGAGTACGGTTTTTCACCAGAAGAAAAGGAGATTTACAGCAGCAGTGATCTGGCAAAATGCATCAAAGAAAAGGAACTCTGGCAGAAAAAGTACATCGAATTGTTGGAAGAGCACAACAAGCTTTTGATGGGAAAATTGGAGCAAAGTAAAGGGTGAAATTTCACCCCCGAGAAATTAAACACTGATAATCAATGATTTATTTAGAAGGATGTAGTCCCGCTCCTGGTACATTGATTAACAGTCAGTTAGAGCTTCTCCGTAACGAGAAGCTTTTTTTTTTACTGTGGGTTTAGCCCAGGTCCCGGCCCCACTTCCAGTGGTTGAAAATGGATGCTGTTTAATAACTTCGGTGTTATTTAGGATCAACCGGATCTTTAAGGGCATGTTGCTCAATTTCGGAATTCAATTCTGCACCCAGGAGAATTATAAATGTGCTGATAAAAAGCCACAGCATCAAAAATACAACCGCCGAAATGGAGCCATAAATTTCACCTAAATTCCAGAAATTGCGGATGTAAAATGAAAATCCCCAGGAAGCCAAAAGCCACAAAAGGCTGGCTAATACGGCACCTGGAATGACCCACTTGAACTCAGGCCGCTTTCTTCCCGGTCCAAATCTATAAATCAGACCAATACTACCCACCAGAATAAGCCCCATGATCAACCACCGCAGCCAACTGATAAGGCTTTCAATATTATCCGGTAAACCTATTTGTTCCACGATTGAAGGAAATGCCACGATCAGGGCAGCACTTAAAATAATTAGAATGATGGCTCCAAAGGTAAATAGTAGGGTAAGCCCGTTGTTTTTGATGATCCCCCTATTGCTTTTGGTCTCATAGGCGATGTTTATCCCCCTAAACAATGATTTTGTCCCAATGTTGGCAATCCAGACACCCAGTAAAATCCCAAAAAAGGTTCCCCATCCCAGGGAGTCGCCCTTGGACTGAATAAACTGATCCACCCGGTATTGGAGGATTTCATGCGTCTGCTCTGGCATCATCGAACTGATTTTGGATACCTGCTCTTCGATTTGCTGCGGATCCATGACGAAACCATAAATGGATATCAAAGCCATAATTGCGGGAAAGATGGCCAGAAAACCAAAAAATCCCACCCCGGCCGAAACAATGACTACATTATTTTCACCAATCTGGTCTTTTACGTTTATCAATATGGTCTTCCATCCGGAGAATATTATCTCAGAAATGGATTGAATCTTTTTGTCCTTACTATCTTTGGGCATGTGGTTTTGAGTTCTATGGAGTTTAATCAGGCCCCATTGGGAAATGGAGCTGCATTATAGGAAATCATTTCTCAATATAAGGTAATTTGTTTTGAATTGGACCAAAGACCCCTACCTACTTCTCAAGTGGGTAGGGGGACTTCAAAATGACAAGCTTGAAGTTCGGAACCCGAACGTTGCGGTTCGGAAGTCCCATCTTAAGGTTCGGAAGCTCTTATTTTGATCCAAAAATCGGAACTTTCTAGTTAAAATAGAAAAACCCTGACATGTTGACCGAAGCTTTTCGAATTTTCGGCTTGAAGAGGGTACTTCGGAACTGGGCGGTAGTACTTCGGAACCCGGCCTGTCAGGTTCTGAACCGCAAGCTTGCGGTTCGGAAGTGGGTCAATGCAGCTAAAAGGCGGAATAGGATGCCATTTTGGCGGCTGATCCGGGTAAAAAGGCGGATGTTTGCAGATAAAAAACAGATCGTTTCAGTTCGGAACCGTAGTATTGAAGTTCGGAAACGCATCGTTGGAGCCTGGAGCCGAAAAATGGAGGTTATATTTGGGGACAGGCATGGACTAAGGTACCTTTTTGTCCGTTAAAATGTAGCAGTTCAAGTTCACCCCGCCTGTCGCAGAACCTGTCTTATGGCCTGTGTTTTACTTCACTCGCTCTTTTGACTTTCTGGTTACTGGCTTTCTTTGTTTACCTGCTTTTTGTTTGGCAAAGTATTCTTTTAATTCACGCTCTTTACGTTCGGTAAGCTCTTCCCCACCAATTAAGTCAACATCGAGTTCTTTTTTGGATTTGCTCTTATTCATCATGGAAATACCTGTTTAAAGGTACAAAAAAACATGGTCATCTTTAATTTCTACACTTGCCAAGCCTTGAATTACAGATTGATTATTGACAATACTAAGCTTATAAATTTCCCTATGTTTTTGAGCAAATTCCGATTTCCAGTCAAATAACCAGCCGTTTTTCTTGGTGATATTTTTCAAGTCTTTAGTGGAAATCAAAGTGATGTCAGTCGGGAAACTGTCTCCCGTAATTCTGTTTTCAATAGAACGGGTTAATTTATCGAGTTCAATATCTATTCCAGTTTCTTTAGACATTTTCATACGAGCAATTGATGAAATTCAAAGTTTAATATCGATTGTTTTTTGTATCATTGTTCTTTTTAAGACAGATCAACGGTTCTCTAATATGGCCAGTAGCGTGTAAATACTAGCTCAATTTTCAGTTTATTTTTAAGTTTCTAAATTTACAAAAACTTTGGACTTAGCACCTTAGAAGCTACTGGATATACTAAGTGTTGTGCGTAGTATTCATTCGAACATTATTGTTTGATCCTGAATTAAATCAGCGTTTCTTTTAGCTTGATCATTTAAAGACAAATAATGAATAGCAAGAATTAGTTGAATGTTTGGGTCGTCTAAATCAAACGATTTTTTGTCTTTTAGCACTTCCGAATACTGAATATCTAATCCGAAGAAATCACCTGATGCTTGGATTCGTTCTGCATATTGAGCAATTCTAGGATTCGTTTTGCCCAAATCAGTCAAATATTGTTGGTATCTACCCATTGCAACGAAACAAATTTCATCAGCTTTTACTTTGCTTGGATAGAATGTAGATTCACAAAACACCCAAATTGCTTCAAAAGCTGAATCCGAAATTTTTTGATATAATTTTTTTTGTTCATCAAAATCAATATTTGTCCAGAATCTATTTCCAGTAGCCATCAAGTAATCGTGTGGTGTTCTCTCATAACAAGTTCTGAAATCAGAATCCATATGCAAGCACATTTCATCTTTAAAGAATTCAACAATCAATTTTAAATCCTCTATTTCTTTATCGGTAAAATTGGCGTTCAATTCAACCATTGAATACTGCGATTTACAAGAATAAAATACCTGAAAAAAGAGAAGGATTAATATAAGCAAAAATGTTTTTTCCATATTATGAACAACTACCCGCTAACCTCAACCCTTGCGGTTACTTCCCTTTTGGCCTTAGGGGCAAAACCTCCTAAATATAAGAAAAATCCAATTACCATCAACTAGGATTTTTCATTTCAGTTCACGTTTGCCGTCCAGCATTTCCCAGGGCAAGCCACCTGATCCAGGATCTGTGGCACATATATTCCAAATCATTTATTTAGTGGTTAGCCCTCAAAATTCAAGAAGCGCATATTGGGGAAAAAATTCCAGGAAGTAGGAAGTGTTTAATGTGAAATTTGGATTTAAGCCATCTTGATTTGGCTAAAGCCAATGACGCTAAAAAACCATATATTGCCTACAGCTATTAGGCAACTGATTAAAAATTCAAATCTGCAAATAGGTCTATTACGAATGTTTATCGTTTTTACTTTTACGAGGATATTGGATTTATTTTTATTTGCCCACCCACGGCTCATAAAACTTTCATTATTGTTTCAAATTGAGGCTTGGCACCAGTTGACAGTGCTTTTTACAAACCAGGCCTACTCATCCCCGTTTCTTCTGCTATCTTTGTCATTCCAATGGCGTTTGCAATGTGGCCGAGTGCTTCAATCACATCATCATTATTCCCTTCCCCTAACACAGCATTCAGGTATTCGACAATCATTTCCTTGCTGTCTAACTAATCTGCAATATCAAATTTTATTGTATTCTTTTGAAAAACAAAATACGTTATTTTTCTAATTTT
>NZ_JABURL010000093.1 GCF_014762705.1 Cyclobacterium sp. | reverse complement strand
TTAATTTATATACATAATAGGTACCACTAGGCAATTTGAGGGGAGGCTGAGGCGGGAGACTTTGATGGGGAGAATGGTGTTTTTTTCTAGAATCAGGCCGGACTTATGTTTTGATCAATTGGCTTGCCTTTTTCAGTTTAATTTAAAAGGAACCTTATGCCCCGGGTTGAAGCTTTTGGTAGAAATGATCAGGGTTTGGACCAGAACCAAAATAAGTAATAATGCGACTATTTCCAGTTGAGCGAAGCGTTCGCCTGAATGAATGATTCTCTCCGTTTGTGATATAATGGCCTTTCCTTCTTCCATTTGAATACGAGAGAGTTTTTGTAATTCAGCCAGGGAAAGCATAATGTGTTTTTCCATTTCAGATACAACAAGCCTGCCCGATGGAGATTGTTTGATTTTCTCAACCCGCTCTGCCAAATGGCGGAGATGTTGCTCCTCCGCCACTGTCAGTTGGGTTTTTTGAAACAATTCGATCCGATTATCTATATATTCAATTTTCTGATTGAGGTACTGAGGGTTTTCGGTTATGCTTTCCTGATATTGCTTGCTGATTTCTGAAAAAGCCCGTGAAATGTCATATATATAACCTTCCACCATCAGCCTATCCTGATACATGGCAGTCATGGCTTTACTCATTTTATCGGCATTACTCCTTTCCTTAAAATGGTTAAGAAGTACCACACCTACAATGACCATAAGAAGCAATGAAAGTTTGCCTTTGTTTCTGATGCTATATGCCCATTTTATCATTTTTTGACTGATTTAGAAATTTATTTTTAATTCACCTTGATGCATTCAGGGCTAGAAACCTTCAGGATGTGGATGGTTCTTTTTCCTCCGGGAAGGGACCATTCTATGCGATCTCCTTCTTTAAAACCGATCAAGGCAACGCCAAGAGGGGAAAAGAGGGATAGTTTTTGGTTGTTCAGGTCTGCAATTTTTGGGTGAACCAAAGTCATGGCTATTTGCTGACCGCCTTGTTCAAAACGCGCTTCAAAATAACTGTTTAATTGAATGACATTCTGAGGCAGTTTATCATCAGGGACTTTTTTCGCTTTTTGAATTTCGTAAACCAATTGTTTTACTTCTTTCGTTTTTTCTTCCGGGGTGAGGTTGCGTACCATTTTCAGGATGGTTTCCACATCGGTTGCTTTGATAACTGGTATCATGATTATAGCCTGTTAATAGATTGAATAATTAAATGGTGACAGACATCCTGTAAAGGGATGCGTGTTAAAAATACGACCCTCTACCTGAATATGGTGAGTAGAGGGTTTAGCTGATGAAGGCTTTATTGTGCCCACAAAGCAAAACTTTTGGATGCTTTTGAAAGCAACCACAAGAAATTATACGATGGAAAAATTTTGTTATCATGATTTCAGGTGAAGTTACAAAAAAATACCAACTTATCCGCTTTTGGTGAAAAGATTTTTATAGCCGATTGTGTCGATACTTAATACAGCTATTAACGTCCTGGTGAATTTTCGCAAACGAAATTAATTCTATCGGTTTAAAGAAAAGATCAAGTGGCATAAAAGCAAAGAGGAAAAGGTGGATACTATTTTTATTCTTGGCTTTTGGACCGCTTTTTGTTTTTAATGGTATTTACTGGACACATTTTATTACAAAGTCATGAAAATGGCTAAGGTTCAAATTTAATCAGGCTTTTAATTTATCATAACAATGGAAAAACTACCCACACCAATACCCCGAATGTTGATTTATCTCCACGATGCTTCTGGTAAAGAAAAGGTAAAAGAAAGGTTGCAGGTCATTTATGATTGGATGCAATCCAAACTAACACGGTCAAATGGTGATGATGCGTTGAATAAGCTTTGGGAAAATCCAAAAGATTTGGCTTTTCAGGAAAATCTAAATCAAGCGATCGAAGAAGCACATGCGGAGGATGACTTGTTTCATGAGGAATTAAATGTGAGGTTGGCCGAAGTCGAGGATTTGATCAACAAGGAAGACCCCGATTGGGATCCCCCGCTGGCAAAGGTTACTCACAAGCCAAAATAAACAGATAAGTAAATTACAAAGACCTTAAATAAAACAGCTCTTTTAGACTTAAGAAGCAATCAGATGGGAATCTATCAGCTGCTATTTGACTCCTTAAGCTGCAAGGGTATATAACTTTATTTTAATGTCGAAATAGGCTGGAATTACTAAGCTGTTTTGACTTCAATTTATTTGAGTATCATGAACCAGGTAATTGGTTAGGTTTTTTCCATTGTATTTTTTGAAACCCCAGCCAGGCACCTGCTGCTATCAGGGTATTGATCCATTCTCGGTTCCCTGCCTCGGGTTGTTGGTTATTTGCTGCTTCTTTACTGCCGATTTCACTGGCAATGATTGTTCTTACCGAATGTTTTACCAGAAAGGTACTGCTCGCTTCATCTGTAAAGAAATGGTATTAACGCGGGACTTTAACGTCTTCAAAGGTAGGTTTTGTACCCCTGTGGATTTTTTGAATAAGGGTAATTTCACCTGTGGTCTCCAAAATTACCATATTAACTTCATCCAGTTTAGAAATGCCTTGTTGCCGGCCGGATCTGTAGATCTCCTCAACCGTAATTCGTTCCTTTTTCATGGCCTCATACAGAAATTCCCCTTTGTAAAAAAGCAATGATGGACTATTGGTAATTAACGATTTAACTTCTTTTTTCCGGACAGATAACCAGGTCAGTAAATACTGAAATGCGATAAACAAGCTGATCGCTGTCACCCCATCGGTCAGAGGTATATTTTTGTTCAAAGCTACACTTGCCAGGCAGGAGCCAAGGGCAATGGTAACAATAAAATCAAAAGCGTTCATTTTGGATAATGTTCTTTTTCCTGATACTCTCAATAGAAATACCATTGCAATGTATCCCATGGTCGTTAAACAGATTGTTCTGATCAGGCTTTCCCAGCTTTCAAACCAAATATTTTCCATGTTTTCATTAATACTTTTGTAAAGTTATTTCAATGGGGGAGGTGATAACTCTGCCCCCTATGAAATTACTGATGCATGTCTGTGCTGCTGTATTCAGTATTCCAGTTTAATTGTCTTCCAACCGCTTGATCATTGCTTTCATTTCAGCTATTTCCTTTTCCTGGGCTTTGATTATTTCATTGGCTAATTGCTTCACTTCCGGGTCTTTCAAGTCTGCATGCTTACTGGTCAGGATGGCAATCGAGTGATGGGGTATCATGGCCCGCATCCACTTCACATCGGAAATAGGGATCTGCTGTCGCACCAAAAAGGTGGCACATCCCATTAGCAAGAGACTGCCCAGAATAATGGCTATATTTTTTTTCTTGTTGGAATACATCTTCCGCATGAACAAAAACATGATAATAGCCATGCCGCCTATACCAATCAGGGTCATGTACATTCTGGTCCAGCTAAAAAATACATGACTTGCGGCATAGGTGTTGAAATACATTGTAATGTACATGGTGATGGCCGAACAAGCCAGCATCAACATAAAGATGGTGTAGGGTGTATTTTTCATAGCACGTTTTTTTTTATTGGTTATGGTTTTACAGTTTTCTCCCGCTCTTCATAATTCCACCTTCAGGAAGGAAGCCTTCTCTAATCGGATTTGGTAATGCAGTACGATTACTTGTCATTCCTTATGCTTCTACCATGTATCTTCCACCAAAAGCCGGGCCATAAAGTTAGCTATATGGATGAGGCTGGCTCTCCCGGGCTTTAAGGGAACTCCGGGTCATCGGATGGGCCTATGGTACCAGGCATTGCAATCAATGCTGGTGCAGCCCCCGGGCAGGCATTCGTTTTCGCACATTGATTTTATACCGGTTGGTGGTTTGATCCATGACTTCCTTGTACCAATTCTCGATGATTCATTTTAAACGCTACTTTATTTTCCCTGACAAGAGTCATTTTTTTCCTTGGCTGAGGTCATAAACTTATATGAGATGTTCCATTAATTTTGTGGCAATAAAAGGATTATGGTTTGGTGGTTAAACCCCTCAATTTCATGAAGAAATGAGGTGGTACGGAAAATTCTGATAAATACCAATAGTACCACTGTCTTAATCCAAATAGAAACTTTGTCCTGTAAGTTACACGCCTTAATATGATCGGTTTCTTCAATCCATTTACCATTGAAATAGATCCTTATAATCCTTTTTGTCAATTTTGAAAATGATCCCGACGGAGTTTATATTGGTTTTGAACCACAGGTTTTCGATGACACATTAAATGGCAAGGGAAATTTGATCATTGGCTGGAGACTGGACGGAAGCAGTGGACCATGAAATCAAATTGGAAGAGGACGGGAAAGATATTGTAGCATTTGGAAGTATCCGGAAAAAAATAAAGCGTAAACCATGAAAATAATTGTGATTCTTGTACTGCTTATCCATGGAGCCATCCATTTGCTGGGTTTCTTTAAGGCCTTTGGATGGGCTGAAGTAACGCAACTGACAGCTGACATTTCCAAGCCCCTTGGTCTGGTATGGCTATTGGCTGCCTTGTTGTTTTTCTTGTCAGTCATCCTGTATTTGTTGAACCTCGAATGGTGGGTTTTCCCTGCTGCAGTGGCCGTCCTGGTATCTGTGTTTTTGGTGATCAGCTCCTGGGCGGATGCCAAATACGGTATGGTTCCAAATTTTATCATATTGGCCATTGTTGTCGTTGCTTTTTGCTCCTGGAGAATGGATAAAAAGATCAGTAGTGAAACCAGCCAGCTATTTTCTACCCTGGATTTTTCAGGGCAGGAATTGGTTTCAGAGGAGGAGTTACACCATTTGCCCGATCCGGTTAGCCGTTGGTTAAAAACCACCGGCATCATCGGGAAACCGAAAATCAAAAATGGCAGGGTGAAGCAAAAGGTTTTGATGAAAATGAAGCCGGAGCAAAAAAAATGGTACCCTGCAGAAGCTTTACAATATACCTTTATGGAGGCACCGGCATTTATCTGGACGGTAGATTTAAGCATGATGCCTTTGGTCCATATCAAGGGTCGGGATATGTTTAAAGACGGAAAGGGGGAGATGCTGATTAAGCTGAATTCATTGGTCAGTATTGTTAATGAAAAGGGAGACAAGATGGACGAGGGTACTCTTCAGCGATTCCTGGGTGAATTGGTATGGTTTCCATCACTGGCCTTAAGTCCCTATATCCAATGGAAAATCCTCGATGATTATTCTGCAGAAGCCATCATGACCTATAAGGGGACTTCGGGAAGTGGGAAATTTTACTTCGATGAGGCTGGAAATTTTGTCAAATTCAGTGCCATGAGGTACAAGGGTAATCATGCCAGGAAATACCCCTGGGTGCTTACAGTAGATGCTTACAGTACCTTTGAAGGTATTAAAGTACCCTCACATTTAAAAGCTACCTGGCAACTCGAGGAAGGGCCCTGGACCTGGTTGGATTTGGAGCTCCTGGATATTCAATACAATACAGCTCTTACTGATTAACTGTTTCGGGTGTAAGCGGGGACAATAATTCAAATCATTTCATGTGTCTATAATTTTTCTTTAAGCGGCCACATGGAATCTCGCATGGTTGATAGTCATCCCATTGTGTGACGGCTAGGTCATGCTCGATTTCAACTTAAAAAAAGGCCGCTATTTTTTATCTGCTGGCTTTTCTCCCGATGCCCGAATGCTCATGACCCTTTTGAGCAGGTCAAACCAGAATGGAGCTCCCAGGGTAATGGCAAAGGCGGTGATGATCTAGCCCAGCAGGCTATAGAATACATAGCTCCACCAGGAAGTATCCGGCCATAAATTGGAAAAGAACCTGATATTGGCACGAGGGGCATCGTTCCATCCCATACCCAAAACCGAAGTGCTGGTTTCTATTTCTTCATCAATTAAATCGTAAATCTTTGCTCTTAGCTGTACCAGATTGGAATCAGGCTCATTCGAAGTGGTCGAATTAAGCCCTTCTTCCTTTTCCATGTATTCATAAGCCATAGCGACGATTTGCTGTCGGGCTTCCGGATCATTGGATATTTTTTCTGCCATGCGTATGGTGTCTGCATTGAATACAATGCTGATGATAAGCCCCAATACAAACAATACTTTTCGCACATTGACCTTGTACCAGCCTGTGGCCTGATCCATGACTTCCTGGTACCACTTCTCGATGTTTTCTTTAAATGTTTCGATATTTCCCCGGGCATCCCGGGCAAAGGTCCTGAGCACTTCTTTGGTCTTGCCGTCCGGCAGGTCATTGATGGCTGCTTCTATATTTTCCAGCTGACCATCATTATCCTTGAATAGTAGCTCGATGAGCACTTTGGAAAAATATTCATTCCTGATGTAGGAAGGAAATCCTTTATCTCCTTTTTTCTTCAGTTTCTGGATTAGGGGATGGTCAAAAAATTTCTTGCAGAGGACATCCTCTTCGTCATCCAGCATGGTCTGAAGGGCAAGGTGCAGGTTTTTGCCACGGGAATAGATCAGGTTCATGGCCAGCTCGGAGATAGTGGTGGCCAAAAGGCTCAATAGCAGATAAATAAATATCAATCCGATAACAACTTCCAGAATGACGGATCCGAACATGCCTTTTTTTGCTTGGTTGAAGGGATAACCGTACCGGGTACTTTTGGGGTTCAGGTATGGTTTGGTTACTAATGACGAAAGGGGTTTTAACCCTGAATTTTCTCCATCAATTTCAAAAAAAGGGAAATAGAAAGCAAGAAGTTGTCGGTTTGTTTTTCCCAATCATGGTCAAAATATTTTATTGATAAGTAGGGAACGGGTATTTTTCCTGTCATGCTCTAAGCTTTACTGCAAATTCAGGACTATCCGGCATTGTAAGATATAGACCACTTCAATACGAACAGGGATATTGGTTAAAAAAATCAGGACTGCAGTTTTAGCGCATACAGTCCTGATTAATCCTATTTTCATTGTTCAAGGAACAGGCAACAATGAATTTTGATTTGCCTTTTAGTTCCAGCCTCCTCCCAGAGAACGATAGACATTTACTTTGGTTTGTAATTGCTGCCTTTTGATTTCCAACAAATCCATTTTGGCCTCCAGTGCTTCTCTCTGGGTCAGCAATACTTCTGCGTAATCGGCTCTTGCGGCATTAAACAGGCTGTTGGCAATGGAGATAGATTGCATCAGCAGTTCGACTTCCCTGGATTTGGTCTGATAGCTGTCTGTATAGTTGCGAATCTTAGCCATCTGGTTAAGTACATCAGTGTACGCATTTAGGATTGTCTGTTCGTATTTCACCACTGCCTGTATTTGGCGTGCATTGGCGCTGTTGTATGCGGCTTTGATTGCATTCCTATTGACAAGCGGCGCCATGATATCGCCGGCTAAATTATAGAGAATGGATTCCGGTCGAACCAGATATGCCGGATCGAAAGCCTGAAATCCAATTCCTGCTTTGATTCCCAGTGAGGGAAGGAAATTAGCCCTTGCCACTCGCAGGTCCAGGTTAGCAGCTTTCAGTTCCAACTCCGCTTGCCTTACATCCGGGCGATTGACCAGCAATTGAGCGGGAATACCCGCCTGCAAACTGTCAACAGTAAGCTGATTCAGTTGGGCTGAATTCCTTTTTATGGGGTGGGGTATGCTTCCGGTCAAATAATTCAGCCGGTTTTCGGTTTCAACGATGTTTTGTTTAATGGAAAACTGCAGGTTCTGGGTATTGAGCAATTGGGCTTCGAAGCGATTTACCGCAAGCTGCGTTAGCCGGGCGGCAGATTTTTGCTGTCGCACCACCTGGACCGCATTGGACTGGATTTTGATATTCTGTTCTATAATGTCAAGCAGGTTGTCCAATACCAACAGCTCATAGTACGATTCGGAGATGTCAGCTATTAACTGCGAAACCATGAAGTTTTTCCCTTCCCGGCTCGCCAGGTACCTGAACACCGCTGCCTTTTTCGCATTGCGTAGTTTTTTCCAAATATCCACTTCCCAGCTGGCAAATGCCCCAAGCAGGAAATCGGAAAAAGGATCAGGAAAACTCCTGCCATCCCGGATTTCCAATTGTTCATCAACAGCCCCATGCCGGGTGTATCTCCCTTCTTTTTCAAGGCCTGCGCCCGCCCGGATCCCTGCAAAAGGTAAATATTCACCCTTTCTGGATCTAACTTCTGCCTTGCTAATGTCAATTTCCTGAAGGATTATCTTCAGTTCCTGGTTGTTTTTCAAGGCAGTATCGATTAGTGCTATCAATTTTTCGTCCCGGTAATAGGCCTTCCAGTCAAGTTTGCCAGTATTGGTGGAATCTCCGGAATAAGGGTATGCCTCAGGAACCATCTTGTTTGCGGTTTTGACAGCCTCCTGCGGGACATTACAGCTCAATGCCAGCAGCAGGATGAAAAGCACGATAATGATTTTATATAATATGCGATTATCCATTGTTCTTTCTTTTTCGATTGGCTACTTTTAATAGCAGGCCCAACTTTTTCATTTTTTTAATCAGGGTAGCTTCCGAGTTGCTTTCCACAAAAGATTCGGTCAACGGATTTTCGTCCTGATCCTGAATTAATTTTTTACCATCGGCCATTCCACCGAAAATGTAATACAGCCCGGGGACTATGAGTACGCCGAATACGGTTCCGAATAGCATTCCACCCAGTGCTGATGCACCAATGGTTCTGTTGCCAATTGCGCCGGGTCCGGTAGCCGTCACCAATGGAATCAAGCCGGCAATAAATGCAAAAGAGGTCATCAAGATAGGACGGAACCGGACTTTGGCTCCCTCAATTGCAGCATCCCAAATGGTGGCACCTTGCTGGTGTTTTTGCACGGCAAATTCCACGATCAGTACGGCATTTTTCCCCAGCAGCCCCACCAGCATGATCAATCCAATTTGGGCATAGATGTCGTTTGCCAACCCCATGGCTTTAAGCAATAGAAAGGAACCGAATACGCCGGCAGGAAGGGATACGATAACAGCCAGTGGTATGATAAAGCTTTCGTATTGGGAGGCCAGCACCAGGTACACAAATATCAGTACAATGATAAAAATATACAGGGCCTGATTACCTCTGCGGGATTCATCGTAGGAAAGACCCTCCCAGGCAATGTCATAGCCTTGGGGCAGGGTTTGGGCGGCAACCTCGCGAATGGCGTTGATGGCATCGCCACTGGTTTTCCCTGGGGCCGGTACTCCCCTTATCGAAGAGGAAGTATACAAATTAAACCGGGTGATTTCATTGGGCCCCTGAGTTTTTTTCATGGTCATAAAAGAGGAATAGGGCACCATCTCCTCACGGTCATTTTTGATGAACAAATTCAGCACATCAGAGGGCATTTTCCGGTATTCAGGAGCCGACTGGGTATATACTTTAAAGAAGGTGTTGAATCTCGTGAAGCCCTGTTCGTAAGTACTTCCGATCAGAATATCCAGATTTTCCATGGCTTTCCCTATAGACACCCCCTTTTGCATGGCCAATTCGTTGTCAATGAGGAGTTCATACTGGGGATAGTTGGCCGCATAAAATGTAAATAGACCGGCTAGTTCATGCCGTTTGCCAAGGGCTTCCATGAAATCGGTATTTACCCTGTCAAATTCCTGATAATCAATGGTACTGCTTTTGTCTAAAAGTCTAAGAGAAAAACCATCCGAGGAACCATAACCAGGGACAGCGGGCGGTTCGAAGTACTCTACCACAGCCCCCAAATCCTGTGTCTTTTCCTCAAGTTCTTCTATTATTTCATGCAGGGACTGGCTCCTTTCCGACCAGTCTTTAAGGTTGATAATACAGGTTCCGGCATTGGATCCCCTGCCTTCAGTCAGGATTTCGTATCCCGCCAGGGAAGATACCGATTGTATCCCCTCAACTTCTTCGGCAATTTCCTGTAGCTTTCTGGAGACATCGTTGGTTCTTTCCAGGGTGCTGCCCGGAGGCGTTTGGATAATGGCATAAATCATCCCCTGATCTTCATTTGGAATAAAACCCGATGGCAGTATTTGGTTTACGGAGAAAATACCAAAACCAAAAGCCATCAATATCCCAAAAGTAACCACCCGCCTGTCCACAATCCGCGTCAGCAGGTAGGTGTATTTGCCCGTCAATTTTTCAAAATTTCTGTTGAACCAATTGATGAATTGATTGATGGGCGTTTTACGTTTAGGCTTTCCATGGTTATTCTTCAAAATCATGGCACACAATACCGGGGTGAGCGTAAGCGCTACAATACCTGAAAGGATGATTGCACTGGCCATGGTAATGGAAAACTGCCGGTAAAATACCCCCACCGGGCCGGTCATAAAGGCTATAGGAATAAATACAGCAGTCATGATCAGCGTAATGGCTATGATGGCACCGCTTATTTCGCCAAGTACTTTTTTGACCGCCTTAAAGGGACTTAGGTGCGTTTCTTCCATCTTTGCATGTACAGCCTCTACCACCACAATGGCATCATCCACCACTATACCTATAGCCAGAACCAGTGCAAAAAGAGTGATCAGGTTAATCGTCAGGCCAAATAATTGCATGAACAGAAAAGCCCCTATCAGCGATACCGGTACGGCAATGATGGGAATCAGAGTGGACCGCCAGTCACCAAGAAAAAGAAATACCACCAGCGCAACCAAGACAAATGCTTCCACCAGTGTATGGACCACCTTGTCTATAGAGGCGTTTACAAATTTTGATACATCATAGTTAATTTCATAGGACATTCCAGGAGGAAAGTCTGCTTCCAATTCCTTTAATTTTATTTTTACATCTTCGATTACCTTACTGGCATTGGTCCCGTAATTTTGTTTCAACACAATGGATGCTGCGGGATAACCATCCTTGTTGGAATAAATATCGAAGAATTCACTGCCCAGCTCCACACTGGCGATATCCTTTAATTTCAGCATTTCCCCCTCAGGGTTAGCCCGAACAATGATGTTTTCGTACTCTTCCGGCTTATTAAACCGGCCTTTGTAGGTCAATACATATTCCAGGGACTGGGCGGTCATTCCGGAAGCTTGCCCCAACCTGCCAGGCCTGCCAATCACACTTTGTTCTTCCAGGGCTTCCATCACTTCTTCCGTGGAGAGATTATAGGCCCTCATCCGGTCCGGATGGAGCCATACCCGCATGGCATATTGACGGCTTCCCAGTATTTGGGCCCGGCCCATACCGCTGATTCGCTGCAGTTCCGGTAGTATGTGCACATTAGCGTAATTATAGAGAAATTTTTCATCCGCTTTGTCGTCGGTGCTGAATAGGTTGACGTACATCAGCATGCTGGGCTGTATGGGGGTGATGATGATGCCTTCCCGCTGTACAAGAGGTGGAAGGTTATTCATGATTTGGTCCACCCGGGTTTTGACGTTTACCACAGCAGCATTGGGGTCCGTCCCCGGTTCAAATACGATCTGAACAGTGGCTTCTCCCGCACTGGTTGCATCGGAAATAATGTACTGCATATTCTGAACCCCGTTGATAGCGCGCTCCAGCGGAATCAAGGTGGACTCTACCAGCACCTGCGCACTGGATCCGGGATAGGCAATGAAGATATTTACCCGTGGGGGAGCAATTTCAGGGAATTGTGACACCGGCCGGCTGGACATTGCCAGTAGTCCCAAAAAGACAATAGCGATAGAAATAGACAGCGCAAGGACCGGTCTTTGAATGAACTTATTGAACATGTTGATAAAGTTTAGGGTCCTTACTTATTCAGCGTGCAAGCGGTGCAGTGCGGTCAAAATTTCCTGAGGCCGGTGAAAATCGTAGTTGACCTTATCACCTGCTTTAACCTTCCTAAGTCCCTCTACCAATACCTTATCTTTTTTGTTCAGTCCCTCAGTTACCTCATAGGCATGCGGCATTTCTGCGCCGACAGTGATTTCCCTGGCGCTGAGAACATCGTTTTCGTCTACCGTATAGACATATTTTTTGTCCAAAATCTCAAAGGTGGCTTTTTGTGGGATTAGCAAGGCATTCCTGAGGTAGGTAGGCATTAGAATATTCCCGGTTTGTCCATTTCTCAAAATTCCTTTTGGGTTATGAAAGGTGGCCCGAAAGGCAATGTTTCCGGTTTCATTGTTAAAATCAGCCTCAATGGTTTCTACGGCCCCCTCATTTTCGAAAACCTCATTGTTTGCCAATTTGAGCTTCACTATGGTTCGTTCCCCTTTCTCTTCGCTCATGGTATAGTCGAGGTACTCGGCCTCCGGCACGTTAAAATACACCCACATTTTGCTGTTATCCGAAAGTGTCGTGAGTAACTCCCCTTCGTCCACCAGGCTTCCCAGCCGTACATCTTTAAACCGGCCAACGATGCCATCAAAAGGTGCCCGGATCTCCGTAAAAGCAAGGTGGGCCTGCGCAAGTGACAGCTCGGCTTGTGCTTTTTGCAGGGTAGCTTCTGCCAGTGCCAGTTCGTTTTGGGAGACAATATTGCTATCTGCCAGGCTTCGGGTATTCTCGTATTCCAATTCGGCGAAGCTGGCCTCCGCCCGTGCTTTTTTTACTTCTGCCTGGTAAATGACAGGCATTATCTGGAAGAGCAATTGGCCTTTTTTGACCGATTGTCCCTCATCTATGTAAATTTCCTTGAGGTAGCCTCTTTCAAACGCGCGAAGCTCAATGTGTTGGATGGAATGAATTTGACTGACGTATTCATGGTAAATCAGTGTGTCCTTTTGAATTGGACTGGTCACCACAAGCCTGGGCGCTTCCTGCTCGTGATGCTCCTTATGGGTACAACTGCCTATGGATAGCGCCACAAACCCAATAATTAGGTTTAAAATTTTCATTGTTGTAAAGAATTGATTGATTTGAACCTTAATGAAAGGATACAGCATGCCTCTTGAAATGGGTAATCCCAGGACAAGGCTGTATCGGAATGCAGCTGCTTTGGTGATCAGAAGCTGGATTCAATGGTGAAATCAATCAGGAAAGGTGTCTTTTCCAGGAATGGTGGAGCACGTATAGCTGGGGCGTCCTCCTGTTGAGGAGTGACAAAAGGCAATTAATGAATGTTCCTCTTGTCAGGTTGTGGGTAAGGCATTCGGGAACTCTTGTTGCTGTTGCCCATTTGGATGATTCATCATCCCCTTTTTCTTTTTTTCCAGATTCATCGGAATTTTCAGGTTCCGGCTCATGGGGTAAAGGGAAGGGGCTGGGAAAATCACCGTAGTCTTCGGTTGGCTGTAAGACATAAGTCTCATTTTTCCCATCTGCTTCGGGGCCTTTCTGGCTGGCGAAAACGGTGGAAAAAACCCCGGTAATTAAAAAACCAAGAAGAAGCAAAAAGCTGAACAAGGCTTCAGAAAAACCTGTTTTAAGATTATGGCTTCTATTTAGGCGATTTTCACTCATGTTGAAAACAAAAGTACTAAAATATTGAAGATCTAAATAAAAAGAGAATATTTTTTTGCATTTTTTATAAAAATACCCGGTTAAGGGCAGGGGCTAAATATCCTTTCCGAAAACAACCGTATGTAAATCCGCCTTTTACCTGCATTGACCCGCTTCCGAACTGCAAGCTGAATCAGGCAGGTCGACCATTGTTTCGAATAATCCGGAGTATACTGACCCCTTAAGGTCGGCAGCGGAATGGCACTAACCACAGTTTTTGAAGAAATACCTGTTGAAGCATTGGTTTGAAAAAAATGTTTTGATCCGGAAGAAATTTTTAAACCGGGATGTTGATCCAATACATAGGGTAGGTTCAATTTATTGAGGTCCGATATTCTTCGGTACAATTCTTGCGGTATTGTTTCAATAAATCAACAAAAAATCCTCAAAAAGTTATGGATAACAGGCAAAAATTAGAAAAAATGGATAGGGCTTTAAGGTTGTTGGAAGACCTTCAAAAAAGTCAGGTGGCTATGGTGGAAAAGTCTTCAAAACTTCAGATGGATGCCATGGAATTCAATTTCTCGGATATGGAAAAAAATATGGGAGATTTATTTTCCAGATACAATGAATCCCTGGATTTAATCAATGCCGAATTGGAACGTTTTGAAATCAAAAGGAATCAATTCGAAATGAAACATGGTTTGGATAAAGATGAAGGATTAAGTCCAAAAGGGGACTAAAATGCCAGTGATCCTTTAAAAATGGATCGGACTTTTTAAACTATTATTTTTGGCCTGTGAGTGGCTTGTTGAGCCAATCGAAAAACCATTGGTACCAACAATACCCCAACCATACTTCAACCCATGGCTTTGTCCGCCAGCGGACAAAGGTGTTCGCCTGAAGCATCCCCACGAAAGCATGAAATACCCCTAATTGGCCTCTATCAGCTATTTTTTTATGGCATGGTAGTGGAAACAAGCTTTATCGCTGCCAAATAGATCACAGCATAGGCCATCAATTCATTTTCATGATACAGTTAAAAGAAATCGACAAATTTATCGCATCCAGGTTCCAAAGGATATTTATTTTAAAAGGCATTCACCTTCAAATTGAGGAAGGGGATTTCATTACCCTGATGGGGCCCTCCGGCGTGGGAAAGTCTACCCTGCTCAATATCATCGGCTTGCTTGACGAGAATTTTGAAGGAAGGTATTTATTCGATGGAGAAGCGATTTCATCCATGAAAGACAAGCAGCGTGCTGCCTTACACAAATCCCAATTCGGATATATTTTTCAGGCTTATCACCTGATCGATGAGCTGACCGTTTACGAAAATATCGAGACTCCCTTGCTCTACAGAAATGTATCTTCATCCGATAGAAAGGGTATCGTGGCCGGCCTGTTGGATCGCTTTAATATGGTGGCCAAAAAGGACCTTTTTCCGGAACAACTTTCCGGCGGGCAGCAGCAGCTGGTAGGTGTGGCCAGGGCCATAGCCGGAAAACCACGGGTGTTACTGGCCGATGAGCCTACCGGAAACCTGCATTCCGCACAGGCCAAAGAAATCATGGAAGTGTTCCGGGAACTCAACCAGGAAGGGACCACCATCATACAAGCCACCCATGCCAGGGGAAATGCCGATTATGGCAACCGCCTCATAGAAATGCTTGATGGGAAAATTGCAAAAGACATCCGACTTTGATATGAAATCGACACGATTAAAATCATCATTAAACACACAGGGCAATGATTATTTTA
>NZ_JABURL010000030.1 GCF_014762705.1 Cyclobacterium sp. | reverse complement strand
CAGGCCCGACAAAAAACCGGGGTGCGCAGGAGGCTTGTGGGAGGAAGGATTTTTTTGTCTTGATTTCCTGCCTACCGGCAGGCAGGTTTGGTACTTTTATCAAGGAAAAAGTACAATAGAAACAAGCTAAAATACCATAAATAGCCTTTGACTCAACATTATCCATTAAACAATGAGAAGTTTATATTCCCATATAATGCAAAAAACCTATCGTCATCCCGATTTCTGCCTTTTTTAAAAAGTCAGGTCTTGGAATGGTGTATTTTTAACGAAATTCAGTCGAACTCAGGTCAAAAGTAAAAATGGAAGCTCCTACCCAGTCTGTTTATTGACAGGGAAGGAGCTTTCCAGTTAATTTTCAAAGGCTTGAAGACGCATTGTGAAAAAGGTTCAGGAAACAAAACTATACGGTGCTATCCCGCATTTCCAGTTTTGTCAACTCATCATCCTTTCGAATAAGCTTTCTAACTACAAAAAAGCTGATGATAAGGGCCGCTCCCATAAAAATAAAAATGGAGGTGAAATATGCCTGAGGGAAACTTCTGTTAAAACGGTCTGGATTTGAGGTCTTCGAAATCTCTATCATATAGTTTTCCAACGCATAGCCTGATATTATGCCCAAACCAATGGCGAAAAATACGAATCCAAGGATAATTACAATATAAATGCTGTAATTTCTTGATTTCTTCCTTGAATAAAACAAAGAGGCCTCTGCTCCTGAGGAGATCAATGCCAGCCTTTCGCTATTTCTGGTTTTAAGGTAATAAAACCAAATACCGAATGCGGTGGCGAAAAACGAAATGAAAACAATTGAAACTGCCATATTTTTTTTAATTTAGTAAATGATAATAATTCATTGTTATTTATCTGCTTTGACAAAGTATCCCGGGGTAAGGTTACAGGTAGTGCAGATTTATAGGTAAAAAATATTTTTCTTTAATAAAATTGTAACCTGAATGGAAGCCTCCTTGTCTAAACGATCAATGACAGGGGAATTTAATCATGAAAAAATAAAAACCATTCAAATGCTTAATGAGGAGGTTAAGCATCTATGAAGATCGAAGACAAGGATTTTAGTCAATATTACAAGGAAATACCGCCTTTGGAGAAGGATTTGTCCGACTCCATTCTACAAAGAATACAATCTCAAAAAGAGGTACAGCTCCACCCTGCCACCATGCCGTCCCTTTTGCTTTGGGGAATAATCGGTATTCTATTGGGACTAATGGCTATTGGCCTTTCCATGGTCGAAAATATAAGCTTAAACCTATGGGAAAATATCCAGATTCCCAGTTTTCCCAACCTTCCTGATTTGGAAGTAACTCCAATTTTAATGGTCATCATGCCTACCCTGGCCATCGTTATCTGGTTTCTAATATTGATGGAGAAAAAAATCATGAAAGCAATACTTTAATATTTCCACATAAGGAAACTTAATAAATTCTTACTTTTAAAACTACTCTTTCCATTGGGTATGAAATGATTCTCCAGGATCCCTGTCTGTGCGCTGATAGGTATGGGCACCAAAATAATCCCTTTGGGCCTGGATCAGATTGGCAGCAGAATAACCCGTAATGCAAGACAGGAAATAATTGATGGAACTGGATAAAACGGGTACGGCAAATCCATGCTGCAGGGCCTGACCAACGACATAAGAAAGATCATTTTGGTAACCTTTCAATGCCCTGACAGCTTCGTCGTGCAAAATCAACCGGTTGCTCTCGGTAAATATATCCACCAATTCTTCCATCAGAAAAGACCGGATGATACAGCCATTGGTCCATATCCGTGCAATTTCTGAAAAATTCAGCTCCCATTTATTTTTTTCCGATACCTCCAGCATCAGCGAAAAGCCGGTTTCATGGTTGATGATTCTGGCTGCCTGATAGGCTTTCTGCAACTTGTCCAAAAAGGGTTCTTCCTCCTCAATTCCAGTCAATTTTTCTGATCCATACATGCCTGATGCAATCATTCGAAAGGCCTTCCTGGAAGAGATATTCCTTGCCATTACGGCCTCCGTCAACCCACTATAGGGTACCCCATACTCCAAAGCCGTATTGACTGACCAGCCTCCAGTGCCTTTTTGAGCTGCCTGATCCAGAATTTTATCCAGCAACAATCCCCCATCTTCTTCTTTTCTGAGGATGTCTATAGTAATTTCCAACAGGTAATTGGAGAGATCACCTTCCATCCAGGTTTCGAAAATAGTGGCTATGCTTTGCGGAGCCAAATCCAGGTAATACCGCATCAGATTATATACTTCGGCAATGACCTGCATTTCTCCATACTCTATGCTGTTGTGCACCATTTTCACAAAATGCCCGGCACCTTCAGGACCTACGTATGTCAGGCAGGGTTTGCCCCGGTAATCCTTTGCGGCGATTTTTTCCAGAAATGGCGCTACCAGCACATACCCTTCCTTACTGCCTCCTGGCATAATGGCCGGTCCTTTCCTGGCTCCTTCCTCCCCTCCTGAAACCCCTGCTCCTAAGAACAAAATTCCCTTCTCCTTCAGATAGGTCGCTCTTTTTGTGGTATCCTTGTAAAAGGAATTTCCACCATCTATCAGTACATCACCGGGCTCCAGGTAAGGCAATAGTTCTTCCACCTGCATGTCCACTGCCGTACCTGCCGGAATCATCAGCATGATTTTTTTGGGAGAAGTCAAAGATTCCAAAAAAGGAACCAATTGGTCAAAGGCCTTCATATTTTCGTAGCCTGGGTTTGCCTCCAGTACTTTTTCGGCAATTTTTTCTTCCTTACCTGCTAAGTGGCGATTGTAAATAGAAATCCTGCTGCCTGTATCAGCAAGATTAAGGGCCAGGCTTTTCCCCATAACCCCCATTCCTATGATTCCGAATTCAGACATATTTTCCAAGGTATTGATCTTTTTTACGATTTCAGCAACTATTTTTTTCGGTTTTTTATCGATGGAAATTCTCCATCCATAATCAGGCTTTTCCAAGGTAGCCAATTGTGAATCCAATAAAGCCGGATTCATAAAATGTCCTATCCTTTTTGCCAACCTCGATTTGATCAGGGATTTGCTGCCATCCAACAATACCCAATGCATATCGGGAACAACCTTCAGAATTTTCCTGTACTTTTCATTTAAAGCTGAACAGGCCAATACTGCCCCGCCCTTTTTATTCCATTCGAGTATATTGTTGGCCAAATTTTCAAGCCAGGGAATGCGGTCCTCATCGGTCAATGGAATTCCCGCATTCATTTTTTTCTTATTGGCCGCAGGATGGAAATGGTCTCCGTCATAAAAAGGAAGTTCCAGGGTATTGGCAAGTGCTACACCAATGGTAGATTTTCCGCAACCAGTAACACCGTAAACGATTACAATCATATACGAAATTAATAAAATTCAGCAGGAACAAAGGTTATAAATGCTAATTTTGAAAATCTGAACCATATCTTACAGATATACTGTTATAAAAAATATTTTGATCAGGGATAATTTGGCTATGCATCAGCACAAAAAAAGAGTGGTAGTAGGACTTTCCGGAGGAGTAGACAGCTCCGTGGCAGCCTACCTGCTAAAAGAAAAAGGGTATGAAGTAATCGGGCTGTTCATGAAAAACTGGCACGATGAATCAGTGACCATATCCAATGAATGCCCCTGGGTAGAGGACAGCACAGATGCCATGCTGGTAGCCCAAAAACTGGGCATTCCTTTTCAGGCCATTGACCTGAGCGAGGAGTATCGGGTCAGGATTGTCGATTACATGTTTGCTGAATACAAAGAAGGAAGAACTCCCAATCCTGATATCCTTTGCAACAGGGAGATTAAGTTTGATATTTTTTTAAAGGCAGCCATGAAACTCAAAGCAGATTTCGTTGCCACGGGGCATTACTGTCAAAAAGAGGTAATGGAAATCAATGGCAAGAATACCTACCGCTTACTGGCCGGGGCAGACCGCAATAAGGATCAAAGCTATTTTTTATGTCAATTAAACCAGGACCAACTTGCCAAAGCCCTTTTCCCAATCGGTCACCTGCAAAAAGCCGAAGTGAGGGAAATTGCAAGGGAGCTGGATCTGGTAACTGCCGATAAAAAAGACAGCCAGGGGCTTTGTTTTATCGGGAAAGTCAGGTTACCTGAATTTTTACAGCAGCAACTGAAGCCGGTAAAAGGGAAAATAGTAGCCATACCTGCATCATCTCCCATATATGAGAACAAAGGCATTCCTGTGGGTTTTGCGCCCGAAGATATTGACCAGGAGGTTTTGGAAGAAAGCTGCATGGCTTATACCTACCGTGAAAGTGATGGGGATATCGTAGGTGAACACAATGGAGCCCATTATTTTACGGTAGGTCAAAGGAAAGGCCTGAATGTAGGTGGTACGGGAAAACCCTTATTTGTCATTGCCACAGATACCCGGGAAAACATCATATATACCGGATTGGGAGAAGAACATCCGGGATTACTGCGCAATGGACTCTTCGTAAAATCAGAAGAAATCCACTGGATAAGACCGGATAAAAGGCTTGAAGTGGGCGAAACTGCCCATTACCAGGCCAGGATCCGGTACCGCCAACCCCTTTCAACTGCCACATTGCTGATGAAAGCGGAGGGATTGTATGTGCTTTTCGAAAAAGCCCAAAGGGGAATTGCAGCGGGGCAGTTTGTCGCCTGGTATGAAGACGATGAGGCCATAGGATCAGGTACTATTTCCTGACATGACACAACTCCCCATTCTTTATGAAGATGAAAATTACCTGGCCATCAATAAACCGGTGGGGGTTTTGGTACACAAGACCCCATTGGAAAGAGACCCTGAAGCCTTGTTTGCGGTCCAAATACTGAGGCAACAAATGGGTTTCAAGGTATATCCTTTACACCGGATAGATCGGCCGACCTCAGGTATCCTTCTTTTTGCCAAAAATGGGCAGGCCGCCTCCAGACTGCAACCGCAGTTTGCCGGCAGCTCGATAAAAAAATATTACCTGAGCATCGTCCGGGGATTTATGCCGGAAGAACATGGTTTTATTGAGCAGCCCCTGGCCAAAGACCTGGAAAAGGATCTTCAGCCGGCTTTGACTGAATACTGGACAATGGCAAAAACAGAGATACCCTATGCTTCATCAAACAGGTATAGCTCAAGCAGGTACTCTCTGGTAAAAGTGTACCCCCATACCGGAAGGATGCACCAGATCAGGAGGCATTTTGCCCACATCAGGCATTATGTAATAGGTGATACAACCCATGGGGACAACAAACAAAACAAATTCATCAAGCAGCACTATAACAAGAGCCAGATGATGCTTCATGCCTGGAAAATGGAATTTGTGCATCCTTCCAACCAAGTGCTGGTAAAGATCACTGCCCATCCTCCGGATCATTTTATACAAACCGCCAAAGTTTTGGGCCTGAGCTCAGATTCATTTGATTACTAGTTTCTTTGGAATAAATTTATGTGTGAAATAAAAAATTAATATAAATGAAATTGACACGGTTAAAATCATCATTAAACACACAGGGCAATGATTATTTTAATCGTCAAAGATTCCCTGTCTGCCGATAGGCAGGCATATGACCGCTAAAAAAACAATAATAAACATATGAAAAACAGACATTTTCTCATTTGCTGTACATTCCTTTTCGGGATTGTATCCATCCCCTCAAAGGCCCAGAAGGAGGCCATTGACCAAACCATTCAGGAGGCTGAAGCCCTGTCTCATTTTAAGTTTTTGGCCGCTGATGAGTTAATGGGAAGGGATCCCGCCAGGCCTGAAATAGATATTGCAGCACTTTATATTGCCAATCAATTTGAGAAATACGGTGCCCGGCCTATGGAGGGCTTAAACGGGTATTATCAGCATGTACCTTTCATGTACTCCAGCCCTCCGGAAATTGGAGAAATCCATTGGAATCAGGACACATTAAACCATGGAGATGAGCTCCTGGTACTGGGAGGCCAGGACATTTCCGGTGAATTTGAACTGGTGGTGGCAGGCTATGGACTGGAAGAGGACTATGAAGGAAAGGACGTTGCCGGTAAATGGGTAGTAGTCAGGGTGGGTGCTCCTGACAGACTTTCTCCGGCCGAACTTTTTGCAGCGGGTAGGGAAAAGACAGCCCTTGCGCAAGAAAAAGGGGCACTGGGATTGATCGAAATGTACAATGTGCCCACCACTCCCTGGAGTCTTTTGGTGAATTACCTGAATAAACCGCAAATGGGTCTGGACACCAACCCGGATGCGGACAAGGCTTTTCCTTATTTGTGGATGAAGGACCTGAGCAGCGAAATCATCAATGCCATGAATTCAGGGGCCAATACCATGAATATACAGGTCAGCGGTAAAATCAACAAAAAGATCACCGGAAAAAATGTGGTAGCCTATATCCCGGGAACAGATGAAAAACTAAATGAGGAATATATCATGTTATCTGCCCATTATGACCATTTGGGGATAGGAACAGCCAATGCAGCAGGAGATTCCATTTATAATGGAGCCAGAGACAATGCCGTGGGAACGGCTGCTTTGATACAGGCAGCTGATTATTTTGGCGAGCATCCACCCAAAAGATCCGTCCTCCTCTGCGCCTGGACGGCAGAGGAAAAAGGTTTGCTGGGATCGGGATATTTTGCCGATAATCCGCCATTAGACTTATCAAATATCATTTTTAACCTCAATATCGATAATGCAGGCTACAATGATACCAGCTTGGTAACAGTAATTGGATTGGGAAGATCTTCTGCGGATCATCATATTTCGGAAGCTGCAGAAGCATTTGGTCTAAAAGCCCTTTCCGACCCGGCACCTGAACAAGGACTTTACGATCGCTCAGACAATGTGAATTTTGCCAAAAAAGGGATCCCCGCGCCTACCTTCAGCCTGGGTTTTACCGCTTTCGATCAGGATGTGGCGGCCCATTACCATCAGGTTACCGATCAGGTCGATAATTTTGACCTGGACTATGCCCTCAAGTATTGGAAATCCTTTATCCTTTCAGCGGAAAAAATTGCCAATGATCCCGACAAACCGCTTTGGATAGCCGGAGATAAATACGAATCTGTTTCCAAAACTTTATATGGGGATTGATTTGACCAAAAAAATGGCGTCTTTCTCCGGTTGATTTTTGAGTGCAGATCAGGTGAATTTGTTCAGGGTGTAAAACATGGACTCGCTGCGGCAAACTACTATTGCAAAAAGCCAGTATGCGGGGCAGGCAAGACTTGTTCAGCCTGCCTCGTGTTTTCTGAGTCAGACGTTTCAAGCGTAATTCTTGGATTAAAATTAAAGTTGACAACGGTAAAAATAAGTAGTCTTAACAACGGTAAATAGTCCTTATCGAAAGGGCAATTGATAAAAATGCTTTTTTTCGAAATCTTTTTGCCTCATTAACCTTTTTTATCCATTGGTGTAATAGGCTCGTTTACATAGGAATTGCGATTTTGGACTGTACCATCTTTCTTATGGATATACAACTCGGTCTTTTCACCACGACTGATTGTTTTTCCATATTTTACCGCTTCTTCTTTGGTACCAAAGCTTCTTAAAGCTCTGGCAGCCCCAGATTTTCTAACTGACCAACCATGATCTTTAGATGGAATAACGTGATTTGATTTCCTTGCCATATTTTTAATTATCAATCCAAATTAAATATACGAAAAGTTATAATTAGTAGTTCCATGTTGTTGAATATTTTCCAGTAAGACAATTTACCATAAGTTTTGTTTCTGTATCGAGCCTTCTATCATTAGAAATGGAACTCAACGCCATTAAAGTGTCCAGGACTGCATCTGTTAACTAAAACATAAAATTATTCCTGAGTATGAACCTGAGTCGAAGCATTTCGGTAGGCTGCGCATCTTTTGGCGTAAATAAAACCGTTGTTTAGACCGTCATCCTGACTCTAAAAAAAATTAACGCTCGCAAAAACTGTGAGGGGATGAATTGATAATAGGCCTAAGGTTCCGCTCAAGGACCGGAGCCGAAGGGGCGGTACGATGATTTAAGGGCAGGAATCCTACTGAATGATTGACTCGTCTGACCTGAGCCCTGAAGGGGCGGGAGCTCTCAGCGATGGGTGGAGCCCATCGCAAATAGCGTCCTATTTTGGTTCAGCTCTGAAGGAGCGTAATATTTTCCCCTATCCGGTAAGATAGATTGGAAAACATATTTTGCCCCTTCAGGGCTTGGGTTTGCGTTATTGATGGAGGCACAGGGCTTCACCCTGCGTTTTGGTATTTTGCCCCTTCAGGGCTTTAATTTGCATCATTGGATCACAGTCACCCCGGTTTCTACATTTTTTAAAAAGTTAATTCCCGGAATAACAGTTTTATGATTAAATTGGGCCGAACTCACGTTAACAATAAATGCAAAACATAATTACCCGGTAACCCATGGAAAACCACCCCCATTTTTCAACATACCACCTTATCACCCTTTGTTTCCTGGCTTTATATGGGTCTTCCTGTACGCAAACCACACCAGAAGGTGCCAGGGTTGATTGGGCAACGTACCTGGGTCACCCTAGCGGCAATCAGTACTCAACCCTGGATCAAATCAATAAAAGTAATGTGGCTCAATTGGAATTGGCCTGGACGTATAAAACCGGTGAGGCTGCCAATTACCAAACGAATAACCTGATAGTGGACGGTTGGCTATACACGGCTACCCCGAACAGCCGGGTGGTTGCATTGGATGGGGCGACAGGGAAGGAACAGTGGACATTTGATCCTTCCGGGGTTTATGAATCCCTTGCTGATGGGGATCAACGGGGGCTGATGTATTGGCATGATGGGGATGTTGGGCGCATTCTCACCATGAAAGGAAACCGGCTTTTTGCATTGAATGCCAAAACCGGTGAACCCATTGCTACTTTTGGCGAGAATGGATCCATTCACCTGGGTGAGAGCATGGACGTTTCGGGCAGGCCCAATGTAATGCTCAATACCCCCGGACAGATTTACAAGGACCTGTTTATCATTGGCGCCAATGTTGGGGAAGACGTCCCGGGTGCGGTGCGTGCCTTTGACATCCGTACCGGAAAGCGAAAGTGGATTTTTCACAGCTTGCCCAGGCCGGGTGAATTCGGATCCGATACCTGGCCGGCAAACTATCTGGAAAAAACAGGAGGCGCATCTGACTGGTCCGGTCTGGCGATCGATATACCACGTGGCATTGTCTATGTATCAACGGAAACGGCCGGTCCGGATTTTTACGGAGGAGATCGGTATGGAGAAAACCTATTCGCCAACTCCCTTATCGCGCTCGATGCGAATACAGGAAAACGACTTTGGCACCACCAACTCGTGCATCACGATCTTTGGGATATGGACATCCCCCAACCACCGACTTTGCTGACGGTAAAACATGAGGGTAAAGAGGTTGACATTGTTGCTGTAGGTACAAAAATGGGCCTTTTGTTCGTATATGAAAGGGTGACAGGAGAACCGCTTTGGCCGATTGAAGAACGTCCACAAGCCGCCACTAAAATCGACGAAATCCAAACCTGGCCCACACAACCTTTTCCAACAGCCCCGCCGCCATTGATGCGGCAGAAATATACGGCCGATGACTTTTCGACCATTTCTCCCAGGGCGCAGCAAATGAGCAAAGAAGTATTCCGTCAATCGGGAAACTATGGGGCCTACCCTCCCCCGGGTACAGAGCAAACGATCATGTTTCCCGGCTACGATGGGGGCATGGAATGGGGTGGCGCAGCCGCAGATCCTGAGGGAATACTGTATGTGAATGTGAATGAGATCCCCTGGTTTTACCAGCTGGTACCCACAAAAAAGGCCGATGGCAGCGCTTTACCTAATGGCGAAAAGCAATACCTGATCCATTGCGCCTCCTGTCACGGAACGGACCGTAAAGGCAATCCTGCCGGGAGCTTTCCTTCGCTAGAAAACGTCTCCAGCCGATTAACGAAAGAAACGGTAATGCAAATAATAAACAAAGGAGGCGGACGTATGCCCGCCTTTGACCAGGTCTCCCAAGCACGTCGGGAAGCCATCATTAGCTTCCTATTTGATGAAGAACCGGCTGTTAGCTCAGAAATCGAGCGGGATAAGCAAGCGCCACCTTATGTGTTCCGCGGTTTCCAACGCTGGAACGATGAGGAAGGATATCCCGCCATTAAGCCGCCCTGGGGGACACTCAATGCCGTGGACCTGAATACCGGCACCATCAAATGGAAAGTGCCACTGGGAGAATACGAGGAGTTGACGAAACGGGGAGTCCCAATCACCGGGACCGAAAATTATGGCGGGCCGGTGATAACAGCCGGAGGGCTGCTGTTTATTGCAGCCACTGCTGATGCCAAAATCCGGGCTTTTGATAAGGATAACGGCAAGGTACTCTGGGAATATCAATTGCCCGCTGAAGGACATGCCACGCCCAGTGTATATGCGGTGAATGGCAAACAATACCTGGCCATCTCTGTCGGCGGCTCAAAACTGAAACCCCACCCTGAGGGGACCGTGTTTGTATTTAGCCTCCCGGATTGAGGCAGTTTTGATTAAATCTCTTTCGTGAATATCGGTGTTTTTACCATGGTCCAATTCTGATTATTCAGTGCCACCGTAAACCGAAATCTAACTTTGCTTCGCTTCCCGAATGGTCACAAGTTTAACCCCCATACGATGCGCTGATGTAACAAACAAAATCAAACCAATTGAATTTTTTCTGATGACATTTTTATAGATTGGCGATGATATATAGGAATAAAAAAGACTCCCTTAAGAAAACGATTACCTGGATAATCTATAATCTGTGATCAATAGTCCAGGTGAAAGATTTAGTTTGATGGTTAAATTCCTGATCATTTCTACTGTTAATTTCCTTTTCCTGTTGAGTATTTCAGAGACCCTGCTTTTTCCCCCAATTTCATTTACCAGGTCTTTTTGTTTTAATTGCAACTCCTCCATCCTTATTTTTATGGCTTCAATAGGATCAGGAGCATCGATCGGATAATTTTTTTTTTCATAATCATCCACCATCAATCCAAGGATATCGGCTTCATCACTTTCCAAGGTACCTATAGGAGCATCAAAAATTTCCCCTAGCCTTTCAAGTGCTTTTTGGTAATCTGATTCTGATTTTATTGGTCTTAGTTCCATGGCTTTTCAATTAAATCGTATCTGCATCAATTTTATCATATTCACTATGCGTCCCAATAAACCGGATAAAAACCCACTGTTTCTCAAAATTGAATTTTGCTACCAGCCTGAACGAATTTCCTTTTATGTTAAATACAATCCTACTGTCTTTAAGGATGCTGGCATTTGCATAGGATTGTTTTACATCATTGGGCGTAAGCCACTTTGAACCAATCGCAGTATCATACCAGGTTTTTAAATACTGCTCTGATTCCGGGTGCTTTTCCCAAAACTTCCGTAAGGTGCTTTTAGCGAAAATTCTTTCCATTACTTCCTAGCTAATGCAAAGATATATCAAAATTCTCAAATTGGGAACTTTTAGCGTTGCTTTGATTTTTATATGGTTGCGAATCGGGTTAGGCAAGGGAACTTCACCCTTGCCTTCCCACAGAACTCCCGAAATATCGGCACAAGCTGTACGTGAAAGTCTCCCCTCACCCTCCCTGCCCCGTATTTAGAGGGAGACGCCCAAGCACGAGAGTGCGAAGGGGGCGCAAGCAGTGCTGGCATCCGAAGACCTTCCAATTTTAAGCTGCTGGGATATACACTTGTTCCGGCATACTAGAAAGGGGGCAAAGGAGGGCCGAGCGTAAAGAAAACTTTCTGTGAAAGTTTTTAGCGAGAGCCTGTCCCGATAGCACTGCGTATCGGGAGACCAGGATGCGAGTCAACCCTTACAGCCTGCCCCGTATTTTCAGGGTGTAGTGATGGTGTTGTGTGAGGCGCTCCTCGTCAGAGGAATCTGGCGGGGCCAACTACTTGATCAGGTGTTGTTGCTTTCAATTTCCAAGTAATCCTTAAATTTAAGAGTACAAACTATTACTCTGTCTTTAAAATAACTGAATTTGTTCTCCCCTATTTTTTTTGGATAAAGAGATTCGTTGTCAATAAATTGAAATATAGTTGAGTTAAGTTTTTTATCTAGTTCATTACTAATGAAAGATGGATCTATTATTTCCAAAATCAAATTTTTATTATAACGAAGAGCTGTTTTTAAACATTCATTTATATGCTCATCTCCAAAAGAGTACCCCACTATATATATTTTCCTTGCGTTACAACAATCTCTATCGAAGGATGAATGCATTTGTTTAAAAGGTGTTATCATGGCTTTTTGCGCTTTTTGATAACCTGTAATTATATTAGTCAGAAATACTGGTTTGCCCTTTTCAATTTGAACATTAGCTTGTACATCATTCATCGGTAGATGTGGAACACCTGTATATACAACTTCTGGATGTGGTAATCCTTTGTCATTTAATGGTAGCACTTTCCAGAATGCTGAACCATGAAGATTATAATGAATGTTGCAATTGGAATCATTAATAATTTTTGGAACGTCAGCTCTAAGCCCTTTTATATCATCAATGCTATTAGTAACGTTAAAACCCTCAAAGCAATCTATATTTACGTCATCAAGCAGAATTTTGAATATTCTGTCGTAGTTTAGTGTATACATTCTGAGAATACTCATTCTTTCAATCCCCTTAGCCCATTCTTTAAAATGATTACTTTGCTTTGAAAGCTTATCTAATACTGAATGTTAATCTGTGTGGTATGCATATTCTGATATTCTTTCATTTATTACCGTAATTATTAAAGCGAGTAAATGTTGAAGGAAAAATTGATTAGGATTTTCATCTTGATATGCCATTTTTGCCATATTATATTCTGATCCCGCTGGGATTTGTAATCTGTAACCGTGCTTCCTTTTTCCGCCTTTAATACTGAAATTTAATATAACATCTAGTTCATTATTTTTTAGAAAAGTCCGAAGTATAGAAGGCGTTTGAGTTTTTATGTTATGTTCTGAGTAATATACCGACAACTCCTCAATAACATTGATAATTGATTCGAAACTCACCTCTTCTTCACCATATCCACTATCGATCAATCTATTGTAGATGTATTCCGTAATTCTGGTTGTTGAATTTTTTATAGGAAATCCGTATTCTCTTGTAAGTTTAGTTAATTCATCAGTGAATGGTCCCTTCCAATCAATCATGGCACCTGCACCAAAAAGAAATATTTCTGCTTTTTTTTTCATTTTAGGCTTAAGCTGCGACTAAAGTACAGCTAATCTACACACTGCACTTTATTCGTCCTGAAACTGTAATCCAAATTAACTATGTTTTCACATTTAGTTAGTTTTCTTTGCCAAAATACTGAAATTTCCGCTCCAAAATGCCTACTCTTTCATTCCATGGAATTAAAGATACACTAGCCCATATTGATTCCATTACTCCCGGAATCGCTGGCTGGCCAGGACTTCGGTTACCATTAGCGCCCGATCGAAAAATCGCAGATAGTGCACCTCTCCATTAAGGGCAGGGCCTACCCGTAAGATAGGTGAACCTGCGGCAGACTGGAAATAGGGACTGAATCTGCCCCAGCCAAATTGCCTTTCTTCTCCCCCATCATTGAAGCGCCCGTCTAGCACAAATGCGATGATCTTCGGCCCTCCATCCACGATGATACTTACCTGATGGCGCTTACCGGCCTTCAATAATCCGGGATCAGCGCTCCAAACCGCAGTTGTCTGGCCATCATTCATTTGAAATTCCAACGTTTCATTTTCCGAAATGCTTATCCACCAGCCTTTGCCGGAAGCATCTCTGGTATCTGCCAAAACCTGGCCTTTACCGAGTTCATTCAGCACAAATCCCATTTCAATCGTAAAACCATTGCTGGTGTTTTTGCCCCTGTAATCTGCTGTGTTGGTATCTCTGATTCGAAAAGAAGGCATAACTGGTGCAGGCAGCTCAGCAGGTAGTGCTGCACCTTCTCCCTGCCAATCTATTTTTAGCCCGTCATTTACCGGGGAGACGGCGTCGAATTGATTCCAAAGGGTATTCAGAAAGCTGGTATCAATCTGATGCAGACGGGCAATGTCTTTCTGTGTTTCGGTAAAATAATAGTTGACCTCCGCCTCTATCAGGTCGGGATAACTTATTCTAATCAAGGGGTCATCATCGTACAGCAGGATTTCAGGTTGACTCCATTTGATGATTTGGCCAGCTTCACCAGGCACCTCCTTCCCTCCTGCTATCCACACGGGGTTTCTGTCATTGTAGCCAATGGATCCCGGATTGGGATGTTCCCGGATAAATCTACCGCCGTGATTGTGAAACCAATACAGAAATTTTCCGTTTTCACATTTCCAGGCAAAATTAGCCGCCCGGGGATGCTTCATCAAGCGGCCATCTGCATACCTCATGTACTGCGGAGGATCCCAGGTTTTGCCCTGATCCCGGCTGTAACTGTATACCGGATGCCCATCCAGCGAACGGTAAACCACAAAGAAGGAACCGTCACTCAATACACTATAACTGTGCTCAGCAGCGATCGGTCCTCCCTTTTCAGGGGTTCTCAGGCCAATATCTCCCTCGGGCAGGGTTTGCCATCTGGCATTTTCGGGGTCAGCTACATCAAACAAATTCTCACTTTTTAGCAGCACCCCTTCATTGGAGGTGAAAAACCCGTTCCCAAAGCCGCCTACTTTCGTCAGCGGAACAAAGGCAGATCCCTTATGTGCAAAGGCTTTTCCAACGTTCCAGAAAAACCGGATATCTCCCTGATAAGGATTGTTGCGATCTATTTCGAATTCCCGTACCGGAATGGTATACCTGCCTTCCGACCAGGTTTTGCCATGATCATCCGAATACTTGAAAACAAAATAGCCCTGACTGTCCACCCTTCTAACGACACCATCTTTATAGGGAGGATCATCTCCTTTCACCTCCCTGAGATTGTCCGTGTTGTGGTTATAAAACACAAATACCCTTCCTGAAGGCGCTTTCAAAAGCACGGCATAAGAAGCCTCAGGGCCATCTGCGGGTTCTATTTCTACCATTCCTTCCCAGCTCAGGCCCTGGTCAAAACTTCGCTGGCTGATGATATGCTGTCCACTGGCACCCTCATGCCCGGCTCCGGTAGTCATCACGCATAACCAGGCTCCGTCATTCGTTTTCACGATATAGGGCTGGTCACTGTAGCTTTTGTCAGGAATGACCAGGCCATTTTCAATATTTCTCCAATCATTAGCCTGGGCTAAAGCAGAAGCTGCATTGCCTGCAAAGGTCAAAATTAACAGACCAACCAGAATTGGGCTTAAGGTAAATTTTATGCTCATTGGGTTAAAATCAAACAAAACAAGATGCATCAATAAATGGCTTACTAGTTAAGTTAAAAAACGGATAAAGCCGAAATTAATACGGTAAAAAAATGAATAAAAACATACGGATTGAGGACAAATCCAACTTGGATGGGGGATATGGATACCTGCGGTTTACCAGTACCAATATTGACGAGTAGTATTTTCAGTCCGTTTAAATGGCACCTATTCGGCTTCAATACTGCCTTTCAGCTAATCCCCCTTTTA
>NZ_JABURL010000011.1 GCF_014762705.1 Cyclobacterium sp. | reverse complement strand
GAAAAAAACTGCTCGGTGGTAAAATCCAGGATTTCGGTACTGGAGAATACCCCGGGGGTGAAAGATTTTGACCTGGAAAAATTTGTTGAGTTAACTACCCGGCATTCGGCTGAGAAGGAGGCCCTGGGAAAAATCCAAAACCAGCTTACCCTTCTGAACCAGGTCATACTTGAAACCCAGGAAAAACTGGATGAAAAATCCAGGCTCAACCAATTATTTAAAAAACTGGAAATAAGGCTATCTTACCTCAGGGAGTTGGAACAGTTGTTTAAAGGAAGCGGGTTTGTAAAATACGTTAGCCGGATATATCTCCGGGAACTCTGTAATACGGCCAATTTAAGGTTTTCCAAACTAACGAAAAACAGCCTGAGCCTGGAAATCGATGACAACAATACCTTTTGGGTGGTGGATTACCTGAATGGGGGAAAGAAAAGGCTGCTGAAAACACTGTCCGGTGGGCAAACTTTTCAGGCCTCTTTGTGTTTGGCCCTGGCCCTGGCCGAAAAGGTAAAATCCCTGAATCAGGCCGACCAAAGTTTCTTCTTCCTGGATGAAGGCTTTGGTGCCCTGGACAGAAACTCCCTAAGGGTTGTTTTCGAAACATTGAAAGCCCTCAGGCATGAAAACCGCATAGTGGGCATCATCAGCCATGTAGAAGAGTTGCAACAGGAAATAGAAGTATATGCCAACATCGAACTGGATCCCGATAGGGGAAGCCAGGTGCGGTACAGTTATTCCTAAAAAGAACAACCCCTTAAGATCAGGGGGTTGTTTCGCATAGGTTTCGGTGAAAATAATTTATATAGAAATATTTTCTTTTTGATCCTGCTTAAGCCTCAGGATGAAATCACTAAGCACATTCATGTAATTGATAAAGGCTTCGTATGGGCTTTCGTAAGGACTGAAATAAGCGTGTATATCGCCATCCGAGAAGAACTTGGTACACATGTAATAAAAGTGGTCACTGGTTTGCAGGTAGCGCCAATCCCGGTGAATTTCCGGGTTTTTTGATTTTTTTACCATTCCTTCCAGCTCAAATAGCCGGTCAAAGGCTTCATCCTGCAGGTCATTGCCAAGCCAGGCGGTCAGATCCCGCTCCTCATCTGCCCAGGATATGGGAATAGGCACATTTATTTTGCCTACGGGAGATGCATTGGCAATCACCTCCGAAGGGGTGGAAAAGCCAAAATTGGTTCGGTTGAGCACTGCCTCCGGAAGGTGCCGCATGAATTCAAAAATGCCGGTTTCTTTCCATTGGTGTTCTCCAAAAGTTTCATAATCCATAAAAAGGTTGATTACCTCATCTTCCTGTGGGACCTGGTTCAGCCAATTGATAAATTTATCCGTGGTAAGGGGATAATCAGACCACGTTTTTTCCCCAAACCTGAATGCAATATCATCGCTTAGTCTGAAATTTTTAAGTAAGACCTTGAGTTTTGGTTCATTGGCATTGACATAGACAAAATTGGGGCTTTTCCATCCCAGGATGTGTTTGGCACCTTCAGAAAGGATTCCTTCGAAGCCCATACCTGCAACCATTTCTCCAATACTATCTGAGTAGATCAACTCTGTATTTCTGAACACTTTGGGTTCATAGCCATTGAAGTGGTGCTTGATTTTCTCCTGGTGCAATTTTACCATGTCTCTGAACTCAGATTCGCTTTTAAGTGCGCATAGCGAATGCGCATAGGTCTCATTGAGCAATTCTACATTTCCAGTTGCCACCAGCTCCTGGAAGCTATGCAAAACCTCAGGTGCATAAGCCTCCATTTGATCAAGAATGGACCCTGATAGGGAAAAGCAAACCTTAAATTTACCCTGGTATTTATGAATGAGTTCCAGCAAAAGCCGATTCATGGGCAGATAGCATTTCTTTGCTACTTTATTCATGATATTCCTGTTGGAATATTCATCCCAATAATCATGATCATCACCAATTTCAAAAAATCGATACGGCTTTAATCTGAACGGTTGATGTACTTGAAAGTAAAAACAAATGGTTCTCATATCCTATTGATTAACAGTTTGCGTATAAATATCGATTACTTTTTTGGCCACATGCTCCCATTTTAGTTTTTTCAACTCCTCTCTACCTAACTCCTTAAACATTTTGGAAATCCCATTGTAATGGAGCAGCGCAAAAATGGCATCCGCCATGGTATCTATGTCCCAAAAATCTACCTTGACGGCATTTTGCAGCACTTCGGCCACACCGGATTGTTTGGAAATAATGACCGGAGTATTGTGCCTTACGGCCTCCAGTGGGGAAATGCCAAAAGGTTCGGAAACTGAAGGCATCACATATACGTCACTTAGTGCAAACATTTTGTCCACATCATCGCCTTTTAGAAATCCTGTAAAATGAAATTTGGTACCAATCCTCAATTCCGCCACCCGTTGAATCATCCGGTTCAATAAATCCCCGGAACCTGCCATAACAAACCTTACATTGTCATCTTTTTTGATCACCTTGTAGGCCGCCTCCACAAAATACTCGGGGCCCTTTTGGAAAGTAATCCTCCCCAAAAAAGTAACAATTTTCTCAGGTACTTTTTTCTTTTCTTTGGATTTGATGATACTGGTGTCTAACACGGCATTGTGCACCACAATGACTTTTTCTTCGGGAATACCATATTTGGAAACAATGGTGTTTTTGGTCAGCTGACTGACGGCAATAATTTTATCTGCCGCTTCCATTCCTGCTCTTTCAATATCGTAAACCCTTTGGTTAACGGTCTGCCCTGACCGGTCAAATTCGGTGGCATGAACATGTGCGATCAATGGCTTGCCACTCATTTTCTTAGCCGCTATCCCTGCTGGAAATGACAACCAGTCATGGGCGTGTATCAGATCAAACTCCTTGTTTTTTGCGATCTGTGCTGCTACCAATGCATAGCGGGAAACTTCTAAAATCAGGTCTTTCCCATATTTACCGCTGAAACTGAATTTATTGGCCAGTACACTGGATTCCAATTCGTCCTGGTCTTTGAGTAATCTTTCTGTATGGTTTTGGTATTCTTCCGGGCTGAGGTAGGGGATTAAAAAAGAACTGACCTCCAGGTAGGTGAGGTTTTTCCAGATATCCCGAAAACGACGCTCCCGGTAATCGATTTCCACATCGCTGGCATTGACAAATTCGGCCAATGGATCCTCATCTCCCCACAATTTAGGGACAACGAAAATCAGGTCTTGTTTGTGGTGGGCCATTCCCTTTACCAGCCCATAACAGGCAGTACCCAATCCTCCGGAGATATGGGGTGGAAATTCCCATCCAAACATTAAAACTTTCATACAAATCCTTTTAGAGATTATTGATTAAATATTTCATCCTTAACAATTCCCCCACACTCCATGCCTGGGAAATAGAGCCCTTGGGTCGGTGGGGAGGATCTCCGTCATAAATTTCCGCTATGGTGCCTATACCATATTGGGTCATTACACCGTCAAAGCTACTGATCATATTTTCCACAAGCTTTTTACCTTGTTTGCCATGCAGCTTCAGGTAACCCTCAGCAAAATGACCCAAAAGCCAGGGCCAGGCCGTCCCCTGGTGATAGGCATTGTCTCGTTCATACTGGTCGCCCTTGTAATAGCCCTTATATCTGGGATCACTTGGTGCCAGTGTCCTGAGTCCTCTATTGGTGAATAGATTGCTTTTAACCACCTCCAGAACCTGATCCTTTTGATCATTGCTTAATGGGCTGTAGGGCAAAGAAGTGGCAAAAACCATATTGGGCCGGATGGACCAGTCTTTTTCATCTTCATCCACAACGTCGGCCAGGTAGCCTTTTTTATCGCTCCAAAAAACCTCCAAGAAGGATTCCCCAACCTTGTCAGCCAACGCCCTGATGGCTGCATCCCCGGTGAGTTCATGATAAAAACACAGTGCATTGTACCATAGGGCGTTGATTTCTACCGGGCATCCCATTCTGGGAGTAACCGGACCATCCTTGGTAACGGCATCCATCCATGTCAGGGCAATCCCTTCCTCACCGCCACACAACAAGCCATTTTCCTTTACGTGAATATTGAAAGCCGTCCCTTTTTTAAAGCCTTCAATGATGCCTTTGCACTTTTCGAGGTACCTCGATACAATGGTTTCCTTATCCCCTGTGAACAGCACGTATTGCTGCAATGCCCAAAAATACCACAAGGGTGCATCAATGGAATTCATATTGGTCATCACCCCGCTGCCCACATTCGGGAACAGTGCGCCTTTCAGATCCTTGGACATGCTATCCATGACTTCCAGAAAAGTCTGTGAATCCCCCATGGTCAGGGTTAATCCTGGCAGTGCTATAAAGGTGTCTCTTCCCCACCAGCCAAACCAGGGATAACCGGCAATGACCCTTGTTTCCCCTCCTCTTCTGCTGATAAATTGTCCTGCTGAATTTTTAAGACAATTTTCAAAATTGTCCCTGGGTATTCTCCTGCTGATCTCTTTTTCGAAAGAAGCCTGCAGTTTTTGCGGATCTGCTTCCTTCAATCCGGCTGAAAGTATGACGGATTCACCCTTTTCCATGTCAAATTCGAAATACCCAGGCACATACAAGTCTTCCTGATAGTCGTAGCCCCGCTCGATTTCCCTGATGTATTCAATATTATAAAACCAATCGGGTACGGGTACAAAGACATTATCCTTTGAAACCTGTAAAGAAAGGGCGTCATAGGAGTCATACAATTTGAACTGAACCCCGTTTTTTATTTTCTTGATTTTTTTATTTACATAAGTATTGGCTTTGGAAAGGGTGTGGTAGCCCCTGAAAGCCAGGAAAGGACTCACCCTGATTTTGGTAGGGATCAATGCCTCCAGCAAGGTATATTTGATCATAACCCTATCTGCCGTGGAATCCAGAATGATTTCCTTTTCCAAAAGGACTCCTCCTACCCGGTAGGTGAGTTTAGGGATGGGTTCTGAATCAAAATCTTCAAGGTATTTGTGCCCCCTCGGATAATAATTGCCAGGATATTTGGTAATACCAAGGTTGAAAACCGCATCCTTTTGGGCAATGGTTTCGTGGACGTTGGAAAGTAAAACATGCAGCTGACCATCAATCTGAGGCTGTGGCGCCACGAGCAAACCATGGTATTTTCTTGTATTGCAGCCGATAATCGTTGTACTCGTGTAACAACCTGAGCGGTTAGATCGAATTATTTCCTTTTCCAAAGAATAATTCAGGTTGATGAGTTGCGTCTTATCGAAATGTATGTAGCTCATTTAAACAATTTTTGTGGTTTTCATAAAAATACTTGAATACTTCGTAAAGTAAAATAAATGTTGGAAAAACTAGTGCAAATAAGTTTTTCTTGCAGGTAAAAAAGCTATTCAGGAAAAAATAAGACACAAAAAAAGGGCATAAATGCCCTGTTGTATTACATTATACAGTGCTATGGATCAGCTACTTTCGTTTTGGATTTCTTCCAAATTCTTTATAGACTCCTCAAATTTCATGATATACTGTTGAATCTGACTCAAATTGACATACCTGATTTGAGGGAATTTTTTAGAAGGGCGGAATAATTGGAACATGACTTCTGAATATTAAATAAATCCTAAAACAAATGATAATCAAATAAAATGCCATAAATCAACCTGCATGGCGATGGTAATTTTTGTGATTTAAATTAGGTTTGAAATTATCTATATGCCACATCATGATTCTTGTCAAAAAACGTAATTCGTTTCAAAGTGTTTTAAAATTTTGCCCATTGAATGGCCTAATTTGAAAACATCCCTAAAAACATTAAATCTGTCCTTATAAAAAAGGACCCTCCCATTTTTGGGGAGGGTCTGGGTGAAAGACCGGGTTCGAACCGGCGACCTCTGGTGCCACAAACCAGCGCTCTAACCAGCTGAGCTACAATCACCATTTGATGCTCTTTTGATCCTTTTATCAGAAGAGAACGCAAAGGTAATATGCTTTTTTTAGTCAAGCAAAATAATGTTATATATTTCTTGAAAATTTAAGCCTTTCCCCCTTTTTACTTTCGTTAAATGTGCCATTATCGTACGCCAGGTGTCCGGAAACGATGGTATGGGTGATTTTTGAACGGAAGGTCTGCCCCTCAAAGGGAGACCAGCCGCATTTTGATAAGATATTCTCTCGCTTTACTTCCCAGGGGTCATTTAGATCAACCAATACCATATCTGCCTTATATCCCGGCCGGAGGTAACCTCTCTTTTCGATTTCAAAAAGTACTGACACATTGTGGCTGGTTTTTTGAACAATCTCCTCCAGACTTATTTTATTTTCATGGTACATTTCCAACAAAGCCGGCAAGCAATGCTGCACCAGGGGACCACCTGAAGGAGCTGAGGTGTAAGGATGGGATTTCTCTTCCAGGGTATGTGGGGCATGATCCGTGGCAATTACGTCGATATGCCCATCAAGTAGCCCTTTTAAAATGCCTTCCCTGTCTTTTGCGGTTTTAATGGCAGGGTTCCATTTGATGAAATTGCCTTTTTCTTCGTAATCTTCTTCAGCAAACCACAAATGGTGCACACAGGCCTCGGCCGTAATGCGTTTTTCCTCCAATGGAAGCCTATGGTCAAAAAGCCGGACTTCCTTGGCTGTGCTGATATGCAGGACATGTAGCTTGCTACCATACATTCTTGCCATGTCCACCACTGTCTTGGAGGCGTCGAAGCAGGCGGCCTCTGTCCGGATTTTTGGATGGAAACGGGTTGGAATGTTGTCCCCGTATTCCTTTTTGTATTTTTCCAGGTTGGCCTTGATGATATCGTCATTTTCACTATGGGTGGCGATTAATATAGGGCAATACCTGAATATTTTCTCCAGGCTATCCGGATTGTCTACCAGCATATTTCCGGTGGAAGATCCCTGAAAAACCTTCACTCCACAGACTGTTTCCGGATTGACTTGTTTGATAGTCTCAATATTGTCATTGGTAGCTCCCAGGTAAAAAGAATAGTTGGCCAGGGATTTTCCTGCCGCCAAATCATATTTACTTTCCAGCAATTCCAGGTCGGTCGTTTGTGGATCAGTGTTGGGCATCTCCATATAACTGGTGATTCCTCCAGCCACTGCAGCCTTACTTTCCGTGTAAATTTCAGCTTTATGGGTCAATCCGGGCTCGCGAAAATGAACCTGATCATCAATTAAACCCGGCAACAGGTATTTTCCCCCGGCATTTATTTCAATATCGGCCTCATGACCGGAAAGGTCTCCTCCAACTGCAAAAATCAACCCCTCCTTTATATAGGTATCCCCTCGCATTATCTTCCCTTCATTCACTATATTTGCATCACGGATCAATATTCTTTTCATGTCATTTGTTTTTTATGGGCGGGTGTATGAAAATTTCATTCCTCATATTTTCCTTAAAATTATAAAATCATGTCCGATCGGCTGCAATCTTTTGAAAATTTTAAACTCAATACCCAACTTTTAAACGCGATAAAAGAAATCGGATATACAAAACCCACCCCTATCCAGGAAAAAGCCATCCCCCTCGCCCTCTCCGGTCATGACATCCTTGGTATTGCCCAAACAGGTACCGGTAAAACTGCGGCTTACCTGCTACCACTCCTTTATAAGGTCAAATATGCGCAGGGGGAGCATCCCCGGGCGCTGATACTGGCACCGACCAGAGAACTGGTCATGCAGATAGAAGCAGACATCATGGGTTTGGGAAAATACACCGACCTGCGGTTTGTATGCTTGTATGGTGGTCTTGGACCAAAACCTCAAATAGAAAAAGTAGCACAGGGTGCGGATATCATCATCGCCACTCCGGGTAGGTTTATGGACCTGTACAAAAAAGAAGTGTTGTATACCCGGGATATCAAAACCATGATCCTGGATGAAGCTGACAAAATGCTGGATATGGGATTTCTGCCCCAGATTAGGGCTATTTTGGAAATCATCCCGGTAAAACGCCAAAACCTCCTTTTTTCTGCTACTTTTAGCGAAAGAATTGAAAAATTATCACACGAATTTCTTGAGTTTCCGGAGAGGGTGGAAATAGCACAGCAGGCCACCACTGCTGAGACCATTACACAAGCCAAGTTTTTTGTGCCCAATTTCCAAACCAAACTGAACCTGCTGGAGAAAATTGTCAAAGACAACAAATTCGAAAGAGGAATAGTGTTTGCCAGATCCAGAAAGAATGCCGAAGCCGTATTTCGTTACCTGGAGCATCACCAGCCCGGAAGCATCCGGGTCATCCATGCCAACAAAGGTCAGAATACGCGCATCAACAGCATGGAGGAATTTAAAAAAGGGACTGTTAAAATATTGGTGGCCACCGATGTGGCTGCCAGGGGTCTTGATGTAAGCATGGTCAGCCATGTGGTCAATTTTGATGTTCCCCTGATTTACGAAGATTATGTACACCGGATTGGAAGGACCGGCAGAGCAGAAAATGAGGGCATAGCCTTTACTTTTATCAATCCGGCAGAGGTCTACCATTTTGAAAAAATAGAGGGCATTATCCGAATGCAGGTTCCGGAACGCCGCATTCCCAGGGATGTTACAGTACACGAAACCCCGTTTGAGGAAAAACAAGCCTATGAAATGGAAATAGACAAACAAAAAAGAGGAAGTGATCCCGATTTTAAGGGGGCTTTCCATGAAAAAAAATCTCCGCCCAAAAAAGCGCAGGAAAAACCTAAAAAACGGGGAAACAAAAATAGTAAGGCTAAAAAAAACCGGAACCAAATGAAAACCAAAGGCAAATGGAAAAAGAGTTGATCGCCTGTGTTCCTGGTTTCCATTTAAATTTTAAACCAAAAAATGAAAAACCTATTTGTACGCAATTATTTGCCCTTTAAAAATATAAATTTGTAAATTGAAATTAACACATATTTTGTTACTGTTTATTAGTGAAATAAATTTTTTTATTTTGGTAATTTATATGATCTTTGCTTCCGTATCATTACCAAATTTTTAAGGGTGATGCGTATCGAAGAGGAAGTCGGTGTTGGATTTTTTCCAGCTTTTTAACGTAAATAGAGATCATTCACCTTTTAATCTTATTAATCCATGAAAAGATTCATGTGTGTTTTTTTGCTGACTTTTATGATGGTCAGCCAGCTATGGGGGCAAATGCAGTTTTTTAAAAATGCAGATTTTGAAAACATTGCTTATTCCCATGAAACAATCGCTACAGTCCCATTTCTCACGAAAGTAACCTTACTGCCGGATCAAATGGATACCATTAGTGGGCAGCAGTTGGCTTCGATGGAAAAAACTGAAGGCGAAAGCATTCAAAAAGCCATTTACAGCTGGTTTCTGCAAAGGCAGGAGAATGGAAAATTGTCCGTTACCATACAGGCGCCGGCCATTTCCAATGCCAAATTGAAAGCAGCAGGCATTACCCCTGAAAATTATTACAGCTATAGTCCTGCGCATTTGGCGCATATTTTAGGAGTAGACGCAGTAGTGATGGGCTATTATGAGACCAATCAGCCCAAGGCAGGTCAAGAGGGGAACATTGACTGTGAAAGTCGAAATAAACAAAACCTCACCAATCTGGCGGTGATCAACCTGTCTATTTTCAATGCTGAAGACGGTGAACTGTTGGTTCAATTCCACAATGGCATTGCCGCCAATCAAGAAAGCATGAATGAAGAAATCGTTCAGGCCCTGATGAAGAAAGTTTCCAAAAGAATGGCCTATACCAAAATCTAAAACATTTCATGTGTTTCTAATTGTCTTTAAGTTGCCACATGGAATCTCGCATGCTTTATAATCATCCCACTGTGTGACGTTCTAGTCATGCTCAATTTCATCCAACTATAATTTAATCTATCAGATAAGCTTTCGGGAAACCCGTGAGCTTATTTTTTTTTTGCTAAATTTCCAGGAGAAAAACAGACATCGCCTATGGATCAATTTATGCAAGCGGCCATTGAAGAAGCTCAATCCGGCCTGGAAAGTGGTGGCATACCCATTGGCTCGGTATTGGTTTACCAGGATAACATCATCGGCAGGGGCCATAACCAAAGGGTACAAAAAGGCAGTAGCGTTCTGCATGGGGAAATGGATGCCCTGGAAAATGCCGGCCGGCAACCAGCTTCCATTTACAGGCAATGCGTGCTGTATACCACTCTTTCTCCCTGTCCCATGTGTTCGGGCGCCATCCTGCTATACGGAATTCCCAAAGTCATCATTGGTGAAAACCTGACCTTTATGGGAGCCGAGCAGCTGCTCAGAGAAAATGGAGTACAGCTAACTGTGCTCCAGGACAGCAGCTGCCTGGCCCTGATGCAGCGGTTTATTCAGGAATACCCCGGCCTCTGGCAGGAGGACATAGGAGCATAGTCCCGCTGCTACTTCATAGCGGAAAATAGTCCCGCTTATTTCTGCCTGAAAGTATCCGAAACAAAACTCAATACATGAGGAAGGGATTCTCTCCAGTAGGTCCAGTTATGGGCACCGTCCCGGATCCTGAACTCGTGCGGTATTTCTTTTTTCTTCATGGCAATATGCACCAGGCTGTTGCCTTCGTATAGAAAATCATCATCCCCGCAGTCAAAAAACCATTTGACGGATTTCATATCCTCCGGATCATTCAGTTCGATCTGACGCAAGGCCTGATGCAGGTCGAAGTAGGCTTCCAAAGTGGAAGGTTCTTTGATTGGTGTTTGGTTGTTTCCCAACCCCTTTTTGAAATCCTCGAAACTGAAATTGCGCAAAGCCGCACTGAGGGGACAGGCAGAAGAAAACAGGTCCGGTCGATGCATGGCATAAAAGAAGGTGCCTCCACCGCCCATGGACAAGCCGGCAATAGCCCGGTAGCGCTTTTCCTTTTTGATCCTATACTGGGACTCAACATAGGGCATCAGCTCTTCAAAAAAGAAATCCTCATAGCGCCAGTCGTTGTTCACATCATTAAAATATCCCCTTTTACCTGTATTGGCATCAGGCATGACGATGATCATCTGTGTGGCAATGCCTTCGGAAAAGGCCTTGTCCGCAATATACTGCACTTCTCCAAACTGTACCCAGCCTGTCTGATCGTCTCCGGCACCGTGTAGCAGGTAAAGAACGGGGTAGGAACGCTGCGAATATTCATATCCTGGAGGCAGGTAAACGGCAAATTTTCTCTCCATATTCAGGATTTCGCTTTCCATGCTGAGCGCATCAAAAACACGACTTTCCTGGGCATGCAAGCTGCAGACCGTGATCAAAAGCAAGGGCAAAAGGAGTTGTAAAGGCTTCATTGTTAAAGTTGGGTTGAGGTTTGAATTTTTCCTGAGTGTAAAAATGGCTATCCCACCATTACGGACACAATCTACTCAATTTACTTTTAACCAAAAACTATCGTTTGAAGATTTGTCTGTTTTGAAACTGCTGTAAAGTTTCCCGCTGTAGAAGGATATTCTTAATAAGATGTTCCCTGAGGTGCCCACTTTCAGATGCTTTGAAATGAAAACAGGGGGGATGGCATTCGTGGTTCTCCATTAAGGCAATGGCATGATCAGCGTCTACCGTGGACTAAGGATTGGCAAGACTTCAATTATTTTAAGTCCCCTATCTATATGATCACCAACAAAAAGTGCCTTTCTTTCCGGATTTGAATGGGCTCCTTTTGTTTTGGAATACCCTAATACTTCAGGCAATTACTCCAGTTTATCTGTATGCTGCGAATGTCGCCTTTTAGCTCAATGAACTGCTCCAAAAGCAGGGGATTTTATCAGGATCCAAATTGATTTATGCTCCGAAGACATGTTTTCCTAATGTGATTTCAGAAATTGCACAATTTTCAACAAAAAAAATGCACACCTAATATTGGTACCAAACAGGTAGTACAAAAGAATTTCAGGTTATCTTTTTTTTTTACTCTTGAATCTCTAATTTCTTTATAAACTCGTTTGCATCCCGAGAATCTTCCCATGCCCCAGACAAGTCTTTTAGGCTGTAGCCTGATTTTCCTTTTACTTTTATCGATTCCGTCAACTTTATAATTAGTTTTTTCTTAGATGAGTTGTCTTATCGTGTTAAAAACGAAAATTATTTTTCAATTGTCTTATCTGTCAATATTTAAACCTATTTTCTTAAATAATTCTGACGGCTGTATTGCGCATCCTTGGCAATTAATTAAAACTGGCGGCTATCAGGCTCCAACAATAGGTTTTCCCACAAGCTCCTTCTCTCCAGGAAAAAAACCAGCTTCAATCCCCTCCGAAACCCTAAGGGAGCAATTTCGTTAGAAAAGTTACCAACATCAACCTTTCTAAATCCAATTAAATGAATACATTTTTTTTAAAATTTGCAGTATTATTTATGCTGATACCGGGTTTTTCAAGTTCCGAAAATCCTGATCCGGATTTTAAAATCATCTCCTTTGAAGAATTTGAGTCCCTGACTTCGGCAGATTCGGAAAAACTGCGCATCTATAACTTCTGGGCCACCTGGTGCGCCCCTTGTATACGTGAAATGCCCCATTTCGAAGAAGCCAGTAAGGACAATCCGGATTTGGAACTGGTATTTATTTCTATGGATGACGGGCGCAGACCGGAGAGGGTGACTTCTTTTATGAAAAGAAAAAACATCCAATCCCCCGTATACCTGCTCAATGATGTGGATTTCAATTCCTGGATTGATAAGGTGGATAAAAGCTGGACAGGTGCCATTCCAGCCACCCTGTTCATTTTACCTGATGGTAAGCGCCGTTTTCATGAAGGAGAATTGGAAGCAAATGAACTGCAAAACCTGATCGATCAACTCAAACCCTAAAACCATGAAAAAGACAAACCCTTTAATCCTGACCTTTTTTGCACTGCTGTGCATCACTCAAATTTCCCTGGCCCAAAATGCAGGTTATTCCGTTGGAGATGAAGCCATGGATTTTGAATTGACCAATGTGGATGGTTCTCTGGTTTCTCTCAGTGGTATGGAAAATGCTAAAGGAGCTTTTGTGATTTTTTCCTGCAATACCTGTCCCTATGTGAAAGCCTATGAGGATCGGATGATACAATTGCACGAAAAATACGCTCCCCAGGGGTATCCGGTCATAGCCATCAACCCCAATGACGCTCAGGTAAGTCCGGGGGATAGTTTTGATGCCATGAAAAAAAGAGCGCAGGAAAAGGATTTCCCCTTTCCCTATCTCCATGACGAAAGCCAGGAAGTCATCAAGGCATACGGGGGATCCAGAACCCCACATGTCTACCTGCTGAACAGAGAGAATGGGAAGTTTATCGTCAAGTATATCGGTGCCATAGACAACAATTACCAGGATGCTTCAGCTGTCACCAGGCACTATGCAGCAGAAGCGGTGGAGGCAGTGATCAAAGGTCAAAATGTAGGTGAAAAAACCACCAAGGCCATAGGATGCAGTATCAAATGGTCCCGGAACTCGGAGTAGGGTCATTATGAAAACCAACTTTTCATATATATTCCATTCCATTCTTTTTTTAATTATCTGGTTTATTTGCCTGGCAAAACCCGCAAGTTGCCAAGACGGCGACTGGTTCCCGTTTCAACCAAAGAACTACTACCAGACCAACAACCTGGATCTCAGCAGTTGGCTGGATGCTCCTGCAGGAAAACACGGGTTTGTTCAGATGAAAGGCAATGACCTGGTCTTTGAAAATGGGCGACCGGTAAAATTTTGGGGTACCAATATCAATGGTAGCAATCCATTTTCTTCCGCTAAAAAAGCAGATGAGTGGAGAAGGTTTTTAGCAAAATATGGCATCAATGGCGTAAGGTTTCACAAGTTCACCTGGGAGGCCACTGATGATCAGCAGTCCACCCAAATCAAACCTGAGAAATGGGCGAACTTCGATTATTTCAGCTATGCCTTGCGTGAAAAAGGAATTTATTATGGCTGGTCCCCCATTTATGGACACAGGGTCAAACCGGCCGACAGTACCAGACTTCTGGCCTACGATGAAGTGGCCAATACGGAGTTTCCATGGGCACACCTCAACGGTTCCACGGCATCATTGGTGAATTTTGCCGGGGATTTGCAAACCCTGAATATTGAGTTGGTGGTCAATATGCTCAACCATAAAAATCCACATACAGGTCTGCGCTATGCGGATGATCCTGCCCTTGCTTTTGTGGAGTTCCAAAACGAGGATAATATTTTTTGGGCTGCCATAGAAAAAACCCTGGAACAAACCCCTACCTACAGGGCCTTGCTTTGCCGCAAATTCTCCGACTGGCTTCAGGCAAAGTACGGTACCCAGGCAAAATTAGAAAGTGTTTGGAATGGGGAGGGGATTTCCGAAGGAGCGCATTTGGACAAAAAGAATCTCTACCCCAACCCCAACCATGGCTTTTTCAGCCAGGAATACGAGCAGGCAGTGGCTGAAAGCAGGCCTGTTAAGCAACATGTGCTGGACAAATTAAATTTTCTTTTTGAGGAACAGGCAAAATTTTACTTGAAATTTCAGAAGGCGGTCAGGGATACGGGATACAAAGGAACCATTGTGGCCAGTTGCTGGCAGGCGGGAACCGGACTTTCCCATTTATACAATCTGTATGCAGATTATCAGGTGGGAATGATCGACAGACACAACTACTTTGGAGGAGGCAGTGGCCATAACCTACAGACTGGAAAAATGTCCAATGCTTCCATGTTGTCCCAGATTGGTTCAGGATTATTTGGGACGGGTTTGCAGCAAGTCAGTGACCGGCCTTTTGCCTTGTCTGAATGGATGAGCCTGATTCCATCAGAATGGACTGCAGAAAGTTCTCCGATTATTGCGGCCTATGGCCTGGGACTTCAGGGATGGGATGCTTCCTTTAGCTTTGCCATAGACCAGCCCTCCTATACCCCCACGATTCAAACACCTCCCTGGGGAGGAGTCTACAACGTTACTTCACCAACCCAATTGGCATTATACCCTGCCCTGGCCATGATGGTGTACCGCAAGGACATTATGGAGGGGGAAACCATCGTGGACAGGAAAGTTAATTTTGACGCATTGGAAGCCGGAACAGGCTTTTTCGATGAAAAGGTAATTCAGGATCAGGACCGGAAAGTTTTTAAAAGCAATTTTCCCATAGAAGCGATGGCAGCGGGCAAAGTAACCTTAACATTTACCAGCGAAGATCTTCCGGACGAAATAGGGAGCCTGGAACCTTATAAACAGGATGGGGGAATTGTTTCCAATACAGGGCAACTGTACTGGACAGAAGAGAACAAAGGGCATTTTACCATCAATAGTGCAGGAACAAAGGGACTGGTAGGGTTTGCAAAAAACAGAAAGATAGACCTGGACCAGTTCAGTATAAAAACCGACAATGAGTTTGCCGTTATATTCCTGAGCAGTATGGATCCTTCCAGAGGTCTTCAGGATGCTGACAGGTTACTGGTCACCACAATGGCCCGTGCAAAAAACACTGGCATGGAATACAATGACAATAAGACGGAATTGCTCGCCACCGGCGAGGCACCTGTGTTGCTTGAGCCTGTCAATGTGGAACTCAGCCTGCCTGATGATCGGACCTTTACGGTACATGTACTTGACCATGCAGGCAATAGAACTGGCAAAACATTGCCTGTCAGCTCAAACACCATAGCAATCAGGGGAGCAGAAACCAAAGCCATTTATTACGAAATCGTTTTTTGATCATTTCTTCCTGAATGCTACATCTGGCACCTTGTTGCTCCGGGGAGGCAAGGGCATCCCCTGTCAACTTATACCTTTCAACAGGTATAATAATCAGAGCGCTACAAGTGAATATAAAGCCCTGTCTTTATCTATTCAGGAAGCCTGATAGTTGGAAAAACACCTTGACTATCCCTCTTGAAATAGCCTATCTTTCAGTGCTCAAAGTATAGCATTTGGTACCTTTCCGATAAGGGAAAAGGGCAAAGAGATCATTTAATCAGGCTTAAATAGGCCTAAAAGGGTATGCAGAAAATTAAGTTTCAATGCTTACCACCAGAAAATTTATGAAAACAACCACCAAATACTGGCTCCTCCACAGTTTAGGATTGATGCTTTTTCTGAATTATCCCTCTTTTTCCCAGCAACCAGTATACTTCGATCAGGGAATCAGCAGAAAAATTACTTTACCTGAAAGAGCAGGAAAAAATGTCCTCCAACTTTTTGCAAGAGGCGATTCTGTCCTCATGCTTACTTCACATGGCTTATTTACCTATTATCAGGGTTCCTGGTCAGGAAAACCTTATATAAGCGGATTGCAATTTGGGGCCATGGATCCTTCACACCAGGTTTGGCTTTCCAACGGGCGATCTATCTGGTCTGAAGGAGGTAAAAAAATCCCCAATCCTCCTTTGCATTCCGGGGAATCGATCACTTGCCTTGCCTGGGCAGATACCCAAACCCTCCTTGCCGGCAGCAGCAGGGGGCTGTTTGTCTGGAATGGGGAATGGAACCTGCCCCCAGCCCTGACAGAAATTAGCATCAACTCCCTTGCCATTGATTCAGATGGAAGCTGGTGGGTAGCCGGGAATAAAGGACTCTGGCGGCACAAAAACGAAATATGGGCCAATATGGACAGAATCGTTATGGCCCCGGGACATGAAAGCAGGTATATGGCTTTGGAGCCAACAGCTAGTGTAGGCAGCCTTTACTTTAGTTCAGCAAAAGCAGTAGGCAAATTAGCGGAAAGTGGTGACAACTGGCTGGCCAAAGGCTCGGATGGCTTGCCATACGGACCAGTTACCCGAATCGTAGAAAAAGATGGGGTGATTTGGATGGCAACTGCCAAAGGGCTGATCAAAAAAGATGGGGATTGGCAGTACTTTTCCGGGAAAAGGTGGTTACCGGATGACAGGGTCCAGGATATTTTAGCAATTGGAAATAAAAAGGTCTGGGTAGCTACTCCGCAGGGGATTGTGGAAATAGGGAGTGTACAGATGAGCCTGGAGGAGAAGGCAGACTCCCTGGAACATGTGCTTGAAGCCCGCCACAATCGACTGGGATTGATCAACCGCTCTAAACTGGCTATCCCTGGGGAGTTGAGCAGTAGTTTTATGGAAAACGAGGATAATGATGGGCTTTGGACCTCCTGTTACCTGATCGCCCAATGTTATCGTTTTGCAGTTACCAGGGACGAAACGGCGAGGGAAAGGGCCGTGCGAACCTTTGAGGCCTTGGAAAGACTGGAAACCGTCACCGGTATTTATGGCTATCCTGCCCGTTCCTATGCCAGAGCAGCCGATCTGGTCGCTCCTTCCCGCTCCCCACATCCCAAAAACTGGCATCTTTCAGCCGATGGGCAGTGGCAATGGCTGGATGACACCAGTTCGGACGAGATTGTGGGGCACCTGTTTTCTCTGGCCCTGTTTCATGAGCTGGTAGCCAATGACTCCCAACAAAAACAGGTGGTAGCCCTGATAGACCGGATTGTTGGTCATATAGTAGACCATGAATTCCAGCTTATTGATGCCGATGGACTTCCTACCCGCTGGGGCATATGGAATCCGGATTCGCTCAACCGGTCTTCCAACTGGATGTACGAGCGGGGACTCAATTCCCTGCAAATCCTTTCCCACCTGAAAACGGCCTACCATTTTACCGGTAAGCAAAAATATGAAATTGCTTATCGGTTTTTGGTCGAAAAAGAAGGATATGCTGTAAATGCCTTTACTGCTAAAATGACCGATCCATTTGAAATCAGCCATTCGGACGATATCCTGAATTTCTTTCCCTATCACAATCTGTTTCGGTATACCCCAAAAGAGGATCCTTCTTACCCCTTATACCTCAAAAGCCTGAGACGGTCATGGGAAGCGGTCCGAAGCGATCGAATGCCTGTATGGAACATCCTTAGCAGCAGCCTGCTAGGGGAAGCGCTTGATTTGGAAATTGCGCAGCAAATCTTAGAAGATTTTCCGCTGGACCAGGTCAACTGGTCTTATACCAACAGCCACCGCTGGGATATCAAACGAGATGAATTTCCTGGAAGGGGAGGAGTCGAACAGGCTTTAGTAGCTCTTAATCCCGGCGAAAGTAATGTTTCCCGCTGGAACACCAATCCCAAACAACTGGACGGCGGAGGAAAGGGACTGTCAGAGGAGAGTGGGAGTTTCTACCTGTTAGCCTACTGGATGGGACGGTATTACGGGTATTGGTAAAAAGATCAAAGAACCTGATCCTGGGGACAGACACTTTAAAAAAATGGAAGGGGCGGAACCAAAGCTGGTAAAAACAGGGAATAAATTCCGATACATAGGTGCCTGAGAGCATTAATTGTACCCTGCCGAAGGTAGAAGTAACCTGCCCTGATCTTTTTTCGCGGAACCCTGCAGGGTAATAATCATCACTTCGTGAATCGCTACTGTCAGGCTTCATTTTAAATTGGAAATCTGCGATTGAATTTTCAGAGTTGGCAAAAATTGATACTGAAAAAAATATACTGAGCAAAGTGTTTTACCTTAGACTTGCTCTCACCGACATCATAAACAGAAAGGAGTTGCAAGAAACCAGCTGTAATAGCTAGCCAAGCCTGTTTTAAAGATTGATTTTTTTGATCTAAGCCTGGGGAACCAGCATTACAGGCTCCTTGCCGGGGAAATAAAGAGCAATTTGGGCATAAAAAAAAGCATCCCTTTTGGGGATGCTTTTCGGAGGTCGAGAGCGGATTCGAACCGCTGTACAAGGTTTTGCAGACCTCTGCCTAGCCACTCGGCCACTCGACCTTTTGCTTAATTGAAGCGCAAATTTAGGTATAAATACTTCCGAATTCAAATACCTGGAGTTAAAAATATAATTTTCATAGACAGGGCTTTTCTTTGCCGATCGTATTGGAAATTCTTTTGGCCTACGCTCCGGCGTAAATTTTATTTGGCAAATATTGACAATTAGAGGTTATTTATAACAGTTCTAAATTAAATAAATGTTCTATAAAAAATTCATAAAATATTGAAATACAATAATTTACATTGACTACACAATTTTATCCCAATGATTTGGAGGCTGCTTCGGCAAGTTTGAAAAATAGAACTTGGGTAGTACATTTGTGGGGAATTTGAATTGCACTGAGGTAATCTGAAAAAAGTATATATAACTATGTCGATCATGCGCTCATCAAAAGGGGTTTCAATTCGCCTATATCACCTGCTGATCCTGTTTTTCCTGTTTTTGGGAGCACAGGCATATGCGGTAGACCCCGAAGTTCCGGACAGCGAGGATGCTATCTCTGCCGGAGAGTCAATTTTTAATGCCAACTGTAAAACCTGCCACAGACTGGATCAAAAGCTAATTGGTCCTGCCCTGCGCGGGGTTACCGACCGCAGGGAACTGGATTGGGCGAAGAGTTTTATTCTGAATTCCCAGGCCGTTATCCAAAGTGGTGATGCCACTGCCGTGGCTTTATTTAAAGAGTATAACAATACGGTCATGCCGGCCATGGACTTTTTGAGTGACGGGGACCTGATGAATTTGTTGGCCTACATTGAATATGGAGGCAAAGCGGATGCGGAGGCTGCTGCTGCTGAAGGTGGGGTAGCTGCCGGAGAAGGTGGAGGTTCAGGCGGGGGCATTCCCAGTGAATACCTGACCATCATCCTGGTGGTGTTGGTAATTGTCCTGATCCTGGTACTGGTAGTTCTGGGATTGATTGTATCGGTATTGACCAAATACATGAACAACAGCGACAAGCTGGATGAGGAAGATAAGGATTTTATCAACCAGAAAACGGATTACCTTGCTATATTAAAGAGTGATGGCTTTATCCTTATCATCACGACCATAGTCCTTGCCTTTGTAGTCAAAACTGCCATAGACGGCTTATATACGGTAGGCGTACAACAAGGTTATGCCCCTGCGCAGCCCATAGCCTACTCCCATGAACTGCATGCCGGCCAATACGAAATTGAATGTCAATATTGCCATACAGGGGTGGAAATAGGCAAATCTGCCAACATCCCGTCAGCCAATATCTGTATGAACTGTCACATGCACATCCAGAATGTAGGTGGCAAAGAGGGTATTTCCCCTGAAATAGCAAAAATTTACGATGCAGTAGATAACAATCAACCGATCGAATGGGTGAGGGTTCACAACCTTCCTGACCTTGCCTACTTTAATCATTCCCAGCACGTCGCTGTAGGCGGAGTTGAGTGTCAGACCTGTCATGGCCCCATCGAAGAAATGGAAGTGGTATACCAGCACAGCGCCCTGACCATGGGATGGTGTATAGACTGTCACAGAAATACTGAGGTCACGACTCAGGGAAATGAATACTACGATAAACTCGTGCAATTGCATTCCGAATCCAAAGATGCCTTGAAGGTCAAGGATATTGGTGGGCTGGAATGCGCAAAGTGTCACTATTAAATCTTTACGAACATTCTTTTCTTTAATATACAATGAAAGAAAATAAAAAGACATATTGGAAAGGGTTAGAGCAGTTGACGAACGATCCCGAGTTTGTAAAAAACGCAGATCAGGAATTCCCTGGCTTTACCGCTAAGAAAAATCAAACAGAAGATGGTGCTTCTTCCAGGAGAGACTTTCTGAAAATGATGGGTTTCAGTGTAGCAGCTGCTTCTCTGGCAGCTTGTGAAGCTCCTGTTAGAAAGGCGATTCCCTACGTGAATAAGCCTGTTGACGTAAACCCCTCCATACCTAATTATTATGCCTCTACCTTTGCCAACGGTGGTGACTATGCTTCGGTAGTAGTCAAAACCCGGGAAGGTCGTCCGATTAAAATTGATGGTAACAAACTTTCTCCTATCACCCAGGGAGGGACCAATGCCATTGTAGAAGCTTCAGTGCTCTCTTTATATGATAAGGCCAGATTGACAGGGCCACAGATCAACGGTCAGCCCGCTGATTGGGCTACTCTTGATGCAGAATTGGGCAGCAAACTGGCAGCTGCCGGATCCGTAAAAATTGTGTCAAATACCCTATTATCACCAGGTACGGAAAGGGCCATCAGCCAGATGGCCGAGCGTTTCGGAGATGTGGAACACATTACCTATGATCCGATTTCTAACTACGGTATCACAAAGGCCAGCGAGACCTATTACGGGTCAAAGATGTTGCCCTCTTACCAGTTTGACCAGGCCAAGGTAATCGTAAGCTTTGGAGCTGACTTTTTGGGCAGCTGGATTTCTCCCATAGAATTTGCCAGGCAGTACAGCAAGGGTAGGAAGATTTCCAAGGAGAACCCCAATATGTCCAGGCATTTCCAGTTTGAATCTACCCTTTCTTTGACCGGAGCAAATGCAGATTACCGAACTCCCATAGCCGCTTCTCAAAGTGGATTGGCTGTTTTGACCTTGCACAACCTGATCGCCCAAAAAGCAGGAGCTGGTACCGCAGGTGGAAACAACCTGGATCTGCCACACCTGGCCAAAGCCGCAGCCGAACTTTGGGCCAATAGGGGCAGTGGTTTGGTCGTTTCCGGATCCAACGATCCCAATGTTCAGGTGCTGGTGCATGCCATCAATGAGCTGCTGGGCAATACCGGAAGTACAGTTGATTTTCAAAATCCGGTTTATTACCGAAAAGGTGACGATAGCCGCATGAGCCAGTTCATTACCGAACTGAATGGCGGCAGGGTAGGCGCAGTGATTTTTTATAACTGCAATCCGGTATATGATTTTGGTGGTGGTCAGGCGCTGTCAGAGGCCATAGGCAAAGCTAAGGTATCCGTATCTACTTCTGAAGTAAAAAATGAAACAGCTGCTTTGGTGCAATACCTGGCTCCGGATCACCATTACCTGGAGTCATGGAATGATTTCAACCCAAAAAAGGGAATGTACAGTTTGTCCCAACCTACGATATCTCCCTTGTTCAATACAAGGCAGGCGCAGGAAAGCTTTTTAAAATGGGCAGGCAATACGACCAGCTATTATGATTTTCTAAGGGAAGGCTGGCAAATGCAATTTGAGGGCCAGCAGGAAACTGCTGACTTCCAGACTTTTTGGGACAAATGCCTGCATGACGGTGTCTATCAGGTAACTTCCACTGAAGAAGTGACTGAGCCATTGACTCCGGCAGGAGGTATCAGTGCTGCTGCTACAGCAGTTGGCAAGGCCTACAAGGCGCAGGGTTCGGGCTCAGAATTGATCGTATATACAAAGGTTGGCATCGGTTCGGGTGCATTTGCCAACAACCCATGGTTGCATGAAATGCCGGATCCCATCTCTAAGGCGACCTGGGACAATTACCTGACAGTATCCCAGAAATGGGCCAATGACAATGGTTTGAGCATGAAAGAAGGTGCCACCCAAATGGCCAGTGTTACCGCTAACGGAGTTTCTTTTTCCGTACCGGTACTTGTTCAGCCGGGTCAGGCAGAGGGGACTTTCGGACTGGCCCTGGGTTACGGGCGCACTTCCGCAGGCAGGGTAGCCGATGGCCTGGGAGTCAATGCTTATGCGCTGCTGAACGCCAGCAAAGGCTATGTCAACTATGATGTCACCGAAGGTGTGGAAATCAGCCTCACTGGCGAACCCTATAAAATAGCCCAAACTCAGACTCACCAGACTTATATGGGCAGGGATTTCGTCATACAGGAAGCTACTTTAGGAGAGTACAAAGAAGATGCCAGTGCAGGGCGTTATCACCCTGAGATTTATAAAGACGGAGAGTTTTTAAAGCCCAGCAAAATTTCCCTTTGGTCTGGACACAAATACAGCCAGCACCACTGGGGTTTGGCCATTGACATGAATTCCTGTATAGGTTGTGCGGCCTGTACGGTGGCTTGTCAGGTAGAAAACAATGTGGCCGTGGTAGGTAAGCAGGAAGTGCTCAACCGCAGGGAAATGGCCTGGATCAGGATAGACAGGTACTACAGTTCCCCTGAAGAAGCTACTTCCAATAAAGAACTGGAGCAGGCGGCTGATAATCCGGAAGTTACTTTCCAGCCGATGATGTGTCAGCACTGTAACAACGCTCCATGTGAGACGGTTTGTCCGGTAGTGGCCACCACCCATAGCTCTGAAGGTTTGAACCAGATGACCTACAACAGGTGTATCGGTACCCGGTATTGTGCCAACAACTGCCCTTACAAAGTAAGGCGTTTCAACTGGTTCAAATACCACGATAACAAAGACTTCGCAGGTGTGAACACAGCTCAGAATGATGATTTGGGTAAAATGGTATTGAACCCTGACGTTACGGTAAGGGCCAGGGGTGTAATGGAAAAATGCTCCATGTGCGTACAACGCATACAGGCTGGGAAACTGGCTGCCAAGCGTGAGAAAAGAAAGGTGAAAGACGGCGATATCAATGTGGCCTGTGCGGTTGCCTGTCCTACCGAAGCGCTGGTATTTGGCGACATGAATGATCCGGAATCCAGGGTATCCAAAATGCTGAAGATTGAAGAAAACTCTACCGAGGCCATTAAGGAAGTCAATGAAGAGCGGGCTTATCATGTATTGGAGGAAATCAATGTCAGCCCCAATGTTTGGTATTTTACCAAAATCAGAAATAAGGATAAAAACGAAGCTTAAAAATAAATCAGATAGATATGCAGGTTACTTCACCCGTACGCGAGCCGCTGGTTACCGGCGGTAAGACATACAAGGACGTTACCAATGATATTGCCAGGCAGGTCGAAGGAAAACCGACTGTAGGCTGGCTGCTTGGACTGGCGGTTTCACTTGGGACACTTTTGATTGGCAGTCTTGCCCTGGTCGCTACCCTATGGGAAGGCATAGGCATGTGGGGATTGAACAAGACCGTTGGCTGGGCCTGGGATATCACCAACTTTGTGTGGTGGGTAGGTATCGGTCACGCCGGAACATTGATCTCTGCCGTATTGCTGCTGTTCAGGCAAAAGTGGAGAACTTCCATTAACCGAGCAGCGGAGGCCATGACCATTTTTGCAGTAATATGTGCAGCCCTATTCCCTTTGATCCACATGGGCAGGCCCTGGATCGGGGCCATTTGGGCATTGCCTTTACCCAATACTTATGGATCACTTTGGGTAAACTTTAATTCTCCCCTGCTTTGGGACGTATTTGCCATATCTACCTACTTTTCCGTTTCTCTGGTTTTCTGGTACATTGGTCTGATTCCGGATTTTGCTACCATCAGAGACAGAGCTACAGGATTAAGAAAAACCATATACGGAGCATTGAGCTTTGGCTGGGACGGTGCTGCCAGGACCTGGATGAGGTATGAAAGTGTTTCTCTGATATTGGCCGGTTTGGCTACACCCCTTGTACTATCTGTACATACCATTGTATCCTTTGACTTTGCTACTTCGGTGATTCCCGGTTGGCATACCACCATATTCCCTCCTTACTTTGTGGCCGGAGCCATTTTTTCCGGCTTTGCCATGGTACTGACCCTGATGATTGTTACCAGGAAGGTATTCAAATTGGAGGATTACATCACCATTGGTCATATAGAGCTGATGAATATTGTGATTATCATTACCGGGTCTATTGTAGGTATTGCTTATATCACTGAATTTTTCATGGCCTGGTATTCCGGCGTTGCGGCCGAGCAATATGCCTTTGTGAACAGAATGTTTGGTCCCTACTGGTGGGCTTATTGGTCCATGATGACCTGCAATGTGATTTCCCCACAGCTTTTCTGGTTCAAAAAAATCAGAACTTCCATCGCAGCGACTTTTATCCTTTCATTGGTAGTTAATATCGGCATGTGGTTTGAAAGATTTGTGATCATCGTTACTTCACTTCACAGGGATTTCCTTCCCTCTTCCTGGGTGATGTTTTATCCGACCATCACGGATGTTGGGGTTTACCTGTTTACCTTTGGCTTTTTCTTCACTGCATTTTTATTGTTTGCCAAATTTTTCCCGGTGATCAATATGGCAGAAGTAAAAGCAGTTTTGAAATCTTCATCTGAAAAAACAATTAAATAATCATGGAAAGAGACAAGCATTTTATCCTGGGGATTTTTGACGATGAGGATATCCTATTGTCCGCTGTAAAGGAAGTAAGGGCTGCAGGAGTGAAGATTCACGAAGTATTTTCTCCCTATCCGGTGCACGGCCTTGATGAAGAATTGGGGTATACCAGAAGCCGACTTCCCATAGCTGCGTTTTTGTTTGGCTTATTGGGTACCACATTGGCACTGACCATGCAGTTTTACATGATGAAATTTGACTGGCCGATGATCATTGGAGGAAAGGACCATGCAGCTTTTCCGGATTTTATCCCGGTTACATTCGAATTGACGGTTTTGTTGGCTGCTTTTGGTATGGTAGGTGTTTTCATGATCAGCAGTAACCTGAAGCCCTGGGCACAACCGAGGATTTTTGATTTGAGGAGCACAGATGACAAACACGTTATGGCTATAGATATCGCCAGCAATGGTTCAGTTGACCTGGAGCAAATCAAGAGTGCTTTGAAGAACTCGGGAGCGACAGAAGTGAACAGTAAAAGTTTTGAATAAGTAATCAGGAGCAAATGAAAAGAGTAATTTCTATATATTCAATAGCTGTAGCAGGCCTGGCACTTGGATTGGCTTCCTGTGAAGCCGAGGGTGATTATCCGGGCACCGAATATGCCCCTCAGATGTACCATTCGGTACCTTATGAGCCATTGTCACAAATTAGAAACGAGGAAGAGGGCATGTGGCTTTCCAACAGGGAGGATGAAAAAGGGGAATTTTATAACAGCAACCCCAACAACCCCCATGGAATGAACATGCGGAAGCCTGTGGCCAATACCGTTCCCAGAAACCCGGATGGCATGTTGCCTTACCGGTTAAGAGTAGCAGATCTTGAAGGAGCAGCACTGGTAGAAAACCCCATTGAACTCAGTGATCAGGTTTTGGCGGAAGGACAGCAGCTGTATATACAATATTGTTCTTCCTGTCATGGTGCCGGGGGAGAAGGTGATGGAAAAGTCGGGGCAGTAATAGGCGGTGTTGCCAACCTCAAAGGCGGGGCGTATGTCAATTTGCCTGAAGGCCATATTTTCCATGTCATTACCCATGGTAAAGGCAGAATGGGGGCTCATGGATCACAGATTCCCGCAGACAGAAGGTGGAAAATCGTACACTATGTTAAACAAGAAATTCAAGCGCAATAATGGCACAGGCAAGCAATTATAATTTGGATCAAAAATTTGATTTTACCGCTCCGGTAAAAAAGGTTATTTTCTTCCTGGGCGGTTTGGGTGCTGTCCTTTTACTGATTGGAATCATTGCAGCAGCATTTGGAGGACATCATGGTGCGGGTGAAGAAGGCGGTCATGCCTTTCACTGGACCAAAAGATTGTATGCCAATTTGTGGATCAATAATGTATATTTTACAGGCATAGCCATTATAGGCGTATTCTTTTTCGCCATTCAGTATGCTGCCCAGGCAGGCTGGTCTACAGCTTTGCTAAGGATCATGATCTCCTTCGGAAACTGGTTGCCCATAGCAGCGGTCCTGATGTTGGCCACCTTCTTTATTGCCAATCACGATCTGTTCCACTGGACGCATAGCTATATTTTCGATATTAACGATCCGGAATATGACAGGATCATTGATGGAAAAGGTAACTTTTTCTATTGGCCCATGGAGAAAGGGAGTTTTCCCATATTTTATATTGTGAGGATGGTTTTGTTCTTTGGATTTTGGATTTTCTTTTTCAATAAATTGAAAAGCCTTTCCCTGGAAGAAGATATCAATGGAGGTACTTCCTATTGGTACACCATCAGGAAATGGTCGGCTATTTTCCTTGTGTTTTTTGCTGTTTCCTCTTCCGTTAGTGCCTGGGATTGGGTTTTATCCATTGATACCCACTGGTTTTCCACCTTATTTGGATGGTATGTTTTTGCTTCCTGGTTTGTGGCGGGACTGTCTGCCATTACCCTGGTAACTATTTTCCTGAAGGATCAGGGATATCTGGAAATGGTCAATCAAAATCACATCCATGACCTGGGAAAATTTGTTTTTGCTTTCTCCATTTTCTGGACCTATATCTGGTTTTCACAGTTTCTTCTGATCTATTATGCCAATATCCCTGAGGAGTCGGTATACTTTATCGAAAGGCTATCCAGCGACGTGTATGGACCGTATATATTTGTAAATATTGTACTAAACTTTGTTTTACCCTTCCTTGTTCTTATGACAAGAGATGCAAAAAGGCACAACATATTTCTTAAATTGGTTTGTACCCTCATCATCTTTGGACATTGGGTGGATTTCTTTCTCATGGTTCAACCCGGAACACTGGGGCATAATGGTGGATTGGGATTAATGGAAGTGGGCATGTTGCTGGTTTATGGTGCTGCGTTTGCATTTGTTGCTTTAAGCCATCTATCCAAGAAAAATTTGGTACCCAAAAACCATCCCATGTTGGAGGAAAGTTATCATCATCACATTTAAATAATACCGAAACAGTTATAAATTATGTACGGACTTCTTATTTCTATAGGTGTAATACTCCTGATCCTGGTGATTTGGATGGTATATAGGATTCAAACCTTGATTTCGGTAGCCAAGGGTTCTGATAAAAAGATTGCTACCACCAGTAATAAGGTAAATGCTTTCCTGATGATGGTGTTCCTTATAGGATGTGGGGTGTTGATGTTTTGGTATTCCATCAAAGAATTTGACAATTACCAAATGCCCATAGCATCTGAACATGGTATCATAACCGACAGGTTGTTTTGGATTACCATGGCTGTTACCGGTTTTATTTTCATTCTTACCCATATCTTACTGTTCTGGTTCAGCTACCATTACCAATACAGAGATGACAGGAGAGCAGCCTATTATCCCGACAACAATAAGCTGGAGATCATCTGGACTTTGGTACCGGCTGTGGTATTGACTGTATTGGTGGTATCCGGTTGGAAAGCCTGGTCAGACATTACCGCTCCAGCTCCTGAAGAGGCACATGTGGTAGAAATCATGGGTTACCAATTTGCCTGGGATATCAGGTACGGGGGAATGGACAATACATTGGGTGACTATGATTACCGGCTTACCAATGCTACCAATTCCCGTGGCATTGATTTTACAGATAAAAACTCATTTGACGATTTCCCTTCCCAAAACGTGGTGATTCCCAAAGGCGAGCCAGTTTTGTTTAAAATTCGGGCCAGAGACGTATTGCATTCTGTATTTGCGCCCCATATGCGCTTAAAAATGGATGCAGTGCCTGGGATGCCTACCCGGTTTTGGTTTGTACCTAATAAAACTACCGAAGAGATGAGGACTGAATTGGGAGATGAGGAATTTGAATTTGAAATTGCTTGTACCGAAGTATGCGGAAACGGACATTTCTCTATGAGAAAAGTTATTCGTGTCGTGGAGCCTGATGAATACAGGACTTGGCTGGCAGAGCAAACACCATTTATCAAAAGCAATCCTGATTTGGTAGCTGATTTACCAGCGGATTTGAAGGAATTGGCGGAAATATATATAAACGAAGAATAATATCATTGATTAAATTAAGATAACATGGCAGTAGCAAACGTATCGGCTCACGATGTTTCCAATCATGACCATCATGACCATGAACACAAAGATAACTTCATCACGAAGTATATATTCTCCACTGACCATAAAATGATAGCCAAACAATACCTGATATCAGGTATGTTCTGGGCTTTCATTGGAGGCTTTCTCTCTGTTCTTTTCAGGTTGCAATTGGGTTTCCCTGACATGGATCTTTCCTTTCTGAGACCTCTTTTGGGTGGATGGATTGATGCCTCCGGAAAACTGGATCCAAACTTCTACCTGGCCTTGGTCACCATGCACGGTACCATCATGGTTTTCTTTGTATTGACAGCAGGTCTGAGTGGTACTTTCTCTAATTTTCTGATACCACTTCAGATTGGAGCAAGGGATATGGCTTCCGGTTTTATGAACATGCTTTCTTACTGGTTTTTCTTTATTTCCGGCGTTATCATGTTTGCTTCTCTTTTTCTGGAAAAAGGTCCCGCAGCTGGAGGCTGGGTGGTTTATCCGCCACTTTCCGCCCTGGAGCAAGCCATACCCGGATCCGGATTGGGAATGACCCTTTGGCTGATTGCAATGACCTTTTTTATCGCCTCTTCCTTAATGGGAGGGATCAATTACATCACTACTGTAATTAATTTACGGACCAGAGGCATGTCGTTTTCCAGATTACCCCTGACCATTTGGGCATTCTTCCTTACTGCTGTGATTGGATTGTTGTCTTTTCCTGTTTTATTTTCTGCTGCCTTGCTGCTTGTATTTGACAGAAGTTTTGGTACCAGTTTTTACTTGTCTGATATTTACATAGGGGGTGAGGCACTGCCAAACACCGGAGGAAGTGCAGTCTTGTACCAGCATTTGTTTTGGTTTTTAGGGCATCCTGAGGTATACATTGTACTTCTGCCGGCATTAGGTATTACTTCTGAGATTATAGCTACCAATTCAAGGAAACCAATATTTGGTTATAAGGCCATGATCATTTCCATGCTGGGCATTACCATATTGTCTTTTGTGGTATGGGCTCACCACATGTTTGTGTCAGGGTTGAATCCATTTCTGGGTTCCATATTCATGTTCCTGACTTTGATCATTGCTGTTCCTTCTGCAGTAAAAGTATTCAACTACCTGACCACGTTGTGGAGGGGTAACCTGAGATTTACACCGGGGATGTTGTTTTCCATAGGTTTGGTTTCATTCTTTATATCCGGTGGATTGACCGGGATTTTCCTGGGTAATTCAGCCATAGATATACAGCTTCACGATACTTACTTCGTTGTGGCCCACTTTCACCTGGTAATGGGTTCAGCCTCCTTTTTTGGAATGATGGCAGGTGTATACCACTGGTTCCCGAAAATGTTTGGTAGAATGATGGATGAAAAGTTGGGTCACGTTCATTTCTGGCTCACTTTCGTCGGTGTGTACATGGTGTTTTTCCCCATGCATTACATTGGTATTGCCGGCTTCCCAAGAAGGTATTACAGCTGGACCAACTTCTCCTTTTCGGACATGTATACCGATTTGAATATGTTCGTGTCCGTGGCAGCCATTGTTACCTTTGTGGCACAGTTCATCTTTATATTTAACTTCTTCTACAGCATGTACAAGGGAAGGAAGGCTTCGCTCAATCCATGGCAATCCAATACCCTGGAATGGACAACACCCCTTCATCCCGGCCATGGAAACTGGCCTGGCGAAATTCCTGCTGTTTACAGATGGCCTTATGATTACAGTAAGCCGGGAGCCAGGGAAGATTTTATTCAGCAAACTGTGCCTTTATCCGCGACTCCTGAATCAAATCTTCCTCATGAGAATAAACTTGTTCAGTTGGAAAAAGAGATCATGGCTGAAGAAGGGGATGTATTGGTAGCGAATGAATCAAAAGAATCGTAATCATATTTACAGCTTCCGTAGGATAAGTTTTAATACTACGGTGGCTGTTTTCTTTCTTATCCTGGTCGGGGGAATTGTCCGTAGCTCAGGGGCAGGAATGGGTTGTCCCGATTGGCCAAAATGTTTCGGGAGCTGGGTTCCACCTACCTCGGTGGATCAGCTCCCAAAAAATTATGCGGAAATCTATGTTGCCCAAAGGGTGGAAAAGAACGACCGTTTTGCTTCCCTTCTGAGTTCATTGGGTTTTTCTGCCTTAGCCGTGGAAATTCAACAGGATAAAAGTATTCTGGACCACGAACCCTTCAATGCTACTAAAACCTGGATTGAATATATCAATCGATTGATTGGTGCACTCATAGGATTGTTAATCATTTTGACATTTGCTTATTCGGTTAGATTGCGGAAAGTAGATCCAAAAATTACCTTATTGGCTTTTCTTTCATTGGTGCTGGTCATATTTCAGGGCTGGTTGGGGTCAATTGTAGTTTCCACCAACCTATTGCAGTGGATGATTAGTGTACACATGATAGTGGCCCTCATTCTGGTGTGTTTGTTATTGTACATTCATTTCAGGTCCGGAACACTTCTTACAGGAAATAAGGGAAATAATTTGTCCAGTGGACAAAGCCCATCGGTTTACAGGTCGGTATTGGGCTTTGGAATATTCCTTATGGTATTGCAGATAATTTTGGGAACACAAGTGAGAGAGCATATAGACTTGATTGCAGCAGACTACGGTTACAGTGATCGTTTTGCCTGGATTGATGAATTGGGCATTACGTTTTATGTACACCGGTCTTTTTCCTTGGTTTTGTTGGGACTCCACCTTTACCTTGCCTATAGCTTTTATAGGCGAAAAGATATCAATCCGGCGATTTTCAGGCAATTCAGTTGGCTTTTGGGATTATTGCTGACGGTGATATTGTCCGGCGTATTGATGGCTTATTTTGGGATTCCTGCTTTTATTCAGCCCATACATTTGTTATTAGGATCTCTTATTATTGGATTTCAGTATTATATTTGGCTTGAGTTGGGTGTAGAAAAAATGCATCCTAAAAATATTGCTTTGGTATGAGTACATTAGGTTTATCTGAAAAGTTTTTTTTCGACACGCTGGCTGTAAGGTTACGCGCTTATATGGAATTGCTTAAAGTAAGGTTATCGGCATTGGTTACTTTTTCTGCCGTGTTTGGTTTTATTTTGGGCCATTCCGGGCAGGTGTTTTCCTGGAGCACCTTCGTGGCGCTTATCGCTGGTGGCTTTCTGGTAAGCGGGGCCTCAGGAGCAGCCAATGAGATAAAGGAAAGAGAATATGACAAGCTGATGAAGCGAACCCAAAACCGCCCACTTCCCATGCAGGTCATTTCCGTAAATGAGGCCTACTGGTTTACCATTATATCGGCTGCGTTGGGAATAGCTCTCTTAGGTTTTTTTACCAATTGGCTGACTACAAGTCTGGGTGTTTTGAGCATGATTCTTTATGTGTTTTTATACACCCCTTTAAAAAGGGTAGGCCCTATAGCTGTACTGGTAGGGGCCATTCCCGGGGCCATGCCTCCGCTTTTGGGCTGGACAGCTGCCACGGGTAGCATTTCCTATGAGGCACTGATTATATTCGGTATACAATTTATCTGGCAGTTCCCTCATTTCTGGGCCATTGCCTGGGTGAGTGATGAAGATTATAAAAAAGCTGGATTTAAGCTGCTTCCATCCGGTGGTCAGAAGGATTTGAATACGGCCATTCAGATTATGATCTATACCCTGTTTTTACTGCCACTTGGTTTGTTGCCTACTTATTTCGGTTTTACCGGTTTAAATTCAGGTGTGGTGGCTACTATTTGTGGGGTATTGTTTTTGGCGCAGACTTTTTCGCTGATGAAAGACTGTTCCAGAAAATCAGCCTTAAAAATCATGTTCGGATCCTTTCTGTATTTGCCGATAGTACAAATTGCTTATTTATTGGATAAAATTTAGTTTGGTATGGAAGAGAAATTAGCATTTGTAGAAGGGGCGGAACAACCCCTATCCATGCATCCGAAGAAATTTGCCTTATGGCTTTTCATTGTAAGTGTGGTCATGATATTTGCTGGTATGACCAGTGCGTACATTGTTCGTCAATCCGAGGGAAACTGGTTAGAATTCGATTTACCTAATGTTTTTTGGTATTCTTCGGCTATCATTGTTCTGAGCAGCATCAGTCTTCATTGGGCTTACCTTTCGGCGAGAAAGGACGATTTCAATACCCTCAAAATCGGATTGATCATCACCACAATACTCGGGCTGGGCTTTTTGATAGGTCAATGGTACAGTTGGGTGGCACTAGTTGCTCAGGATGTATATTTCGTGGGTAACCCGGCAGGTTCATTTATGTATGTTTTTACCGGTTTGCATGGAATACATCTGGTTAGCGGTGTGATTTTTCTAATTATTGTATTAATTTCGGCTTTAAGAAATAAGATTCATTCTCAAAATTTGTCACAGTTGGATATGTGTGTGACTTATTGGCATTTTTTGGGAGGCCTTTGGTTGTATTTGTTCATGTTTTTGCTTTTAAATCATTAAAATATAAGTTAATTTATATCCTATGTCTTCGACTGCTATTGAAATCCAATCTAAAAGAGGTGTTTGGGGTGGAGGAAATGAACCGCTAAAGGCCAGTTATGGAAAACTGATGATGTGGTTTTTCCTGCTTTCTGATATTTTTACTTTCACGGCCTTTCTGATCACCTATGGAGCTATCAGGGTCAGTTATCCGGCTTATGGGGGAGAAGCGGCTGATTTTGTCAGTTCCAATGAGTATTGGCCCATTCCTGAAATGATCTTTGATGCTGTTCCTTTTGTACATGGAGGCCATTTTCCTTTGGTCTTTGTTGGACTGATGACCTTTATCCTGATCCTTAGTTCAGTGACAATGGTATTGGCAGTAGAGGCTGGCCACAGGAATGATAAAAAAGATGTGGTAAAATGGATGCTTTGGACCTTATTGGGAGGCATTACCTTTTTGAGTTGTCAGGCCTGGGAATGGACACACTTTATTCATGGCACAGATGAAGGTGCCATGCTTACCTATGTCAATTCTTTGGGCAACGTGGTTTCAGAAACCGTGTATGGGGCAAATCTTATTGTCAATGAATACGGACCTGCACCCTTTGCACAATTGTTTTTCTTTATCACGGGTTTTCACGGTTTTCACGTAACAATCGGAGTATTCCTTTTGTTTCTGGCCTTTTACCAGGCGGCTGTAGGTGTTTACGAAAACAGGGGGCATTATGAAATGATTGAAAAAATCGGACTGTACTGGCACTTTGTAGACCTGGTTTGGGTATTTGTATTTACCTTTTTCTATCTGATCTAGTATATATAAAGCATATTTGACTTATGGCACAAGAAAATAAAAGCGGGCTGGAAGTAATTCCGAGAGATTCCGCAAAAATTAAGAAAATCTGGATGACGGCTTTGATCCTACTGGTGGTAACGGCTGTAGAATTCTTATTGGCTTTCACCATGGAGCGGGGGATGTTCCTGTATATCATCTTTATCGTACTTACCATAGTTAAGGCCAAGTACATCATGATGGAGTTCATGCACCTGGGAGATGAAGTCAAGCCTTTGTTTTATTCCATTATCGTCCCTTTGATCTTTCTTATCTGGTTGATCATCGCCCTTTTCAAGGAAGGTTCCGACATCTTCTTGATGCGCTGGTAAATGAGGTAAATAATTGTAAATATATGAATGGTTGGAGTGGAATCTTCAACCATTTTTTTTGTTATAAAGGTTATGAAAATGTTGCGGTTTATTCAGATCATGGTGTTGGTCTGTGTGTTGATGATTCCGGTATTGATTATCTTGTTTTTAAGGGGTTTCACCTCCAACGAATATGATATTCCCATTCTGTATGAGCAAGGGGTAGAGGATCCTTATCAGGAATGCGATTATGGCGAAAATACGGGACAGCATTTTATCCCTGAATTTGTTTTTACAGATCACCTGAACAGGAGCATTGGCAGGGAAGACATGGAGGGAAAAATCACTATTGTTGATTTTTTCTTTACAAGCTGTCCCAGTATTTGTCCGGTAATGTCTGCAGAGATGGAGCGGGTACAGGATGCCTTTCGGGATGAGGAGCAGGTACAGATTTTTTCCATCAGCATTGATCCGGAATATGATTCACCTGAAGTTCTGGCTGCTTACGCTGACAGGCACATGGCAGAAAAAGACAAATGGTATTTCCTTACCGGTGATAAGGAATTGACCTATGAGTTGGCCAGATGTGGCTTTGTATTGCCCACCATTGACGGGGAGGGTAATCCGGATGATTTTATCCATAGCGATAAATTTGTACTGGTAGATGAATCTGGCAGAATAAGGGGTTATTACAGTGGCACGCAAAGAGAAGGGGTGGATCAATTGATATTGGAAACAAAAATTTTGCTTTATGATAAAGAATAATGCCGGCCTTGAAGTTCAAAATAAGGCCATTACCGGTTGGATTACCTTCATCTCTGTTTTGGTCCCTATTCTTGTGGCCGTTTTGCTATTCATGCCATCAAAAGTAAGCATAGGAGAGGAATGGGTTTATTTTCTCCCTCACCTCAATGCTGTGATCAATTCGGCAGCTACCATTGCCTTGTTGTTGGGAGTTTATTTTATCAAACAGCGAAAAATCACCTGGCATAAAGTGTCCATGACTACAGCTTTTGGACTGGGAGCAGTATTTCTTATCAGTTATGTGATATACCATGCAGCAGCAGAGAGCACCTCTTTTGGAGGAGAGGGCTGGATCAGGGGACTGTATTATTTCCTGTTGATTACTCATATAGTCCTTGCCGCGGTGGCTCTGTTTCCCATTTTGTGGGCTTACTATTATGGATACACCGGAAAATACAGTAAACACCGGTCTGTTGTCAAATATGCCTTCCCCATATGGTTGTATGTGACCGTTACCGGCGTAATTGTGTACCTCATGATCAGTCCTTACTACAGCCATTGAAGCCTGAAAGAACTTTATTTAACCTGAAACCGTTTATTTACTGATGAGTAAGTTTATAAAATTTCTCTTTGCTTTGTTTTTGTTTAGTGCTGGTACCTTGCAGGTGTCCTTAGCCCAATGTGCCATGTGTCGGGCTACAATAGAAAATAATGTCAGCAACGGCGACACTACAGTGGGGGCTGGATTAAATTTGGGAATCTTGTATTTGTTTGTTGCTCCATATATCCTTTTGTCGGTTCTGGCTTATATTTGGTACAAAAATGCCAAAAAGAAAAAGAAGTTTTCATTTCGGTAGGTTTATTCCGCGGTAGCATGGTTTTTTCTAACTTCCGAATTATTTTTTATTGATTTGCTTTTCGGGAGTAGATTAGAACAGATTTTGCTGGTAAGCTACTGAATAGAGTATTGCTAACCCTCCTGTATGCTTAAGAAAAGAAGGTTAATTCTGATGATTTCCATACTCCTTTTAGGAGTGGTATTGTCATTGAATTTTTTCCTGGATTATGGTGAAACCCATGAGCCAGAATTGCACTTATCAAAACTGGAGGAGCGACTTGCCGAGGTGATCAAGGGTTTTGATGCCGATTACATCCAAATTGTAATGGGAAACGGGTCCAAAAGCGAAATTGCTTTTTCTACTTTGAATGTCACGCACCAGTACCCCTTTTACCTTTTTTCCGAAGAAGGTGAGTTGGTGTATTGGTCTGATATTGAAATGGTTCCCGATTTTGAAAGTTTTTCGGTTACTAAAAAATACCAACTCTTAGAGAATAACCGCGGAGTATATTTTACCAAATTAAAAAAAATCTCCCGCAACGATCAATATTATTGGTTGCTCCAGGTGCATCCGCTGATCAGCAAAGTAAACATAGAAAACCAATACCTGGCCGATGGTATCAATGAGGACACTTTCGGCAATGATCGATTCGTTTTATCCCCTCATAGTGAAGAAGATTATCAGGATGTCTATTTCGGTGAGGACTATTTGTTTTCTATTCTTTTCCGGGTAGGGTATAGTCCGCCGGGTCATGCCACCAATTCTACCTTGTTGGTATTTTTCTTTTCTCTATTGGGTCTGGTACTGATCATCGGGGGAGATTTTGTGTATACAATTTGGACCAAAGGCAGGAAATTATTAGCTACCCTGTATACCTTTTTAATTCTTGCTTGCATCCGGTTATTGATGTTGTCGTTTAACTTCCCAAATGATTTTTTTCAGGCTGGAATATTTGATCCCGGATTGTATGCCTCTTCCATAATCAACCCCAGCCTGGGGGATCTGTTGCTTAATGTCATTTGTTATTTAATCGTTTTGAGCATGGTAATTGCCATATTGGGACAAAAGCGATTACTTTTCAATTTTATTCAATTCAGAGAAAAATATGCGGATTGGGTTCATTTGTCCGCAGCTTTCCTGCTTTCTACCCTGCTGATGTTTTTATATTTTTTCCTTTACCTGAACATTGTAGAAAATGCACAGTGGAACCTGAATATTGAGACCATTCCCAATTTTAATTACCTGAAGGCAATAAGTCTTTTTGTGGTTTTTCTGGGTGGAGCCGGTTACCTGTTATTTACCCTCATCGGGTTAAATATGGTCCTTTACAAAAAAGATAGTGATAAATTTTATTCCCTGAAGGTGCTCGTTGCCTTTTCCCTGCCTGTAGTGGTATTTTTGATCTTCTGGAATTTTATTTTATTGATTGCATTCCTTGCCCATTTGATCCTTTTGGTAGCTATCATAAGTTTCCGCTTGTATGATAAATTATTCAAGTTGGAGTTCAATACCTTCCTGACCTTCTTTTTTGCTTGCCTGATAGGAGCCGTGATTACAGGAGCAGCATCATTTCATCACCAAAGGAATGATGAAGTAAGGTCCAAGCAAAAGTTCGCCAATAACATCATGCTTGACAGGGATGTGATGGGAGAATTTTTACTGGAAGAAATAATGGATAGAATAAGATCGGATCTGTTTATCCAAAACAGAATTGCAGACCCGCTGCTCTCCAAAGAACCGATAGAGAGAAAATTAAGGAAAATTTATCTCAGTGGGTATTTTGATCAGTATAGTCAGAAAATAGCCCTTTACAATCCATCTGGCCAAAACCTCACTAACAAGGAGGATGAACCGGACCTGGAAGAATACAAAAGACAGTACATGAACAGTGATTACGCCACACATGTGCATAATTTGTTTTATGTCAGGTCTACAGAGACCAATATGGGAAACAGGTTTGTTTCCTTTATTAAGATTCAAAAAGCGGATGCTTTCCTGGGCACCATTGTTATCGAATTGAATCAGCAGCAGATGGAGTCAGGAAAGGCCTTTCCCAAATTGCTGATGGATAATAAGTATGCTTCCAATTACATTGAAAATGATTTTGATTTTGCCATTTTTGATGATGGTGTATTGGAGTACAGTGCTGGCTTGTACAGCTACCGGAGCGAAGACATGGAGGAAATCTTTCAAAACCAAAACCTTTATCAAAAAGGAGTACATCTTGGAGGATTTCATCATTTTGGTGTACAGTTCAACGATAAAATCATTGTCATTACTTCCGCACAATATCCCAACAACTATATTCTTGCTGACGTAGCCTTCTTTTTTGTCTGTTATTTGATCTTCACACTGATCTCGATCAGTGTTTTTCTGTTATTGGCTGGAATCAACCAACTCCGTTACAACTATGCCACTAAACTTCAGTTGTACCTGAATTTTGCCTTCTTTTTTCCCATGCTGATCATCAGTGTGATATCGGTAGGATTTCTTAGCCATTCCTATACCGAGGACCTGAACCGGCAATATTTTCAAAAAGCGGGTATTATCCGGGAAAATCTAAGCAGGAGTGTAGCTGGAAATCAGTTCAATGGGCTGAATAAAGAGGAACTCAACGATGAATTATACGCTCTTGCGAGTGCAACGGATACGGACATCAATCTTTATCTTCCTGAAGGCAAGTTATTGGCCACCAATCAGCCTGCCATCTTTGATAAAAAAATCCTGTCTCATTTCCTGCATCCCAAAGCTTATGCGGCCATTATAGAATCCATGGAAAACCGGCTGCTCCAAACCGAATGGGTAGGAAACATGCAGTTTAAAACCGTTTACCTGGCTTTGAAACACGCAGAAAGCCAAAAGCTGCAAGCCATCATTGCCATTCCCTTTTTTGAGGCCGAGGAAGAGCTGAACCTGATGATCACTGAGGTTTTCAGTAATATCCTGATCATTTTTGTGGTGATGTTCCTTATATTTTTAATCATTTCTTATTTTGTCTCCAAGCACCTTACCCAACCATTCCGATTGCTTACCCAAAAGCTCAAAGAAACCAATCTGGAAAACAACGAATACATGGTATGGCCGTCAAAGGACGAGATAGGCTTGCTGGTCAATGAATACAACAACATGTTGTTCAAGCTGGAAACCAGTAAAAAGGTGCTTGCTTCCAATGAAAAAGAGTCTGCCTGGAGAGAAATGGCCAAGCAGGTAGCTCACGAAATCAAAAATCCGCTTACCCCTATGAAACTTACCTTGCAGCACCTGTTGCGCCTGCAGGGTGAAAACAAATTGAATCATGCCGGAGCCCTGGATAAACCCATTATGTCTATCATTCACCAGGTGGACACCCTGAGTGACATTGCCAGTTCCTTTTCTACGTTTGCTAAAATGCCTCTTCCCCAAAACAAGGAACTGGATTTTCGGGAAGTCGTGACGGAAGCGGTTTCCTTGTATTGTAACAGAGAGGACGCCCTCATTGAATTTGAAGATGAAACCCCCGGGGAAAAGGGAATCATTATCATGGGAGACCGAAAACTTTATGGCAGGGTGATTTCCAATCTGATCATCAATGGTATTCAGGCCGTTCCGGAAGATAGAAAACCCATCATTCACATTCAACTTACCATTGAGAATGAAGCCCAGGTAAAACTAGCGATCAGGGACAATGGCAAAGGTATTGATGCGGATTTAAAGGCAAAGGTCTTTCTACCCAATTTCAGTACCAAATCCGAAGGATCAGGTTTGGGTCTGGCCATAGCCAAAAGAGGGGTAGAAACTGCGGGTGGCAAAATATGGTTCCAAACGTCCAAGGATTCGGGTACGGTGTTTTACCTGCTTTTTCCTCTGGTGGCTTAAGGGGTAAAATTATCCGGCAGAAATTGTTACTTTAGTGCCCTGTAATTGTATGTGTTATGTGGCTGGCGAAGTATTTTTTTACTTTTCTTTTGGTGTTTCAGGGGGCAGTTTTTATAGCCCAATCCCAGGAAGAGGTATGCAGCTGGAGAAAGGTAGGCCAGGATACCCATACCTTTCTTTTGGACTCCATGACCGTTTTGGATTCCACTATCAGGGTTATTGACCCAAGCGGAAATCAACTTGACCACAATTATGACATCAATAGTGGTAGGATTTCGGTTGCCGGAGACGGTCCTCTGCCCGATTCCCTGTTGTTTTGTTATCAGGCTTTGTCTTTCTCTTTTCATCAGGTTTACCGCAAGCGGTCTCTTTCAGCTGATTATGATTCCCTGGCGTTTTTTAAGGATAGTCCGCGGGAAAAGATTCCTTCCCTGGATTTCAGGGAGCAAGTTTTTACCTCGGACAAACTCAATCAATCCGGAAACCTGACCAGGGGCATCTCATTCGGGAATGCCCAGAATGTCTTTGTCAATTCCGCACTGAACCTTCAGATGGATGGAGAGTTGGCTGATAACCTGAATATCCGGGCCAGTATAACAGATCAGAATGTGCCTTTTCAACCGGAAGGCAATACGCAACAAATTCAGGATTTTGATAATGTGCTGATTGAACTTTACAATGACAAAATAAACCTGGCCGGAGGGGATGTGGTACTCCAGCAACGACAATCAGAATTTCTGCGCTACTACAAGAACGTACAGGGATTACAATTCACTTCAGGCTATGATATGAATAAGGGCTGGGAAGCTTCCTCCCAGGTTGGTGCCGCCATCGCCAAAGGTAAATTTGCCTCGATGATACTGGATGTTTTGGAAGGTGTATCCGGACCTTACCGGGTAAGGGGTCCGGGAAATGAAAGATTTGTTATTATCATGGCAAATTCAGAAAAGGTGTTTTTGGATGGCAAGCAGTTGAAGAGAGGTTTTAACCATGACTACGTCATAGATTACAATCAGGGCGAGATTACATTCACGCCTACAGTCATGATCACCCAATATTCCAGGGTCCGAATAGATTTTGAATATGCGGAAAGAAATTTTTCCAGGTCCATTCTCACCGCAAACCATATACAGAATAATGGAAAAGTAAAGGTATATTTTAACTATTACAGGGAAAAGGATGACAGGAACAGACCTCTTTTTACCGGGCTTTCAGACACTGATAAAAGATTGTTGGCAGCAGTGGGAGACAATATTAATGCGGCAGCGGTACCCAGAATAGACAGTATTCCTTTTGATCCAAACAGGATCATGTACCGGAAGGTGACGGAAACAAATGAAGCAGGGGAAACAATTACCTACTATGCCCATAGCACGAACCCGGAACAGACATTTTTTGTCATTGGGTTTACCGAGGTAGGCTCCGGCAATGGAAATTACCGCCGGCAACGACAATTGGCTAATGGTGCTGTATATGAATATGTCCCCCCTGTAAATGGGGTTTCTCAGGGAAATTTCTCCATAAGGTCCCCGTTGCCTGCTCCCAATAAAAAGCAGATGATTACCGCAGGTACTGAAATAAAACTTGGAGACCACGAAAGGGTTTTTACAGAATGGGCCATTTCAAACACCGATGAAAACTTGTTTTCTACAATTGACAATGAAGACAATGTGGGCCATGCCCTGAAAGCCGGGGTTCGTTCTGAAGGCAGGTCGTTCAAAGCGATGAAAGGATATCAATTTAATGGGCTGTCTACGGTGGAGTATAATGCGGCAGATTTTTCATTTATAGACCGCCTGAGGTTCATAGAATTTGACCGCGATTGGGGGCTAATTAATGTTGATGGCACAGAAAATGCTGCTGAAAAGCTGTTTCATGCCAAAGCGGAACTGGTAAAGGACCAGGACAATTTATTTTCCTATGGACTAGACCTCAGAAACAGGTCCGGAGTACTTTCCGGGATGCAACAAAGGGCCAAAGTCAATCAAAAATTCGGAAAGCACTTACTTGTTAAAAATGATTTCTTTCACCTGAAAAGCGATGTGTTTCCTTTGCGTTCCGAGTGGCTGCGGTATCAGGGTGAGGTCAATTACCTGAATAGGGTTTTGGTTCCCGGGTACAGGTATAATCTGGATCGAAATGTGGTTTCCAACCCAAACACCGAAAATGTAGTCAGTACGGCCATGAATTTCGGGGAACACCTGTTTTCCCTTCAGAGCAGTGACAGCTTAAAATTTCAATTCTTTGCTTCAGCAAGTCTCAGGGAGGATCAAGCGGTATACAACGGGCAGTTGGTGCCGGATACCAAAGCTTTTGTTACCAATTACAGCCTGAAAGGTAATTTTGGGCCTCATGTTGTCAATGGCTCCTTTACCTATAGGGAACTTTCCTTTTTGAACAGGGACCTGCAGGAAGAAACTACCGTCATGGGAAAACTGGATTACCGGAGTTCACTATTTGGTAATAACCTAAACAATGAATTTACCTATGCCCTGGGAAATGGAAGAGAGCTTAGACGTGAATTTGTATTTCTTCCTGTTCCAACCGGGGAAGGAACCCATACCTGGAGGGATGACAATGAAGATGGAGTTCAACAACTGAATGAATTCTACCTGGCCATCAATCCGGAAGAAAAATCCTATATCAAGGTTTTCGTACCCACAGACACCTATATACAAGCGTATACAACTCTTTTCAATTATCGCTTGAGTGGGAAGTTTCCGGTATCCTGGAAGGAGGATGGCGGATTGAAAAGCTGGCTGTCAAAATTTTCAAATAACACCAACTGGAATGTGGAGAAAAAAATCACATCCAGGGATTTTTTCCAGCGGATCAGTCCCCTTCTGGCAGGGACGGGGGATGAAGCCTTGCTCTCCCTGCGCCAGACTTTTCGCTCTTCCTTTTATTTTAACCGGGCTTCTTCCAAGTACGGGATGGATGTATCCTTTTTCAATAGCCACCAAAAGCAGTTGCTGACGGGGGGATTTGAAGAAGTCTCCCAGGACGATTGGCGGCTGAACGCCCGGTATTCCATTGATTCCAAGTGGAATATGCTGCTTTTTTGGAACAAAGGTTCAAGGTTTTCCGCCTCTGATTTTCTGGAAAACCGCAACTATACCATTCAGCAAAATACCCTTGGGCCGGAGTTTAAGCTGCAGCCTTCCCCATCCCTGCGAGGTACTTTCCAGTACCGGATTACCCAGAAGGAAAACCTGGCCAATCCGGAGTTTGATGAAAAAGCCCAGCTCCATGAAGCGGTGTTGAGCCTTCGGATTTCCAAAGCCATCCAAACTACCCTCAATGCCCAGGTAAAGTATACCTACATCGATTATAACGGGCAGATTAACAGTCCTACGGGATATGAGATGCTTCAGGCACTTACTCCCGGCAGCAATACCATCTGGAGCTTGAATTGGCTTCAAAAAATAGGAGAAGGGCTTCAACTGAACGTGGTTTATGAGGGTAGGAATTCTCAGGGGCTGGATCAATTGGTGCATACCGGTCGCATGCAAGTCTCGGCCTTGTTCTGATTAGGCATAACCGGGTAAAAAATGTAACTTTGTACCGACTATTTGGTTGTCATACTAATAATTAAAACACAAACTAATGTCAAAGAGTATTCTGGTAACAGGTGGCACCAAAGGCATAGGCAAAGCCATCATCCAAAAATTTGCTGCTGCGGGATTTGACATATTTACCTGTAGCAGGAATGAGGCTGATTTAAATGTCTTGAAAAAAGAAATAGAAGCCCTCAATCCCGATATCAGGGTGCAGGTAATGGCTGCAGATTTGTCCAAAAAAGAGGAGACCAAGGCATTTGCCGCTTTTGTAAAAAAAATGGCCATTCCTGATGTTTTGGTAAATAATACTGGTATTTTTATTCCGGGTAGTTTGCACCTGGAACCAGAGGAAAACTTTGAGTTGACCATGCATACCAATTTATTCAGTGCGTATTACCTGAGCCGGGCTTTTACCGCTGAATTCATGTCCCGGAAAAGCGGACATATCTTTTCCATTGGTAGTATTGCGGGCCTCACTGCGTATGCTAACGGAGGAAGTTACGCCGTTTCCAAATGGGCCATGTTGGGTTTTACCAAATGCCTGAGGCAGGAAATGATGCCACATGGTATAAAAGTTACCTCTGTCATGCCTGGAGCCACATATACAGCGAGTTGGGAAGGAGTAGATTTGCCCGAAGAAAGATTCATGAAGGCTACCGATGTAGCCGAAGCGGTCTGGTCTGCATATAACCTTTCTCCCCGTTCTGTTGTTGAAGAAATAGTGATCCGTCCACAACTTGGCGATATATAATTATGGAACTAAAAACCGTCACAGATAATTACAAGTATTGCAATAGCCTGACAAATTATTCCAGAAGGAAAACCATACCTGTAAGGGTAGGTGACCTCTTGATTGGTGGGGACAATCCCATAGTGGTTCAATCCATGACCACCGTGGACACCATGGACACCAAAGGCTCCATAGAGCAGTCTATCCGAATGATCGAGAGTGGTTGTCAGTTGGTGAGGATCACGGCCCCGAGTATCAAAGAAGCAGAAAATCTCAGAAAAATCAAGGAAGGCCTCAGGCAAAGCGGCTACCAGACACCTTTGGTGGCAGATATTCATTTCACCCCCAATGCTGCAGAAGTTGCGGCAAAGATAGTGGAAAAAGTTCGGGTTAATCCCGGTAATTATGCAGATAAGAAGAAGTTTGAGGTCCTGGCCTACACCGATGCATCTTACCAGGCTGAATTGGAGCGCATAAGGGAGCGGTTTTTGCCTTTGGTGAAAATTTGCAAGGAACATGGTACAGCCATGCGGATCGGAACCAATCATGGCTCACTTTCTGACAGGATCATGAGCCGCTATGGAGACACTCCCCTGGGTATGGTGGAGTCAGCACTCGAATTTTTACGGATTTGTGAGGATGAAAATTACCATGACATCGTCATCTCCATGAAATCCTCCAATACCCAGGTAATGGTCCAGGCTTATCGTTTGCTTGTCCAGAAGCTGGATGAAGGTGGATTCAAGCCTTACCCCCTTCATCTGGGCGTGACAGAAGCAGGCGATGGTGAAGACGGTAGGGTAAAGTCTGCTGTGGGCATAGGAGCATTGCTGGAAGATGGGCTGGGAGACACCGTAAGGGTGTCCCTGACAGAGGATCCCGAATTTGAATCTCCGGTAGTCAAGACCCTGATCGAAAGGTATAACCATCGTCCTGAAATTTCTGGCATTCCACCCGTGGAGGACTGCCCGATTGATCCTTTCAGTTACAACAAGAGAAAATCTGAGGAAGTAGTGAACTTTGGGGGAGCTAATGTTCCCCGGGTAATCACCGATGTATCGGTCATTGATGGAATGCAACCCAAAGAGTTGAAAAATACAGGCCATTTTTACCTGCCCGAGCTGGACAAGTGGAAAATGAATGACCAGGGATGTGATTATATATATTCCGGTAAAGAACCCATTCCTTTCATGCTCCCAAATGGTATTAAGGAAATACTGGACCATGATTCCTGGAAGGATCATTCGGACAGGAAAAATAAATTTCCGGCATTAAGCCTGGACCAATTTAAGTCCAATCCGGAACTTCATCCTTCATTGAATTTTCTGAATTTGTCTTGTGAAGAGGTATCAACTGCGATCCCTTTACTCTCCAACGAGTTACCTGTAGTAATTCTCCTGAGCACTGACAAAATCCATCAAATGCAGGCTTTGAGAAGGGCTTTTATTTCCTTGTTGCAGGCAGAAATTAACCTCCCTGTGGTACCCAAGGTGAAGTATACGGATGCTGATGCAGAGAAGACCATGCTTTTTGCAGCTACAGACGTTGGCGGGCTTTTGATTGACGGGTTGGGAGACGGCATCATGATCGGAATGGACCGGCTTGCTATGGCAAACAGGGAAAAAGCCTTGCTTCAGATAAAATTACATAATTCGGTAAGTTTTGGAGTGCTTCAGGCCGCCAGAACCCGTATGTCCAAAACAGAATATATTTCCTGTCCTTCTTGCGGCCGCACCCTGTTTGATCTTCAGGAAACTACAGCCATGATAAGGAAGCGGACAGACCACCTGAAGGGAGTTAAAATTGGTATCATGGGTTGTATCGTAAATGGTCCCGGCGAAATGGCCGATGCCGACTATGGTTATGTGGGCTCTGGTAAAGGGAAAATCACCCTGTACAAAGGCAAGGAAGTTGTCAAGCGATCCGTTCCCTCAGAAAGAGCTGTGGACGAACTGATTGACATCATCAAGCAGGATGGTCAGTGGATAGAACCAGAAGTGAGTGACCACCATTAACAAGCGTTTTAATCAAGCAATTTCTAGAACAATGTCAAATAAAATCAAAGAGTTTTTTCAGGTCGGAGAAGTAGGAAATTACTTTATCCGGGTTTTCAAAAAGCCCGATCCCAATAAAAAAAGCAATTTCAACCTGAGAATGATGCATGGGATCAATAAGATATCCATTGTGGTATTTCTGGCAGCCCTTATTTTCTGGATTTTTAGGCGCCTGTCATAGATGACCATTGATTTTTTCAGGGCCTATTGCCTAAAAAAGAGAGGAGTTACCGAGGACACCCCTTTCGATGAAGATACCCTTTGTTTCAAGGTTGGGGGTAAAATATTTGCCATCATCGATATTACCCTGTTTGAAAGTGTCAATCTGAAATGTGACCCGGAAAGGGCTATTGAACTCAGGGAACATTATGAAGGGATAGCTCCGGGATACCACATGAACAAGAAACACTGGAATACCGTATCTTTTGATGGTTCAATACCTGATCCCTTTATCCTGGAATTGGTAGACCATTCTTATGAACTGGTATTTTCCAGCCTTCCCAAAAAAGCAAAAGACCAAATCAATTAATGGGGTTTTTATCTATAGAAAAGCTGAGTAAAACCTATGAGGGCCCTACCACAGCCTTAGCGGATTTTTCGATGGAAATCGGCCAAGGAGACCGGTGGTCAGTGGTGGGGGCCAGTGGAAGTGGAAAAAGCACTTTGCTCAGGTTGATTGCGGGCCTGGAAGCCCAGGATGAGGGGGCTGTTTTTTTGAAGGGAGAGAGAATCCTTCATTCCGGTGAAAAGTTGGTGCCCGGATATGATGCCATTCAACTTGTAAAACAGGACAAGGGACTTTACCCGAATTCCACTGTGGCCGAGAATATCAGCCGGCCTTTGTTGCAGTATGATAAAGTTTATGCCAGCGAAAGGTTGGATGAATTATTAGGTCTTTTTGGTTTGGAAGAAAAAAAGGACCGGTTGCCCAGGCAGCTTTCGGGAGGACAGCAACAGAAAGTGGCCATTGCCAGGGCCATGAGCCTTGAACCGGAAATATTATTGCTGGATGAACCGTTCAGCTCCCTGGATAGCCATCAGAAAAGAGACTTATTGGACGAACTGAATCTGATCTTTCAGGATTTGGACATTACTTTGGTCCTGGTGACCCATGATATTCAGGAGGCCCTTTTGATTACCGACAAGCTCTGTGTCATGGCCCATGGCAGACTCTTGCGAAAGGGGAGAATAAAAGACATCCATCAGGATCCAAAGACAGCCTATGTGGCTGGATTTTTCGGTCCGTTGAATGCCCTGTCAGAAAACCAATACCTTCGCCCTTCGCAAATACAGGTGACTAAAAAAAAGGGCAAGGCAGCTGGAAAAATCCTGCTGAAGAGGTATTTTCCCGATCATGATCTGCTTACCGTAGCCCTGGAGGGACAGTCCAATTACTGGCAGGTGGCAGCTCCCTTCCGTGGAATAAGTAAGGGTGATTCCGTAAACCTGGATTGGGAAGAAAGCCACATTTTGCGACTGGCTGAATAGTCAATGGGCCAAGACAGTTCAGGCCATGAAACCTTCCTCTTTCTCTTTGTCTGTGGCTTCCCGGATTTCCAATACCTCTCCTTCAAAATGCAGGTTCATACCTGTAAGTGGGTGGTTGAAATCCAGCAGCAATTCTTCTCCCAGGTCCTTTACAATTTTTGCCTGCATGGGATACCCATCTTCATCTACCAAAGGAAGAAAATTACCTTCCTGCAGCATGTCTTTCTGAAATCCTCTTTCCTGGTTGAATTGTGATTTGGGTACGGAGACGATAAGATCATCATCCGGTTTTCCATAGGCCTCGTCTACCTGCAGCACAAATTCAAATGGGTCTCCCTTGGTTTTGTCTTTCAATCTGGTTTCAAACGCCTCCGGTAAGCCGCTATTCCCAAACAGGAAAAAAAAGGGATCCTCTTCATTTCTGACCTCTACACTAAAAGGTTCTGATTCCGGTTCTTCATTGGTAACTTTCAGTTCGTAGGTAAGGCCCACGACCATGTTTTCATTGACTTTCATAGGTTCTGATTAAGCGTACAAAGGTAAGATAAATTGGCATGTAGTGAAAGGAAACATTCTTTGAAGGGCGTTGACTGATTTTCATAAATATATTTTTTTCCGATATAAAAAAAAATTATATTCAGCAGATGCCACATCCTGACCAAAGATATATTGAAGCCTTGCTAAACAACAATCAAAAGTTGTTAAATGAACTTTATGAAAAGTATTCCGGTAAAATCAAATGGATGGTTTTAAAAAACAATGGGAGTGAAGACGATGCTGCTGATATTTTTCAGGAGGCCTTGATCACCATTTATCACAAAGCAAGGAGAGAAAATTTTGAATTGACCTGCCCGCTGGACGCTTTTTTGTATCTTATATGCAAGAAAAAGTGGCTTAATATTTTAAGCAAAAGAAAGGGGAGTGGCAAGGTAACAATTACCGATGAAGACCGATCTATCCCAGGAGAGGATAGCTTTCTGTTGGCTGAAGAGAGCCTGATGCAAGAAGAAAGAATGATTTTGCTGAAAGAAAAAATAAATGAAATCGGAGCATCTTGCAGAGAAATTCTACAGCTAAGCTGGTCAGGAAAATCTATGGAAGAAGTAGCAAGTTTACTGGATTTTTCCTACGGATATGCCCGGAAAAAGAAATCAGATTGCATGGCAAAACTGATCGAGTTGGTAAAGAAGTCTGATAAATACAAGACTTTAAAATGGTAAGGGAATGAATGAAATCTGGATAGAAAAATTTGAAGATTACCTGCAGAATAGAATGAGCGCAAGGGATAAACAGGATTTTGAAGACCAATTGGCTTCGGACATGGAAATGCGTGAGGCTTTTAATGTTTTTAAAGCCATAGAAAGAGATATGGGATACCTGTCTGCCTCAAGAGAGGAAACTGCAGCACTTGAGGAGACCCTGGACAAACTGAGTGATAAATACATAAGGTCCCAAAGCGACACCCAGGGAAAGACTGTTTTTATGCTTTCAAAAAATTGGAAATTTTTTTACACGGGAATAGCAGCCGCATTGGTATTGATTGTTGTCTCCTATGTCGTTTTTGTGGGGAAGGGGCCTGCAAATATGAATCAAACTGCGGAAGAATACTTTGCAAGCAACCTGCTACAACTAGGACAAACCATGGGTTCAAGTCAGGATAGTATGCAATTGGGAATTGCAGCCTATAATAAAAAGGAATATAGCCTTGCTCAGGCTTATTTTGAAGGTTTACTGGACCAACAGCCTGCAAATGCCGAGGCATTAAAGAACCTTGGCTTGTCGCATTTATCCAAAAAAGAGTTTGACCTTGCTTTGATTTATTTTGATCAATTGGCTCAAAGAAATGACTTGATGTCGAACGCCGGACCATTTTTAAAGGCATTGACGTTTCTAATCAGAGATGAGCCGGGAGATTTAGAAAGCGCCCAAACCAACTTAAAACGGGTCGTGGAGCAACAATATGAAGGTTATGAACTAGCTGAAGAATGGCTAAAGGGGATGGATTAGTTTATTTTTGGTCTACTATCTAACAGGTCAAAAAATCATAAGTAGAATTTTCGAAAAAAAACCAAATAAGGGGTAACAATTTTTGAATTCTTGGATGTAGGGGTACATGTGGAGACCAGTTACCACTTGAAAAAAACGGGGCGAATCCGAAAAGCCTTATGAGTAGGTATAATAAAACTAACCTAAAATGAAAAATTTCCCCAAATCCCTGACTACAGCTTCCAGGCAAGAGGCTTACCTTGATTCAAAGAGGCTTCTATTGACTTTTAAAAAGCAAATGAATCAAAAAGAAATTGCTTCGGTTTTAAAAAAAGCAAATCTCCTGTTAGAAGGAGCTCCTGAAAGAAAAAAAGAACATGACGCCGGCGACTGGAACAAGATTAACCATACCGCCATGCGGTTTTGGGTAAAAAATGCCAGTGGAGAAAACTTCACCGATGCTGATTTTTCCAGCATTCAAAAAAATCTTTCCGACATTCTGGATTGGATTGGGCCTGTGTATTCATTGGATAGAAGTGATGATGTTGCCGCCAGGTTTTGTCCCCTTCCCAATGTGCTGCTTATAGAAAAAACAGATAAATTCCGGGACCGGCAGGATGAAGTCATCAAAAATCATCAACTGAATGAGGTAGCCGAAAAATCCAGATATCTTTCCCGGTTCAGGTACCTTCGTCTACAGGATACCCGGGAAACCAACGTTTACCGCATTCGTGAGGAGTTGCAGCAGTACAAAGAAATCCTGGGTACCCTCAGGTATGAAACCATGCCGATGATCAAACCCTTTGCTCCTACCATTCCCAATGATACTTTATGGGCGAATCAATGGAACATGACGCAGATAAATGCTACCAATGCCTGGGATATATCTACAGGAGACAGTTCGGTTGTCATCTGTATTCTTGATGAAGGCTGTGATTTGACCCATCCGGATTTACAATTTTCAGAAGACGGTATCAACCTGGGCACCATGATGCCTACAGGAGCACCCACAGGAAATCATGGTACTGCCTGTGCCGGTATTGCTGCTGCCACTTTCAATAATAATGAAGGAGTGGCAGGTCTTGCGGGAAACTGTTTGATCATGCCCCTGGCTTTTGATACCTGGTCGGATGTAGAAGTGGCCAGTGGGATCAATTATGCCTCATCTAACGGAGCCAGTGTGATCAGCATGAGTTTTGGTTGGAATCCATGGGACCCGAATATTATCGACCCGGAAATTCAAAACGCCTTTGACAATGATCTGGTCATGTGTGTAGCTACCCATAACCATGATTCGACCATCACCTATCCGGCTACTAATCCGTTGGTGATGGCTTGCGGAGCTTCATCCACAGATGACAACAGAAAATCACCTACAAGCCCTGACGGGGAAAATTGGGGATCCAATTTTGGCGACCTTATTTATAATGGTACCACCACAGGGGTTTCAGTAGTAGCACCCGGGGTGCAAATCCCTACCACAGATATACAGGGTGGAGGTGGTTACGATCCAGGGGATTATGCCATGGCATTTAATGGCACTTCCTCGGCTACGCCACTGGTGGCAGGTCTGGCAGGTCTAATGAGGAGCCAGTACCCGCTTTTGACCAATGTGGAAGTTAGAAATGCCATAGAGCGGACGGCGGCAAAGGTGGGAACACTCTTATACGGTGAGGTCGCCGGTTTCAACAATGGATCCAGGAATGAGGAAATGGGATACGGAAGGATAGATGCTTTCCAGGCTCTGGATTTCTCGGACGTGATGATCAAAGATTGGAGCGGTGATAATGGTTCTGAGCCAAGTACGCCCCCTTCCAATAATTTTTGGTCCTACTCCGATATTGTGGTCCGTATCAATGACGATGATGTCTTCAATCCCAATGACCCCGCCCAATCCAAAAATGTGGAAAGGGGACAGGCGAACTTTATTTACGTTCAGGTGACCAATAACGGCCCCAATGAAGCCAGAAACGTAGAAGTGGACTTTAGAATTACACCCTATGTAGGGTTGCAGTTTGTATTTCCCGACGATTGGACTTTGGAGGATGCCATGCATGTTAGTCCGACAGCTGTGGCAGCTTCATTTCCCTCCATAGCAGCAGGTGCCTCGGTAATTGCCAAGTTTACTATTTCTGCTGCCCAAACCGATACACTTTATGGCTGGCAATATGTGAATCCATGGCACCCCTGTCTGTTGGCCATCGTCACTTCCGACAATGACTATCCATTTATATCTTCAGACCTATCCTTCGGAAATCTGGTTTTAAGGAAAAACAACATTGCGCAGCGGAATTTATCTGTAATAGATGTATTGGCTAATGCCACGGCTTCCAGGGTCATCTTTAGCCCCTTTATTGCTGGTAACCGCGCCAATCAGGAAACCAGGATGTTTATCGAGGTGGACCGGACCAAATTACCATCTGCTACAAAGGTTTATTTAAGCCTGGATGATGATGAGGAGGCTTTTCCTATGGTTGATTTCAATGATCATGGATTCGTCAATCCTGGAAAAGAAAATGGAGAAGGGTGCAGTTGTCAACATGATGAAATGGTATTTCTTACCAAAACCGTCATCAAGACAAAACAAGGATGCTGTGAGAAAACCATCACCCTGGAAAAAGGAAGTACCATGTCTTACACGTGCAGGAAGGAAAAAGCCAAGGTCATTCAAGTAAGAGGAGGAAATCTGGTTGTGGAAAACGGTAGCCGATTCATTGAAATTACCGGTAAAAAGTTAACAGCTGAATTTGAAAAGGGCCCGGGGCAATTGGTGCCTATGTCTGTAAAGGTTGAATTTTCACCTCAGCTCAAAGAAGGAGACAGCTTTCCGCTGACGATTATTCAAAGGGATTCCAAACGGCAAATTGTAGGTGGTGCAGATACCGTGTATAGAGTGGTAAAGGAAGGGTAAGTAGTGCAATTATTCATTGTTAAATTAAAATAGTAAATATTTTTAACAGATAATACCAGCTATTTTAAAAGATTCATGCCATTCGTATCCCTTTCCGATTGGAAAACGGCTTCGGAATTTCCGGAGCCGTTTCTATCATTTTTTCATTCCAAAACCTGGCGTTCTTTATCAGGTTGGTCCGTTAGCTATTCCGGTTAGGCAGAGGGTACATTCCAGTATGATGTCCATCCAATCTTGTTTTATATTTACCTGAAAATATGTATATTACATACTTATAAAAGAAGTTGGCACCTTTTAAGACTAAGGGGTATTATGAGGTAGGGCTTGGTCATTGGAACGTGTGGTTTTGTGACGAATTTTAAATTTATTTTTAAGTGATAAATAGACACCGCCATGAAAGAAAATATCTCAATCAACTTAAAAATTTTCGGTTTTCGCTATCATCTTGTGCTAATCCTTTTGGTGCTATTGGCCTGTGAGCCTGGCGAAAAAGAAAGAGCAGCAATAAATACTGACTATGTCGAGAATCAATTACTGGTCATGTATAGGGAAGGGGTGGATAGGCAGAAGGCCAGAATAAGTGCTTTGATCCTCAAAGAATATCCAGAGGCAAAAAAACGGGGGTGTAGTGCATGTAATGAGTCAGTGGACTTATGGGAGGCAGAAGGAATACAGGATATATTATTGGAAGGTCACATTGAAGTTTCCCAGATTGGAAATGTGCGTACTACGGGTATGACTGAAGATGGTTCTGTTTTTTTCAGTCTTAATTTTCTGGATGCTATTCCCAATGAGGAAAAGGAAAAAGATGGACTGCCCGAGAGCGAGGCAGTTCCAGATTATGCTGATTTCAGATCAGAGGAAAAGGTGACTGTGGCCATTCTTGATTCAGGAATAGAAACAGGAGCTTTCCCTGAACAATATTTATGGAAATCTTCGGGGAACAGGTGCTACCGGAGCGAAAAATATGGATGGAATTTTGTAGGAGAAAACGCCGATGTCACGGATGATACAGCGTTCCTTCACGGAACACTCATCAACGCCTATGTCCTGGAACAATTTTTTAAAATAAAGAATAATATTCCGGAATTATTAAATGTTAAGGTTTTGGATAATAACAATGAAGGGAACCTTTTTGATTTAATCTGTGGAATTTTTTATGCCCGGGAAAAGAAAGCCAAAGTCATCAATACCAGTCTGGGATTTTATGACTATGACCTATTTGGCCAAAAGCATCCCTATTTGGATTACCTGATCACCGATGTCCTAAGAAAGGATTCCATTGTCTTTGTGACAGCTGCAGGTAATGAGACGGCCTTTTCCAATGAAATGTTTGTCCAATTGAACCTACCAGGTTCTCCAAGAGATTTAAACAGTCATAATTTCCACCTGGCCGTAATTGGAGACACAGAAGACAGGGCTTTGAACAATATGGTCGTGGTGACTACCATTAATGATAAGCTTACCCAAACCAGTCCTCGACAAAACCATGCTTCCAAACATGTGGATATGGGAGTGGTGGCGGAAAGAATCAATGGGGATAGTTACCAATTTTCCCTTCCTTTTATAACACCACAAGACCCTGGTGATTATATTGGCGGATCTTCTTTCGCTTCTGGAATAGTGGCAGGTAAAATAGGGGCGAGCATTAATCCAAGATTTTATACCCTTGTGGCCACTCAAAATAAAAAGACCTGGATGTCCCATTTGGAAGTCACCAATGTCTTTGATATTCCTGATTCTCCTACTGGAATTGAACCCCAAGTTAAATATGGCCGGTATTCTAAGAGATAATACGCAGCAACCTCCCTGGAAGAAAAGGTGGTTTTCCCTTCGCTTCGCATTTTTGTTTATTTGGGTGGTGATTTACCCAAACGGTATTGTCGGACAGGACTTATCCGCTGGAGAACAATGGCTTATACAATTACAGCAGATTGACCAATCTGCTGGCCCTGCAAAGCAAAACCAGGAGGAAATTTTAAAATTGGCCAATCAATACCTTGATGTGGTGGGGAAAGACAGTATTTACGCCAGGATGGTCAGTAGGTTAGGTGATTATTACCGTATTCTGGGAGAGTTTGACAAAGGACTTTTTTGGCTCAATGAAGCAGTGGCCATCAATAAATCAGGCTTGCCTGCTGCTGAGGAATCTTATTTGGTCAATTCCTATTTTAACATGGCCCTGCTCCATGGTTCTGCAGATTATTTGACAGCGGCCAACCAGTATTTGGATAGTTGCATTTTCACCATAGAAAAACACCCTGAAAAAGGCTCAGCAATAGGGAGGGTTTACGAATTGAAAGCATTCTATTTTTTTGAAAATAAGGATTTTCAAAGAAGCATTGATATGGTTGATTTTGCATTGTCATTACCTGAAATAGATAAAAATGAAGTGGATAAGGCTTTTTTACTGCTTCAAAAAGGGCAAGCCCTTTTGGGTCTGAAAAAAATAGATGAAGCCGAAAAAAATATTTTAGAGGGGTATGGTATTCTTAAAAACCATTCCCTGGGGGGCAACAGTTTAGCTACTCTAAAAGGTATTTTGAGCAAACTTTTCGTGGGAAAAAAAAGGTATAAAATGGCAATATCGCATTTGGAGGATGCGATGGAAATAAATAGCCAATATGGATTTACCAGTAGCGTCGCAGGCAATCTGTCTGAAATGGGATCCATATATGTCCAATTTCTTGACAATTCAAAAAAAGCAATTGAATGCTATGAGAAAGCTATCGACCTTATGGATGAGAGGGAAGAAAAATCCATATTGCCGGATCTCAGAAATAACCTGGGCTATGCCTTTGCCAGGCAAAAAGACTATCCCCAGGCAATAACACACTTTCAAGCAGGACTTTCAGACCTGAATATGGATTTTTCGGATACCTTGTGGCAGCGTAATCCCAGTCTTGAACAAATAATCAGGGGATCAAATAAATATTTGCCATCACTTCTTCTAGCCAATAAGGGAGAGGTTTTACTTGACCTATACCTGGAGGAAAGGGATGAAGATATTTTGAAGTTGGCGTTGTCTACTTTTAAATTGGCAGATAAAGCCATTGACCTGATGCGCTGGGAGCATACCACGCAACAATCGAAGCTTTTTTGGAGGGAAAAAGCCAAAACCATGTATGGGAAAGCTATTGAAGCCTGCTATTACCTCAATGATTTGGACTATGCTTTTTATTTTTTCGAAAAAAGCAAAGCGGTATTACTGATAGATAAACTGAATGAGCTTGGCGCTCAGCAATTTCTTGATGAGGTAGATTTACTAACAGAAAAAAAAATCAGTTTTCAATTGAAAACCCTTAGAAAAAACCCGGCCTTCTTGAATGAAAATGACCCGGAATTTCTAAATAAAAGAACGGAATTCAATGACCTCCTGCGTAAATATGAGGATTTTATTCAGGGTTTGGAAATCAAATATCCAAATTATTACCAATATAAGTACGATACCTCGGTGGTTTCCCTTCTAGCATTGAGGGAGGAAATCCTTGCCCCTGACCAGACCTACATAGGGTATTTCGAAGGTGAAGAATTTGTTTATTCCCTTGCTGTCACTCATGATAAAAGTGCTATTTACCGAATGCCTTCAGATGAATTGAATTCCAAATCCAAAGAACTCCTTTACCTTTCCTCAGACCGTGATCGTTTGAATAGGAATTATTCCGAATACTTGAAATTGGCATTTGAACTTTATGACGGGTTATTCCGCCCTTTGGGAATTAAGACCAGTCGGGTGATCATTTCACCCGACAATTTTCTTATCCCTTTTGAAATGTTGCTAAAGGAAAATGATAATCCAGACAGTTTTTTGTTGCATGATCATGCATTTTCCTACACTTATTCTGCTGGTTACCTTTCTAAAAACCATGAGGAGGGAAGCCATTCAACGGCTTCATTTTTAGCCCTTGCTCCGGTAGATTTTCAGCCCCACCTACAACAGGTCTCCCTCAAGGGATCAGATGTTTCTCTCAGTAAATTGAAAAAACATTTTTCAAGCCATCAGATTTTCACAGGGTCTGAGGCCACCAAAACACAATTTTTAAACCATTTACCAGCACACGAAATCGTACAGCTGTATGCACATGCTCATGCCGATGATGGATCTGCAGAGCCTACGCTCTTCTTTAATGACAGCACCTTAAATGTCTCCGAATTGTCTTTTTTGGGCAAATTATCGACAAAGCTTGTTGTATTGTCGGCCTGTAATACTGGTGTGGGAAAGCTCGTTCCCGGAGAAGGAGTTTTCAGCCTTGCAAGGGGTTTTGCGGCAGCAGGGATACCCTCAAGTATTACTTCGCTTTGGCCCATAGACAACAAGGCTACTTACCAACTTTCGGAAATGTTTTACCAAAGCCTTGCGGAAGGGCATCCAACCGATCTCGCCTTACAGGAAGCCAAATTGCGCTACATAAATGAAAATCCCGGAATATATAGGCTTCCATATTTTTGGGCAGCTGAGGTAATGATAGGGAATTCTTTTGTCTTCAGCGCCAAAGCAAATAATAATTTCCTCGTGTATATTGCTCTTTTAATAATCGTTTTAGGGCTGATCTTTTTAAAAATGAAAAGAGGAAATTTTCTGAAGTAAAAACCGAAATGATAAGAAGGTGAAATTTTTCCCAAAAAGTTTGGATAAATTTCGGCCTAAAATGGCAGGTGCCCAACAGTTCGTAAAGCAACCCCTGGGATTATCGGTGGACCGTGTTTTACAACTTTAAGGCTCTACCTTACCATCCTGCCTTTTTAAAAAGATAAACTTTTAAATGCTTTTTTTCGTCATCGGGCAAATAGTGTCCCAATGTCCCCAAAGGTTAATGATTTAAACTTTGGTCTTTCCAAAATACTCCTTTACCTTTTTCAGAGGGTAAAACTTTCCGGGTTTTGCTTTGGAATATGGAAAACCTTCCTTTATTTCAACTTAAAATAATTTTTGCCCATGATACCTGTAGCCTTTACCATGAAGCTTCTGCCCGGAAATGAAGTGGAATATGAAAAACGTCACCAACAAATCTGGCCGGAGCTGGAAAAGCTACTCAAAGAAGCAGGCATCCTTTCCTACCATATTTTTCTGGACAAATCCACCGGTACCCTTTTTGCTTTTCAAAGCCTGAAAGAAGATCACCAAACCGGCAGCCTGGCGGGACAGGCCATCATGAAAAAATGGTGGGACTTTATGGCAGATCTGATGGAAACCAACCCGGACCAATCCCCCAAGGTTCAACCCCTTCAAAAAGTTTTCAGCCTGTACAGCAAGTAAGTCACCATTTCATGAAAAAAAACCCAAAAATATCCCGATCTATCGGCATTTTATTGCTTCTTTATTCTTGTTGCCTGATGGGCCTGTCCGGTTGTCGGAAGCCACAGGATAAGCCCAGGCAGGTAGCCGCCGGTGAATGGCCGGAAGTAACCCAAACATCAAAACCCTGGACCCGCTGGTGGTGGATGGGCAACGCAGTGGATAAGGAAAACCTGACCTGGCTGCTGGAAGAATACGAAGATGCGGGCCTGGGAGGGCTTGAAATAGCTCCGATATATGGTGCTAAGGGCTTTGAAGATCAATTTTTGGAACACCTTTCTCCAGAGTGGATGGACATGCTGCGGCATACTGTTGCGAAAGCGGATAGTTTGAACATGGGAATTGACCTGACCCAGGGAACTGGCTGGCCATTTGGCGGACCCATGGTCAGCCCTGGCCTGGCAGCCCAGAGAATGATCGTTCAAAAATACAAGTATACGGAAGGGCAAGGCCTGGACCGTCCCATCGTTCTGGAAGATAAAAGGGCCTCTCGTTTTGAATATGAACTGCACACCTTAATGGCTTACCAGGATGGGAAAGTTGAAAACCTTAGTGAAAAAGTTATTGATTCCCTTCGCCTGGACTGGGATGCCCCCGGGGCATGGGACCTTATCGCCGTCTTTCAGGCCCAGACGGGGCAAATGGTAAAAAGAGCAGCGCCAGGAGGACAAGGCTTCACCCTCGATCACTATTCAGACAAGGCTGTACAACATTATCTGAACCATTTTGAAAAGGCATTTGAAGGAGATTTTCCCGGCATCCGGTCGTTTTACAACGACAGTTTCGAAGTATATGGAGCTGATTTTACGACCGAATTTTTCAGGATTTTTGAACAAAAACGCGGCTATGATCTGAGGGAACACCTGCCGAAACTATTGGCTGAGGAGCCGGATGACATCAGCCGTCGTTTGAAATCTGATTACCGGGAGACGATCCATGACATGTTGCTGGAGAACTTTACCCAGCCCTGGACGAACTGGGCCAATAGCCATGGGAAGCTGACCAAAAACCAGGCCCATGGGTCGCCAGGTAATCTGTTGGACCTTTATGCTGCAGTAGACATACCGGAGGGAGAAACTTTCGGATCCAGTTATTTTCCGATTCCGGGCATACGAAGAGACAGTGCGGATATCAGGAACGTGGATCCCGATCCGATCATGTTAAAATTTGCCTCCTCTGCGGCACATCTGACAGGTAAAAATCTGGTGTCTACAGAGACTTTTACCTGGCTGGGAGAGCATTTTAAGTCTGCCTTCTCGCAGGCCAAACCAGAACTGGAGCAAGCCTTCCTGGCGGGGGTCAACCACATGTTTTACCATGGCGTTACCTATTCCCCCAAAGCCGTGGATTTTCCGGGTTGGTTGTTTTATGCTTCCCTGAACCTGAACACCCACAATAGCCTGTGGCCTCATTTCAAGGGTTTTAATGGATATATCCAAAGGGTGCAGTCTGTATTGCAGTCTGGTACACCTGATAATGAGCTGATGATGTACTGGCCGGTGTACGATATTTGGTCCGATCCGCAGGGATTGTCAAAAATGTTGACCGTCCATGGCATTGATGAATGGTTGCATCCCACTGCTTTTTACCAGGAATCCAAAATGCTCATGGAGAAGGGCTTTGGATTGGATTTTGTCTCTGATCGCATGATTGAGGGCTTACAGGTAGATGATGGCCGGTTTTTGGCTGCCGGTGGAGACTATCGGTCCAGGGTTTTGATAATCCCGGAGACAGCCTACATGCCTGTAGCTACCCTGCAAAATGCCATTTCCCTGGCAGAAAAGGGAGGAACGGTAATCTTTCAAAAGGCACCTCAAAATGTTCCCGGATTCCATGATCATTCTTCCAGAAAGGAAGCCCTCGATGCACTTTGGTCGGGACTATCCTTTGAAGACAAGGTCTATGGTGAAGAGGCGGTGGAAGGTGAAGGGAAGGTGATTTTAGCTGAAAATATTTTTCAGGCATTGGTAGGACTGGGAATGCAAAGGGAAAACCTGGTGGATGAGGGGCTCAAATTTCTGAGGAGGGATTTGAATGGTCAAAAATACTATTACCTGGTCAATCATTCTGGTAAAACCGTAAATAAATCCATAGACCTGCAATACGGAGGGAAGGCAGCAGTCTTGATGGATCCGCAACAAGGTATAATTGGATTGGGCAGTAATGCTGAAACAGCTGGAAAAAGCTCAGTGCGGGTAAATTTGGATCCCGGGGAGTCCCTGATTGTCCATGTGCTCAATCGGGACCCAGGGAATATCCCGAACTGGAAGTATGATAGTACCAAGCCGGAAATCGACTCTATTAATGGCCCCTGGCGTTTGGAATTCATAAATGGTGGACCAGAACTGCCCGAAGCAGTGACTTTGGATGAAATCAAACCCTGGACAGAGTTGGATGACCCGGTAGCTTTGAATTTTTCGGGACAGGCAGGGTACGAAAATTCATTTAATCTGGAGCAGGTAGATAAAAATGCCAAATATGTTTTGAATTTGGGCCAGGTGTTGGAAAGTGCCAGGGTATGGATCAATGGAAAAGAAGTGGGTTATGCTTTTGGAGTACCTTTTAAATTAGATATCAGCGAATTTGTTCAGAAAGGCAGCAACCAGCTGCGTATAGAAGTGGCCAACCTTATGGCAAACAGGGTACGTTATCTGGACCAAAACGAAATTGTCTGGAGGAATTACCATGAGATAAATTTTGTAAATATCGATTATGGCCCATTTGATGCATCAGGTTGGAAAACCATGCCCTCTGGTCTTCGCGGTCCGGTCAACCTTGAAATCCACCACTGATAAAATTTTTTGTGGTAAGCTTTACTAATTTCAATTAATTGAGTGTAAATGCGACAATTTAAAAATTTTAGTTAATTTTAGTCAAAGCATTTGAAGTGGTAATTATTGGTAGCACAAAATAACCTGAACCCATGAATGAAGTAAAGACTCTTGTTCGTCTGGATGAAAATTCACGAATACCCAAATACCAGCAAATCGTCAATTCAATCATTGAAGACATAGAAAATGCCCATTTGCTGGTCGGGGATAAAATTCCTTCCATTAACGAAATTAGTGAAGAGCATTACCTTTCCAGAGATACAGTAGAAAAGGCCTACAATCAGCTGAAGGAGAAGAAAATCATCCTTTCAGTTAAGGGCAAAGGTTACTATGTGGCCAAAAATATCTCCACATCTAAATTAAGCGTACTTTTTTTATTGAACAAACTGAGTAACTATAAGCTTAAAACATATAATTCCTTTATCGACAGCATGGGGGCTGATGCCCAGGTGGATTTGAATATTTATCACTGTGACCCCAGATTGCTGAAGAATATTTTAAATGAAAACATGGGCGCCTATGACTATTATGTGCTGATGCCTCATTTTAAAAGTGAGCATGAAGGTCATTACAATCTGGATGAGCAGGTGATGCGCTGTCTGAAAAAGATACCCAGTGAAAAATTGATCATCATGGACAATCAAATCCCTCAATTGGGTGAAAGTGTGTCGGCGATCTACCAGGATTTTAAAAATGACATTTATAATGCACTTTGCGAGGGTATTTTCCAATTGCAGCATTACGAAAAGCTCATGCTTGTCTATCCTTTGGAAACCGTTTACCCTTATCCCAAAGAAATACTTATGGGGTTTAAAAAATTCTGCCAGGATTTTGATTTTGATTTCGAAGTTTTGGAAACAGTGTATCCCGAAATGGAGCTCAGACCAAAAGATGCCTTTGTGGTCATAGAGGAAAATGATCTCGTAAACCTCGTTAAACAGGTTAGAGAGCAACATTATGAATTAGGCAGGGAAATCGGAATTATTTCCTATAACGACACCCCATTGAAGGAGCTTTTGGGTATCACCGTTATTTCCACTGATTTCAAGCTGATGGGAGAGACTGCGGCTTACATGATCAAGAAAAACAAGAGGGAAGCGGTAAAAAATGTTTTCAAATTCATCAACAGGGGATCAATTTAGGCAGGGCAAATGGCGTGTCGATCAATCGTTGTTTTGAATTTTGGTTTCCTGTAAGGGTAAACCTATTCCCGAAGTCAATGAATTACCATCATCTAAAATTCACTGAATCTCAATAAAAGCTTAATCACCCCACCTTATTTATGGAAAACAGAAAAAGTCTTGTAGCCCGTTTAAATGCAGTAAATGAATACGAGCAACAAGCTATACCTAATAACAAGCTTAAAGGCTGGCGGAGTTTTTTAGGAACTTATGCGGGGGAGCATACTGCTGGTACCGAATTCGTAATCGGGCCCTTGTTTGTAGCCCACGGGGCAAGTGCCATTGACCTGGTGACCGGGTTGATTCTGGGAAATATTCTGGCTGTGTTAAGCTGGGCATTTCTTACAGCAAAAATTGCCGTGAAGACCAGAGTTACGCTTTATTTTTTATTGGAAAAAATTGCAGGAAAGAGATTTACGCTGATTTATAACCTGGTTAATGCAGGTTTGTTTTGTTTTTTGGCAGGCTCCATGATTGCAGTGGCAGCTACTGCAGTAGGAATTCCTTTCGACATGACCATGCCACAGTTGACAGATATTTATCCCAACAATGTGGGTTGGGTGACCACGGTTTTTGCAGTGGGGGCAGTGACTACCGTCATAGCCATGTTTGGCTTTGATCAGGTATCCAAGTTTGCCATGGTAGCAGCTCCATGGATGATCATGGTGTTTATAGCGGCTGCCCTGGCAGTTTTACCCAGGTTGGGTGTAACAGAAGTGGCCTCGTTTTGGTCAGTAGCAGAAAGTACCATTTGGACCGGTACTCCCTTGGAGGGTCAAAGTAAATTTGGTTTCTGGCACATCCTGTTCTTCGCCTGGTTTTGCAATATGGCCATGCATATCGGTATGGCGGATCTGTCCTTATTAAGGTATGCCAAAAAATGGCAGTATGGTTTTTCTTCTGCCACTGGCGTCTTTTTGGGACACTTCATTGCCTGGATAGCTTCCGGGATTTTGTATTCCCTGTTTTTGATCGAATCTGAAGGAAGTCTCACCTTTGCCCCGGGCCCTATTGCCTACAGTGCGGTAGGGGTGGCGGGAGCGATATGCGTGGTGATTGCAGGCTGGACTACTGCCAATCCAACCCTATACCGGGCAGGCCTGGCGATACAATCCATCAATCCTAAATGGAAAACCTGGAAAGTAACCTTATTTGTAGGCTTGTTTACCACTGTTGCTGCCTGTTTTCCGGCCCTGGTCATGATGCTGCTGGAGTTTGTAGCCTTGTACGGCTTAATCCTTATGCCGGTTGGAGCCGTGATTTTCATTGATGTTTACCTGCTGGAAAGAATCGGACTTCAATCCAACTATGCTGAAGGCAGGGGTATTTCCCTGAACTGGTCAGTGGCCCTGACCTGGTTGATTACTTTGGCTTTCTGTCTGCTACTGAATCTGGTCGTGGGTATTGAAATATTCTTCCTGGGCCTCCCGGGTTGGTTTGTTGCCGTACTGGTGTATGTTGTTTCTGCTAAAATTATTCAAAGAAAATGAAGCTGCTGATAAAAATTATTTCTTTTCTGGGCCTGGGCCTGAATATCATTCCTGCAATTCTTGTTTTTGGCACCTATATGTCCGCAGATACCTGTAAGCTTCTGATGTTGATCGGTACCGTATTGTGGTTTGGTACTGCCCCCTCATGGATGAATAAAAAGGATGCGGATCCGGCCGGGGAATAAAACCCAATAAAACAGCCATTAAGCAGCAGGTTTTCTTCAAGTATAAAGCTGGGACAAGAATAATCCTCCTTATTACTGATCTATCCAAAATTAAAATTTTTATTGTAAGGTGTTTTCCTTAAATTGAAGCCATCAGGCAAATTAGGGTCCACCGATATGAAGTTCAAGGATTTACGCATTTGGATTTTTATTTTTGGGAGCATGTTGCTGATCGGTGCCTACCTTTATCAACACTCCAAAACCAATCAATCCCAGCTTGAATCCCAGGGGATCAAAGCCATTTACCTGGCCAAGCATAATTTTATTGATGCTTTCTACAATTACCACGTTCAGTTGGAGGGGTACTTTAAAAGGAACTTTTATACCTGGGGTGGAGGACAGGGGCAAAGTGCCGCTGCTCAAATGGTAGGCCTGATTGATAGAAAACCGAAATTTGGAATAGAAAAAATTAAAAATCTTCAGGAGGATCCTTCCCTGGACAGGCAGATTTTTGCTCAGGGTGGTATTTCCCTGGCAAAAAAGGATTCGGCCTTTCTGATTAAAGTAAAAGGGTTTCGGTTTTTTCTGGATGATACGACCCGGTCAGGAGACCTACCTGAATTGAATAATATTTTGCTTACCGAAAAAATAGGAGAGGTTTTGGGCCAAACATTTGACAGGAATAGTTTGGTGGGTAGAGGATTTGAAGTAGACCATTCCGTTCCGGTTTATTCCCTCATGGAAAACAATATTCAGAGTTTATTTTTTGACAGGTTGTTTGTCCTGGATAGTGCGGGTGCGGCCATTTATCCCAATGAGGTGGCGGGCCTTCCCGTCATTGATACGGATTCCTTGAAAGGCAAGCTAAATGTAGGAGAAAGGGAGCTTACCATCAGCATTTCCGGGGATGAATACCAGGGGTTTTTATCTCCCGCCGTGATAGGTAACCAGGTTTTTTATTTGCTGGGCACCAAGGAAAAATCTCAGTTTGAAAGTGTAGCGCTAAAGATCAATTTCAAAGTACTCAGCACATTTCTCACCCTTTTGTTATTGATTTTTGTCTCCATCCCCATCATCAGTATATTTAATCTGGGAGACGGAGATGTACTGACAAAAAAAAGGGTGTTGGGCCTGGGCTTATCCTTGATTGTGGTGATGGTGATTTTGGGCTTTTTTTCGTTCTCTCTGGTTCAGAATTACCGGAGCCATATTCCTTCCGACCAGTACGTTCGGGATTTGAAATTTTCATTTTCCGAACAAATTGACAGTTTGAAAACATCTTTGGACCGGTTCAGAATTCATTTGGAAAAGGGCAATATTGGCTCCGATACTGTAATTCAATCCCTGAACAGGAAAAATAATGTCAACGAGTTTCTTGAATTTGATTTGACGGGAAACATTCAGACCATGCTCATACCGGATACCACAGCCGTGGATGGTTCAATAGATTTTGGTGATTTCCCTTTTGTTTCCATTGCAAATAGGGATTATGTGCAAGCTCTTCCCGAATCCCCGGAAAAGCATTTTATCAGTGCGCATTTTTCCAAATCTACCGGCAATCTGGAGGGGGTCATTAGCAAGCGGGCGGACAGTCTGGGCTATGCATTGACCTTTAGCCTTGATTCCCTTGCCCCGAAAATCAGTCAAAACCAAAGGTTTTTTATTTTCAAGCCTGATGGAAAGGTGCTCCTGAAAAGCCAAAAAGTTAATATTCCAATTAATTACCTGCAGGAAGGGGTGGGAGAACAAAAGTGGCAGGAAATCAGGACTTTGATGGGTAATAATCAAAATGCCGCCTATGAACATGTATGGAAGACCCCCATTTATGTAAATGGCCATGAATATGAGGCTTTATTGAGTCGGATACCTTCAGGGCAATTTGTAGCTGAAAATTGGGTGTTGTACCTGGAAGATAAAAACCTGCAGCATACCTTGCATTCCCTGGCCTCCCTTGAAGCCATCACCGTATTTCTACCCTATTTGTTGGTTTTGGTATTGCTTGGTCTTTTAACGCTAATCACCAATAAATCCAGTATTTACCTGGCCTTTGAGGACTTTTCCTTTGCCTGGTACAGCCCTTCCCCCGCTAAAAGAATCAAATTCATATGGTTGAATGTGATTTTGTTTTTTGATTTGATCCTCTTTGTGGGGGTGTATCTTTTTTTACCTTTAAGTATATTCAATATTTATCTTTGGTCTGCTCTTTTTGCCATTCAATCCGGAACCTGTAATTTTTTGATGTTATCTACTTCAGGAACTGGTGCTCAAAAGAAAAACATCAATGGGTTTTTGATCATGGTAACCTTGCTTTGGTTGATTTTGGCCTATCTGTTGGTTGTTTTGTCCCGAGGTACCATTGAACCCTTTTATTTTTCAGTTTCGATTCTGGTGCTTATCCTGATGGGATCCTTGCAGGTACTTTGTTATTACCTGTCCAAAACAGGAGAATTTCCCAGGTTGGCACCGGATATGTGGTCTCCGGACAGTAAGATTGGAAAGGTGCATCGCTGGCTCAACGATTTTTGGAATAAGCTAACGGGTGTGCACGTGGATAAAAGGGTTTATGCACTGAATTTTCTGCTGTGGTTGCTCATCATTGGTTTTTTACCAGGCTATTTTATTCACAGGCAAATATTTAATCAGGAAAAGTTCATTTGGGATCAAATCAGTAGCGAAGAAGAACCAGAAGTACAGGGGAATAGTATCACTGATGCCTTTTATTTGGAATTGATTGGGATCCACGAGGAATTCAGAAGGACCAATTTTGGAAGGTTTTCCAACCAGGATGATGAGTTGGTCAGGGATTTCATCGCTCCGCCACATGAAGTACTGGTGAAAGCCTTTAAACGGCCACCGAATTTTGTTCTTGGTGAATTTTTTAAAAAAGGTTTTTTTGGGGAAATCCTAAAGTCCAACTTGCTGCTTTTGCTTCCCTTATTTCTGGTTTTGATTTGGCTTTTCAATATGATCATGAGGCTTGGCAATAAGATTTACCTTATCGATTACCACTTTGCCTATGGGTCGTCCTCCCTTCCACATGCTGCCAGGAAACAAAAATACAGTTTTATCATAGGGGTGGATGCCCTGCGGTCCAGGGCATGGATTTGCCATGAATTTGGTTTGACCTCAGAAGAACTGTTGTTTATTAATGCAGGGGAAGATTCCCTGGAAATGCCTGCCCCTGAGCCGCATCACAAGGGGGTAGTGTTTGAAAACCTGCATTGTCTGGGTAACGCAGAAGGGGTATTGCAGGCTATTTTGACTTTTCGGAAAAAATATTCCGGAAAAAGCCATTACTTTTTCGTGACTTCCGGAAAACCTCTTCAGGAAATTTTAAGGCCAGATACCCCAAAGCAGCAACGTTTAATGATCACGGAGGTTTTTTCTGAATACCTGTTCCAGTATGTACCATTGGATTTCCAAAATGAAGCCATTACCCTTCCCTATATTGAGCTGGAATGGGAGCTATTGGGTATGGATGAAAGAAAGCATTTTAAGCAAAGGGCGGAAAGTATTTTGTTCAATGATCCAAAGACATTGGAACTGGCAACTGAGATAGCCTATGGCCCGAATGCACATACCATGGCCTCACTAATTACGGAAGAGTTGTCGCGTGATCCATTGGAACAGCCCTTGTCACTGGAAAGATATGAGAAGTGTATCCTTTCTATTCAAAGATATAATAAGGCCTATTTTTTAAATATTTGGGCAGAATTAAGCCTAAAGGAAAGGAAAATGGTTTACAACTATGCAACTGAGGGATTTATCAATTTTTTTAACAGGGAAACCATGACGGCCTTGATCCAAAAAGGTATAATCAAGATGAATACCGGCAGGGACGGTTTAGTGCTTTTTTCCAAGAGCTTTAGAAACTTTGTATGCCTGTTTGTAAGTGAAGAAGACCTGTCCAGGTTCAAGCAAGATGAAAGAAAGTCTGGCAATGCAAAAATGATTCAGGCAGCAGTTTTTAGTTTTGTATTGATTTGTATTGCACTGATCAGTTTTTATGACCCGAATATTTTGAACGAAACATCTGCCTATATTAGTGGTATTTTAGGTTTGGTAGGTACGGTTTATAGTATTTTGGCAAAAGGATTCACCAAGGTGCCAGAATTAGATAATTCCTAAATACTTAAAATAACAATATTGGTACTGTAATTGTTGTATTTTATCATGTGTTATAAAAGATCAGTATTGTATTTGGTTAAAAATTTAACAAAAAGTATAATCTTCTGACCTCCTTTTTTTATGATGCTATTTATTATAAAAAAACACAAAATAGATTGCGTTGTTTTATCCTATTATATACATTTGAAAACACAAGAAACATTAATCGACCGTAAAAGCCACAATATGGGATAAAACTCTACGTTATTTAAACATAAGTTTTATGAGCAAAAGGGTAGGACCTAAAGACAGTGAATTGATTTCACAGTATAGAAATGGAAGCGAAGTTGCCTTTGAAAGGTTAGTTGATAAATACAAGACCAAAGTATATACAACCATATTGATGATAGTGAAGGAGCAAGGGGTGGCTGAAGATCTATTGCAAGATGTATTTGTAAAAGTTGTTCAGACACTCAATTCTGACAGGTACAATGAGGAAGGGAAGTTTCAACCATGGTTGATGCGGATTGCTCACAATCTGGCCATTGATCATTTTAGGAAAATGAGACGCTATCCCACGGTAGTGATGGAAGACGGATCGAATGTTTTCAATACCATGCATTTTGCTGAACAAAATGTGGAAGACATGAAGGTCAGGGATGAAACCTACGAATTGGTCAGACAATTAATTGATGAATTGCCGGAAAGTCAGAAGCAGGTATTGATCATGAGGCATTACATGGATTTAAGTTTCCAGGAAATTGCTGAGCAGACGGGAGTGAGTATCAATACAGCTTTGGGAAGGATGCGCTATGCGCTTATCAATCTAAGAAAGAAACTTAAACAAATAAATATCGCCTATGACCAAATCTTTTACCCAAAGTGAGCTGATAAGATTTATTTATCAGGAAATGACGGAGGAAGAGAATGAAACATTGATGCAGTCTTTAAAAAAAGACCCCTTACTGATGCAGGAATACATTGACCTGCTAAGTACTGTAGAAAAACTGGATCAATTGCTTCTTGAACCCTCTGAGAGCATTGTTTACGCCATTAAAAAAAGGGCCCGGTCCCGTGGACTGGAAAAAGTTTAACACCAACAAAAAACTTATTCCACCTACCGTTAGCAGCTAACGGTAGGTTTTTTTATGAAGAAAATCTCCTCAAAACCGCTGATTGATTTCGTTTCTGGATATTTAGAAAGAAAAATTTGTTTTAAGCTAATATGTTAATAAAAGATAGGTATAAGGCTTTCGTTGATCATTTTTCTGAAAACATGCCTGTTGCAGAGACAGAGCTCCATTACGAATCGCCCTATCAGCTCCTTCTTGCAGTGGTATTGAGTGCCCAATGCACAGATAAGCGAATCAACATGGTCACACCTGCCCTATTCAGGGATTTTCCCGGCCCGGCCCATCTTGCAGCCAGTGACTTTGATCAATTGTTTCCCTATATTCGTTCCGTCTCCTACCCGAATAACAAAACCAAACACCTGTTGGGCCTGGGAAAGATGCTTATGGAAGAATTTGACGGGGAGGTTCCGTCCACCGTACCGGAATTGATGAAACTACCGGGTGTAGGTAGGAAAACAGCGAATGTCATCACCAGTGTGATCTGGAACCAGCCTAATATGGCTGTAGATACGCATGTTTTCAGGGTATCCAAAAGACTGGGGCTGGTACCACAGACTGCTAAAACCCCTCTGGAAGTAGAAAAAAGCCTGATCAGGCACCTTCCGAAAGAAGTCATACACCAGGCACATCATTGGCTGATCCTTCATGGACGATATGTTTGCCTGGCCAGAAAACCAAAGTGTCAGGAATGTTCCATTACGTCCATTTGCCGGTATTTCGAAAGAAGCAGGGTCCAAACAGACCTGGAAGAAATCACCAAAGACAAAACCAAAGGTACCTGACATGTGTGGCGTACACCTTTTGGTGAGTACTTCTGGTAAAAACGAAGATCACATTACTGCCATGATGCAGGCTTGCCAACACAGGGGGCCTGACCATTCCTCCTGGGAAAAAGTTGCGGCTGGGGCTTACCTGGCAGCAAACAGGCTAAAAACCCTGGATCTACGGGCAGAGGCCAACCAACCTCTTTTTCATAAAGAAAGCGGCGCATTCCTTTCCTGGAATGGTTTTTTATACAATTACCAGGATTTAAGAAATCAACTGATCCATGAAGGGGTGAAATTCAAAAGTACTTCTGATGGGGAAGTCTTGTTGGAATGGTTGCTCAAAAAAGGAAAGGCAGGGGTAAAACTGGTTCAGGGCATGTATGCCTTCGCTTTTGTGCACGAAAACAAGGTTTTATTGGGTAGAGACCCTGTTGGAATGAAGTCCCTGTATTTTGCCAGGAACGAGCACAGCCTGGTCTGTTCCTCAGAATGCCGCTGTCTGCTGGCATCGGGTCTTTTTCCTAAAAAAATCGATAAAAATCAGGTCCTGCCCTATTTCTACCTGCGACATGCTATGCCCCGGCATTCCTTTTATTCGGGGATTGAAGAACTGGCAGCAGGGGAGTTGAGGGAATTCAATTTGGATGCCGGTCAAACCCGGTCAAAACACATTGATTTGCTTGTTTCAGCTCAAAAACCAGCGCTAAATGTCAACTCCTTTGAAGAAGTTTTGACCGATGCGGTATTGAAGCATTTTCATGCAGATGTACCTGTGGGTTTGATTCTGAGTGGCGGTGCTGACAGTTCCCTATTGTACCATCTATGGTATAAGGAAACCGGCACTTCATTACCTACCTTTACGGTTGGTTTAGAACATCCTTATAATAGAAAATACAAGGATCCTGAGTTTGCTTCATTGCTGGCCAGAAAATTTGGTGGGCGGCATCATGAGGTTAGGATTTCACCGGAATGGTTTTTGGATAACTGGCCGGAATATATCCGTACACTGGATCAGCCAGTAGGAGATAGTGCGGGCTTCCTCACATGGGCTGTTGCCAAAAAAGCTAAGGAATCGGTAAAAATTTTGATTAGTGGCGTTGGGGCAGATGAGCTTTTTTCGGGTTATAACCGGCACATTGCCTTCAGGAAATTCCTGAAACACCCCGATTATTGGCTATGGGCAGCTTCCCTTCTCAAAGGTGTACCTGTTTGGGGTAGGGGCAGGAAAAAGTTTTTATCTTCCATACAGGATACAGCCCAAAGGACTTTCATGAACTTTGCTGCTCTGAATCCACTTCCTGATGAATTGGCAGAGGCCCTTGACCCTTTCTATCCAGTGGGGAAGGATCATTTTAAAAATGCCTTGGAATGGGACAGAAAGATTTATCTGGTGCAGGATTTGTTGAAAATTCATGACAATGCCTGTATGTCCCAAGGCATTGAAGGGAGGGCCCCGTTTTTGGATTGGCAAGTGGTGGATTTTAGTAACAGGTTAAGTGAACAGGAATTACTGCAAACAACATCCAAATTTTGGATCAAATCTATCCTGATAAAAAATGGCCTGGAAAAGTTTGCCAATCGGAAGAAACTTGGCTTTGGCTTGCCCCTCAAAGAATGGCTTACCAGGCATCCTGGATTCAGGGATAGTGTTTTGTCCGCAATAAGGGAATTTGGCCAGATTCATTCGGACCTGGTACCCCTGGAATGGCAGGACCTTGTCAAAAAGCCTGAAAATTATATAGCAGAACATTTTTTAGTTTTATTCAATGTCTTTTTATTGTCAGGCTGGATGAAAGCCAACAGATTATGAGGATTATTTATATTCATCAATATTACCTTACCCCAGGTCAGGGAGGAGCAATCAGATCCTACCATTTGACCCAGGGCATGTCTGCTGAAGGGTTGACAGTAGAGGTGATTACGGCCCATAATGGGAAGAATTATGGTATTCGCTGGGATGGAAAGGTAAAAGTTCACCTTTTGCCCGTGGCCTATGACAATAAGTTCAATACTTTACAAAGGTTATGGTCCTTTTATTCCTTTGTCAGGCAAGCCAAGAGTTTAATCAACAAGGAGGATTTACCGGATTTGTTTTACATCACTTCTACGCCCCTATCTACAGGGGAAATAGGCATTTGGGCAAGGAAAAAGTGGGGTATTCCATTTGTATTTGAGGTTAGGGATCTTTGGCCAGAAGCTCCGGTTCAGGTTAAGCAAATTCGAAATCGGTTATTAAAAAAGTGGCTCTATGGCATGGAATATAAAATCTACCGGAAAGCAAGTGGGATAGTGGCGCTATCTCCAGGTATTCAGTACTATGTAAAAAAACTAGTGCCTGAGAAAAGTGTGGAAATGGTACCAAACTTTTCGGATACGGATTTTTTCAGCAGGAAAGAAACAGAAGCGCATAACAGGGATTTTGTAAGCCAACCATTGACCCTCATATATGCAGGTGCTATTGGGCAGGTAAATGGGCTATACCAGTATTTGGAATTGGCCGCTGCGGCAAAAAAACACCGTAAAAACTGGCGGTTTCAGTTAATGGGCAGAGGGAATCAACTGAAGGCTTTGAAAAGAGATGCGAAAGCAAAAGCGCTAGACAGGGTGGATTTCCTTCCTTACGGAGATAAAGCTGAGGTGAGGGAGCGCATGAAAAAAGCAGATTTAGCCTACATTTCCTTTTTGCCCCTCAAGGTACTGGAACTTAGTAGTCCCAACAAATTTTTTGATGCCCTGGCCATTGGTTTGCCTGTAGTGGTAAATTTCAAGGGCTGGATTTGGGACTTGATTGAAGGGAATGGGATAGGTTTTTACCATGACAGCTTCAATCACGAATTGTTGATAGCTTCACTTGAAAATCTGGAGAACTCTCCTGAATTGTTGAATGAAATGAACCTCAAGGCCAGGAAGCTGGCCAAAAAGAGTTTTGGTAAGCGCCACATGATTTCCCGGATATTGAAAATAGTGGAGGGATTTGGAAATCCTTCAGGCCCTACATCACCGGGGCTTGTATCCTGATTTCCTGAAAATCTCCCGGGCATCGTCTTGCTCCATTAATTCCTGAAGACTGAGATCATTGTTGATCAGGTAATCATCCACGATGTTCCAACCCAGCCACCTGCCGATTCTTCCGGGTGCATCCGGACTGATCACATCGGTAAATGGGGCCTCACCAGTATACCTTCGGATCTCAAAGGGATTGGTTTCGTAGAGCAATTCATTTTCTATAAAATGCCCCCAAATCATTTCCTCGTTGGCATAACTGCCCAGTATTTCCTTGGTTTCATAGCCGATGATGTATTCATCTGGCGTGCATGGGAGGATGGTTTTGGTAAAATGATAGGCTTTTCCATAAAAAATCATTTCTGCCAAAAGTGTCCTGTCTTTTACCTCGATATGATTGAACTGAGAGGAAAGCGCAGTGACGATGGTAGGGACAAGGTGCTGTTCGTTGTATCTTTTTAAGATGTAATAGGGAAGGTCTACAGGTTGAAAAGGATGATCTTCCGGAAGAAAATAATCCAGACCAATGACAATGATGTCCTCGTTGATGATCAGGTCACTGCCAAAACCGGTCACAAAGGTATAAACCTGTGGGATTTTAAAATCGGGGTAATGGTGTTTGATTCCCCGAAAGGCATTTTCCAAAGACTTCTCAATATTTTCGATATTGTCAAAATGCGCCTTTACCTCCTGATATAAATCTTGCATGGCACTGTCTCCATGAATCTTGAGCAACTCATCAACCATTTGATCCTGATTTTGGAATCCCATATTATCAAACATGGCCGCAGAGAACTCAGGATATTTTTCCTGGTTGTAGAGCAGCTTTTCCCGGGTTAATTCCTCAAAATACAAATCCTCCATCCTCACAATCTCCAGATCAACCGGGATTTTCAAATATGCCTCAGGTAATTCGCAGGTGTCCTTAGATCGGTTGCAACTGATAATAGCCAATACGGATAAGAGGGTTATCGCAGTGAGTTTTATTTCTTTCATGCAAACAAAGGTAGTTTTAAAGACCTGATATAACATTATTTTATCCATTATGATCAGTAAACGTTATTTCATGCCTGAAGGATATAGGGTAATTTTTTTAATTAATTGTATATACAGACAAATAAACCTAAATAATTATGTCGTTTGTTAACCAAAAGATATTATTTATACCAAAATGTATAACTATCAGTCTTAGGATCAGTTGTGTTCATGTTTTTAATTTATAACTAAACCAATATTTACTATGGAAATCACATTGCTCAAAAGAAAATTAATGTTGCCCCTGCTAATGGTAGTGGGCGTTTTATTTGCTGTAAGTTGTTCGGATGATGATCCTACACCTGATCCACCTGAAGAAGAGGATATCATCGATGTCGCTTCAGGTAATAATCAATTCTCCACCTTGGTGGCTGCCATTCAAAGAGCAGACCTGGTAGACGATTTGAGAGCTGCAGGTCCTTTCACAGTATTTGCTCCTACGAATCAAGCTTTTACAGATGCTGGTATTACAAATGTCAATGATGTACCTGTAGAAGACCTGAGAGATATTTTATTGTATCATGTGGTAAGCGGAAGGGTTTTATCTTCCCAGGTAAGTACCGGGGAAGTTCCTACTTTATTAGAAGGCCAAAGTTTAAATTTCATGGTTTCCGGTGGAACCATCACCATAAATGAGGATATTGAAGTGGTTACAGGTGATTTAAATGCTTCAAATGGGGTTATTCATGTAATAGATGGCATTTTGATGCCTGAAGAAGAAAGCAATACCATTGCCGATATTGTCATGGGAAATGAAGATTTCTCCACCTTGCTGGCAGCCGTTTTGGAGGCAGATCTTGATGCAGCCTTATTGGAACAAGGTCCATTTACGGTGTTTGCTCCAACCAATGCTGCTTTCGAAGCCTACTTGACTGCTAATGGTTTGACAGCAGAAGATTTACTTGCCTCTCCCGACCTGGCTTCTATCCTGACATATCATGTAGTAGAAGGAGAAGTTCCTGCCTCAGCTGTAGAAGCGGGAAGTGTTACTGCCCTTAATGAATCCCCATTTTATGTTAGCGTGGATCCTGACGACAACGTATGGATCAACGGTAATGCTCAGATCGTAGAAACGGATATTATGGCTGACAATGGTATTATTCATGTATTGGATTATGTGATTACACCTCCTACCCAATCCATTGCTGAAATAGCCGTAGGTTTTACAACTGCTGAAACACCTGAGTTCACACAATTAGTAGGTGCTTTAACCAGAGCAAATCTTGTAGATGCAGTAAGTGGTGGTGTTGATGACAATTTAACGGTCTTCGCTCCTACAGATGCGGCATTCGAAGCATTGTATGATGCACTTGAAGTGGATGGGTACGAAGATATTCCTTTGGAGACTTTGACCGACGTACTTACCTATCACGTTGTACCAGCCAGAGCTTTTTCTCAGGATTTGAGAGAAGGTGCCATGTTGCCCACCTTACTTGAGGGTGAAGAATTGACCGTAAATCTGGCCGATCTTCAAATCAATGAATCAGGTCTTGTTCCTGAATTGCTGAATGTGCACGCAACAAACGGGGTGATCCATGTGATTGATGAGGTCTTAGTACCTTAAAATTTTATATTGGGTTTTTTAAGAAAAAGCAGGTTCTTTCGGGGACCTGTTTTTTTTTGCCTGTGAATTGAAATTCAAGGTGTTATTTTTTCCTATTCAGGTTTTTATTTTTATTCTATCCTAATTTTTCAGCTGTATAGGAGCTGAGTTAATTATTATTTTTCTTTAAGTGGGATCTTAAATTCGTTTTCGTTACAGCTTGTCCCGTACTGGGGAAGGGTGAATTTGTAAGAAAATCAGGTAGTTTGGAGACTGAGGCGTAGTACCACTATGGTGAAGCTGGAACCTGCAACAAATTGGCTGATTTTGTCCCTAGACCCAGGGATCTGGCTGCAATAGAATTTATAATGCATATTTCGGGTTTAATCCCCAAACTTCGGTTCCAAAAAGAAAGTAATAATTATCTTTACGCTCGCTTTGGGGATTTTTTAAATCCAACCATCTGGTCCTATTTGATTAAATTGTGGGCGAGGAGGCGAAGCTGTGCAAAAACGATAAAATCACCGGTATGATTTCAAGTAGACTTTTGAACCTGAATTTATTTATCATAATAGGAATGCTTGCATTGCTTCCCTTCGGCTTGGGAGCACAGTCCTTGGGGGATATTTCCTCCATCAAAGTCGATGATTTATCGGACCAGCAAATTCAGGTTTTAATGAACAGGGCCACAGAAGCAGGCCTGTCAGAAGCAGAATTACTCCAAATGGCCCAACTCAGGGGGGTGCCGGCTTCAGAAATTGACAAGTTAAAAGAACGTATGGAAGGAATGGTGCTTGGTCTGCAAGGAGGACAAAAATCGGCTGCAGCATCAAGCAAAAGAAGCCCCAGAAGACAAATGGGGTTTAACGAAATTACTCAGGGGATCATCCCGCAAAATAGTGAATTGGATGCGGCTGGATCAGAAACAGAACCCATTTTTGGCTTGGATATTTTTTACAATAAGGAAAGAAGGCTCACATTCGAACCCAATTTGAACATGGCCACTCCCCGAAATTATATTTTGGGTCCGGGAGATGAATTGTATGTGGACGTTTATGGCCAATCAGAGCAATTTTATAAGGCATCAGTGACTCCTGAAGGCCAGGTAATTTTAGAAAATATAGGACCGATTAATGTATCGGGCCTTTCTCTTGATGAAGCGACGGCTGTCATCAAGAACAGACTGTCAGTTTTTTATACCGGATTAAGAGGTAGCAATCCCAATACTTTTTTACAAGTTAATTTGGGAAATGTAAGGACCATCAAAGTGAATATGGTAGGAGAGGTACGGTTACCTGGTACTTTTACCCTCAGTGCCTTCAGTACTGTTTTCAATGCCTTGTATGCTGCTGGGGGGCCAAATAGAAACGGAACATTAAGAGAAATAAAATTGATCCGTCAGAATAAGGAAATTGCGGAAATTGATATATACGATTTCCTAATCAATGGAGATCCCAGCTTAAATGTACCTCTTCAGGATCAGGACGTAATATTGGTTCAGCCCTATTTGGAGCGGGTTAAGGTAGAAGGAGCCGTCAAACGTCCTAAAATTTTTGAGATTAAACCGGGTGAAACTTTTGCCGATATTCTCACCTATGCCGGAGGATTTACAGATAATGCTTACCGGGAGAGGGTAAACGTAACCCGGCTCACCGATAAGGAGAAGGCGGTTTCAGATATTTTTAATGAACAGTTTTCTCTGTTTTTGGCAAAAGGCGGGGACTTGTATAAAGTGGGTGAAGTCCTGGACAGGTATACCAACAGGGTGCAGGTAAAGGGATCTGTTTACAGACCAGGCAGTTATGCATACGGTGAAGGGTTAACCCTTACAGGATTGATCAAGAAAGCAGAGGGCCTTAGCGGAGAAGCCTACAGGAAACGAATAAATATCGTAAGAACCAATGAAGACCTGACCACCAGCATGCTACAGGTCGATCTGAATGCCATTGAGGCCGGACTTTCTCCGGATATTCCCCTCAGGAAGGAGGATGTGATTCATGTCCCATCCATTTATCAATTGAGTGAGGAGGTTTATGTTAAGGTATCCGGGGAAGTATTGTATCCCGGAACGTATCCTTTTTCCCGGGAAATGACATCGGAGGATCTTATTTTAATGGCTGGCGGACTAAAAGAGGCCGCATCAGTCGGAAATATTGAAATCGCCAGAAGGACTGCTGACCAGGATGGAAAAGAATTTTCCCAGATTATTCCTGTGCCCGTCAGACAGGATCTTGCACTTTCAGAAAATCCCATAGGGTTAATGCCTTTTGACCACTTAACCGTCAGGCGGAAAACCAATTTCAGCCTGGAAAGGATGGCCAGTATTGAAGGCCAGGTAAATGCTCCGGGGACCTTTGCCATCAAAGATGCTGAGGAGCGCATTTCGGACCTGATTGAAAGGGCCGGGGGATTAACAGCTTTTGCCTACCCCAAAGGTGCTACGCTTATTCGACGCACTGAATTTTACCAGACAGCATCAGAAAACATAAGAAAGGAAAGAAACTTGCTGAATCTTCTGGAAAGATTGAACCGGGGAAATGAGGAACCTACAGAATCACAAAAACAAATGATCGAAAGGATCAATGCCTACCTTTTTGGAGATAAGGATTCCACCCAAAATGAAATGGAAGAAAGTGTCATCAATGCAAGAAGGACCTTGTTAAATGAAATATCAGCATCCCGGGAAGAAATAGATCCCATCAAAATAAAGGAAACTGAAGCCATCGCCATAGACCTGGAAGAAATTATAAGGAATCCCGATTCAAAATTCGATCTCATCCTGGAAGAGGGGGATATTTTAAGTGTTCCGAGACAACTACAGACCGTCCGTTTAAGGGGGGATGTGATTTATCCCACCACTGTCCGGCACGAAGATTTTCGCGGCTTGCCTTATTATATCGACAGGGCAGGGGGCTTTGACAGTCGGGCCAAAAGGAAAAGGACCTACGTGGTCTATGCCAATGGAGAAGTTTCCAGGACAAAAAACTACTTGTTTTTTAACATTTATCCCTCTGTGGAACCGGGATCCGAAATCATTGTTCCTACTAAAGGCCCCAGGATTCCCATACGGCCCGGCGATTTGGTAGGCCTGACGACAGGCCTGGCCACCATAGCATTGGTCATCACTCAGATCCTAAACAGCAATTGATGATGCAGGAGAACCCCCATATTTTGGATGATAAAATTACCTTCAGGGAGCTTGTGATCAGGCTACGTCAATGGTTGATGGTTTTTATCCGCCATTACAGAACCTTCCTTGTTTTTATTTTGATTGGTATAGTGCTGGGCTTGCTGGTTGCCCTGGTAAAAAAGCCAGTTTATCATGCCGATACCACTTTTGTACTGGAACAGTCAGATATGGCTGGATTGGGAAATATTTCGGGAATTGCCTCTATGCTGGGCTTAAACCTTGGTTCAATTGGCTCCGAAAGTGGGCTCTTTAAAGGGGATAATATTATGGAACTGTACCGCTCTGACGCCATGTTGTCCAATACCCTGCTGGCAGCCTTTGACACCAGCGCAGGAGGGCAGTTGCTGGTGGAAAGGTTCATTACGTTCCATGAACTGGATGAAAAATGGGAAGATGAGGTGGATTTTGATGCCCTTGACTTTTCTCTGAACAGAGAGAATTTTTCCATTCAGCAGGATAGTGTACTGAGAGAAGTGGTGAAATTGATCCGAAAGGAAAACCTGATGGTGGATAAACCGGACCGCAAGCTGAATATCATCAAAGTTACCATTGCCTCAAAGGACCAGCCTTTTGCAAAGGTTTTTAATGAAAACCTGGTGGAAACAGTGAATGATTTTTACCTGAGAACGAAGACAAAAAAGACTGCGGAAAATTTACGGGTACTTCAAAACCAGGCTGACAGTGTCAGAACTGTTCTTGATGGCAAGCTTAAGGAACTGGCCCGGTTTCAGGATAATGTGCCCAATCCAAACCCCCTGCTTCAGGAAGGAATGGTTGCCTCAAAGCAACTGCAAATTGACATACAGGCTGCTGCGGCAGTATATGAGGAGGTAGTGAAAAATCTGGAAATAGCAAAAATCAACCACCGAAATAATATGCCTTTGATCCAGATCATAGACAAGCCTCGTTATCCCCTTGAGCGGTCAGAAATTAAATTACTGACAGGTATAGTTCTGGGAGCGATATTCTTTTTTATTTTGGCTTTAGTCTGGGTTTATTTAAAAACGATGTATTTCAGGCATTTGAAGCAATAAGGTTGCCTTTTTTTTATGCTTGAAAGAATCAAACAGCTTTCTTTTCTTTCTTTTATCAGACACAAGTCTGTCAGGAACTTCTTTTTTCTTTTCCTGATCCAGTCTTCCAATATCCTGGTTTCCTTGCTGGCCATGCCCCTGCTGATCCGCGCCATAGGTGTGGCTGAATTTGGTTTGGTAAATCTCTCCTTTTCTGTAATCTTACTTTTCAATGTGATGGTAAGTTATGGCTATAACCTAAGCGGTCCCAGAGACATTGCTTTGAGCGGGGGGAGTGTTTCGGTTATGGGTGAGCGTTTTTCCGAAATTCTTTGGAGTAAACTGACCCTTGCCCTGTTTGCTTTCTTGATGATTGCAGTCCTGGGCTTTTTTTTCGGCTTTTTTGAGGACTATTGGGTGATACTGTGCTGGTCTACAATTTTATTGTTTGGTGAGGCCACTACCCTGGTCTGGTTCTTTCAGGGAAGAGAAAGCCTTCATTGGGTTTCTATCACCAATATTTTCAGCAAATTAGTTTACCTGTTGTTATTGACAGCTTTAATCAAAGAGCCATCAGATAGTTTTTTGGCCAATTTCTTATTGGGATCAACGGCTTTAATAGCTAATCTGGGTTTAATGGTTTATATCTGTTTTGGAATGAACATTCAGATTTCATGGCCAAAATTCTCCCATATTTGGAATTCATGGAAGAAAAACATCCAACTGTTTTTTTCAGCTTTGACAGCTCATGTTGCCGTAAATGGTGGCGTGATCATTTTGAGTTTTTTTGCATCCGCTCAGATTTTGGGGCTATATGGGATGGCCGAACGGATAGGTATGGTTTTGCGGATAGCACCTGCCCTGATTACCCAGTCAGCTTATCCCAGGGCAAGCGTGCTTTTTGCCAATGAGCCTGAAAAATTTTATCCCTTCCTGAAAAAAGTCCAGTGGTCATCATTGTTGCTCAATCTGCTTATCAGCCTGACGGTATTTTATCTGGCACCCTTTATCATTAAGGTGATGGCCGGAAATGTGTTGGAGGAATCGGTTTTGTTTCTTAAGATTTTGGCTTTTTTACCTTTCCTGGCTGCCTTGAATATTGGCAACATGTTGGTTATTCTGGCAATGGACCAAAAGGTAATTCTTTTGCATGCTACATGGGTTTTTTGCTTGTACATGTTGGTAGCGGCCATTTTTCTCGCAAAGGTATTTGGAGGAACCGGTCTTGCATTGGCACTACTTTCCACTGAATTGGTAGCCTATATCAGCACTTCCCTTTTGCTTTACAAACATCAGCCTCAAGCAATAATTGAATTTTACAATGTCCTTTTCGGCCGCCATCATCATACTTAATTGGAATGGCTGGGTATATACCCGGGCTTGTCTTCAATCTCTTCAGGAAGCTGGTTTTCCTATGGAAGATGTGATCCTTGTGGATAATGGATCTGAAGATGGCTCTCCCAAGTCCATAGCTGAATATTTTCCTACTGTTCAGCTGCTGCAAAATCAACAAAACCTGGGTTTTACCGGAGGGAATAACGCAGGCATGCGTTTGGCAGTTCACCAAGGGTATCGCTATATCATGTTGCTAAACAACGATACAGAAATAGAGCCCGGCTTTTGGGAACCCCTGCTGGAGGAAATGGAAGCCAGCAGTCAGACCGCCGCCATTCAACCCTTGATTTATTTCCTGAATGACAAGAATGTACTTTGGAATGCGGGTGGCAGGTATCATTCCTGGATTGGTTTTTCCCAGACAAAACTAAAACCAATAGGAAATACTCCCTATCTCACCGATTGGATTACTGGTTGCGCCATTTTGGTAAGGTCTTCCGTCTTGGAGGAAATAGGTCTTTTGGATGAAAGGTATTTTGCTTATTTCGAAGATGTGGACTGGTCGCTTCGGATGAGTAAAGCCGGATATTTGCTTAAAGTCCATCCAGGGTCAATCATTTATCATGAAGCTGGAGCGGCGTCCAAAAGCAAAAATAAAGGAAAAGAAGGCTTTTTGAGTCCCAAAGTTCATTTTCTAAATGTAAGGAACCAGATTTTCCAGTTGCGGAAATATTGCAGGCATCCCATAACCTGGTTGTCCTGGCCGGTACATTTCCTGATATTTGGTTTGATGCTGGTCCATTTTACAGTAAAAAACCGCAAATTGAAACGCAAAGCGATTTTGGATGGGCTTATGGCAGGAATGAATACCTCATTGAAGAAGGAAGTATGATGGCCTATATTTTATTCTTATTGGTGGTGGTGTATGTCTCGATCTTACTTTATGTGACGATCAAGAAAGTAGTGTTTGAGGGAAAGTGGGAATTTATCATTTTCTTCATGATTCTTTTTCTGCCTTTTTATATTTCCATTTTGAGCATAGTCTATCAGGCTACCGGTTCGGAAGTTGTGGTAGCCTTGTTCCAATATGTTAAAGAGTTGCTCCTTTTGATGGCATTGCTGGGCTTTTTGTTTTACCAAAATGATTTCTGGTTATACCCTTTCAGGCTAAATACAGTAGATAAACTGTTTATGGCTTTTTTTGGCTTGGCCACCATTTATTTGTTTTTACCCCTGGGCGAGGCCACTTTTTTGAATAAACTGCTTTATCTTAAGAATACGCTGCTCATAGGAGCTTTTTATTTTCTGGGTAGAAACACCCGGTTTGATTCCCGAAAAATCGACCTGGTATTTAAATGCATTATGGTGATAGCTATTGCCGCTTTTTGCCTGAATGTGGTGGAAAAAGTCATAGGTATCCATTTTCAAAACCTGACAGGATATGCGCTTTTCAATTTTGCCATTAATGGCATTGCGCCTTCTGGTAATTACGGCTTGTCCTGGACTTTTGAAACCCAAACTACTGGAATGCGTCTGGCTTCTTTTTTCTCAGATCCCCTGGAGATGGCCAGTTCAAGTTTGCTGGCTTTTGCCACAGGATTGATCTGGTACCTCAGCAGGAATAGAACAGAGAGCTGGTTTTATTTACTGGTTATGGCTGCTGCATTGGGAAGTCTGTTTTTTTCCGCTTCCCGGGCCGCTTTCGGTGCCTTCTTTGTGATGTTGTTTTTCGTTGCCCTGGTATTCAGGTTGTACCGCCTATTGGCCCTGGGTGCTACAATGTTGTTCCTTTTCTTTATTTATGTACTGTATTTTGCTTCCGAGGATTTTTACTACTTCGTTTATGATACCATCACCTTTCAAAATGCTTCCAGTGTAGGTCACTTGGTGGAGTGGTTTTTGGCCCTGGATGCCATGATAGCCAACCCTGAAGGTCTGGGTTTGGCCATGAGCGGCAATACGGGAAGCGTGGAGGATGAAGTCCGGGTAGGCGGGGAAAACCAATTTTTAATCTACGGGGTGCAGTTGGGCGTTTTGGGAATGATGCTGTATATCCTTGTTTTGGGCATTGGGATTTATAAAAGCCTGCTTGTTTTCAGGCACAGCAGGGATAGCAGTGTAGCCAGAGTAGCTTTTGTGGCAGCTACTACTAAATTTGGTCTTTTGTTGCCATTGTTTACGGCAAATGCCGAGTTGTATGCCTACGTTTCCCTTACCACCTGGTGGATGATGGGATACACCCTTACCGCCTATAACGGGCTTTTTAGCACCAAAGGAAGTCAGACGGTACAATTAAGCAGCTGATGAAGGAGAAAAGAAAAATCATTCTGGTGGATATTTTTTTTCTTCACCTGGCCCAGACCGGTATCAAGACTTATATCGAAAGTTTGCTCGATCAGATTGAATCTTACCGGGGGGGAACCTTTCAGTTTATCGTTTATCCTTCCCCCGGAAAATTAGGGAATCAGTCATTTTTTAAAGGCAAAACTGCAAGGTGGAAAAACTGGCTGTTTCAACTCAGGTATTTTTCACATAAATTGATCATTTTGCCAGTATTGAGTTATTGGTTTAAATCAGATTTGGTTTTCTCTCCTGATTTTCTTTCACCAATAGGAAGCAGGGGTGAACGGGTTTCTGTGATCCATGATGCTTTTTTTTGGGAGAGTCCGGAGCATTACCATCCTCTATGGAGAAAGATTTACTTGTATCTACTGACCAAAAGTATTAAACGTGGCACCCATATCCTTACGGTAAGCCATTTTGCAAAAAACCAAATCGCACAATATTTGAAAAGTCCGCATCCGATTACGGCCATTACTACAGGTTTGGACATACCTGACCGGAAAAAAGAAAACTATGGGGCTTCTCCTCAGACAAAGCCCTATTTTTTGCATGTAGGGGTAATGGAAAAAAGGAAAAATCTCAACACATTGATCAAAGCTTTTGCACTCTTTTCAGAGCAGGCGGATAAAGATTACCAGCTGGTGTTGGTTGGGGAAAGGGCTCCAAGGGCTACTTTGGATGCGTTCGATGAGATGATGAAACAAATAAAAGAGTTGGGGCTGGAGAAAAAGGTGATTTTACCCGGGTATGTGTCGCAGGATACCTTGTCAAAATACTACCAAAATGCTTTGGCTTATGTTTTTCCATCCCGGAATGAAGGCTTTGGTCTTCCTGTTTTGGAAGCCTTTGCTTATGGTCTTCCGGTAGTCATAGGGCCTCAGGGTGCCCTGCAGGAAATCGGTGGTCCGGCGGTTTGTTGCAGCAATTCCTTTCTTCCGGAAGATTTTGCAAAAGCCATGAAGCTCCTGGCCGGAGATGAGAAATTAAGGGAGAAGCTTGCTGCATTGGGTGCACAAAGACTGGAGCAATTTTCCGGGGAAAAGTTTTTTCTATCTTTGCAGGAATATTTCAAAAGGATACTTCATGGGTAATTTTGCCGGAAAAGTTATTTCCAGAATATCCGGAATGGATTTATCGGATCGTTTCGGGCCGGGCTGGGACAGTATATCGGTTTTGGCCGTTTTGTGCAGGATGGGAATTTGGTGGGTACGGGGGTTGTGGTTGAGGTGGCAAATGAAATCTGCCAGAGGACTTCTTTTGATTGGAAAGGGAGTCAGCATTCGTCAGGCCCGTTATTTTACGGTGGGCAAAAATTTTGTCGCCCAGGATCATTGTGAAATCAACTGTTTGTCCCAAAAGGGGATCGTTTTTGGCGATAAGGTTACGGTGGGTTCATACGCGATTATTCGCCCCACCAACCTGTATGGTGGAGAACCAGGCCTGGGGTTAAAGGTGGGGGACCATTCCAGCATCGGGCCTTATGCCTACATCGGCTGTTCGGGATACATAGAAATAGGAAACAATGTCATGATGTCGCCCAGAGTAAGTATTTATTCGGAGAACCATGTTTTTAATGATACCGGCAGGCCCATGATTGAGCAGGGTGTTGACCGTTCTTTTGTCATTATTGAAGACGATTGCTGGATTGCCTCCCATGCCGTTATCCTTGCAGGTGTAACCATAGGCAAGGGATCCGTGGTGGCGGCAGGCAGCATTGTGACAAGGGATGTGCCTCCTTATAGTGTGGTAGCTGGAAATCCCGCCAAGGTAATTAAATCAAGGTAATGTCGGAATCAATTAGCAATTGGAAGAAATGGGGAGAAAAAGACCCCTACTATGGCGTGCTTTCAGATGAAAAATACCGGATGGAACGCCTTTCGGAAGAGCGACTGAAGGAGTTTTTTGAAACGGGTGAAGTATATGTAGCAGAAAGCCGAAAACGAATCAGTGAATGGATGGGAGTAGATATTGCACAGGGCAATATCCTGGATTTTGGATGCGGGGTGGGAAGATTGGCCATACCCTTTGCAAAATTGACCCGACAAGAGGTTTGGGGTCTGGATATTTCCGAAGACATCATAGCAAGGGCCAATGCCCACAAGGATTCCATGGGATTGCACAACCTGAATTTCAAAAGCTATAATGGAAAGGACCTCGAAGGAATCCCAGCTTTTGATTTTGTTAACGCTTATATCGTGTTCCAGCATATAGAATTCCGGAAAGGGATGGGGTTATTGCGTCAATTATTGGAAATCACCAGGGAGAATGGGATTGTGCAGGTGCAGGTGACTTTTGGCCACCGCCTGCCCTGGAAGACATACACAAATTTTTTCCTGCGTACCAAATTCCGACCCTACAATTTTATTTATTCCAGTTTGAAACACCGCAGGTTATGTTCCGAGCCGGTCATGCAGATGAACCATTATTCCCCTCAAAAATTATTCGAATTGTTTTCCTGTTATTCAAAGCAGGTACATATTGAGTTTACTGATCATGGCGGACATCTGGGAGCAATTTATGCCCTAAAAAAATCTGGAAGAGATTGAATCTGCGTATATGAGCAAGCAAATGAAAAATAGAAAGGTGTTGATGCTGCATGGATCTTCTGATGTATATGGTGCCAGTAAAATATTTTTATTGACAGCGTCCATTTTACAGCAAAATGGCATTGAGGTGATTGTAGTGCTTTCAGAAGAAGGGCCTTTGTCCGGGCAATTGCAGGAATTGGGGATTAGGGTTGAATTCATTCGGCTTGGAGTAATCAGAAGAAAGTATTTTAATGCCAGGGGCTTATTAAACCGGTCAAAAGTAATGTTTAAAGCATACAGCGCACTTGCAGCCCTGGCTGATGCCAATGGTATTACCCATGTTTATTCGAATACAGCAGCAGTCTGGGTGGGGGCTTTGTTGGCTAAAAAGAAAAAATATACCCATATATGGCACCTTCATGAAATCATTGGCAAACCAGCCTGGTTTGCTTCCATGATAGGTAAAATGGTTGAAAACGGATCAGATAAGGTGATTGTGGTCTCTCAGGCTGTTAAAGTCCACTGGGAGAAGTACATATCTGGTAATAAACTGCATTTGGTGTATAATGGGATAGATTATAATCCTTATCTTTACGAGACAAAGGATTTAAGGGAAGTGTTGGGCATTCCGAAAGACGCATGTGTCATAGGCATGATAGGTAGGGTGAACAGCTGGAAAGGTCAGGAATACTTTTTGGAGATTTCAGAAGAATTAAACAAAAAGTTTTTAGATTTACATTTTCTTTTGGTTGGAGATGCATTCCCAGGTGAAGAGTGCTTGTTTGACGGGTTAGAACAAAAGATTTTGGAAAAGACATTTAAAGATAAAATTTATAATTTAGGTTTTAGGAAAAACATTTCCCAGGTGTTGGCTACCATTGATATTTTTATTCTTCCCTCGACTTTACCGGATCCTTTTCCTACCGTTGTTTTGGAAGCAATGGCTGCTGCTAAACCTGTGTTTGCCACTGCCCATGGAGGGGCGCTGGAAATGATTGAGGAAGGAAAATCTGGCTATCTCATACCCTGGGATAATGCTTCAGCCGCTGCCAGGAAAGTGGGAAAGTTGGTAAATAATATAAACCAAATTGAAAATATAGGGTTAAATGCCAGAAGGAGTGTTTTAGAAAACTTTTCATTACCGGCTTATGGTAAGAAAATAACAAAAATTTTTTCTTGATAAGTAAATAAATACAGTATGTCAAAAAACAGTAAGCCTTTGCATGTGGCGATTGTAGGTACAAGGGGATATCCCTACGTTTACGGAGGGTATGAGACATTTGTGAAAGAAATGGGAGAGCGACTTGTACAAAGGGGCATTGAAGTTACCGTCTATTGTCATGCGCCATTGTTTGAGCAAAAACCCAAACGGGTCAATGGCATTAATCTGGTCTATGTCCCCTGTGTGGAGACCAAATCATTGAGCCAGTTGACCAATTCACTGCTCTCCATGATTCACGTATGTTTTTCCAAAGTGGACGTAGTATTTGTAGTAAACAGTGCCAACGGACCATTTGGAATTCTCACCAAAATCTTTGGAAAACCATCTGCCATCAATGTAGATGGACTGGAGTGGTTGCGCCCCAAATGGAAAGGTTTAGGGGCCAGGTATTATCTCTTTGCTTCCAGGCTGGCAACCAAACTTTACGATCAGCTGATCACGGATTCGGATGAGATGGAAAAAATCTACCTGGAAAAATTCAATGCTCCTTCTAAGATGATTGCCTATGGAGCTAATCCCAACGTCTCCTCAGACAGCAGTTTGATAGAAACCTGGAACCTGCAAAAAGAATCTTATTTTTTAATTGTTGGGCGTTTGATTCCTGACAACAACGCGGATTTGATTGTGGATGGCTTTGTAAGGTCCAATTCCAAGCGGAAACTCGTCATTGTGGGCGATGTGCCTTACCATGACAGGTTTGCCCAAAAAATGAAAAGCATTCAGGACAAGCGTCTGGTTTTCACTGGTTATGTAAGAGACCAGGAACAACTGGCAGCCTTGTACCATAATTGTTATGCCTACTTTCACGGGCACGAATATGGAGGCACCAATCCTGCCATGTTAAAGGCCCTGGGATTTGGCTGTGCCATTCTGGCCATGGACACCAGGTTCAATAAGGAAATGCTGCAAAAAGGCAAATATGGCTGGTATTTCGATAAAGAAGCCTCTGCCGTTGTAAAAATTATTGATAAAGCGGAGAAATCACCCGATGAAATGGAATACCTCAGGACTCATTCCAGAGAAGGCCTGACACAAAAGTATAATTGGGATGCGGTTACAGACCAATATGAGAATTTATTCAAATCGCTTTGTAAACGGAAAATCAAAGAAAGTTTGGTAGAAATCAATTATTGAAACAAGACCCGGCTAAGCCGGGTTTTTTTTTGCTCCAAGAGTATGGAATACGAAGGACTTGTTCATCCCAAAGACTTTCTCAAAATAAATATGCGATTGGGGAAATAAACCTTTCATTTCCCTTAAAGATAGCAGTCTGATTTCATTTAAATAGGCTTTTGCAAACTCCGGTTCCCACTTTTGCATCCGGCTTAGCTTGGTTTTGGTTAAAACCAAAAAAGCTATTGAGCTGGGGAAAAATTGAAATAATGGCAGGGCATAGTGTGGTTCCAGAAAGAAATATTTATTGGGGGTTTGCACAAAATGGTTTTTGCCCACCCGGAGGATCTCGCGGGCCATTTTTTCCTGGTTTTCGTAAGTATGCAAGTGTTCTATCACTGAATTTGAAAATACCAGGTCAAAGGAATTGTCTTTGAATTGGGATAAATCAGTGGCATTTCCGGAAAGACTGCTTACATTTTTTAGACTGGTTTTTTCTTTTTCAAGGTTTAATAGCGTAATGCTGACCCGTTCTGGCAGGATAAAATTATGGTTGGTCCAGAAATTTTCCGTTCCTCCAACGTCCAGAATTTTTATTTTTTCCTGACCTTCAAAGGTTTCCAAAAATTTCTCCTCAAAAAATCTAAACCGACGCAATCGGAATTTACCTCCAATGGATCGGGGTTCATCAGAGGGTGCAAAAAGTGTCTTTATTTTTTTTTTCATTTCAATGAATTAGGCTCTAAAAATAACTAACCGGTTTGTATTCCTACTGTCATTTTCAAGCATTTTTTCACGGATGTATGGCTGAATGGCCATAAATTTATAATTTTGGGGCAAAGTTGATTACTTTGACCCGAATATCAAAAATTTGAAAGCATATTATTCCAAAATTAAGGATTCCAATGCGGATAGCTTATCCCACACACACCAAACCTAAAAATAGCAGCTTGTTTGCTGTCGTTATATTTTTTTGATACATGGCAAAACGTTTTTATAGGTATTTCCCCTGGCTGTTCGTCCTTATGGAACTCATCGTATTGTTTGGGGGGCTTGCAATTTTATTGATTTTTTCAGGCTACAATCCAAAGAATACGCCTGGTTTGATTATAGAATCCGCTTTGTTGGGAATAATCTGGGTATTGCTGGTGCTTCTCAGGAAGGATTATAAACTTGCCCGTACGGCTGTGTATGCGGATACGCTGAAGCAATTTTCGAATTCTTTTTTATGGGCGATATTGATATTCTTTTTGATCAGAGAGCAAGTTATTGCGCCTTCTGACCAAAAAATCAGTTTTTATATTTACGTATCGGCCCTTTCGTTTTTGGCATTTTTCAGAATCGCCGTACATATTTCCCTGAGGCGGTACCGGATGAGCGGTAGGAATTACAGAAAGGCAGTTATTGTTGGTAAGGATGATTGGAGTACCAGGTTGGCCCATACTTTGATGGCCAGAAAAGCACTGGGTATCAATTTTTTGGGTTTTTACGAAAACAGTCGAAAAGGAGAAGATGTACTGGGTGATATAGACTCTTTTTTCAGGGAGGCACGGCAAGGAGCCATTGATTTGGTTTACCTGGGGCAGGATATTTCAGCTGGTTTGTTAAGAAAAATTGTGGATCATGCAGACGAAAACCACATCAAGGTAAAGATCATTCCCGGATCCCAACTGCAATGGAACAAAGCCCTGAGCTTTAGCAGGTACGGGAGTTTTATAGTTGTAAACCTTAATGAAATCCCATTGGATAGATGGGGAAACAGACTCTTCAAACGTGTCTTTGATGTTTGTTTTGCTTTATTGGTCTTGGTTTTTTTATTGAGTTGGCTTACCCCTTTGCTGGCCTTGTTAATTAAGCTGGAGACGAATGGACCCGTTTTCTTTTTTCAACAAAGGACAGGTGTTAATAATAAAGTGTTTGATTGCATTAAATTCCGAACCATGTTGGATAATCCCTGGGCTGATACCCATCAGGCGGTTAAAGATGATCCCAGGGTGACCAAGACGGGTGCTTTTTTACGCAGGTTTTCATTGGATGAACTGCCCCAGTTTATCAATGTGCTAAAAGGGGAAATGTCTGTTGTCGGTCCCAGGCCTCATACTGTCCCGATGAATCAGGTTTTTAAGAAACAAATCCATAAATACGATAACCGGCACCGTATCAAACCGGGGATTACCGGTCTGGCACAGGTATTGGGCTACCGTGGGGAGATTTCCCATCACTGGCAAATCCGATCCAGGGTCAGGTTAGACTATTTTTATATCAGAAACTGGTCCATTTTTCTGGACCTGACTATTGTGTTCAAAACCATGGGTGAATTGATTGCCCGCAGAGATGAGGTGTATTAATGGGGCGTTTTAAATGTTTGGTTTGTTACCAGGAAAGCCATGGGCAGGTTTATCAGGTAAAGGAAATGATGTTTGGTATGAAGGATCAATTTCCCTATGTCCAATGTAGCCATTGCGGGACCATTCAGCAGCTTGACCCTCCCGAAGACATGGCTTCCTATTATCCAAAGGCTTATTATTCTTTCTCCGGCTTGTCCTACTCGAGTTTGCAGGTACGTTTGATGAAGCAATTCAGATTTTGGCTCTACCTGAAATCAGGACTGTCTTTTCTCAAACCCATTTATGGCAGCTGGCTGGAAAGGCTTGATGCGGGTAAAAAGGATACCATTGCGGATATTGGCTGCGGAAACGGGCAGTTGCTATATGAACTTTATGCCTCAGGATACCGTCGTTTGTCAGGGTTTGATCCATTTATTAAAGATTCGGTCCAGGTCAGCAGGTCTTTGCATATCTATAAAAAAAATCTCTTTGATATCGGGAGTACCTTTGATGTGATCATGCTGCACCATGCTTTTGAACACATGAAAGATCCGGATGCCGCTTTTGGGAAAATAGCCGGCTTAATGAACCCTTCCGGGAGGCTTTTGATCCGGGTGCCTGTTGCAGATGGTGAAGCCTGGTCGGTTTTTAGGGAAAACTGGGTACAACTTGATGCACCCAGGCATTATTTTATTCCCAGCCTGGCCGCCATGAAAATATTGGCAGAACGCCATGGATTGGAACTTTTTCATATTGACTTTGATAGTACTGCTTTTCAGTTTTGGGGGAGTAAAAAATACCAGGAGGGGCAAACCCTCCATGGCAAAAATGATCTTGATTCATCTGCTGCAGTTGATGCCTGGGAGCTGGAAAGCAAGGCAAAATCGCTCAATGCCCAATCCAGGGGTGATCAGGCGGCATTTTACTTTCGGAAAATTTAGGTTTTAGATCTTGAAAAGGGCTTCAAAGAAGCTCATGTTTTCTCCATCTTCTTTCATGACCAGCATGGGGACTTCATGGTTGCTGCTTACCAGTTTTTCGGCCACACTTCCCAGTAGAATCGCAGCTGATTTTGTCCTTCCCCTGCTACCAATGATCAAAAGATCCGTTTGATTTAATTTGGCCTGCTTCATGATATTGTCTGCCTCATCTTTCTTTTGTTTTAGAATGAAAGTACAGGGTATTTCTGGCAGGTTGTTTTGCCGGAGAAAATTGGAATAATCCGCCTTTGCATTTTCTAACATGATGGCAGTGAATTCCTCAAAGGATTTTCCAGTCTTGCTGTAGCCTTTAGGTACCTCATAAAGATGACAACATTGGATTTTTCCATTGGTTTTCTCTATAATTTCCCTTGCCAAAAGGATGCTTACCCTGGAGTGGTTGGAGAAATCAATGGGTAACAAAATGTTTTTTATTTCCAGGAGTTGCTCATTTTCAGGAAGTAAAAGTACAGGGTGCGGATATTTCTGGGCCAGATTATTAACCAGGGAATCCGACAAGGATTTAACTTTTTTTCTCCCCAGCACCAAAAGATCGATATCTTTTATTTTGCTCCATCGCAGCATGGTGTCCTGGGCGTTTCCTTCCTTTACAAGGATTTCATAGGGCACACTCAAAGCCTGATCTACCTTTTCTATTTCATGCCTGATTTCCGTTTTAATGGTTTCATCTATTGGCGCTATTAAATCAGGATAGGCTTGGGATACTTTTTCCGGTAAAATGAGGTTTTTGGAGACATGGACAAAATATATTTTTTCAATATCCAATATTCTGGATAGTGATTTTGTTTGGGCAATCAATACCTCATCCAAATGAGATAAGTCAAGTCCCACCATAACTTTTTTGAATTGATTCATGGATAATTCCCTTTTTCTGGTGCCTGATTATATTGTAAATGTGGATTAAAATGATGAATTTAACCTATTGACAGCGTCTTTTAAAGTTTTTTTTGAAAAACTATTTAGCAATCAAGCCTGCGTATCCATCCGAAATGGGGAGTTGCAGTTAATCAAAGAAGAAAATGCCTAAAACAATGGGGAAATATTTTATTGCTTTGGTTCCGCAGGAACCGGTAAGACAGGAAATCACCCGATTGAAATGGCTGTTAAAAGAGGAATTTGGGGTAAAATATGCACTGAAATCCCCTCCCCACATTACTTTAAAAATGCCCTTTTTATACAATGAGAATAAGGAAGCTATATTGGAGCGTAAACTGGAAGGTTTCTTTCAAGTAGAAAAAGGGTTTAGTTTGTCCCTTTCTGGTATAGGTAATTTTGGCAACAGGGTCGCTTTTCTCAGGGTAAAATACCCTCTGGAATTATTGGGCCTGCAGCAGCGCCTTATTTCCTATGGAAAAAGAAATCTGGGGCAGCATATTGAACTGAGCGATTTGAATTATACCCCCCACCTTACTCTTGCCTTTAAAGACATCAAAAAACACCAATTTGAGGAAGTACTTGAGTTTTTAAAATCGAAAGTTAGCAGGTACCATGTTGCAATAAATCAGGTGTCCTTATTAAAAAAAACAACATCTGATTGGGAAATAAAAAATAATTTTAATTTACTTAAATAACTTTTTTGAATTAATTGATGTCCTAAGGTTTTCATCCTTAACAGTATAGGCGGGTATGAACCATTTTTTAATAAAAAGTTATTTTTTTTCAAAATTATTATATTTTGATTTAATGCGCCTTACTCTAATTAAATTCTGTTTTATTCCGAAATCAATAATAATTCGGGTCTCCATTTTGTTATTTATATTTTGTGAAATATCAAAAAATAAAATAAAATATTGATATTTAGATGTAACATTTATATTTTCATTTGACTGATACAAAGTTTTTTTTAATTTAAAACAAATAAAGTTATATAAAATAGCTGAATAAAAATATAAACTAGTTTATTAAGTGAAAAATGAACATTCAATGAATATTATTC
>NZ_JABURL010000016.1 GCF_014762705.1 Cyclobacterium sp. | reverse complement strand
TCTATTCCCACGTTTGGGATCACAAAGATGATATCTTTTTTCCATTTCACAATGGGAAAAATGTAATTTTTTTACTGGATTAAATCTTCAGAGTAAATCCTGAAAATAAAGAACTGTAAATCAAATGGTGACCTCGCCAGGATTCAAACCTGGAACCTCTTGAGCCGTAATCAAGTGCTCTATTCAGTTGAGCTACGAGGCCATTTCTTGTAAATGGAATGCAAAGGTAAAGAATATTGATTATATTACAAAGATCAAATTCAGGTAAAATCATCAGATCAGAAAAAGCCTTAGCTTAATTATTTAAGAATTATTAAGATGATTAACACACCAAATCAATCAATATTTCATAATTTAGCCGATCAATTGATCAAATAATCATTGTTTTCATGAAATCGACACGATTAAAATCATCATTAAACATACAGGGCAATGATGATTTTAATCGTTAAAGATTCCATGTGACCATCAAGAAACAATTATAAACACATGAAAAGACTTACCATAATATCCTTTATTTTACTATTCACTTTTCAACTGCAGGCTCAGGAGAAAGAAAGAACTCCTATAGGAGGGAGACCCAACATAAAAGGTGATTTGTTTTTGGATTTTGGATTCAATATGCTGAATAACCGGCCCGATGAACTGAATACCAGGTTCATTGCTTCACGTGTGGTGAACATATACTACCAAACTCAACTGCCAATTGGTGCTAATTCAGGATTCACATTTAATCCCGGAATAGGTTTCGGTTTGGAAAAGCTTGCTTTTCAGGACAACCTGACCCTTATCCCGGATCCCGCTAAAGGACCGAACTCCAGTCAGTTGGTGCCCATATCAGAGATCTATGGAGAAAATATTCGGGTAGAAACCAATACAATGGCCATCAATTACCTTGATATTCCAATTGAATTCAGGTATCATGCCAATAAAAGTGATTACAACAGTGGCTTCAGGGTAGCTATAGGGGGCAAATTTGGATTTTTATACAATGCCCACTCCAAAATCGGAGTAACGGATAGTGAGGGCCTGAGCCAAAAAGTGAAAAATAGCCAGGAATACGGATTGAGTCCTATCAGATATGGGGCATACACCAGACTGGGATTTCCAGGATTTAACCTTTGGGCTTATTATGGATTGAATGCTTTGTTTGAAGAGGGAAATGGTCCTTTTGGCACTGAGGCTTCTCAATTCAATTTTGGTGTCTCTGTAGCTTTGTTTTAATGCCGCACGAAAATCTTTTAACTTTAGCAGGTTTGTCAAAACCTGCTTTTTTTATGCCAGTAAAATATAGTAATAGGCAAAAAAATTAATAGCGAAACCCAGACCAAAACCAGCATAAACTTCTAATGGCTTATGTGCATTGAGGTATAACCTGGAAGTCCCGACCAGACCACTGATGGAAATGATCGCTAACAAATAATAGAACATCGGTGCAGAATAAAATTTCATGGACAATACGGCCACTAAAGCCACCCAACCTCCCATAGCTATTTGATGGGCACTGATTTTCCAGAAAAAAGTAACCAAGGTCAGTGCCACCAGGCAAAAAGTGACCATGCTTAAGGTAACTATCAAAAGCTCATCAATATTTAGCTTCCAATAAAAAAATCCGGCGGTCATGCAATAGAATATTGTCACCAGACCAAAAGGAACCAACCGCTCTCTCTGGTCTGAAAGATGAAAACTCTGAATGGTATCAGAAAATCTCATGCCCAATAAACCCAGAAGCGGCACCAGAAAAGTAGCAAAGCAAATAAGCAGTAAAATGGACCATTTGGCTGCTTGAGGTACCACAGTTGCTTCAGGTACAATATAAAATAAAGTAACTACCATTAATGAGGGGATCAATAGAGGCTGAAAAACCACAGAAATCCCCATTGCCAATTTTCTATACACTATAACTCCTTTCTAAGCCTTGCCACGGGAATCTGCAATTGTTCCCTGTATTTGGCCACTGTTCGTCGGGCAATATTATAACCTTTTTGATTTAATAATTTAACCAGCTTGTCATCGGAAAGCGGTTTTCTTTTGTCCTCTTCTTCCACCATTTTATTGAGTACGCTCTTCACCTCCCGGTTACTGACGTCTTCTCCCCCGTCAGTTGCAATACCTTCCGAAAAGAAATACTTTAATGGAAACACACCAAATTCTGTTTGTATGGATTTGCTATTCGCTACCCTTGACACGGTGGATATATCCATATCAATTCGCTCAGCAATATCCTTTAAAATCATGGGACGCAATTTGGTTTCATCTCCGTCCACGAAAAATTCTTGCTGGTAATCCAGAATGGCTTGCATGGTTTTCATCAGGGTTTGTTGCCGCTGCTTGATGGCATCAATAAACCACTTGGCCGAATCCAGTTTCTGCTTCACAAAGCTGACGGTTTCCTTTAGCTTTTTATCTTTCTTATTACTTTTATCGTATGCATTAAACATTTCTGAATAAGACCGGCTTACCTTCAATTCCGGCGCATTTTTGGAATTCAGGGTAATCTCCAACTTCCCATTGATATTAGTCAGTATAAAATCGGGAATCACATAATGGTTCCGGACCATGCCATCCGAGATCCCTCCGGGTTTGGGATTCAACCTGGTAATCAAATGAATGACCTCCTTGAGTTCTTCCTCGTCTATCCCTGCCTTTTTTAATATTTTGTCGTAATGCTTTTTGGTAAACTCTTCAAAACAATGTTGTACAATAAAAACTGCCTTCTGGACCAAAGGTTCATGGGGATCTTCCCTCCGTTCCAATTGGATGATCAGGCATTCTTGCAAATTTCTGGCAGCAATTCCAGGGGGTTCAAAACCCTGGATCTTAATCAGGATTTCTTCGATTTCATCCAGGTCTGTCTCCACATTCTGGCTGAAAGCCAGGTCATTGATAATGGCCTCAAGACTTCTCCTGATGTATCCATCATTCTCTATGCTTCCAATCAGCTGCTTTCCGATAATGCGTTGCGTCTCATCCAATTTTAAAAAATTAAGCTGGGAAAGCAGTTGTTCATGAAGAGAAGAGTAGCTGGAAAGTGGCATATCCCGCTCTTCTTCATCATTGGAATAATTGCCATCTCCCTGCATCTTATACCCACCATACTCTTCATTCAGGTACTCCTCAATATTTATGTCTTTATCCTCTTTTACCTCCGAATTCTCAGCGGAATCCTGAAAATCATCGGCCTGATCGTCGGAGTCTACTTCCTTTCCCTCTTCCAATGCTGGATTAATCTCTAATTCTTCTTCAATACGGGTTTCCAATTCAGCGGTGGGAACCTGAAGAAGTTTGATAAACTGTATCTGTTGGGGAGACAGTTTTTGAGATAAGATCTGACTTAAATTCAGTTTCTGCATATATATGTTAACCTAATGTTGGTTTATGTTTGAGCTTTTTGTTTTGCCTCAAATTCCTTTGAATTCTCAAATTTAGGAAATAAGATCAAAATTTTGATAAAAAGCTTATTATATCGTTTTTTTGCATTCACTTTATAAGTATCCTTTCAGGTAGTTTATCTTAAAAGAAAAATCAGACATGGCATTTAACAAGCGGATCAAAATAAAATATTTGCTGGAAAACGCTTCAGCAGGCGAAAAAACAACTTTAATGGGATGGGTAAGGTCCAGAAGAAGCAACAAGCATGTAACTTTTATTGCCCTGAATGATGGTTCTTGCATACAAAATTACCAGGTGGTGGCAGATCCGGAAAAAATCAGCGAGGAAATATTAAAAAAAGCCAATACAGGTGCCTGCATAAAAGTTAGTGGCACCATTGTATCTTCCCAGGGATCAGGACAGCAAACTGAAATACAGGCCGATCAGATAGCAATTCTGGGAGAAGCAGATCCCGAGAAATTCCCTATTCAACCCAAAAAACATTCCCTGGAATTTCTGAGAGAAAATGCCCATTTGAGAGTAAGAACAAATACATTTGGTGCCATATTCAGAATCAGGCATCACCTGGCCTTTGCCGTGCACCGATATTTTCATGATAAAGGATTCTTTTACATCCATACGCCAATCATCACCGCATCTGATGCAGAAGGGGCTGGTGAAACGTTTCAGGTAACCACCCTTGACCTTAAAAACCCTCCCAGGGATGAGCACAATAACATCAATTTCGGGGAGGACTTTTTTGAAAGGGCAACAAATCTTACGGTCTCCGGCCAACTTGAAGGCGAATTGGCCGCCCTGGCCCTTTCCGAAATATACACCTTCGGCCCAACTTTCAGAGCCGAAAATTCAAATACTACCCGCCACCTGGCTGAATTCTGGATGATAGAACCGGAAATGGCTTTCTATGATGCTGAGGATAATCAGGACCTGGCTGAGGATTTCCTTCAATATATCATCCAATTTGCACTTGAAAATTGTAAAGATGACCTGGCTTTTCTTGACAACCGGGCTGCAGAAGAGGAAAAAGAGAAAAAAGCCGAATTGAGGAGCGAAATGGGTTTGTTGCAAAGACTGGAATTCGTGACCCAAAATGAATTTGTCAGAATCAGCTATACGGAAGCCTTTGAAATCCTTAAAAATTCCAAACCCAATAAAAAGAAGAAATTTTCTTTTCCCATAGTCGACTGGGGAACAGATCTTCAGTCCGAACACGAAAGGTATCTGGTAGAAAAACACTTTAAAAAGCCGGTCATCATTTCAGATTATCCCAAAGCCATAAAATCATTCTACATGAAACAGAATGAAGATGGAAAAACCGTTGCCGCCATGGATATACTCTTTCCAGGGATTGGTGAAATTGTAGGCGGCTCCCAAAGGGAAGAAAGACTGGACAAACTCACTGAAAGAATGGATGAACTTGGCATCAGTCAGGAAGAGTTGTGGTGGTACCTGGATACGCGCAGGTTTGGGACTACCCCCCATGCAGGATTTGGGCTGGGTTTTGAGCGCCTGGTGCAGTTTGTTACAGGCATGGGAAATATAAGGGATGTGATTCCATTCCCCAGGACCCCGGGTAATGCGGAATTTTAATGCAAAACAGGCAACCAGATTAAATAAAAACCCATCTTCAAAAGAACTCAATCAGGAGACGGGAAAGTAAGGGATAATATAATCCTTAACCAGAAAATCCTTTACCCAAAAAAGGTATGTCGCTTATGGGCATTTGTTCCTATTTTTGAGTTTTTACGCTTTCCTTAAGCATTATTTGGGTTTAATTCTTAAATTGAAGGGTGGAAAAATTTTTGAAATATCTTAAGACGGAAAGTATAGGCGGTCATATCATCAGGATTTCCCTGGCATGTCTGCTTTTATTTGGTGGGTTCACGAAGTTAAAATTAATCGGTGCTCTGGAATACAATCTTTTCTGGGCCATTTTACTGGCTGGAATTGAAACCTTTGCAGCATTCGGCTTGCTGATACACTATAAAAGGCCCCTATTTGGATTGGCAGGTGGGATTCTGGCATTATTGTCGATCTTTATCAGAATAGTATTTTCGATCGGCTGGGTAAGGGATAACGTATTGCAAACTGATTCCTTTATGGTAGCCTTAAATTCTATTTTCGGAATATACAGCAATGGGCTTTTCCACATTAGCCTGCTGTTTGGGGCAGGAATTTACTGTCTGGGCAATTCCTATAAAGCCTATATCAAGGAAAGAATTACCCGGCCCTGGCCCCATTGAAACCATTTATTCTTCCTGGAAACTCATTTCCGGCGTATACAACAATTGCTGATTCTCAAAATCATAGAGGGTAAGTCCCCTGAGTTCGTAATATGCTGTCCAATAATCCCTCAAAGATTCTATATATTGCCTTCTGTTGATATCTTTATCCTCCTGGGCAATGCCCAGGTCTGTAATGGATACATTCCCACTCTGATACCTGCGGAAAGAAATCTCGTACCGTTTTTCAGCTACTTCATCGGAGGTTTTGGTGATCTCCAGCCTGTCTTTCAACATGATAAAATTTCGAACGCGAGTAAAGATTTCCTGCTCAAAATTGATGATCTCCTGATCAATTTCGTATTCAGTCAGCTTCTGATTGGACCTGGCTATACTCATTCTGGCCTTGTTTCTGCCCCAATCCAAAATGGGAACCTGAATGCTTAGATTGACTAAAGCCTGGGTATTGGGATTGTTGTAAATTTCCCCCCACATCAAAGCGGCCTTGTTATATCCATAGCTGGCATTCAGGTTCATTTGAAAGCGGTCTCCTCGGGCCTGGGCCACCTCAGCCTGTGCCTCAAGGCGCTGTCTGGCAAACCCTATGGCATCTGACCTATTTTGAAAGGCATACTCTATGGCTTCCTCCACATTGACATCAAATTCGGGGATATCATCTGGAAGGGCCAGATTTAAGCTAACGGTTTCATTCAGTCCGATATAGGATTTTAGTCTTAGTGAACGAGCTTCCATATCCAGTCTGGCCTGTGCCACGCCTTGTTTGGCTTTTAATACCTGCAACTCCACCTGCAATAGCTTGTCCTCATAGGTGGTTCCTATATTGTACCTGCCCCTTTCGATTTGCAGTATGGCTTCGGAGTTAGCCAGGTTCTTGGTAGCAATATCCAGATTGACCTGGGCCACCAAAAAGTCAAAAAACATTTCAGCCACAAACTGGCTAATCTCTTCCATCTCCTCTACAAATTCTCTTTTGCTTTCTTCAAACCTGATCGGTTCTATCTTCCGGTCCCATTTGTAGGGATTATAGGCAAATATAGGTTGGTTCAACCGTATATTTACAGGTACTCCACTCCAACGGGTTTGATTGGAACCATCAGTTGCCAGGAAATTATCAAACCTATTGGTAGAACTGTTTACCGAAATGATACCCCCTGTAGGGCTGATTACCTGCCTGAGGCCCAATTCCAAATCCACCAGATTTTGCCTTACCTCGCGGAACTCAATCGTACCATCAGGTTGGGTGACATTGTTAAATGCCTGAGAGTATTGCGGGAGTGTGCCTTCAAGACGCAGCTGGGGGTTAAAATTGGACTGATACAGCCGATAAAACCAATAACGGTTCTCCCTTCGGGTATCTGCCCTCAAGGCCGCAGGGGATTGGGACTTGGCGCGGGCAATAATATCATCGAGGGTATAACTTACGGTCTCCTGACCTTGCACAGAAAAAATGGCCAGAAAAAATATCATGGCCAGAAATAGAGTAGCGGTTTTATTCATAGCGTAAAGATGTTATCGGATCCTGACTGGCGGCTCTTTTGGCTGGGGTAATACCAAAAACCAAACCTACTGTGGCTGCCACTCCAAAGGACAATACTATGGAACTCAGGGTAATTACAGTAGGGAAATCGGCAAAAGTAGAAACCAAATGGGCCAACACTATGCCCAAAATCACACCTATCAAGCCGCCGGAAACACTGATCATAATGGATTCAAATAGAAACTGATTCACAATATCGTTCTTTTTTGCTCCCAACGAAAGCCTTAGGCCGATTTCTTTTATCCTTTCCATCACTGAAGCCAACATGATATTCATAATACCTATTCCTCCAACCAGTAGAGAAATACCTGCAATGGCTCCCAAAACGATGTTAAAAATATTTTGGGTGCGCTGTTGTTGCTTCAGTAATAGTTCGGGAATGGTGATTTCAAAATCTACCACATTAAAATGTCTCCGCTCCAGCATCTTGGCCAGTACCTCTGCGGTGGGATTGAGCAACTCACTTTCAGCAACCTGAACGACCATTTTGTCTATTTGGTGGTAATTTCTGGACCCGCCACTGTCATCATCATTCAGACGGGCTTCGGTTACCAAATCCCTGTTTTTGTACCGTATCAACATGGTTTGAATAGGTATATACACATCCATGTTAAAATCCCTGATTCCCAATTTGGAAATACTGGACTCCGAGACAATCCTCTCTTCCAGAATACCAACCACTTCCAACCATTGATTGCCACTTTTCAACATCTCCCCAATTGGGTTTTGATTGGGGAAAAATCTGGCCGCTACGTTTCTTCCAATGATACAAACAGGGTCTCCTTTGACAAGATTCTTTTCGCTAAACATTTTCCCCTCCCTCAACTCAAAATCAAGGACTTCAAAATAGGCTGGATTCACACCGACCAATTTGGCGGACCTTCTGACACCACTCTTGACAATATAAGTATCCAATACTATTTCGGGGCTGATTCTATTGACCCCGGGGATAACTTTACGAATAGCGGCTGCATCATCAAGCTTGAGACCAGGTGAAAATTTGCTTTTTTCCCTCTCCAGATTGCTGTTCTCATCCAATTTCTCCTCCGTCTGCTCGACCACTGGTTCGATCACGATGTTGTTCACACCTACAAGTTTGATCTGTTCCATGATCTCTTGTTGGGCCCCTGTGCCTATGGCCAGCATGGCAATCACGGCAGCAACCCCAAAAATGATCCCCAAAGCCGTAAGCAATGAGCGTACTTTATTGGCCAAAACCGCTTCAAATGCGATGTAGAAGTTGGCCAAAAGCCTTTCATTAAACATATTTTTCTAGAATTTTTGAATTCAGTCTTTTACAAACTGAAAATCAAGGCGTAGAATTCTTTGATACAGAACGAGAAGTAGAAGAAAAGGAAGAATTAGCCGCTGCTATCGGCTCTTCCTCTTCCTGACTATCCTGATTTCTTTTCCCATTTAATTCTTCCAATAAATTTACAGCGAGATTTTCTCCCCAATCAGGAGTATTTAAATAAACATAATCCCCCTCATTTAATCCTTTTTCAATAACTACATCATTGGCGTTGGTTAATCCCAACAATACTTCCTGTTTAACCCCATTCCGTAGGTATACATAATTGATGCTGTCATTTTCAACATTGACGGCTTCCAAAGGCACATATATTACATCATCAAGCTGATCTGCTATAATGGCATTACTGGAGGTCATGGAAGGCCTTAGCATGGGATCACTTTCATTTACTTCGATGATTACTTCAAAAACTTTGGCGTCAGAGTTGGGTCTTTGCTGACCCACATTGGCAACCTTGGTCACTTCCCCTGTATATTTCTTGTCAGGAAAAGCATCCATTCCCAATTCTACCCTTTGTCCTACTTTTACCCTTCTGATATCCACTTCATTTACATAGGTAATACTTTGCATGGTAGATAAGTCTGGCAAAGTGGCCACTACAGGATTCCAGGTACTGATCTGAGATCCTTCTTTCACTTTACTTCCCCTGTAATCAACATAAATGACCATACCATCTTGTGGGGCCGTCACAACAAATTTATCCAATACCTCTACCATCTGGTCTACTTCCAGCTGATCCTCCCTTAATTTGGCGGCTATTTCCAACATCCTGGCTTTCTCCTGCAGGGATTTAATCCTGTACCGCTCCCTTGCCTGATCCAACTCTCGTTTTGCTTTCTCTACATTGTATTCATTCTGCTTAATAATTGCAGGTGGCTCAAACTGGGATTGTTCCAGAATCAATTCCTGTTCCTGAACGATATATTCCTGGTTGAGAATATTGTCTCTTTCCACCCGCAGATTTAGCGAAGTATCCAGTTGAATCTGCTCATATTGTGCTTTGGTTTGCTCCAGATCAAGCCTTCGGTCTTCCAATCGGCCAAAAAGTTCAGTTTTATCAATTGAGCAGATAAAATCTCCTTTTTTGACTACTGTACCTTCATCCACCATCTTGTCTATGGTAAAGTTTCCTATTCGAAATCTCCTGGCTTCTGCCGGGCCAAAAACCTGAACAGAGCGAAGGGCTTCAAGCTCACCTGAAGTGGTGATCTCAACCCTAAACTCTCCCTTATTCACATTAGCCAGAATATTGTTCTCTACTCCGGCACTTCCAGAGGCAAAGAAAAAATATAAAGCTCCGATTACGATCACACTACCAATCGCAACATATATTAGATTCTTTTTCATTATATATTAATTTAATTATACAAATATAAGCTTTTCATCACTGAAGAACCTTCCAATGAGCATTTTATATGGCCATTGAAATAAAAATGTAAGTAACGACCTATTTTATTCGTTTTTCTTTTTTCCTGCATGGACATTAACAATAAATGAATTATAATTGTTATAGGTGCTTTTTAATGGTTCCGGTTATATTTGCCTAATGAAGTCGAGCCTGACCCAAGGGACACCTAAAGCAATGATTATCCAAAATGCCAGACTTTCACAAAAAAAGATCCCCGAAACAAGTTCGGTTCAGCCTTCCCCGCGCTTTGGTCCGGGACATGTTATGACCTAATAAAAACAAATTATTAACAGATGAAATCGAGCATGACGAGAACGTCACACACTGGGATGATTATTAAGCATGCGAGATTCAATGTGACCATTAAGAAACAATTATAAACACATGAAATCATTGATCAGTTGGACCATCAGACATATACCAAGAAAATACCTGCAGCTTTTTAGCCATGTATTCTTGAGAATGGCCGCTGTATTTTACAGGGGAGATAAAGTTCAATGCAATATCTGCGGCCTTGGTTTTCGCAAGTTCCTGCCCTACGGGAGAGTAGCTCGTGAAAATGCACTTTGCCCCAATTGCCTGGGACTGGAAAGACACCGGCTCATGTGGCTTTTTCTGACAGAAAAGACAGATTTTTTTCAAAAACGACTAAAGGTTTTGCACGTCGCACCAGAGCTATGTTTTTTAAACAGGTTCAAAAAACTTCCTAACCTGGAATACATAACTGGTGACCTGGAATCACCTTTGGCTCAGGTCAAAATGGACATCCACCAAATTCCTTTTCCGGACAATACCTTTGACGTGCTTTTTTGTAACCATGTATTGGAGCATGTTTCGGACGACCTGCAAGCCTGCAGGGAGATCAAGCGGGTATTAAAACCGGGAGGATGGGGTATTTTACAATCTCCGGTATACGATTTAGCACAAACCCTGGAGGATCCTACCATTACTGATCCATCCATTCGTGAAAAAGTATTTGGGCAAAGCGACCATGTAAGGAAATATGGACGAGATTATGCTCTTAGACTTAGTAAATCGGGATTAAATGTGACGGAAAATGCATTTGTAAAAACGCTACATCAGGACTTCCTGAAAAAACATGCCCTCCCTGAAAACGAAATGATATTCTATTGTCAGAAAGGGCAAGTCTGAGGGGTAAAATGTTTTTTTTAAACGTTTTTACAATTTTTCAAGTAAAATTTCAACAATTCGTTTTGCCGTCTGACCATCCCATAAATGAGGAACTTTACCGGTTTTCCAGTTTCCTGAGAATAATTTTTCCATAGCGGGTGGAATGGCTTTTGGATCCGTACCTAACAGTTCGTTGGTACCCTGAGTAATGGTCTCGGGGCGTTCAGTGTTGTCCCTCAGGGTCATACAGGGAATGCCCATAACAGTAGTTTCTTCGGTAATTCCACCCGAGTCAGTTACGACGGCTTTGGCTTTTTCTACCAAATAATTGAATTCCAGGTATCCCAACGGATCAATCATGTGTAGCCGCTCGTGGCTAATGCCGATATTTTGAAGCATTTTCTTCGTTCTTGGGTGCACTGGAAAAACCAGGGGTAAATCCAGGGTATGGTCAACAATTTTCTGAATTAAATCCTTTAACTTTTCTTCCTGATCCACATTGGCCGGACGGTGCAATGTCATGACCAGGTATTTGCCATCTTCGAGGCCCAATTCACTCCAGACTTCCGGTTGCTGAAATCTTGGCCGGTGCTTGAGCAGCGTATCTATCATGGTGTTGCCGACATAGAAAATCCTTTCTCCTCCTATTCCCGCATCCCTGAGATTCTGGTTGGCCACTTCAGAGGTAGTGAAAAAATAATTGGTAATGCTATCGGTTACCATCCTGTTAATCTCCTCAGGCATGGACCAGTCACCAGACCGGATACCAGCTTCTACATGAGCAACCTTTACGTGCAGCTTTTGGGCAGTAATGGCACAGGCCATGGTGGATGTTACATCCCCTACTACAAGACAAAGGTCAGGCTTGCCGGATTCCATCAGCAACTTTTCATAGCCAATCATAATGGCTGCTGTTTGTTCCGCCTGGGTTCCTCCACCAGCACCCAGGTTTACGTCTGGTTCAGGTATTCCCAGTTGTTCGAAAAAGCTGCCGGACATGTTCTTGTCATAGTGCTGCCCGGTATGGATCAGCCGAAAAGTTATCGCTTTTCCATCTCCCGAAGCTGCTTTAATGGCATCAATGATGGGAGAAATTTTCATAAAATTGGGCCTTGCCCCTGCAATCAAATCTACATGTACCATATATCAAAAGTTATTTTCCTCAAGTTTACCAAATAAATTCGAAAAATTAAGAGAAGTACACGTGAAATATTCCGATGAAAGACCATTTCAATGGGTCCCGCTAATAAATTTGGGAGGTTTACGGTGATGGGTACCTTGTTCGTAGGCATAAGCTATTTCCAGCAATGTCGGCTCAGACCAGGCTGTGCCAAAAACGGAAATCCCCACAGGTAAGCCTCCCACAAATCCCATGGGAAGGGTAATGTTGGGATAACCCGCATGGGCAGCCGGAGACGAACTCCCCAGTTGAAAGCTATCACCGTTTACCAGGTCGGTTTTCCAGGCCGGGCTTCCTGTAGGGGCAATAATGGCATCCAAATCCTGGGCTTGAAGTACCTTGTCTATCCCTTCCTCCCTGCTCATCCGATTCAATGAACTGAGGGCATCCAAATAAGCCTGGTCGGTCAGGTCCCCCTTTTCCTGCGCCTGCTCCAGGTAAACCTGATTGTAATTTTCCAGAGAAATGCTGTCTTCCTTATTGAAGCTTATCAAATCTTCCAGACTCTTTATAGGAGCTTTGGGTCCCAAACCCGCAAAATACCGATTTAAACCATCCTTGTATTCATACAGCATCACCTCAAAGGAATGGGAACCTGTTCCTGAAGGTTCAACCTGCTCTATTGGAATGATGGTAGCTCCGAGACTTTCCATTTGAGCTACAGCCCTTTCCATAAGCTGGTCCACCTTAAAATTTCTGCCTGAAGGACCTTTAAACCAACCGATTCTTTTTCCTTTTAACCCATCTTCCTTCAGAAATGGCAGGTAATCGCTTTGGTAATTTCCTGCACTGCCCAGGGTTTTTTCATCTTCGGGATCTACCCCTACCAGACACCCCAGTGCAATAGCTGCATCACTGACTGTTCTGGCCATTGGACCAGGGGTATCCTGCGTAAAAGAAATTGGTATCACACCTGAACGGCTCACCAATCCTACAGTAGGTTTGATACCAACAATCCCATTGGCATGGGAAGGGCAGACAATGGATCCATTCGTTTCGGTTCCTATCGCCAGAACGGATAAATTAGCCGAAACGCTCACCGCTGAACCGGAACTTGACCCGCAGGGGTTCCTATCCAGGTAATACGGGTTTTTGGTTTGACCCCCAATCCCACTCCAACCACTGCTGGAAAGTTCTCCCCTGAAATTGGCCCATTCACTCAGATTGGCCTTCCCTAAAATTACTGCTCCAGATTCCCGTAGCTTCTTGGCTACAAAACTATCTTTCAGGGGCATAGAGCCTGCCAATGCCCTGGATCCTGCGGTAGTAGCCATTTTGTCATGGGTATCCAGATTATCTTTAAGCAATACAGGTATCCCAAATAAAATCCCGGTAACGTTGCCTTCAATGCGCAATTGATCCAGTGAATCAGCTATAGCCAGTGCATCAGGATTAACCTGCAATACCGATTTTAATTCCGGGCCTGACTGATCGATCTCGGCAATGCGTTTGAGGTAGGCCTCCACCACTTCCCTGACTGAAAGGGATCCGTCTTCATAACCTAGACGGAAGTCCTCAATCGTCCATTCTTCATAGGGAAAATCCGTTACTGCATTCTCATATCCACGCTGTCCCGTGCAAGAATAAAAAAACAATAAAAATAAGAAGTTAAGTAATTTAATTCGCCTGTAAAGTAAATTCATACTATTCATTTTTTAATTGGTCTTTTTCTTTCTTCCAAATGCCCTGATCAATGCTGCCTTACCTACATGAAATGCACCTTCATTCAGTTCTTCATGTACTTCTTCCAGCAATTCCCAGTCAAAATCAGGGAAATCGTTTCGAATATTTTCCAGTGAAAAAAGCATTCCTTCATTTTTTGGCCCTCCTGCCTTCGGGTTTTCAGTATTGAACTGCAGATGGGCCTTGCTGAAGCCCTCCAAGATTAAATATCCTCCCGGTTTTAGGAAATCACTAAGTTTCTGATGATAAACCCTGCGATTAGCTACCGGAAAATGAGCGAATATCAGGCCCAGGGCATCAAAGGTTTCTGGTTCGTAGTGGATTTCTTCCATGGCACCCACTTGATAGGAAATGTGTACCTTTTCTCTATCCGCTAGCTTTTCTGCCTTTTTTAATCCTTCCTCACTCCAATCAAACGCCTGCACCTTCCAGCCGGATTTGGCTGCAAAGACGGCATTCCTGCCCTCACCTTCCGCCGGTAACAATAATTTTCCCGGTTTTAGCCCTGACAGTCTTGAAGCAAAAAATGCATTAGGAGCTTCTCCATAGACATATTTTTCATCTTTATACCTTTCGTCCCAGAATGTTTTCATGATCTCCAATTATTAAATGTAAGCTTAAATTGCTATTTTCAATTAATTTATTATCCAAAATCCGCAAACCTGTCAGGTTTATATTGATATTCAACCAACATCAAACTTTGAGTGGAGGAAACCTGACAGGTTTTTACCCCGATTAATCAGTTGATTAAAGTGTTATGTTGCGGATTTAAAGTATTACTTAAATAACCAATGTTAAAACATATGGTGTACAATAATCAAAAATAACCATGAAAGTTAAAGTGACCTTTATCCTATTCCTGATGAATGCTTTTGTTTTTATGAGCATTGGACAGGAAGATCCATTTCTAAGGGATTTTTTGGAAAGATGGGAGAATTCCAAAAAATATTTTCTTGCCGTGGCAGAAGCCATGCCTGAAGATAAATACCATGAAAAAGTCTATGAAGAAGGGATGAATTTTGCGGAACAATTAATGCATGTGGCCCTGATAATTGACTGGCATGCCTTTAGCAAATTTGATGGCCGGGAATCTGGCATTCGGTGGGAAGAATTTAAATCCGAAGGAAAAACCAAGCAACAAATGATTCGGATAGCTGAAAAGGAATTCGATCGTGCAAAACGATTGATAGCTACTTTCGATCCCGAAAGACTAGATGAAAAAGGGAGCTATGCCGATTTTACACGCACCAGAAGACAATTCCTCCTTTTGTTGGCAGACCATGTAAGCCACCATAGGGCCCAGATGATCGTCTACCTCAGGCTCCAAAACATCACGCCACCCAATTATATCAATTACCAATAACCGTGACGGATCTTTTCTCGGTTTTATCCAAACCCAAAACCTCACTCCTGTATTTAACAATCATCGGATAACTACCTGAAATAGCTTGTTTCCCGTCTACCATTCCATCCCAAATACAAACCGAAAGTGATCCATCTTCATTCTGGCTTTCACAGTGATAAACCAGGGCACCATTTCTATTGTAAATAAATATTTCTACCCAATCTATATCTTCATCGACAAATAGTTTAAAATCCCTTTGAGGATCTCCCGGGATTAGGGCATTGGGGTACCTTACCAATACCTCGCATCCCTCCTCCACCACAAAGGACACTACCTGCTCGCAGCCATTATCGTCAATGACCGTAAGTTCATAGGTTCCAGGCGAGGTGGGTCTGTAACTAGGAGTATCACTGACTATTGTTCCCTCCAAAGACCAGGAATAAGATGCAAACTCTCCCGGTGATATGGTAGGGCTGATATTTTCAGCACTACACAAAACATAACTATCTGCCAAATCAAGGCCTTGCGCCTCAAATTGGGCAACTTCGTAAACCGCACTTTCCAACCTGCAGTTTATTTCATTTCTCAAAACAACTTCGTAAACGCCGGGTTCTTCAACCTCAATTTCCATTTGACCATCCAATTCAAAAAGCCAGGTATTACCCAACTCCGGATCAATCTTATACCATTCCACCTTGTTGCCAGGATCTCCGGAAACGACAGCCTGCAACCGGGTAAAAGAATCACCACTGCACAAGGGCGATCCCTCGATATAAACCGAGCCATCATTGGCCTGAATACTCACTTCAAATGAAATGGGATTCACAGGGCAACTGCTGCTCGACCGAGGCTGAACCTCCAACAAAAATGTACCAGTGGTAGGGGGGAAAAACTCCAATTCTCTGCCCAATATGGTCCGATCTGCTGACATCCACCGAATAATTACATCTCCGGGATTATTATCAAATAACTCTGCACTAAAAATCTGATTTCCGAAACAATCAATAACACGCTGGCTGTAATCGTACTCCAAGGGCTCATTTACGGTTACTTCCAAAACTCTCGTTCTGGGACACAATGGTGAGTCGGGGTCCGCTGGACGGCCAGTAAGCCTGTAGCTTCCAGTTTGATCAATAGCGAAACTCCCATTAGCTTCCCGACTGACTTCATTGCCGGACGGATCAATTAAAGTAAAGCTAAGGTCCTGTCCGGTTTGTGGCACAAGCTCATACCGCTCACAGACTGTAAGCGTGGAAGGGACAGAAAAACCGACCTGATTGGGGCCCTCCACTTCATAAACTTGCGATTTAGTGCTGCTACAGGCATCATTATCACTTACTTCTACCCGGTAATTCCCTTTGGGCACCTCTACCTCAATTTGTGTTTGATTTTGAAAATCATCCTGAAAGATGTCTCCGTCCTGTGAGGAAATCCGGTAGGAGCCTGAAACCGAAAGGCCTTTAAAATCCAAAAGAAGCAGGCCTCTCCCTGCACCTGAAGCAGTACAACTGGAAGGAGATGAACTGACATCAAAATCTATTCCTTCATCAGGGTTTTCATTTTCTATGCTTATGGACTTGCTTATTGTACAAGTACCAACGGTTGCAGTGACGGTATAGACTTTGGGATCAAGGTCTGTGATGGTCCGTTTTCCATTTTCAGGAATTTGATTGATGGTTTCAGGCTGCCCGCCAGAAATGGTAATCGATGAAATGGCAGTATTGGCGGTAATCTCAAAAACGCCATTCCCTATGGCACAGCTTTCAGCATCGCTTATTTTACTTAATGTAAAATCCGGAGCGGGCCTTATTTCAAGTGGAAAAGATTTCTCCACATTGCAACCTGGTCGCTCAGGATCTTCTACGCTGAAAAAAATCGTGTAATTACCCAATCCCTCAAGGTTATCAGTATTCAGATTTAACTCGTAAGCATTTTCAATAAAAGTCCTTCCCTGCTGACCATCTTTACTGTAAGCCCAGGAAGCCAGATAAGGTGCATCAGGACGAAAGCTAACAGTACTGCCCAAACAGGCCACCTGAGCCGATGAAGCCACATTTACCGCTATGGAAGGACCGACAAAGGTAGTCGCCACAGCTTCGCAAGCTACTGAACTCACTTTAGCGTAATACCTTCCTGGTTCGGTGGCGATATAAGTATTTCCCGTACCTAAAACAGTATTTGCTGGGTTCAGCCACTCAATGGTATATCTGGAAAAATTTGGATCATTGGGGTCTAGTGCCTGAAGGGTAACCGGATCATTGCCACAAAAAACCACATCAGGCGGCAAAACAAAGGAGGGTCCTCTTTCCACACTCACGGAAAGGGTTTCCTGGTAATAGTTTTGATTATCTCCCCGGATCACCCTCAGGCTTACATCAAAAACCCCGGTGGAAGTGAATGGGAAAGTAATTTCCTGAGCCTGAGCCCCTCCTGACTCATAAAAAATTTCAAAACCGGAAGCATCGAGGATACTCCATATATACCGATCTGTAGCCGGGTCACCTCCCGCAGAAAAATCCCCGTAGGCAAAAGCCCCATTCAGGCAAACCCCTTCAGGACCTTGCAGATTTGGTTCTACACGCAAAGATGCCGGTATTTTCATTGAGGTAATACCAATGGTAAAAACCAGTACCATGGATACAGCAAATAAAGCAGTTGCAAACTTTTTTGGCACCGACATATTGGGCAAAATTTATAAATCAGGTAAAATTAATCAGACCAGGGAATTGGATAACATATATGGTACCAGTTTTTTGCTTTTCTGAATTAATTGCCTTTTCCAATAGCTAATTCTTCAATTACCGAACAAAAACCCACTCATCAGTTCCACTTTTATTCGCAGCAAATTCGTATCCCTCCTGATGAAATGTTTTCAATTCTTCCGGATTTTCGATTTTATTTTTGATGATAAAATCAGTCATCATCCCTCTGGCCTGCTTGGAAAAAATGCCTATATTTTTGTAATCCCCATTCTTAAATTCTTTAAAAACAATTTCAATTACTCTGGCCTTCAGTGCTTTCCTGTTTACTGATTTGAAATATTCCTTTGAGGCCAAATTAATAATCGGCGCACCAGCTGCTGCTTCATTTATAGCAGCGGTTATTTTATTTCCCCAAAAACCATACAAATCCTTCCCTTTTTTATTCTTTAGTTTTGTTTTCATTTCCAGGCGGTATGGTTGAATAAGGTCCATAGGCCGTAGAAGTCCATAAAGTCCGGATAATATCCTGAGGTGCTCCTGGGCAAAGGCAAATTCATCTTCCGAAAAAGCATCCACATCTATATGGGTGTAAACATCTCCTTTAAATGCCAAAAGAGCCTGTTTGGAATTTTCAATGGTAAATTCATCCCCAAATTGCTGATACCGTTCTTCATTCAGCCGGGCAATATTATCACTCACATGCATGAGTTCACGTATCGCTTTACTTGATTTTTTTTTCAAAATCCCAACCAGTTCTTTGGTTTCCTTTTGAAATGCTGGTTGGGATATCAATCCTATTTCTGTGGTACTGTAATCCAGTGTTTTTGCGGGTGAAATCAATACTATCATCGTCAATCTATTACTACTATGGCTTCTCTTAAGGTTCTTGCAATCATTTGTTCTTCGTTGGTAAACTTCACAACCACAGGATATGTTCCCACTGGAACTTTTTTTCCATTGACTATTCCATCCCAACTGCATACGGACACGTTTTCGGCAACATTGGTCTCTTCACAAAAATAAACCAATTCTCCCCACCGGTTGTAGATATAAACCACCAATGTGTCTATCTGTCCCTGGGTATAAATTACGAAATTCCTGTTTGGATCGTCCGGCCTGATGGCATTGGGAAACCTAACGTCAATATCACAAATTTCTTCTACAGTAAAATTTATAGTGAAATCACAGCCTGCTTCATCCATAACCCTCAACTCGTAGGAACCGGCCAATTCAGGAACAAATGCCGGTTCTTCGCTAACCAGCACCTCATCCCTGTACCATTCATAGGATGCCCAAATCCCCACATCCAGGGTAACCAAGTCTCCTGTTGAATTGCATATTTCATAATTATCCAACAGTACAGGGGGCGTGGCATCGGAAAAAATAATTTCTATGGATTCCGACCCAAGCAGACATCCGGTTGAGCTAAGCAAACGAATCTCGTAAGTACCCGGATTTTCAACTACCAAAACAGAATCCGATTCTCCCACAATCCTTGTGCTTCCTGCTCCTACCTGATAATACCACTCAATCTGCTCAACCTGAGAAAAATCCGCTTCAGCAATGATTTCGGTACTCAAAACTCCCCCACATAAACCCGGACTACTCAAAACTACCTCAGCCTCATTTCCGGTGCCGATGGAATATATTTCCGGATCAGGGACTGCACAGCCTCCCAAATCTGTGACTTCCACCAGGTATTCCCCCTGAGGCAAATCCACCTGAATACTGTCTTCACCTGCAAAAGTCGCTTCAAATTCTTCTCCTGTTGTCAGGTTTTGAATGCGATAGCTGCCAGAAGCAGGACCATTGTTAAAGAAAATGGAAACCGCCCCCTCCTGGACACCATTTTCCGTACAGGATTCAGGAGCAACTTCAACATCATAAACTGTATCTGAAGGAGGGCTGGCATTTTCGATTACCGCCACCTGGGAAGCAGGACACCCGCCTGAATAAGCCGTAAAAGTATAAGTCCCCGGAGCAAGAGCAGTGAACTCAATTTCTTCACCCGCCTGAAGGTCCAGAAAAATTTCATCTGTATCCTCAGACACCAAACTGTCCAAAGGAGTGCCTGCTTCCAAAAGAATGCTACCATCTCCTATCTCACAACTTTGAGCAGGACTTATGGCTTCAATTATAAATTCGGGAACGGGGTTAACCAACAAACTGGCTGTTCTCTCCACCGTACAGGTGCTGTCTTGTGGGTCCCGGGCCTGGAACAAGAGATCAAATGAGCCTGGTCCCTCCAGATCTCCTGTATTGATTTCCAGCACCTGAGTATCTCCCAACACCTCAAAATCACCACCTCCCGACGGCCTTATGGACCATAGTCCGGAAACAGGTGTGTCCGGATTGAAGGTAACATCCTCACCATAACAAACCTCTTCTGCGGACTGCTCCAGTTCAAATTCAAAGGGAGGACCAACGAATACCGATTGGGTAACCGGGCAGGTTTCAAATACCTCATCATCCGCACCAGCCGGCAGGGCATAAGATACCGTTACGGTGTATATACTTTCTTCTGTCACTTCCAGTTCATTGGAATCTCCAATAATTTCCCCTGCCGCATTCTCCCAGATAAATTCATATTCAGACAAGCGTGGATCTTCCGGATCCACAGCCACTAAATTCTTTGTATCACCACAAAGTGACACCTCATCAGGAAGGATGATTTCAGGCGAGGCCAATACTTCCACCTCCATAGAAAAAACCTCCTCCCAGGGTGTCCCGCATCGGTCAACTTCCAGTTGTACGGTAAATACCCCTACCGTGTCAAAAGCATATTCCAGATCCTGAAAATCCTCTCCTCCATTTAGGAATTCGTCCACCACTTCTCCATCCTCGTTGAAAATGGTCCAGTTATAGGTATCTATATCCGGTTCTCCTCCCCCTTCAAACAATCCAACAGCCCCTTCTTCATCACTCAAGCAAAGTCTGTCAGGACCATTAAGACTGGGATCGGGTATATTGCTGCCTGAATTTTGAACAAAGGCCGGCAGACCCAGATTACTGGTTCCGGGCATGGCATCCACTGCATTCTGGTTAAATGTGGAGGGGTTACACCCAGATCCAATCTGTATCTGACCAATCTGGTTTGACCCTACAACTGCCACATATATCTGACCATCAGGACCAATTTGAACTGCTCCTAAATCCAGACCACCTGTTCCTGACACAGTAGCTCTGCTATCAAGAATACAGCTCTCAATGGCATCCTGATCTGTTGCATTAACAAAGCATTCCGAGCAGGCAGAAGTATCCGGGCTATCCGGGTCATCTTCATCTCCTGCCTCTGTTTCCTGGATGTAAAATTCCTCCACTCCCGGGCCACCATTTCTGTAAGAAACAAATATCCTGCTTGCATCCGAGGAAAACTCCAATCCATAGATATCTCCATCACTACCCAAATCCAGGCTTGCATATATTTCCAATTCACCGGTACTTTGGTCAAAGTCGAAAATATCCACCTTATTGGTTCCTCCTTCTGAATAGGCCACAGCCAGTTTGGAGCCGTCACCGGATAGTTTCATTGTCCCGATGCCATCTCCAAAATCATGGTTGCCGCCAATCGAATTAAAAACAGGTTGACCAATCCCTTCACTGGAAACAGGATACATCCTAAAGGTATCATTGCCCTTTTCGTGAAATACTACCCATGTAGTATCTCCGGAATTAAAGGCTGTGGCATGCTCCGTGCTCGGACTGAACAAAAAATTATCTTTTGTGACCACATTGCCTATACCATCCGGATTATCCCCTTTGATATCTACCAATGAATACTTTACCTCATTTTCACCACCCGCACCCTGCTGGGTGGTGAAAAGGTAATATAAAGTTTCATCTGAAGCTACTGGAATTGCAAGCACACTACCTGTAGAAATGTTATCTCCACCTATATCTTCTCCGTTTTGCATGGGGTTGCCATTCAGGTCCCATACGGTTTGGCCATCGGTATAAAAAAGCACCTGACCAGCCTGGTCTGAAACGGTGGTGACTCCTGCAGGAATATTTTGGGGATGAGGGTTTTCTATTGGCCTGGGTGTAGGCGCATCCGGGTCGTCGGGATCAGGATTGAAATCCAGGCCTGCACCATCTCCAAAGTACCAGATATTGTTAGACTGGTCTTCCACATCCCACATTTTCACCCGGATACTGGCATAGGCGTAACAACTGGATCCCTGCTCCCGTACAAGCACCCAATAAAATCCGGGTCTGCAAATTTCGTTTGGTGCTTCTGGCCCCCAACCTTCTTCCCGCTTATTCGACCAAAAGTATTCATAGTTTTGTTGTTGTTGGCCCTGTCCTCCTCCGGGTTGTTGTCCTGTCCCGGGTATACCACCTATACCTCCACCCCCGCCTGGCTGGCCGCCACCCTGACCACCACCCTCTTCACCACTCTGGGCCTCAACCAATGGCATCAGATCCAGACAGGAAGGGTCACAAAGGGTGGTATCGGCAGGATTAAACTGAACAGTAAGGTTATTTTCAGTAAATGTTATGTTTTTGGTTACATTACTGGTTTCGCCATTGGCGTAGGTAACAGTAAGATTTACAGTGACTTGTTGTTCGGAGGTAGCGTCCCTGGGAAGAAGAAGGTGTTCTGCATTCAGATCCATCTCAATTTCTTCGCCTTCTTCATCCGTAAGGGGAGGCAAGATCTCCCACTCGAAACTTACCGGTTGGTAGTTCAAAGGGCTAACCATACTGGTAAGCTGCAGGGGATTGTTCATACAGGGCATTTCCGGTTGCCAGGTAAAATCGGCCATGGGGTTTACATCTGAAGTTGGTGCAAATTGGGGGAAAACCGTACCACAAAAATCTGCACCATTGAAGGGTAATTCCTCTATATCCACACCTGCCAGGATCCACTCGTCGGGATTGGTCACCCTTCCAACGTATTGAGGGCCTCCCTCTACTTCTTCATAGATGTAATACAGCTGATCATCTGGTCCATACTTGAGATCGTATATGCTATGAATCTCATTGGCCAGGGGTAGATTAACCGGCCCGGCTTCAGGGATTTCGGATGGGTCTAATTCAGGATCAATCTCCTCTTCATTGATAAAAATCCGAAACAACTCATCTCCCCGGGAATAATACAAAAAATCTCCTTCCGGAGAAACAGAAACCCCACCTATTGAATCTGTACCTCCTGTGCCTTCAATGGGTTCTGGCGTTCCAAATAAACCTGAATCCGGATCAAATGGAACAGCCAGAATATCCTCACCCGTTCCTGCCGGTATCAGGTAAAGGGTCTCCGATGCTTCATCAAAAAATATGGAAGCAGGGTCCGCATCAAGGGACAAAGTTGCTGTTTCTGTAAACTCACCCTGCAAATCTTCCAACCTACGGGAAATCAAATTTCCACCTTCAACACTCAATAAATAATTGGGGGAACTTCCCGATTTGACTACCAAAATGGCTCCTGTAGCATTACCAATGGTGCCGCCCGCAGAAACTGCTCCTGCAGGAGGCTGATTCAAAGGGGCACCCCCCTGCTCGTTCATGTCAACCAAACTGTACTCCAGCTGCCCTGCCGGACTGATATAGAAAATATAAAATTCCTTCGCTCCTCCGGGGTTTGGATCAAAATCCAGGGAGGCTATGGCTACTGATTGCCGCTCAGTCTCCATTCCCCCTAACTCACCCACTACGCCCTGCATGGCATCATTGAGGTAATTGTATACCAGTGCTCCGTCTGTGTAGAAAAGGATTTCTCCAGTGATGGGGTCAATGGCCATGGCAGCGTTATTCTTGCCCAGAGTAATATTTCCGGGAAGGGTGGCTACCTGAGCCCTCCCATCTTTTCCAAAAGAAATATAATTGTTTTCTCCCCCTTCACAATATCCAAAGATCCACTCATTGTCATTAAAACCCTGAGAATACCCCATCAAGGGGACATTCAGACCAATAAATAAAAATATTGCTTTAAAAATAAAATCAAATATGGTGTTAAAATAGTTAGATTTCATAATTTACACGCTGCTTTACATACCCAAGGAAGCAGCAAAACGTTTATAAACTGTTTGGTATTCAATAAACGAATAAATCTTTGTTTCAGTCACAATTAAATACAGTTTTTTTAACGCTACTAGCAATGCTAGTTGCATTGACCTCTTTTGGGCAGGATCCCCAATATAGTCAATACTATGCGGCTCCCTTGTACCTCAACCCTGCATTCGCTGGATCAGAAATAGCCACAAGGGTGGGGGTCAATTACCGGAGCCAATGGCCCGGACTGGAGGCTAGCTTTACGACTTTCTCCGCGTATGGTGATACATTTGTAGAAGAATACAACACAGGAATCGGATTTCTGGTAACCAACGACGTGGAAGGTGCTGCCGGTTTAAGATCTACTCATGTTTCAGGCTTGTTTTCTTACGAATTAAAACTGGCCGATAACCTGTACCTTCGACCGGGATTTCAGGCCAGTTATATGCGAAGGGATATAGGATTTTACGAAAATCTGGTCTTTGCCAACCAAATCAATCCCTCGGATCCATTTGGACCCATACTACCCGGCAATGACCTGCAGGGCTTCGGTGAACCGGTAAACCTGTTGTCCCTTTCTTTCGGGGGATTGATCTTTACAGAAGATTTTTGGTTTGGTCTCTCCACGCATCATGTCAACCAACCCAATCAAAGCTTTATTGAGGAGGGGATCAGCAGGTTACCCATCAAATATTCCATTCATACAGGTTACCGGATTTCCCTTGGGAGAGGTGCGCCAAGGCGGGATTTTACCCATACATACAAACAGCGGTATTTTACGCCTACCATCAATTACAAGCGGCAAGGTCCTTTTGAACAACTGGATCTGGGTGCCTACATATATATGGAACCCATTGTTTTTGGCCTTTGGTACAGGGGATTGCCTTACAAGCCTATAGAAAACCAAAGTAACCGGGACGCCCTGGTAATGATGGTCGGCTTCAACCTGCCATCTGGTTTAAATGTGGGTTACAGTTTCGATTATACCGTTTCCCAATTGGGCATTCAGTCGGGAGGAGCCCACGAAATCAGCATATCCTACATTTTCCCTCCAAGCAATCCCGGAGCACCCAGAAAAAGAGATACCATTCTTCCTTGTCCCAAATTTTAATAAGTTTGCAACATGGACCAGGAAATTATAAAATACCTTTTGATGGGGATCATTACCCTTACTTTCATTTTTGATAAAACCATCAATTACCTAAACATTAGCCGAAAGATTGGGGACGTTCCCGGGACACTGGATCAATACCTGAGTCCCGATAAATTGAAGGAAAGCAGAAAATACCAGCAAACCAATTATACTTTTGGTTTATTTACAGGTGGATTTAGTTTTATACTTACCCTGATTTTTATTGCTTTTGGCTTTTTTGGCTATCTTGATGAATGGCTCAGGCAATTCGGCCTCTCCCACATCCCTTTATCTATAGTTTACTTCGGGATTCTTTTTATTGGCTCAGACATTTTGTCTATACCCTTTGATTATTACCATACTTTCAAAATAGAAGAGGACTTTGGGTTCAACAAAACCACCGTGAAAACCTTTTTTGCTGATAAAATCAAAGGCTACCTTTTATCCATCATTGTCGGCGGAACGTTGCTCTTTGTATTGGTTTGGCTGATTTTGGAAATTGGACGGGATTTCTGGTGGATATTTTGGATAATTGCCGCCCTTTTTATGGTGTTTGTCAACATGTTTTACTCCGGGCTGATACTCCCCCTATTCAATAAACTTACTCCACTGGAAGAAGGGGAACTTAAAAACAAGATCATGGATTATGCCAGGTCTGTAGGTTTCCCCCTGGAAAATGTTTTCATAATGGATGGGAGCAAAAGGTCCTCTAAGGCAAACGCTTTTTTCTCAGGTTTTGGGAAAAGAAAAAAAGTCGTTTTATTCGACACCCTGCTTGAACAACATACCCCCGAAGAATTGGTTGCTGTCCTTGCCCATGAAATCGGGCATTATAAAAAAGGGCATATCAGAACCGGGATGATTACCGGCATTTTACAGACTGGGATCATGTTGTTCATCCTCTCTCTTTTTATATTCAGCGAACAGATAAGTTATGCACTGGGGGGAAATCAAATGGCCATTCACCTGAATATCATCGGTTTTACCATGCTATTTTCTCCCATTTCTACCGTTCTTGGTATTTTCATGAATTGCCTGAGTAGAAACAATGAATTTGAGGCGGATGCTTTTGCCAAATCTACTTATGCCGGACAGCCGCTGGCTGAGGCCCTCAAAACCTTATCCGTAAAAACACTGTCCAATATCAACCCGCATCCCCTATATGTATTTGTGAATTACTCTCACCCCCCACTATTGAGCAGACTTAAAAGACTGGAATAAGGCTTTGGGATTTTTGACCTTTAATCTTATATTTAATTCAAATTGAATCCCTTTGTAGGTACTTTCGGCTGGTTTCCGGAAATCCGGTTGAAAGAATGCAGCAGCAATTACCTGCTTTCACGGAGTATTTCAATTGCAGTTTTAGGTGTTTATAAATAAAAACTTACCCCCCCGAATAACCATGGATCAAGTACTACAAAAAATGGGTGTTGAACAGGACCTTCTTTCACCGGATGAGAAAAAAACATTAAGTGAGAACGGATACGTTAATTTAGGGAAATTGCTTTCAGATGAACATTTGAATCGCATTCGCATCAGGGCCCAAAAACTATTGGAATCAGAGGGAGATCAGGCGGGTATTGAACTGGTGCAATCGCCCAATATCAGACATTCCAAAGAGCCGGGCGCCCACAGACTAGGTGATCTGGTCAATAAAGGGGAAGAATTTGATATCTTTTACACCCACCCAAAAGTTTTAGCAGCAATTGCTTTTGTCTTAAATGCGGATTTCAAGTTGTCTTCATTGAATTACCGGGCTGCACTGCCAGGTGCCGGCTTACAAAAATTACATGTAGACTGGCCGGAGGCAGTTGCCAAAAATGATTTTATGGTGTGCAATTCCATCTGGCTTCTGGATGATTTCAGCCAGGAAAACGGGGCTACCCGGATAGTGCCCGGAACGCATTTAAAATCTGCTCTGCCTCAGGATGTCATGGCAGACCCCATGGATCCACATCCGGAAGAAATTATCATCAACGCTCCTGCAGGATCTGTGTTTATATTTAATTCCCATGCCTGGCACGGTGGCACCAAAAACGGGAGCAATGATCCAAGAAGAGCCATTCATAGTTACTTTTGTCGGAGAAGCCAAATTCAACAAACAGACCAAAAGAAATACATCCAAAAACAAACACTGGATAGAATCAGCGCAGAAGCTGCGCATATTCTGGATGTAGATCATAAGAAATCTATATCTGTGTAAATCGGGTATTTCATCAGGTATTGCAGTGCCGTTTCCACTTTAAAGTCTTCGAAAAGCACCTTGTACAAATTTTCTGTAATGGGTGCTCTTGTGTCTGTGGATTCCAGATAAAGCTTGATCAGTTTTACGGTATTGATGCCTTCCGCTACCTCTTCCATGTTTGATACGATGTCATCCAGGGTCTCTCCCCTTGCCAGTCTGAAGCCCAGGGTGTAGTTTCTGGAAAGCGTGGAATTGCAGGTAGTGACAAGGTCTCCAATCCCTGCCAGGCCCAGAAAGGACTTGGTCTCTCCCCCCATGGCATTTCCCAAATAGATCATCTCCACCATTCCCCTGGAAACCAGCAAACCTTTGGCATTGTCGCCCAGGCCCATTCCTGAGAGTGCTCCTGCTGCGATGGCTATAATATTCTTCAGCACTCCGGAAAGCTCCACCCCTACTATGTCCGAATTGCCATAGACCTGAAAATTATCTGACCTCAACAAGCGCTGTCCCTCACTGATCACCTCGTCATATCGGCTGGCAATGACAGTTGCTCCGGGTTGGTCTTCCAATAATTCCTTTGCCAAATTAGGCCCCGCCAGGCAACCGATCCTTTCCACCACCGTTTCCTGAAGGATCACTTCGCTCATGGTACAAATATTCTCCCGCTTGATTTGATGAATATTTTCCAGATTTTTCCCTTTTGGTAAATTCAACGATAGTCCCTTGGTCCCATGAATTAAAAAATGATAGGGATGCAGGTATGGCGCAAACTGAACCATTACCTCTCTGAAAGCAGCTGAAGGGATCATGGGAAACATAATATCACAAACTTCGCAGAGCATTTCCGGATCACTGGTAGCCTGGATCTTTTCTTCCAATTTTCGGTTTTTCACCATGTGCTGTTCATTGATTGCGTCAACTACTCCCTGATCTCTGGCATAAACCAATACTTCGTTTTTCTCAGCCAGCAAATTGGCAATGGCTGCACCAAAACTACCGATACCAATAACACCAATGGGTTTGATTTTAGATGATTTTTTCCAATTCATAGCCATCCAGTCTGTTATGGTAATAATACAATAAACTAATATCTTCCGTCACTATATGCCCTTGCTCATTGCGAATCAATGGCCTTTTGGCATGGTACATGCCGACATTTTCCAAGCCATGCCTGATAATTTCTTCCAAGGGCATTTCCAAATGCGGTGCCATGTGCAGTTTTCCTTCCTGCCGCAATTTCTGGATACATTCCAAAACCTCCGCTGTGGCAGCTCTGAAGGTTTCATAGGATAGATAAATGTCTTCTTCCGGTAGTCTCAGCAAGCTAAATAAATCCAACTTCTTATTGGCCTTTTTGATCAGGCGAAAAGCGGTAAAAGCCACCAGGTGGCTGCTAAAAACCCGGTTGATTTTATGAAATTCTTCTACTATTCGCCGCCCCAGCTTTTTGGTGTACTCTTCCTCCCTTTGTAAATCTACGGTGACTTTGCCATTGGATAAAAAATAATCCCTGCAATCTATGGCCCTGCCTTGCTTATCCCTGCTGTTTCCTTCCACATCCACGTGGTTGCCCAGTATATCCATGGCCTTTCCTATAGATACCGATATGTCAGAACCTTTGGTAAAAAACTTGACAAGGAATTTAGAAATTTTATAAGAGGTAGAGAACTCATCTGATTCATGGTAATACCTTTCCTGCCCAGTGAAATTGAGATGGTCATGAATTAGGCTCGGGGCTTCCAATACAAAATGATAATTTATGGTAACAGGAACGATAAAAACCTTTCCAAATTCCTTGTCCCCATTCTGATAGTTGGCCCGCTGCGCCTCAATAGCCGTACTCAGTAATCCCAGCTTCAATTTAGATTCTATGTTTCCATTTCTCGAACGGGTTCCACCTGGAAAAAACAGACTGTGACAACCAAACTGAATGGCTTCCCGGGAGTAGGTTTTCAATGTTTCCAGATAAACCAGATTCTTTTTTCGCCGATCAACCTTGTAAGCTCCCAGAGCGTTCATGAAATAAGCGAAAATCTGGATATTAAATAAATTCAATCCCGCACCGTAAATAAAAGGAGGAAGTCCAAGGGTGTTGATGGTCCATCCTATTAATATGCTGTCCAGATTGCTGAAATGGGTAGGCACCATCACTATGGTACCCTTGGATGCCAACTCCCTGAGCTGATCTGTCTCTCCAATGATCTGAATTTTATCCTGAAGGCTATATTGATTGCTGAAAACAGATTTAAAGCCTTTTACCCTGGCAGTATTCAATAGCCTTGAAAAGCCGAAAGTAACAATGCTTCGGGTCATTTTATAATGGCTGTGTTTGAAATTACTGGCAATTTCTTCTGCATACCGGAGCGTGATGGAACTTAGAACCTCATAATATTTTTCTTTTTTTTCATTTTCCAAGGATTGCTGATCGGCTCCTATGACCAAAAGTGCTGATTTCACTTTAGACCAAAATACCGCCTCATCCTCTGGATCCACAAGCCAGGGATTCTGTTTGATTCTCATCCTTTCCCTGTAGAGCGTCAATTCCAATTCTTCCCTCAATGCCTGCAACTGGTTACCTGTCAGGCTTTTGATCCTTTCTCTACTTGACGCTACTACTTGCTGGATAAATTCTTTTCTGCTTTTGCTCAGCTTCACCACAGGCCACTCGTCCTTTTTAGGTAGAATGGGGGCATACTGATGTTTGATATAGTCGTCTGTCAAGAGAATGTCATTTGGTTGGTCAAAGATAACCAAAAATAAAATTCATTAAACAGAATAATCAAGAAGGCAGTTTTGTCAATGATGGAATAGATCGTAATATTGCAGCATCCAAAAAATCAATGAAGCAGGATTTACAGCAGATACAAGCACCTATAGCCATAGAAATGGCTGATTTTGAGAAAAAATTCCGCTCTTTTATGCAGAGTAGGGTCAAATTGCTGGACCATATCACAAGCTATATTGTACGGAGAAAAGGCAAGCAAATGCGTCCCATGTTTGTTTTTCTGACATCTGGCCTAAGCGGAAACATAACTGAAGCAACTTACCGGGGTGCTGCCCTGATTGAACTTTTGCATACGGCCACCCTGGTACACGATGATGTAGTGGACGATGCCAATTACCGTAGGGGTTTTTTCTCCATCAATGCCCTTTGGAAAAATAAAATAGCCGTTTTGGTGGGGGATTACCTTTTGTCCAGAGGCCTGCTTTTGAGTGTGGAAAACAATGATTTTGAATTGCTGAAAATAGTTTCCGATGCGGTAAGAGAAATGAGCGAAGGGGAGCTATTGCAGATTTCCAAAGCAAGGAAACTGGATATTACAGAAGAAGTTTATTATACCATCATCCGGCAAAAAACGGCCAGCCTGATTGCTTCCTGTTGTGCAGTAGGTGCAGCCACTGCCGGTGCCAATAAGGAAAATACCGAAAAAATGCGGCTTTTTGGTGAAAAAGTCGGTATGGCATTTCAAATCAAAGATGATCTTTTTGATTACGGAGAGGATGTTGTAGGAAAACCTGTAGGCATAGATATCAAGGAGAAAAAAATGACGCTGCCACTTATTTATGCCCTCAATAAAGCCAGCTGGATAGAAAAGAAAAAAATCATTTACCTCATCCGGAATAAAAGCGAAAACAAAAAAACAGTCAATGAAATTATTGAATTCGTCAAAAATTCAGGAGGACTGGAATATTCTCAAAATATCATGAATAATTTTTACCAGGAAGCACTAAACCTGCTGGCTGATTTTCCGGATTCCACCTATAAATCGTCGCTTTCATCCCTGGTGACCTATACGATAGAAAGAAAAAAATAACCTTCAACAGGTATTTTTTCTTTTGTTTTGAATTTTATGGGAAACCTCCCCACTTTTTATCCTCAAGTTGCTTTCAAGCGCTTTTAATTGTATTTCTACTTCAATTTATTTGTCAAATAGCCTTCCAGACTGGTTTTTACCTGTATTTAAACGCTGATTCATAGCAGCTTGCACCCTCAAAGGCATTATAACTTTATGCTAAAAAAATTGTGTTTGTAGTTTGTTTTGGATACTTTTATAGGAATGTGGTAAAAAGTGGGGCAAAGTGGTAAAAAGTGTTTGGCTATTTACTACTTTTGTAATCATAAATTAAGGTAGTAGCGGTATGGCATCTTTCACCGGTGAGTTTGAATGTAAACTTGATGCTAAGGGCAGGTTGGTATTGCCTTCTAAAATGAAGGCATTATTACCAGAATCCTTAGGTCAGGAAATGATGCTGCGTAAAGGTTTGGAACCCTGTCTGGAATTGATTCCAATGCTAGAGGTCCGAAAGGACCATAGCAAATTGGCCAGCCTGGACGATACCGATGATGAGGTCAGGGCCTTTAAAAGATCTTTCTTTAGAAGAGAGTCTCCGGTAGAACTGGATGCAACAGGTAGGTTTGTCATTCCTAAAAACATGCTCCGCCATGCCCAGTTGGGAAAAGATGCCACTGTCATTGGAATAGGAACCAAGATAGAAATTTGGAACCCGGATCTACATGAAGAATTTTCAGCCAAAGAGGAGGCTACCTACAAAAGTTTGAACAAAAAGTTTTTAGGTAAAAGTGGATAATCCAGCATACCATATCCCCGTCATGCTTGAAGCCTGCATCTCAGGATTGGCCATAGATCCCAATGGAGTCTATGTTGACCTCACTTTTGGTGGAGGTGGTCACTCCCGTGAAATTCTGAAGCATTTGGACAAAGGGCATTTGTATGGATTTGACCAGGATCCGGATGCGGCCAGTAATATACCTGAAAATGAAAACTTCACCTTCATTATGGCCAATTTCAGGGATTTGAAACGGTATCTGAGAATATATGGAGTAACAAAAGTGGATGGGATATTGGCTGATCTTGGGGTATCTTCTCACCAGATAGACAAAGCTGAGCGCGGTTTTTCCACACGGTTTGAAGGAAAGTTAGACATGCGCATGAGTCAATCGGGAGAACTTACGGCAGCATACGTTTTGAATAATTATTCAGAGGAGGAATTACACAGGGTATTCGGGATGTATGGAGAGGTTAGGAATGCAAAAACCCTGGCAAAAGCTATTGTAAGCAGCAGGACCGGCTCACCCTTCGGGAGCATACCTGATTTTAAAAAACTTCTGGACAAATATGCGCCAAAGGGAAAGTATGCCAAATATGCAGCACAAGTCTTTCAGGCCATCCGGATAGAAGTCAATCAGGAAATGGCTGCATTGGAAGAAATGCTGGATCAAAGTATTGATTTGCTGAAAACAGGAGGGCGATTGGTGGTAATGAGTTATCATTCCCTGGAAGACAGAATGGTAAAAAACATGATAGCCAAAGGAAAGCTCCATGGAGAATTGGAAAAAGATTTCTATGGAAATCCGGTACGGCCTTTGGAACCGGTAAGCCGGAAAGCCATAATTGCTGATGCATCAGAAGTGGGTGAGAATAAAAGAGCAAGGAGTGCCAAACTAAGAATTGCAAGAAAAAACTGATTATGGGACGGAATTCTTTTAAGAAACCAATAAGACCTACGGGAAAAGTAAAAAAATCATGGTTCAACCCTTTCACATTCATGGAGCAAAGACTGGATGTGAGTGGACTATTGGGAGAAAATGTGCCAGTAAGGTTGGTACCTCCCTTTTTGTATGCTGCCTTTCTGGCCATGATTTATATCTGGAGTAATCACCAGGCAGAAAATACCATTAGAAAAATCGACCGCATGCAGCAGGAAGTCGAAGACCTGCGTGCAGATGTCACCACGCTGGAAGCAGAATACATGTATGCCAGTAAGCAATCTGAAGTTGCGAAGAAAATTCAACCCTTGGGAATAGGCGAAATTGAAGAACCACCACAAAAAATAGTTTTGGAAAAGTGAATATAAAAAAATCCATATTGCTCCGTGTCAGGGTTTCCTTTTTGGTGGTAACCCTGATCGCTGGTGCTATTTTTTACAGGATTGCCACCATACAATTGGTGGAGGGTGACCGGTGGCGGAAAATGTCGGAAGAAATTAACCTGCAATACCGTCCGGTGAAAGCTACCCGCGGCAATATTTACAGCGGAAACGGAAGTCTTTTAGCCACCAGCTTGCCATTCTACAGGGTAGCCATGGATCCTTATATCAGCTCGGAAAATGTTTTAAAATCCGGTATCGACAGTCTTGCTATCAAACTTTCCGGGTTTTACAGGGACCGCTCTGCTGCTGCCTATAAGCGTATGATACTGGATGCCCGGAATCAGGGAAAAAAATACCTGATTTTAAACAGAAAACAAATCGGCTACCAGGATAAACTGGAAATGATGACCTGGCCTGTCTTCAGAGAAGGCAGAATGGGAGGAGGCGTGATTTTTGAGAAAATCGATAAAAGGTACCGACCATTTAAAAATCTGGCAGGAAGAACAGTGGGCTTTTTAAATGAAGACCAATATGGGGTTGGTCTGGAATACAGTTTCAATGATTTCCTGGAAGGCAGAAATGGGGAGGCTTTGTTTCAGAAAATAGCCGGAGGCAGTTGGAAACCCTTACATGATGCCGAGGACATCAAGCCTACAGATGGTTACGATATTGTCACAACGCTGGATGTCAACATACAGGATGTCGCAGAATCGGCCCTGCTCAGGCAGTTGATGAATAAGGATGCTGCTTATGGCTCCGTGATCGTTATGGAAGTCAGCACCGGACATATCAAAGCCATTGCCAATTTGCAAAAAAACAAAAATGGCTACGGATACGGAGAATATTATAATTATGCTGTAGGTGAACAAGGGCTAACGGAGCCAGGATCGACCTTTAAACTGCTTTCCATGCTTGCCTTGCTGGAAGAGGGAAAAATCAACCTGCAAGACAGCATAGACACGGGAAACGGTACCTATAAGTTCTATGACCGATATATGAGGGATGCCAGAAATGGTGGCTATGGGAAACTCACAGTTAGGGAAGTGTTTGAAAAGTCCTCCAATGTGGGTATTTCAAAAATGGTCCACGAACATTTCGGACATCAGCCCCATCGCTTCATGGAATATATCAAAAAGATTAAATTGGATCAACCATTGGGATTTCAGTTGAAAGGTGAAGGCATTCCCTATTTTAAGGATCCTGAAAAAAATGACTGGTACGGTACCACTCTCCCATGGATGTCAATTGGTTATGAATTGAAGATTACTCCCCTGCAAACCCTGGCTTTTTACAATGCCATTGCCAATGGAGGTGACATGGTAAAGCCTCTAATCGTCAAGGAAATTTCCAGAGGGAATGCCATAGAAAAAAAATACCGGCCGGAAACCATCAAAAGTAACATCGCCTCTGAGAAAACCATTCAACAGCTGCAAAGCCTTTTGAAAGGAGTAGTAGACAGGGGAACTGCAAGGAACATCAAAAATGAGACATACAGTATTGCAGGTAAAACAGGTACTGCCCAAAAGCTGGAAAACGGGAGGTACACACAAAAGTATTTCACTTCTTTTGCAGGCTTTTTCCCTGCAGACAAGCCTAAATACAGTGCCATTATCGTAATCGATAGCCCTAAAGGGTTCAATGCCTATGGCGGTGATATCTCTGCCCCTGTGTTTAGGGAAATCGCGGACAAGATTTATGCCCAGGATATGGATATGCAAGACAGTAAGGCTTCCTCAAAGGAACAGCCCAAAGTCGACCTAGAAACCTTTCCTTACATCCGGGCCGGAAATGTTGAAGAGTTGCGAATGATCTGTAACAGCATGGGCATTTCCAATCATTATGCGGGAGATGAAACCTGGGTCCAATCCACTGTTTCCAACAAATCCATTCATTGGGTAGGCAATGAAGTTGAAGCCCCTTTGGTACCTGATGTAACAGGCATGACACTAAGAGATGCCATTTACATTCTGGAAAATAAAGGATTACGGGTGGAGTTTTCAGGTAAAGGCAGGGTTGCCTCCCAGTCACTTCACAAGGGAAGTTCATTCAGAAAAGATCAAATCATTAAATTAACATTAAGTTGAGCCAAAAGTTAAAAGACATATTGTATAAAGTTTCTCTGGTCTCCACCAAAGGTGATATGGAAATGGATATCAACCAATTGGTCTTTGACAGCAGGAAGGTAACGGAAGGATCAGTTTTCGTGGCCCTTCCAGGGACTCAGGTAAATGGGCATGACTTTATCGAAAAGGCCCTGGATATGGGAGCGGTAGCCGTAGTTTGCGAAAGTATGCCCGAGAACCTGCGGGAAGGCATTACCTATGTTCAAGTACTTAACAGCCCAAAATCTCTGGGACTTATGGCGGCTAACTTTTATGGCAACCCCTCCCGGAAACTCAACCTGGTGGCAGTGACCGGTACCAATGGTAAGACCACCACGGTAACGCTGCTACACCAGCTTTTTTCCGAATTGGGGTATACCTGCGGCTTGATTTCTACGGTGGAAAATAAAATTGACAACAAGACCATACCTGCCAGCCATACTACCCCTGATGCCATAGCCATCAATGAGCTGCTCATCCAAATGCTGAAAGAGGGTTGCACACACTGTTTCATGGAAGCCAGTTCGCACGCCATCGTACAGGAAAGAACAGCCGGATTGCAATTTACGGGTGCATTATTCAGCAATATCAGTCATGACCACCTGGATTACCACGGTAGCTTTGATGCCTATATTGAGGCAAAGAAAAAATTGTTTGACGAATTACCCAGGGAAGCCTTTGCGCTTGTAAATGCCGACGATAAGCGGGGTTTGATCATGGTACAAAACAGTAAAGCCCGAAAATTCACCTTCGGTTTGAAATACCCTGCAGACTTCAAGGCAAAAATTCTAGGTAATTCCCTCCATGGGTTAGAGCTTGATCTGGAAGGAAAACAGGTATGGTTCCGGTTAATCGGGGAATTCAACGCCTATAATCTTTTAGGAGTACTGGGAATTGCCATGCTTTTGGGAGAAGAGGAGGAAGAAGTTTTGCGGCAATTATCCAAGCTTAAAGGAGCTGTAGGAAGGTTTGATCAGGTCGTACATGCCGGCATCACTGCCATTATCGATTATGCCCATACACCCGATGCTCTGGAAAATGTCCTGAAAACCATTCAAAAATTGCGGACAGGAGGAGAAACCCTGATCACCCTGATAGGTTGTGGTGGAAACAGGGACAAAACAAAAAGGCCGGTAATGGCAAAAATTGCCTGCCAGCTCAGCGACAAGGTCCTATTCACTTCCGATAACCCACGGGATGAGGATCCCATGACCATAATTCAGGAAATGGAATCAGGTATCAGCCCTATAGACCAAAAAAAAACACTCACCATAGCAGACAGAAGGGCTGCCATTAAAACAGCATGCAGCATGGCAGAAAAAGGAGACATCATCCTGATTGCAGGAAAAGGTCATGAGACTTACCAGGAAATCAAAGGGGTAAAACACCCATTTGATGATAAAGAAATTGTTAAGGAGTTTTTGAATTTATTACATCAGGAATAAAATGCTCTACCATCTTTTTGATTATATCGACCAAAAATTTGATTTTCCGGGTGCGGGGGTATTCCGGTACATTTCATTCCGTGCAGGAATGGCCGCTTTTTTTTCCCTTTTGATCACCATCACTTTGGGTAAAACCATCATCGACTGGATCAGGAAAAAATCGATTGGGGAATCCGTCAGAGAACTTGGCCTGCAAGGTCAAATGGAGAAAAAAGGAACACCAACCATGGGTGGCTTGATGATCATGGCCGCCATTGTCATTCCTACCCTGCTATTTGCCAATATCTACAACATTTACATCATTTTGCTATTGGTCACCACCCTCTGGCTAGGCGGTATCGGTTTCCTGGATGATTATATCAAGGTATTCAAAAAAAACAAGGAAGGCTTGGCCGGATGGTTCAAAATTGCCGGACAGGTCAGCATAGGGATCATCGTTGGGGTCACCTTGTATTTTCACCAAGACGTGGTGGTGCGGGAATTTCAGGACACGGTTTCCATAGCAGAAGGCGTAGTAGACACCCCTGCCTTTCAGGATGTCAAATCCATGAAAACCACCATTCCTTTTCTTAAAAACAATGAGCTCAACTATGATGTCGTTTTTGGGTTTCTGGGAGAAAATTTCACCCCGTTTTTTTACATCATCCTGGTCATATTTGTGGTTACGGCAGTCTCCAATGGTGCCAATATCACCGATGGAATAGATGGACTGGCAGCAGGCACTTCGGCCATAATTGGACTTACCATAGCCATTTATGCCTATATCAGTGGCAATGCCATATTTTCCCAATACCTGAATGTCATGTTTATCCCAAATTCCGGAGAGCTGGTGATATTCTGCTCAGCATTCGTGGGAGCCTGTGTGGGTTTTCTTTGGTACAATTCCTATCCGGCCCAGGTTTTTATGGGAGACACGGGAAGTCTCATGATAGGAGGAGTGATCGCAGTACTCTCCCTGGTATTGAGAAAGGAGCTTTTGCTACCTATCTTATGTGGCATTTTTCTGATTGAATTGCTCTCTGTGATCATTCAGGTGAGCTATTTTAAATATACCAAAAAGAAATTTGGGGAAGGCCGTAGGATTTTCCTGATGTCTCCCCTGCACCACCATTACCAGAAAAAAAATATTCCTGAAGCCAAAATAACGGTAAGGTTCTGGATTTTGGGAATTTTGTTTGCCATCATGGCATTGGCAACACTAAAACTAAGGTAAATGCAAAAAACAGCTATCATAGGATCTGGAGAAAGCGGTTTTGGCGCAGCTTTACTGGCCCATAAAAACGGGCACGAGGTTTTTGTGTCCGATGGCGGAAAAATAAGCGCCGAAAAGAAAAAAACATATCTGGAAAAGGGGATTGCATTTGAAGAAGAGCAACATTCTCTTGAAAAATTAATGGATGCGGATACCCTGATAAAAAGCCCGGGAATCCCTTTTTCAAACCCCTTGATAGAAAAATTACTTTCATCAGGGAAACGGGTAATAGATGAATTGGAATTTGCCTACGGTTTTTCCCGAGGAAAAGTCATCGCCATCACCGGTACCAATGGCAAAACCACCACGACATTACTCACGCACCACCTGATGCGGGCAGCCGGAATGGATGCAGGCATCGGAGGGAACGTAGGACAGAGCTGGGCATTACAGCTCTCCCATGAAGATCACGATTGGTGGGTATTGGAAGTGAGTAGTTTTCAGATCGAAGGATTTGAGAATTTCAGGCCAAAAATCGCCGTTTTGCTTAACATCACCCCGGACCATTTGGACCGGTACAATTATGACTTGTCTCTGTATGCGGCGACCAAAGTAAAGCTGACGGCAAAAATGGCAGGGGGCGATCAATTCATCTTCCATGAAGCAGATAAAAATATATCCGCAGCCATCCGGAAAATGCAGGGAAGCCCGGAGCTTTTCCCCTTTGATATGGAATGTGGTCCTGATACCAAATCCTACCTACGGGAAAATGAGTTGGTGGTGCAAACCCATGAAGGCAGCTGCTCCTGGCCCCTTGAAAAAATGGCCCTTAAAGGACGGCATAACCAACTCAACACCATGGCTGCACTGCTGGCAGCCAGGCTGGCTGGAGCCGATCCCGGGAGCCTGGGGGAAGGCCTGAAAAGTTTTGTAAATGCAGCGCATAGAATGGAATCTGTGGCCACTATCGGGGGAGTCCTTTTTGTAAATGACAGCAAAGGTACCAATGTAGATGCCACGGCCTTTGCGCTGGAAGCATTTGAAGCCCCGCTTATATGGATTGCCGGAGGGGTGGATAAGGGCAATGATTATGGACTATTGGAAGACAAAATAACCAATCATGTACAGGTATTGATCTGCCTGGGCAAAAACAACGAAAAGCTTAAAAAGGCCTTTTCGGGAAAAATCCCGGAAATCCTTGAAACCCAGAACATGGCCCAGGCCATTCAATGGGCTCTGGAGAAAGGAAGGGCAGGAGACGTAGTATTACTATCACCGGCATGTGCCAGTTTTGATCTTTTCAAAAATTATGAAGATCGGGGCAATCAATTCAAGGCCGGGGTTTTAAAATTGAAACAAGAGCAATAATGGTGAAAATAAAAGTTTGGCTGGAAGAGAACCTGAAAGGCGACCCGATCATTTGGGCCATTGTACTGCTATTGTCCCTGATCAGTATTTTGGCGGTATACTCAGCCACTGGATCACTGGCCTATAGAAAAATGGGAGGCAACACCGAAATTTACCTGTTCAAGCACAGTGCGCTGATTATCACCAGCCTGGTGGTCATGTGGGCGATTCACAACATCCCCTATAAATATTTCTCCAAATTGAGTCTGTTTGCCTTATGGGTAAGTGTGCCCCTGCTTTTGGTCACTTATATGTTCGGGTCCAAGATCAATGAGGCAAGCCGATGGATAACCATACCTATTATTGATCAGGCATTTCAACCATCAGATTTGGCAAAACTGGCACTTATAGCCGCGGTGGCAGGAATGCTGGCTAAAAGGCAGCGGCAGATTACAAATATCAAAATCACATTTATTCCCCTGATTATCTGGATTGGTATCATTTGCCTTTTGATTGCCATCGCCAACATGTCCACTGCGGTCATGCTATTGGCTACCTGCCTGCTGCTGATGTTTATAGGCAGGGTACCGGTTAAATACCTCCTGGTGGTATGCATGGTAGGAGCCATGGTATTAAGCACGGCCATCTTCATGGGGCAAAGAGGCGGAGTATTCTTTTCAAGGATAGAAAAATTCATGGATAAGGAACCCAGCGAGATTCCTTTTCAGGCAAAGCATTCCTACATCGCCATTGCCACAGGTGGGATCACAGGAAAGGGACCAGGAAAAAGTGAACAAAGAAATATCCTACCCCATCCCTATTCGGATTTTATTTATGCCATTATTATTGAAGAATATGGCATGGTTGGTGGAGGGTTAGTACTGTTTCTGTACCTGGCCTTGCTTTACAGGGGCATGCGGGTAGTAGCCATTTCCACCCGACCATTTGGAGGGCTGTTGTCTGCGGGCCTCAGTTTTTCCCTGGTCATTCAAGCCATGATCAATATGGGTGTGGCGGTAGGTTTGGTACCGATTACCGGATTGCCTCTACCCATGGTCAGTATGGGAGGGACTTCCCTGATATTTACCGGGATATCATTGGGTATCATATTAAGTATTAGCAGAGGAGATCATGAAGATGCATTTCTGGCTGAAGAAAAAATGACAAAAAATATGGTAAAAGTAGTTTGATCAATTGAAAGGGAACAAAGAAACATATCGAATCATCATTAGTGGAGGCGGAACCGGAGGACATATCTACCCCGCCATCGCCATTGCCAAAGCCTGGAATGAAAAATATCCGGAGAGTGAGGTGCTGTTTGTGGGTGCGGAAGGAAAAATGGAGATGCAAAAAGTGCCAGAAGCGGGATATAGGATCGAGGGACTCAGGATAGCCGGGCTTCAAAGAAGACTGACCCTGGATAATTTATGGTTTCCTTTTAAAGTCCTTGATAGCCTTCAAAAGGCGAGTAAACTGATTAAAAACTTTAAACCACACCTTGTAGTAGGAGTAGGCGGATATGCCAGTGGACCTGTACTCTTTGCGGCCCAAAGAAAAAAAATCCCCACCCTTATTCAGGAACAAAACAGCTATGCAGGACTGACCAATAAAGTCCTGGCCAAAAGAGCAGATGCCATCTGTGTGGCCTATCCGGACATGGACCGCTATTTCCCTGCCCAAAAGATCCGGTATACGGGTAATCCTGTAAGAAAAGACATCCTGGATCTCAGGGATAAAAAAGAAAAGGCGATAAATCATTTTGGATTGCAGCCGGCTAAACCGGTTATTCTTTCCATAGGCGGAAGCCTGGGCGCCAGAACCCTCAACCATGCCTTACTGGGCAGTATGGCGAAATTTGAAAAAAATGGTTACCAGGTGCTCTGGCAGACCGGCAAATTTTATCATGAAGAAGTGAGCAAAAAAATAGCTGAATCCGGTTTAAAAAATATTCATCCTATGGAATTTATCCGGGATATGGATCTGGCCTATGCGGCGGCAGACCTGGTTATTTCCAGATCCGGAGCCCTTTCCGTATCCGAATTGAGCCTGGTAGGTAAACCGGTCATTTTCATTCCTTCCCCAAATGTGGCAGAAGATCACCAAACAAAAAATGCCATGGCATTCGTATCCCAACATGCTGCTTTATTGCTTAAGGACAGTGAGGCCGTAGCCGATCTTGCACCTACAGTTATTGGCTTGCTCCAGGATCCTGATAAACAGCAAAAATTATCCAATGCTATAAAATTACTGGCAAAGCCTGATGCTGCAAAAGAAATCGTAAACGTAATGGAAAACATGTTGCAATGAACTTGAAAAACCTACATAGCGTCTATTTTCTCGGAATTGGCGGCATCGGTATGAGTGCAATTGCCCGTTGGTTCAATCACCTGGGCACTCCCGTTTACGGCTACGACAAAACCCCTTCCCCACTGACAGCAGCCCTGGAAAAAGAGGGGATGCAAATCAGTTATACGGATGATAGCAGTCAAATTCCTGCATCCTTTAAAGATCAGGGAAAAAATAAATTGGTGGTGTGGACTCCTGCAGTCCCTGAAAGCAGTCAGCTTTATACTTATTTCAAGGATAATGGTTTTTTAATCAGGAAAAGATCGGCGGTATTGGGAATGATAACCAAAGACATGGAATCAGTGGCTGTAGCCGGGACCCATGGCAAAACCACCACATCATCCATGATAGCTCACCTGCTGAAGCATTCCGGTCACAACACAGCAGCTTTTTTGGGTGGTCTTACCCAAAATTACCAAAACAACCTCATCCTCCACGATGAAGGAAGTACAGAAGCACCGGTTGTAGTGGTAGAAGCAGATGAATTTGACCGTTCTTTTCTGCAGCTGCACCCCAATGTAAGTATTGTGACCAGCATAGACCCGGATCATTTGGATATTTATGGAGATGCCGAAAAGATGCTTGAAGGGTTCATTTCCTTCATCCGGCTGTGCAACCCAAAAGGACAACTCTTTATTCATCAAAAAGCCTTCGAAAAAATTAAAGACCAGGATCTGGGCACAGCGTCGATCCATCAATACGGGCTGACTTCAGGTGCTGTCCATGCGGCAAACATCAAAACCGGGACTGTTTCTTTCACTTTCGATTTTGTTTCGGAGAATGAGCGGATTGAGGGATTAGAACTAAGAGTACCTGGATTTCACAACATAGAAAATGCCCTGGCAGCCATTGCGGTAGGCCTTTATTATGGTTTATCAGAAAAAGCGATAAGAGCAGGAATTGAGACCTATAAGGGGGTAAAAAGAAGGTTTGAGTGCATTCATACCAGTGATAAAATCACTTACATCGATGACTACGCCCATCACCCGGAGGAAATCAGGGCCTTTCTGGAATCTGTAAAGGCCATGTATCCCGGCAAACGGCTGACCGCCATCTTTCAACCCCACCTCTTTACCAGGACGAGAGATTTTGCTGTAGGCTTTTCTGAAAGCCTCTCACTGGCAGATGAGGTTATATTGCTTGATATCTATCCGGCGAGGGAACAACCCATACCGGGAGTTACTTCATCCATGCTGCTTCAGGGGATAAGCAGCCCCTCAAAACAGGTCCTGGACAAAGAAACCCTGCTAAGCTACCTCACACAACATCCGCCTGAAGTTTTGGTCACCATTGGAGCCGGTGATATTGATCGCCTGGTTATACCTATCAATAAATGGATAAAAGATGGAGAATAGTAAGCCTTGGAAATATAAAAAGCCTGTGCTCATCCTACTTGTAGGACTGGTCTTGTTTGCTTTTATCGCCTTTACCGAGCATAAATCGGAATCCCGGCAAATTGCCGGACTGGAAGTATATGTAGAAGGGGTTAGTGATGTTTATTTTGTGGAAGAAAAGGAACTGGCAAGCCTGCTAAGAAATGCCTTTCCTGAATTGGATAAACTGTCCAATATCAGTGAAGTATCCATTAACAAAATGGAGAAAAAAGTGGAGGCCCATCCCCTGGTCAAAAAAGCCGAAGTATATCAGGACCTGAAAGGTACCATTAGGGTAAAAGTGAGGCAGCATATTCCTATGGCAAGGATAGTCCGGCCCGGGGCGGCTGATGGATACATCAGTACCACAGGTAAAATCCTTCCTACCTCCCCCAATTACACCTCCAGGGTGCTTATACTGGAAGGCAGCCGCGCCCCGGCCTTGTTGCAGGAAACAGATTTGACAAATAATGAAGCCCAGCTGTTGGAATTGATTCATTTCATTTATCAAGATCCCTTTTGGACAGCACAAATCAGTTCGGTTGAATTATTGAGGAATGGGGAAGTGAACCTGTACCAACAGGTGGGCAGGCAGGTGATCGAATTCGGTAAACCTGAAAACATCCCCTTGAAATTTAGAAAAATCAAGACCTTTTATAAGAAAATTTTACCTGAAAAGGGATGGAATACTTATGAAAGGGTAAATGTAAAATATAAGGATCAAATCATTTGTGAATAATTGTTAGCGCTATGGAAAACGAAAAACTCATTGTAGGACTGGATATAGGTACAACGAAAATCTGTGCGATTATCGGCCGTAAAAATGAATACGGTAAATTGGAAGTATTGGGAATGGGCAAAGCGGTTTCTGACGGGGTGATCAGAGGCATTGTCACCAATATAGACAAGACAGTCAATGCCATTACCAAAGCGGTAAACGAGGCATCTGAAATGTCCAATGTTGACATTGGAGAGGTAATCGTAGGGATTGCCGGTCAACACATCAGGAGCGCCATTCACCATGGAGTCATCATCCGAAACCCTAAGGATGATGAGATCACCGTAGAGGATGTAAGGCGACTGGCCAATGACATGGAAAACATCGTGGTCCCTCCGGGCAATAGCATCATTCATGTAATGCCCCAGGATTACACCGTAGACTATGAAGAGGGTGTCCGGGATCCTGTAGGAATGTCCGGAGCAAGGCTTGAAGCTGATTTCCATATCATAACCGCCCAATCTGCTGCTATCAATAACATTGACCGCTGCGTCAAGCGAGCCAATCTTCAGTCCAAGGCCTTGATCCTGGAACCACTTGCCAGCTCCCTTTCCGTACTAAGTGACCTGGATAAGGAAGCCGGTGTCTGCCTGGTAGATATCGGCGGGGGCACCACCGATGTGGCCATATTTTATGAAAACATCATTCGCCATACGGCAGTCATTCCATTTGGTGGCAACATCATTACTGCTGATATCAAGGAAGGATGTATGGTTATGCAACACCAGGCCGAATTGTTGAAAACCAAGTTTGGTAAGGCCATTTCCGAAGAAGCCAATCCCAATGAGATTGTTTCCATTCCGGGATTGCGCAACAGGCCTCCCAAGGAAATTTCCGTCAAAAACCTCGCCTCCATCATTGAGGCAAGAATGGAAGAGATCATCGAGATGGTTCAATCTGAAATTGCTGCCAGTGGCGTGTACAAAAAACTGGCTGGCGGTATCGTTTTGACCGGAGGAGGATCTCTGCTACATGGTATAGGACCACTATTCGAATACATGACCGGTTTGGACACGAGAATCGGATATCCCAATGAACACCTGGGAAAATCCAAGATCGAAGAAGTGAAAAGCCCTATGTTTGCCACTACTGTTGGACTGGTTTTGGCAGGTTTCAAGGCACTTGATGACAGGGAAGATACCTACAGGTTAAAAGAAACCCTGAGCAATCCGGGATTGAAAAAAGGGTATAAATCGGAACAAATGGGTCGGGATATTTTCGGTTCCATTACCAAAAAACTCAAAAACTTCATTACCGATGATATAGGTGATGACCAACAACAATACTGAAACCCAAAAGCTAAAAATATTTAACAACTGATTGAGGAAAAATGTCAAGCGTCATGAGAGATTATAAATTTGATATTCAAAAAAATCACCGATCGATCATCAAGGTCATTGGTGTCGGAGGAGGTGGCTCCAATGCCGTAAACCACATGTTTAACCAGGGAATCAAGGATGTGGAATTTGTGGTAGTCAATACCGATTCGCAAGCCCTGAAAAGCAGCCCTGTCCCGTTAAAATTACAAATTGGCGCCCACCTGACCGAGGGCCTGGGAGCCGGTGCCAATCCGGAGAAAGGCAAAAACGCAGCCTTGGAAAGCAAAGAAGAAATCAGAAAATTATTGGAGGACAATACCAAAATGGTATTCATTACAGCTGGTATGGGAGGAGGCACGGGAACAGGTGCAGCTCCTGTTATTGCCAAAATAGCCAAGGATATGGACATCCTTACTGTAGGCATTGTGACAGCACCATTTATATTTGAAGGCCGGAAAAAAACCTTATCTGCCCAGATTGGTATAGAATCACTCCGGGAAAACTGTGATACGGTCCTAGTGATTTTAAATGACAAGTTAAGGGTAATGTATGGCAACCTTCCAATCCGCCAGGCATTCGGGAAAGCAGACAATATTCTGAGTACTGCCGCCAAATCCATCGCTGAAATCATCACAGAAACACAGGAAGTCAATGTGGATTTTGAAGATGTCAAAACAGTAATGAAAGATGCCGGTGCCGCAGTAATGGGATCGGCAACGGAAGAAGGGGAAGGCAGGGCCCTCAAAGCTGCCGAAAGAGCCATTTCCTCTCCCCTGCTCAACAACGTAGACATCAAGGGAGCAGAAAAAATCCTGCTGTCCATCATGTCGGGAGAAGATGAAGAGCTTTCTATGGACGAACTGGTAGAAATAACAGAATTTATCCAGAACAAAGCCGGAGATATGGCCGATGTGATTTTCGGTCAGGGCATTGACCCGGACCTGAAAAAATCCATCCGGGTGACTGTCATCGCAACTGGTTTTCAGACAGATTCTCTGGCAGATAAAACCTTTTCCCAGGATAAGAAAAAAGACGAAGAACAAACCCGGAAAGTCATCCACCTTGAATCCGGCAAAACATCAAAAGTTGAAGAAGACGTTACCCGTTCGGGACAAACCGTAACCTTTTCTGTACAACAACCTCCCCAGGCTCCGGATGAATCCGAAACCACAAATAAGGAGGAAGAAAAACCTACAGCGAAAGAAAGCCCGGACTCAGAAAAACCTGCCGAGAAAGAAAAAAGAGAGGAGCGGACGGAAGCGGATGATGATTTTGAATACGTGGCTCCAAAACCAACTCCTGAACCCAAGAAGGTATTGACCCTTTTTGACAAACCGGATCATGAAGCCTACGAAAATCAGGAGAAAAAACAGGAAGAGACAAACGTTTACCAAAACGATTATTTCGAGCAGATCAAAGAAAAAGCCATGAAAAGGGCACATGATCGATTTGAAAAACTTCGGCAAATGAGATCGGTCAACCAAACCCCTGAAGAATTTAAAGAAAAACTGGAAATTCCTGCCTATCAAAGAAAAAACATCAAACTTCACCAGGTCCAACACAGTTCCGAAAGAAGCTTGTCAAAATTCAACCTAAACGACGATAACGAGATCATCAGCAACAACAGGTTTCTCCATGACAATGTGGATTGACCTTAAAAATCAATCAATGATTTGGCCTGTTCATGCAATAAGCTAAGGTATAACTTATTGGTGAGCAGGCCATCTGACATGTTTTCCTCAATTTTGGCCAGTTTGATTTTATTGGCCAGTACATGCATTCCCAGGTAGTTAAAAATATCGGTCAGGTGGCTCAGCGCAATGCCACCTCCACCGATGCCTGAGGAAATCCCCACCAGGGCACATTTTTTGGACCTGAAGCTGTTGGGATAAGTCATCCCATCAATAAATGATTTCAATATACCCGGAAATGATCCATTGTATTCCGGTACGATAAACACAAACTTTGCACCTTCCTTTACCCGATTGTGAATGGCATTATAGGCTTTGTTTTTACCATTATTTTCATAAAGCGCAGTAAAAACAAAGTCATCCGGGAGTTCGGTCAAATTAATTACTTCACTCTCCACCCCATTGTGCGCCAATATTTCCCGGTAAAGTTCTGCCACACTGGCTGAAACAGCCTGCTTTCTATTTGTGCTTACTATAATTTTTATCATAGACTTTTGATTTTAATTACATAAATACAATCATGCCCCCCATAAAGTTTCTTATTTGCTATATTTGAAACCTGGCGTTTCACCTTTACGGGACTTAAGTTTCCAGGCAAACCGATCATGCGAAAAGAACCTGAAATAGCATATACAGAAAAAATAGACCATGCAGTCCTTCACCTGCAAAAGCTGTTGAAAACAAAACCTGAAACCGGTATAATTCTTGGGACCGGACTTGGAAGTCTGATCAATGACATAGACGTAAAACTGGAAATCCCTTACGGGGAAATTCCCTACTTCCCTATTTCCACAGTTGAATCCCACCATGGAAAACTAATTCTTGGAAATCTTGGAGGTAAAAATATCCTGGCCATGAAAGGCCGCTTTCATTATTATGAAGGCTACTCCATGAAAGAAGTTACTTTCCCCATTCGGGTCATGAAAAAATTGGGCATCAGGCAACTACTCATTTCCAATGCTTCAGGTGGCCTAAATGCAAAACATAAAATAGGGGATGTAATGGTCATCAATGACCACATTGACTTGTTTCCTGAAAATCCGCTCCGGGGAGCCAATGTAGCTGGTTTCGGAGACAGGTTTCCGGATATGAGCCAGGCATATTGCCCTGAATTTATCCTGTGGTCACTAGAAATTGCAAAAGAAAAGGGAATAGCCTTGCATCAGGGAGTATACGCCGGGGTACAGGGCCCTAACCTGGAAACCCCGGCTGAATACAAATACCTGAGCAGCATTGGGGCGGATGCGGTAGGCATGAGTACCGTACCAGAAGTGATCGTAGCTGTTCATTCTGACATGAAAGTGTTTGCCATCACGGCTATTACTGATCTGGGAACACCGGGTAATATAAAAAAAATCAGTCTTCAGGATGTCCTGAAGGCAGCAGCACATGCAGAGCCTTCCATGAGAAAAATCATGCTAGGTTTGTTGCATAGACTGTAATCTACTTTCGTATCCGGGCTTGGAAAAATCAATTTTAAGGTTTTTTAATAATTTTTTTTGTTGACTGGAACAATTTTTGGGTGAATCTGAGAAACAGATTTAAATTATTATGGAAAAAATATTGATTATTGGTGCAAATGGCAAAACTGGTCGGTTACTGGTTGAGCAATTATCTTCCCATCCCGAGTATACTCCTATTGCCATGATTCGGGAAAAATCTCAGCAATCGTTTTTTGAGAAAAAGGGTATAAAAACCGTTACAGGAGATTTGGAAAAGGATTTTAGCCAGGCATTTACAGGTATTGACAAGGTGATATTTGCCGCCGGATCAGGCTCCAAAACCGGGAAAGACAAAACCAAATTGGTGGATGAGTTGGGTGCGATTAAAAGCATAGATCTTGCTCTTAAAAACCAGGTAAAAAAATTCGTCATACTGAGTTCCAGAGGGGCAGAAAACGCCGAAAAGGCAGATGAACCTATGCAGCATTACCTAATGGCCAAAAAAAAGGCTGACGAGTATTTAAAAGCATCAGGCCTGCCATATGCTATTGTCAGACCGGGTAAATTAACAGACGGACCATATACCGGAAAAATAAAAGTGGCAGCTGTATTGAATTCAAAAGGAGAAATATCGAGGGCCGATGTAGCTGCTGTTTTGATCCACATGCTGGACACATCCTTAGAGGGATCACAAGCTTTTGAAATACTGGGGGGAAAAGTGGAGGTATCTGAAGCCATACATTTATTTCTGAAATCAGGTCAATCGGTGGTTTAATCCTTTTAGCAGCAGCTGATTAGGCATGTATCATTTTTTTGATTAAATTTAGAGATAGCAAAAACCAATCAAAACCCATGATATACCTGCCTTTCATTTTAGTAGCATCAGTACTGTTCAGCCAGGATCCCAACCCTATCTTTGAGGAGCAAACCCTGGATAATCAAATTGAAATTGGCTATGGCCTTGCGATTGGCGATGTTGATGGAGACGGCAAACCGGATATTTTACTGGCCGACAAGAAGGAGTTTGTTTGGTATAGAAATGGGGACTGGAAAAGGTTTGTTATGGTAGAAAACCTCACTCCTAATGATAATGTATGCATTGCTGCCCGGGATATCAATGGAGATGGAAAAGTGGAGGTGGCTGTGGGTGCCCAATGGAATCCCGGGGAAACCTCAGATGAAAGTCTTTCCGGATCGGTACATTACCTGATAAGGCCCACGGATCCGACCCAAAAATGGGAACCTGTGAAACTTCACCATGAGCCGACGGTACATCGCATGCGCTGGATAAAAGCGGATAAAGGCCTGTTTCATTTGGTCATGCTTCCCTTGCATGGCAGGGGAAATTCGGGAGGAGAAGGAGCAGGTGTAAAGGTAATCGGCTATGAAATGCAGGACGAAAAAGGCCTTGACTGGAAGCATTGGGTCATCGATCAGTCCATGCACATTACCCATAATCTGGAAATCTCTCCCAATGAGAAAGAGGGGGAATCACTTTATATAGGAGGCAAGGAAGGTGTCAAAGCCTTTCATTATGCCAATAATGAATGGCAGGCCCACCCAAATGGTACCTGGTTGGTAGATGATTATGGCTTTGGAGAAATCCGCATTGGCAAAAATGCATCCGGACATCACTTCCTCACCGGGGTTGAGCCTTTCCATGGCCCTACCCTATCGGTTTATCTTCCAGATGATGACCAATTTACCAGAGATAACCTGATGCGGAAAGAACTTACTTCCGCCATGAATCAGGGACATGGATTGGCTACAGGCGATTTACTTGACCAGGGAGAAGATCAGATTATCATTGGATGGAGAGAACCAAACGATTCAGGAGATTTAGGCATCAAACTTTTTTATACAGGTCCGGACCATTCCTGGAAAGCACATTGGGTAGATAAAAACGGAATGGCTTGCGAAGACCTCAAAGTGGCGGATTTGAATGGTGATGGCAAACCTGAAATCATTGCATCGGGAAGAGCTACCAAAAATCTTAAAATTTATTGGAACAAAAGCAATTGATCGATATGCTATACCTTAAAATTCACCAAATAATCCCAGTCTCATGATTCGTCTTCTCAAGTGCTCTCTTGTGCTGCTTTTGACCCTATGGGCCATGTCGCCTGGTTACGGGCAGCATTTAGCTCCTTTGGCAATGGACTTTATCCAAAGCCTGGACCAGAAACTTAAAAATCAGGCCTGTTTCCCTTTTGATCACAAAGAAAGGTTTAACTGGCATTTTGTGCCCAGAGAAAGAAAAGGCCCCACCTTTCACGACTTCAATGAACAACAAAAAGCAGCTGCCCTTACCCTGATGCGCGCTTCGCTGGGAGAAGCAGGAAAAACAAGGGCAGAAGCCATATTTGAACTTGAAAACGTATTGAGGGAAGTAGAAAACCGGCCTTCAGATGACAGTTACCGGGATCCTTTAAACTATCATTTTAGCATTTTTGGTTCACCGGATAAATCCAATAATTGGGGATGGCGACTGGAGGGTCACCACCTATCGCTCAATTTCTCTTCATCCAATGGCACCCTGGTCTCCACCACACCTTCCTTTATGGGGGCTAATCCGGGCATTGTACTTTCAGGGCCCCAGATGGACAGGCAGGTTTTGGCAGAGGAGACCAATCAGGGTTTTGCCTTGCTTGCATCCCTTACTGAATCCCAAAAAAAAATCGCTAAATTCAGCAACGAAGCACCCTTTGACATTATCACCTCCAATGAACGCAAGGCATCGGCACTGGAGCCAAAAGGGCTTTCTTTCAATTCCCTGAATACAGAACAGCAAACCTTGTTTAAAAACCTGGTACAGGTTTATCTTTCCCGAAATACCGCTGAATACCTGCAAAAGCTCATGGACAGAATCAACAGCCTTGGTTGGGATTCTTTCTCATTTGCCTGGGCAGGTAGTGAAATAAACCAGGTTGGGGAACCGCATTATTACAGGTTACAAGGTGCTGACCTCATCATTGAATATGACAATATTCAAAACAATGCCAATCATGTCCATACTGTCATTCGGGATTTGCAAAACGATTTTGGCGGAGATCTTTTGCAGGCTCATTACCAACTGGACCATGCCGCTTCGAGCATTTCAGACTAAAGAACTTATCATTTGTTGCTCATCTTAAAAATTTCGGTTTAAATGCACAATAAATTAACCTTTGAAACAGGTAAACCTAATCCGCCTGATATACCCTGACATAATCCACTACATACTGTTTGGGAAATACAGTGCCTGATGGATCCCCTCCATTTCCTCCAATGGCAAGGTTGAGCAGGATATAGTGCGGTTGATGGAAGGGGTTGAACCCATCAGGGTTGATGGTAGTAGTCAGATCAACTTCATTGAGCAGTACATCATCCAGAAAAATTCTGATGTAATTTGCTGTCCAGTCCAGTTTCCATACGTGAAATTTAACCGGCCAATCAGGGTCTTTCTCCAGGAAATCTGAAAATGGGATTTTTGCTTCATCCCAATTGGCTCTTTTGTCGGGATGTGCCCAGGCTGCATTGGCCAGAATGGTGGATTCCCCCTCCGAAAGATAATATTCCATCACATCAATTTCTCCATTTGCAGGCCAGCCTTTAGAGATACCAAGTGTCCAGATGGCGGGCCACAAACCCAGGGCAGTATCTATTTTAGCCCTCACCTCCATTAATCCATATTGGAATGAAAATTTCCCGCTGGTATTGACGCTGGAAGAGGTAAATTCGGCAAAAGGCCTGTTTTTTTTCCAATCTTTGCTTTCTTTAACATAAGCAGGATTATTCACCTGCTCCCGTCTTGCTTCAATGATCAAAAACCCATCCTTCTGGCTGGCATTTGCTGTTTGGTACCATTGCAGTTCCTCGTTCCTTTTAAATCCGTGTTCAAAAGACCAAAACCGATGGTCAGGAGCACCTTCACCAGAAAATTCATCTGCCCATACCAATTGATAGCCCTGCTTTTCCGGCAAGGGTCTTTGTGTTTCAATCGGGACAACCTGAGCCTCTGCCACCATACTAAGAAGAGGGGTAATAACCGCGACAATATTTAAAATCTTCATGGAACCGCTAATTTTTCCATTGCAAGTTAACCCATTTACTTTTTCTTCCTGTAAGGATAGGTGATCTGTTGCCAAAAAGTTTTAGGAAACGTTTCCATGCCATCAAAGCCCAGGGGAATATCCCTTCCTTCATGTGGAATATAGGCTGTTCCGAACAAATAATCCCAGACACTTAAGGTCAGCCCATAATTCACTCCATACGATCCTTCGGGCAGCTTTTTGGAATGATGCCAGATATGCATGATGGGGTTGTTCAGGACATATTTCAATGGCCCATAAGTTATCCTCAGGTTCGCATGATTCAGGTGCCCTATGGCCGTTGCGAAAATATGTACCAGAAAAAAGTCTATCAGGCCAAAGCCTATCATGGCCAGGGGTATGTATTGCGCACTCTTGTAAAGTATGGTTTCCATCCAATGAAATCGCAGATGCGCCGCAAAGCCCATTTGCTCTACGGAATGGTGCACCTTATGGAATTCCCATAGTGCCGGCACCCGGTGGAGCATGCGATGAACATTCCATTGGATAAAATCCGCCACAACAAATAACAAAATAAATTGTGCCCATTTCGGCCAGGAACTCACTTCAATTGCTACCAGGTTACTGATACCAAAAAGCCCAAGAAAATCATTAAAGGCCTCCACCGCTACGTTGGAAATGGCATTGTAAGCAATGAGGGAAAACAGAAAGAAATTAAAAAACATGTAAAAGCCATCCAACCAAAAGTCTTTTCTGAGTGCAGGCTGTGATTTCCTCCAGGGAAAAACCAATTCAAGGAGCCAAACAACCAAGGAAAGCCCTACCAGCCACCAGAAGTAGTTGGTCCAGGAGGGATACATGATTTCGTTCATCAGGTAATTGAAATACCCATAATAGGCATCGGAAATAATGCGGATGTATTTTTCCATATTATTTAAATCATTAGCTTGACAGTGCAGGTATTCATGAGGTTTTCACACGAAAATTCTTTCCAGTTGTTATCCAATCTGTAATCATGTGATATAAAACTCTATTTTTTGAAAAGAGGAGACTTACCCAAGCCCCCTCTTTATCGCTATTAAACCCAGTAATAAACAAATTAATTCGTGAAATCAATCAACCTGACTTTTTTTTCTCAATGAACAAATATAGGTATACCCTACCTGAATTTTGGTGACAAGTATTACAATGCCTAATCAACTCCCTATCCCAACCATTGGGAACAATCGAGAAAATTTATTATTATTAGGGTAATACAAATCGCTAAAACATTTTTAATGTATTACACTACCGACACGGCCACTACTCCCAACGCAAAAATACCGGAAGGCGACTTGAAGGATAAGTGGTCCAACTTCAAGGACAAAACACGCCTGATCAGTCCAAACAACAGGCACCAATACAAGATTCTTGTAGTGGGCACAGGTCTATCAGGAGCATCAGCTGCTGCCAGCCTTGCCGAATTGGGATATAATGTCTCCACTTTTTGTTTTCAGGATTCTCCTAGAAGGGCCCATTCCGTGGCTGCACAGGGAGGGGTTAATGCGATGAAAAATTATAAAAATGATGGAGACAGTGTTTACAGAATGTTTTATGACACTTTAAAAGGAGGTGATTTCCGGGCCCGGGAAGCCAATGTATACCGGCTGGCAGAATGTTCTTCCCACCTGATCGATCAGGCAGTCGCCCAGGGTGTCCCATTTGCCAGAGAATACAGCGGATACCTGGCAAATCGCTCCTTTGGCGGTGTTCAGGTAAGCAGAACTTTTTATGCCAGGGGACAAACAGGCCAGCAACTACTTCTGGGGGCTTACCAGGCCATGATGCGACAGGTTCATTTGGGCAGGATAAAAAGTTTTACCCGCCATGAAATGTTGGACCTGGTCACGGAGAATGGAGTGGCAAAGGGAATTATTGTGCGAAACATGGACACCGGAGAAATCAGCAGACATGCAGCACATGCAGTAGTACTGGCCACCGGTGGATTTGGTAAAATCTATTACCTGTCCACGCTGGCCATGGGCTGCAATGGTTCTGCCATCTGGCGCGCACACAAGAAAGGAGCATGGACATCTTGTCCCAGCTGGACGCAAATTCACCCCACCTGTCTTCCACAGGCAGGTAACTACCAATCTAAACTTACCCTCATGTCAGAGTCCTTAAGGAACGACGGCAGGATATGGGTGCCACAAACCAAGAATGAAAACAGAAAGGCCATTGAGATACCAGAGGAAGACAGGGATTATTACCTGGAAAGAAAGTACCCCTCCTATGGCAACCTGGCCCCAAGGGATATTGCCTCCAGGGCAGCCAAAGAGCGAATTGATGCAGGGCATGGGGTAGGTCCCCTGAAAAATGCCGTTTACCTGGATTTTAAAGATGCCATCGCTACTCAGGGAAAAGATATTATCAGCAAAAAATACGGCAATTTATTCAATATGTACGAAAAAATCACGGGTATCAATGCCTATCAACAACCCATGATGATTTCGCCCGCGGCACATTTTTCCATGGGCGGGCTTTGGGTAGATTATGAACTTAGCACCAATATACCAGGATTATACGCAATAGGAGAAGCCAATTTTTCAGACCACGGTGCCAACCGGCTTGGTGCCAATTCTCTGTTGCAAGCTTGCATAGATGGGTATTATGTATTGCCTCAGACATTACCTCAATACCTGGCTCAGCAGGGCAAAGCTACTCCACCCGAATCAAGTTCAGAAGCATTTATGAAGGCCGAAAACCAGGTGCGCTCACAGCTGGAGGAATTGTCCGGAATAAACGGAAGCAAGACAGTGGACCATTTTCACCGGGAGTTGGGTAAGATACTCTATGACAAATGCGGTCTATCCAGGTCAGCCAAAGGATTGACAGAAGCTATAGAATCTATCCGGGTATTGCGGAAATCCTTCTTACAGGATTTGAAAATACCCCAGGTCCTTCAGGGTATTAATGAAGAATTGGAAAAAGCCGGGAGGGTAGCGGATTACCTGGAAATCGGGGAATTGATGTGTATTGATGCGCTGAGCAGGGAAGAGTCCTGCGGAGCTCATTTTAGGGAAGAACATCAAACTCCGGATGGGGAAGCAAAAAGAAATGATAGTGATTTCAGTTACATTTCCTGTTGGAAAAAAAATGCAGATACACCCGTGCTGATTAAAGAACCTTTACAGTTTGAATTTACAAAGCCCACAGAAAGGAGTTACAAATAATGGATTTTAAGCTTAAAATTTGGCGCCAGGACAATCCCCAATCAAAGGGTAAAATGGTAGATTATGAGGTTAAAAAAATATCGCCTGATACTTCATTTCTTGAAATGCTGGATCAGCTGAATGAAACCCTCATCCTTAGAGGAGAAAACCCCATTTCATTTGATTACGATTGTCGGGAAGGGATTTGTGGACAGTGTTGTCTGTTTATCAATGGCAGGGCACATGGTCCCATTGAACATACCAGTACCTGCCAATTACACATGCGCTCATTCAGGGAGGGAGAAACCATATACGTAGAACCTTTCCGCGCCGGGCCATTTCCCATCAAAAAGGACTTAAAGATAGACAGGCAAGCCTTGGATAAAATCATTGCTTCTGGTGGTTATATATCGGTAAATACCGGCCAGGCACCAGAAGCCAATCAAACCCTGATAGATAGCGATACAGTAGAGCAGGCTTTTGATGCCGCATCCTGCATCGGCTGCGGAGCCTGTGTAGCTTCCTGTAAAAACGGCAGTGCTGCCTTGTTTACAGCAGCCAAAATAAGCCATCTTTTCCAATTGCCTCAGGGAAAAATCGAGCATAAAAAACGGATCAAAAACATGGTGGAAACCATGGACCAACTTGGTTTTGGAGCCTGCTCCAATACCGGGGCATGCGAGGTGGAATGTCCTCAGGGAATATCCATAAGCCATATCGCTTTGATGAACAGAGAATTTTGGAAATAATATCCCTGACATGAACCTCGCAGCTATAGATATAGGTACGAACAGTATCCACATGATCATCGTGAGGATCACGTCCGGGAACCACTTCGACATTTTAATGCAGGAAAAAAGCATGGTCAAACTTGGGGTTGGTGTTTTTGCCAATAATTTACTGAGTCCAAAGGCCATGGAAGACGGTGTGGCTACCATCAAAAGATATGTACAACTCGCAGATCAATATGGAGTAGACGACATCATTGTGTCTGCAACAAGTGCCACGCGGGAAGCAAAAAATGGAAGGGAGTTTTTAGACAGACTGATTCATGAAGCGGGCGTATCCCCAAAACTTATCTCGGGAAAAGAAGAGGCCAAACTTATTTTTCTGGCTGTAAAAGAGGCCATTTCCATCAAAAAGGAAAAAATTCTGGTACTGGATATAGGAGGTGGGAGCACAGAAGCGGTAGTAGGAGATGAAAACCAGGTTTTATTTGGGCACTCCATGAAATTGGGTGTGTTGCGTTTATTGGACAAAATTGGTCACCAGAACGCTCTAAATGAGGAGGAGCAGGAAGCATTGAAATCCCAAATCCGTCAAGCCGCAACAAAAATCATGGAAAAGGCCCTGGAAACAGGTTTTGATCGGGTGATCGGAACTTCTGGTACCATCAGGTCATTGGCAGAAGCCTGTTTGGAAAAAAAGGACAATCCTTCTCCCGAAAGTGTCAATGCCGAAGAAGTGCAACTGGCAGATCTTATCAAACTCCGTGACAAGCTATTGGAATTACCTCCGGAAAAACGTGGGGAAATACCTGGAATAAGTACCAACCGAACCGATGCAATCCATCTGGGTGCCACACTATTGGTAGAGTTGCTCCAAATAGCCAATGTCAAAAGCTTAACCATCTCGGATGCCTCTCTGCGGGAAGGAATGATCATCCATCACATCGAAAAACAAAAACTACCAATAGGAGAGGAAAATCAAGGAAAGAATTTGAAGGAGAAGAGTTGTTTTTGGCTCGCCAATAGGTATGAAACCGAGTTGGAAGCCAAAAAACATGTCTCCGGTCTGGCCCTTCAGTTATTTGACCAGCTCAAACACCTCCATCAGGCTGGAGACCAGGAACGAAGCATGCTGTACCATGCAGCTTTAATTTACGATGTTGGTTTGTTTATTCAATTCCAGGATTTTCATAAGCATTCCAGGTATATTATCACCAACAGTCAGCTGAGAGGTTTCACCAATGAAGAAATTCTTGTGCTGGGCCACCTGGCAAGATACCACAGAAAAAAAGGACCAAAAAAAAGGCACAAACGTTTTAAAAAGTTGTCCGATGCGCAAAAGAATCAGGTCAGGTTACTTGCGGGCATTTTAAGAATTGCTATTGGGCTGGACAAGACCAAAAACCAATGGGTGCAAAACATCTATTGCCTTCCACAAAAAAACCAGCTTCAGATTCAGGTTTTTTCAGTTGAAAATGTAACCCTAGAAATCTGGGAAGCACAGAGGTTTTCAGACACCCTGTCAAGGTATCTGAAAAAAGAGATCAATATCGTAGTTGGTTAAGCCAAACCATTCCGGTGATAAAAATCACTTATTTTAGCAAAAAATCGGGTCACATTTGTATTTCATTTACTTGGACAATCCTGTATTTCAAAAAGGTAAGTTGATAGATAAAAATTAAGATACTAATGGACCTGAAAAAATATTTGCCCTTTTTACAATGGCTTCCCGATTACAATAAAAACTACCTGAAGGGTGACTTGTCCGCTGGGATTACAGTAGGCATCATGCTTATTCCCCAGGGAATGGCCTATGCCATGCTTGCAGGACTGGAGCCCATCCATGGTTTGTACGCCGTTACAGTGCCATTGATTTTGTATGCTATTTTTGGTAGCTCCCGGCAGCTGGCAGTAGGTCCGGTGGCCATGGTTTCTCTATTGACTGCGGCCGGAATCAGCAGCCTGGGCCCCGGTTCTCCTGCTGAATACCTCCTGTATGCGCTTACACTGGCATTTCTGGTAGGATTGATTCAATTTATTATGGGCGCTTTCCGTCTGGGTTTTGTGGTGAATTTCCTTTCCCATCCGGTGATCAACGGTTTTACTTCCGCTGCCGCTATCATCATTGGCCTGAGCCAGATCAAACATCTCTTCAAAATCAACCTGCCCAATAGCGAGCACATTCAGGAAATGGCGTTGGCCATTGTTCAAAACATTGGGGATACCCATTGGCTCACCCTGGGCATTGGCCTATTGGGAATACTCATCATTAAATTTGGAAAAAGAATTCATCCTGCCCTTCCGGCACCCTTGATTGCTGTAATTGCAGGTATTTTGCTGGTTTGGGGTTTTGACTTAACAGAAAGGGGGGTGAAAATTGTCGGAGAAGTGCCCAGTGGTCTCCCTACCTTGTCCTTCCCTTCCTTCGACATTAATGGTTGGTCTACCCTCCTGCCCATAGCACTTACCATATCATTGGTGGGGTTTGCGGAAAGTTTTGCTGTGGCAAAAACCATACAGGCAAAACATAAAAATTACAAGCTAGATGCCAATCAGGAATTGATGGCTTTGGGAATGGCCAATTTTGGGGCTGCTTTTTTCAACGGTTATCCCGTCACCGGAGGGTTTTCCAGGACGGCTGTAAACAACCAGGCAGGGGCAAAAACCACCATGGCTTCCGTCATCAGTGCCATTTTAATCCTGTTGACATTGCTGTTCTTCACTGGACTGTTTTATTACCTTCCCTCAGCAATTTTAGCGGCAGTGGTATTGGTAGCGGTCGCGGGATTGATAGACTTAAAGGAGCCTATTGATCTATGGAAAAAAGACAAGACCGATTTCGCCATGCTTATTGCTACCTTCTTGATTACTTTAACCTTGGGAATCGAAACAGGAATCATTACAGGTATGATTTTATCCTTACTGGTGGTGATTTACAGGGCTTCCAGACCGCATATGGCTCAATTGGGACGCGTTCCAGGGACAAAAATATACCGCAATATACGCAGGTTCAAAGACCTGGAAATCAATAAAAACCTCCTTATCGTCAGAATTGACGGACCCATATATTTTGCCAATGTGGAATTTATCAGGGATAAAATGAACCAATGGCTCTCGGAAAGGAAGAACCAAACCAAAATGATCGTATTCAACATGGAAAGTGTAACTAGTATCGACAGTACCGGAGCTCATGCACTTTATGAATGGATACAGACCTGGAGAACAAACGAAATAGACGTATGCATTTCCGGAACAAAAGGACCTATCCGCGATGTATTGAACAAATGGAAACTGATTGAATGTATTGGTGCGGATCACATGTTTATGGATGATTATTCCGCAACTGCCTATTTTGATCAGACACTTGATTCAAAAAGCCAGGAAAAATATGCACCTTACGCCATTCAGAGTAATGTTGACAAAAAATAAATTTCTAAAAGGTTTTTTAATCCCGGAAGAAACATCCCTTCTGCAAAAAAGCTTAACCTTTTTAAATAACATTGGCCTCGGGCAAAGCCTGAGGCCAATGTGCTTTCGATCAAAAATTAATCTTAAACCCTACAAAAAAAGCTTCAATCCCGGAAAATTTCCGGCATGCTTTCCTTCACTGAAAGTTTGGAAAGAAATTTCTTTACGTGTTGATTTTTTTTCGCCTTTTCCCTGTCCTTTATATCCATGGACCCACTTAGAATATAGATTTTAGAGCCCAGCTTTTCAGAATCAATCTGCTCCAAAAAATCCCACCCAGTCATTTGAGGCATGACAAGATCCAGAAACAGGTACTTTGGATTGATATCACTGATTTTCTCCAATGCCTCTACAGCTGAAGAAAATTTAAATATCCTGAAAGGTGAATGAAAATGTTTTTGAATGTATTTTTCAGTAACAAAAGTACTTACCTCATCATCATCTATCAATACAATATTTACCATCGAAATACATTTATTATGTTACAAAAATCATTTTGAACATGACAAACATATAATAAAAAATAAATACATCCAAAAATAAGAAGAATTATTTAACGCTTTTTTTGTTTTTCAAATGTTGTTTTTTGTATTTAACATCTAGAAAGGGCAACCAAATAAATTAAAAACGAAATGAGTGGGCTTCTCACTTAAAGATTAAATTTTAGCTTTACCAAATTTTTGAGGTATTCGCCATAGCCACTTTTTCCCAACTTTGCAGCAGATTGAAGTAACTTTTCTTCATTGATAAACCCATTTCTGTAGGCAATTTCTTCAATACACCCGATTTTAAGACCTTGTCTTTCTTCAATTACCTCCACAAATTGTGCAGCCTGCAGCAGTGATTGATGGGTCCCCGTGTCCAGCCAGGCTGTCCCCCGGTTTAGGATACCTACATTGAGTTTCCCTTTCCGCAGGTAAACATTGTTAATATCGGTGATTTCCAGTTCTCCCCTGGAACTGGGTTTGATGTTTTTGGCGATTTCCACCACTTCATTGTCATAAAAATAAAGTCCGGGAACAGCAAAATTGGATTTGGGCAATTTGGGTTTTTCTTCTATGCTCAAAACTTTATTGTGATCATCAAACTCGACCACCCCGTATCTTTGCGGATCATTTACATGGTAAGCGAATACCACTCCTCCATCGGGATCTGTATGCTCCTTCAGGGTTTTGTACAATCCCGTCCCGTAAAAAATATTATCTCCCAGGATTAAAGCTACTTTATCCTTACCTATAAACTGCTCTCCTATGATAAAAGCCTGCGCCAACCCCTCTGGTTTAGGCTGAATGGCAAATGTAAATGAACAACCTACATCCGTCCCATCTCCCAGTAGTTTTTTAAAGGCTTCATTATCTTCGGGTGTGGTAATGATCAATATTTCTTTGATCCCAGCCATCATCAATACCGATAGGGGGTAATAAATCATCGGTTTATCATAAATGGGCATCAATTGTTTACTTACTGCAATGGTTAACGGATAAAGCCTGGTACCTGATCCTCCGGCCAAAATTATTCCTTTCATGAATACTGGTTTTATTACTCTGCTATACTAAAATTCCTGCGATTGCCGGAACAAAATTTCAAAAACTTCAAATCTGTAAAAACTAATTAACTAAGCATTAATTTGCTTCCAATCATAAAAAATATGATTGTTACCAAATTATAAATAATTTCTTATCCTTTAAAATAATCTTAAAAAAACTTCAGTTCAATATGTTTCAAATACAACATTTGAAAAAGAATTGATAATTTTGAATCTTCTTAATGCGTTTATCACTAAGATAAACAAACCACATTGCAAACCTGACATCAACATCTTCTTATGAAAAAGGAAATAATTATTACCACCCTAGCCCTTTTTACCGGATTTCTTTGTTCTAATACCCTTTACGGCCAGAATTTTTACAAGGAAAAAATTTCCAGAAACCAATATTTACAAGCTGGATTGGGACTTGGAGCCATGTATGCAGATAATTCCGGTAGGTTTCGGGGCCTGGAAGTGAAAACAGGACCATCGGTTTCCTTTACCTATGGCCGAAAAATCCATTCCAACATCGATCTGCGGGGAAACCTGGGCTACCAGCGGACCCAAAGCCAGGATCAAAACTATTTCACAAATCAGGTCGTCGAAACCTGGCGGGATAATGGGCAGGCCGTAGGCAGTAAAAACAACCTGATATACCTGGATTTGATGCCAACCCTGCATATCGTCGGATCCACAAACCATACCCAAAGAAAACGAGTCAATTTGTATCTGGGAACAGGCCTGGGATTGCTTTTTAATTTAAGTGAAGTTACAAAGCTTAGTGAAAATGGCTCAGAAAGAAAAAACAGAAGTCAGGCGGTGCCATATATCCCGGTCAGGGGAGGCTTAAGCTACAGACTTAACCTGTACACCGATATCGCCATTGAAGGAAGCGTATTAATGACTTTTTCAGATGAGCTTGACGGAAATGTAGGATTTAACCGTTTCAAAGATTATCCGGTATCCGGGCAGATTGTCTTCAGACGTTACCTAAATACCATAAAATCAGTAGATTATTCCAGTTTATTTTAAAACATATCCTGGAAATGAACTTTTGATGTTTGAATCAGCTTATTAGATGTATATACATATAAAATAAGTCGTTTATGAAGCCTACACTAAAAGATATCCGTCCTTTGGGTTTTCAATGGCAAACTCAAGATCCATTTTTGTTTTGTGCCCATCACCATGATTTCTTTCCCAGGGGCCTACCTGACATGTCCCCTGAAACCGGATTGGAAAATCGCATGATCGGACAAGATTTTTCTGGTAAAGATGGATGGAGCATGTACCATGGCAGCAAGGTTCCCGGATTTCCTGCCCACCCGCACAAAGGTTTTGAAACGGTGACCATTGTGGAAAAGGGCCTGGTGGACCACTCCGACTCATTGGGAGCAGCAGGCAGGTTTGGCAATGGTGACACACAGTGGATGACCGCCGGAAAAGGAGTCATGCATTCTGAAATGTTCCCCCTACTCAATGAAAAGGAAGGAAATGAACTACACTTGTTTCAAATATGGTTAAACCTACCCAAAACTAAAAAAAATGTACCGGCCCATTTCAAAATGATGTGGAAGGAAGAAATACCTGTGGAGACAGTAAGGGATTCAAATGGAAAAACCACCGAAATTAAATTAATCGCAGGGAAATATGGTGAGCGCAGTGCCCTGCCCCCTGCACCTGACTCCTATGCTGCAGATCCTGCCAATGAAGTGGCCATATGGTTGATAAAAGCAGCGCCTGATGCCACCTTTATCCTGCCGGAGGTTTCCCAAGGGACCAATAGGAGCTTGTTTTTCTACCGTGGTGATTATATTGATCTGGAAGGCGAGCGGATTACCAATGACCATTCCATCGATATGGGTGACATGAAGTCATTTGAAATAAAAAATGGCAGTAAAACCGGATATTTTGCCTTCCTTCAAGGAAAACCCATATCAGAAAAAGTGGTTCAGCATGGCCCATTTGTAATGAACAGCAATCAGGAAATCCAGGAAGCAGTTCACGAATTTCAAAGGACCCAATTTGGTGGCTGGCCATGGAAAAGCCATGAACATACCCATGAAAAAGGGAAGGGACGTTTTGCCATTCATGCTGATGGCAGAGAAGAGATTAAGTAATCAAAAGCCGGCAGTCATTCACCTGCCGGCTTTTAAAATTATTTTACATATTTAGCAGCTGCAAGGTAGTCATAACTCATGGCAACACTCTTTATGGGCTCATGGTTATATCGCTCCACTTCCACATAGTATCCTTTCATACCTTGTGCATAAGCGGCCTTAAAAATTGGTTTGAAGTCCATTTCTCCGCTTTGGCCGATTTCCTCCTCATCTTTGATATGCAACAAAGGAAATCTTCCTTTGTATTTTTTCAGGTAGTCTACAGGATCATATCCCCCTTTGGTAGCCCAGTAAACATCGAGTTCCATGCAAAACAGATCCGGGTCCGTATTTTCCAGCATGAAATCATACATCACCTGGCCTTCAATTTTCTCAAATTCCCTGGCATGATTATGAAATCCAAATACAAGTCCATTGGCTTTTGCAATGGCCCCAACCTGATTGTAATAATTACACCACAATTCCAGCTCTTTTAAGGTATCAGGTTTGGGCATGGAGGGTTTGATTAGAAAATCTGCTCCTACAGCGGCATGAGCTTCAGCAGCTTCCTTCCACCAGTCCATTGCGGCGGTATGATTGGCGCCCTGAAAATCTCTTGGCCCGCCTACATGGGCACTTTGCATCCTCATTCCCAAATCAGCAACCAACTTTTTAATGGCTACAGGGGACATGCCATAAATCTTTCCATCAGCATAATTTGCCGCCTCCAGGTTTTTAAACCCAATGGCAGCTACCTGCTCCAATACCCCGGCCACATTTCCTTTGATATCCTCTCTGAGCGAGTACAATTGCAACCCGATTTCTTTTTTGGCGAAAGCGGACCCATTGGCCAATTGACTTCCCGCAGTGGCCGACAGCAGGGTCAATGCCCCCATTTTTTTAAGAAATGACCTTCTTCGAATATTCTTTTCCATAGGTTTACTGTTTGATAATTGTAATTTAAAATCAAAGATCCTTTTATAGCTTAAAGCTAATTATAAAATTACGTTTAACGGTTAAAAACAATTGTTTTCAGATTTTCATATTAGCGGAGAATAAAGTCAAGCTAATTTTTGCTAACTTGAACGGCAAAAATAAAATAAAATTGAATTATTAACAGAAATTGAATGGAGATATTAGGATTGGACATTGGGGGTTCCGGCATTAAGGCCGCTCCGGTAAATATTGAAACGGGGGAGCTGCTGGCGGAAAGATACAGGGTACCCACCCCCAGGCCAACAAAACCGGAAAGTGTAGCTGAAGCAGTCCTAACTCTTATTGAACATTTTGACTGGAAAGGTCCTGTAGGCTGCGGATTTCCCACTGTGGTAAACAATGGACAGTGCATGACCAAAAGCAATATCCATAAAAGTTGGGTGGGCGTTCATGTAGACCAGTTGTTGGCGGAAAAGACCGGGTTACCGGTTACAGTTATCAATGATGCCGATGCGGCAGGCCTGGCAGAAATGACCTTTGGGGCAGGAAAAGGAAAGATGGGATTGGTAGTAACCGTCACCATTGGGACTGGTTTAGGCACAGGTGTATTTTATAACGGGCAACTTATTCCCAATTTTGAATTGGGCAGGATATATTATAAAAACGGGGAGATCATTGAGTATTTTGCAGCAGATTCAGCAAGGAAAAATGAAAACCTCAGCTACAAAACCTGGGGGAAACGCTTTAATAAATTCTTAAAGCACACCGTCAGGATCATCTCTCCCGATTTATTTATTTTGGGTGGAGGTGCAAGCAAAAAACTTGACAAGTTTGAAAATGAAATCACGGTAGACGTTCCTGTGATCGTTGCCGAAAACAAAAACGAAGCAGGTATCATCGGAGCAGCTGTAGCAGCACATTTGAAAATCAACAAGGAGCAAACAGTGGCAGGAAATCGAGCATGACGCAAAGAAGTCACAGCGATTTTGCAATAGGCGAAAGCCATTTGTCTACCGGACAGGCCGTTAACCCTAATACGATAAACACATGAAGCATTGGCTACTGATCGGAGTTTTCATTTTGTGTTATGGCATGTTTTCCAAAGGATTGTGCCAAAATTCCATAATCATGACTGTCAGCGGTCCTATCCCCGCAGCGCAAATGGGAAAGACATTGATACATGAACATATATTGGTGGACTTTATTGGGGCAGACAGCACCTCCTACTCCCGTTGGGATAAAGAACAAGTTCTGGAGACCGTCAGCCCATATGCAGACGAGATAGCGGCATTGGACATAAATACCCTAATAGAATGCACCCCGGCCTACCTGGGAAGGGACCCCGAATTGCTTCTGAGGCTTTCCAAAAAATCTGGATTAAATATTCTTACGAACACAGGCTATTATGGGGCTGTGAACAATAAATATCTTCCCAAAAAGGCTTTTGATTTATCCGCAAAAGAATTGGCTGCCATCTGGATAGCAGAGTGGGAATCTGGCATCGAAAATACCGGCATCAAACCTGGTTTTATCAAGATAGGCGTGAACAGCGACAGCCTTTCTGATATGCACCAAAAGCTCATTCGGGCAGCAGGGTTAACCCACCAGCAGACAGGTTTGACCATTGCCTCCCATACAGGCCCCTACCTACCCGCAAGCCAACAAGTGGCGCTGTTAAAAGAAATAGGTGTTCATCCCTCTGCTTTCATCTGGGTGCATGCACAGAATGAAAGCAACATGGAAAATTATTCAACGCTGGCCCATGAGGGTGTCTGGATAAGCCTGGATGGCATACAGCCATCAAACCAGGTGGAATACCTTAAAAAGTTGAAATTTCTTAAAGAAAGAGGGCTTTTGGATCGGATTTTGATCTCTCATGACGGAGGTTGGTATAGCCCGGGAGAAGAGAATGGGGGCAATTTCAGAGAATACACCACCATATCCCGGGAATTTATACCACTGCTGCTTGAGAATGGCTTTACCAAGGCAGACATCCGGCAGCTAATGGTCAGCAATCCCGCCAATGCATTTTCTATTGGTAAAAAACTCTCCAAAAATGATTGATACAATTATTTCATTAATAAAAAACCCAAAAACCATGAAAAGTAAGCACATTGTCCCTTCCCTATTGATTATTCTCCTTCTTGTCAACCACAGTTTTGCACAGGAGGCAAAAATGAAATCCATTTTTAACGGAAAAAACCTGAAGGGATGGACCGTTCAACCCGAAGATAATATTTGGTGGACCGTTGAAGACGGAAAAATTGCCGTAGAAAATGACCCTACGAAAACAGGCTCCATTCTCTGGACCAAAAAAGAGTATTCTGATTTTGTTTTTCAAATGGACTTCCTGATGGGTACCGGTACGGTAGACTCAGGAATTTTCCTCAGATCCGAAAAAGACCAGATCCAAATTGGTATCTCCGGCTCCCTTCAGCGGGACATGACCGGATCACCTTATATTCCAGGCAAATCTTATCCTGTAGAAGCTGAAGGGGTAGCTGATGTATTGCAACTAAAGGACTGGAACACCATGAAAGTAAGGTTAGTGGATCAGACCTATACCGTTTGGATCAATGGTGAAGAAGTGATGACCTATACTTCCGAAAACATGCCGGAAAAAGGCCCCATTGGGCTGCAGCTACACCCCAACAATGAAATGAGCATAGAATTTAAAAACATAATGGTTGGGAAATTATAACCCCAACAGCTCTCTTTTAGAATAAAAGAAAGGAGATTATCATTCCTTTAAGTGACATTGGTCATATTTTTTTAAAAAGCATTTTGTTTATTTTGAAATACATGGATTATACATATGATCATGTATCTCTGGAAATGGCTCTTTTGTGGTTTCCAGAATTGAAAGAATAAAGCTTTTAACCAAAACCTAAAATCATGAAACGCATTGTAGTTCCTGTGGATTTTTCTCCCTATTCAGAAAATGCCTTTTTAAGTGCTGCGAAGATTGCTGCTAAAGGAGATGCCACCATTACCTGTGTAAATGTCATTACTTCTGAACTGGATTGGAAAAACCTCTCTGAAAAAGAAAAAACAAAATACCAGGAAATTCTTGATCTGGAAGCAGAAGCAAAGGATAAGTTAAAATCCTTTATCATGACCCATAAAGTAAAGAGCACCCCTATTGAAGCTGTAGTCGAGGTAGGTGTTCCCAATCAGGTTCTGGCTGAATTGGCTGAAAAGCAAAAAGCAGATCTTATTGTCATCGGTGCCTATGGAAAAGGATATGAAGAAGGAAAATTTATTGGTTCCACCACCCAGAAGGTAATGCGGAACGCCAATTGTCCGGTCCTGGCAGTAAAGAAAGTTTTGGACGGCAGGGCAATGAAAAAGATGGTTTTTGCTTCCCTGTTCAATGAGGCCAGCAAGCCCGCCTTTACCAGAATGAAGCCCCTGATCAAAAATACAGGTGCTTCCGTCTATTTCCTGTTTGTCAATACCCCTTCAAAATTTACCGACAGTGACAAAGCCGAAGAGCAAATGCGGAAATATGCCATGGGTCAGGAGGACCTGATCATTCACCGACACATCTTTAACCATGACGATGCTGAAAAAGGCATTGTAGCTTTTGCAGAAAAGGAAAAAGCAGGCATCATTGGAATCGCATCCAATGTACGAAAGACGAACGCATCCTATCAAATAGGCGTAACGGATACGGTGCTTTTTAAAACCGATATTCCGGTATTGAGTGTGAAATTTGAATAAGTGTATTTGGTGACAGGCTGGTGTTTTAGGAAAAATACCTGCCTGTTTTTTTCCTTTGATGTTTTCCACCCAAATTTATGCTTTTATTGAGCCGGGTGGAATAGTGATTCAGACATCCAAATAACAGGGTGTAGCCTTTAATAGGTGAATAAATTTACAGCCTTTCCTCAGGGGCGATTTCTTGTTTGTGTAAAGATCCTATTGCACTCCATATCAGTTCCAAACCAGAAAAAACCTGCTGAATGACATTGGCCATGGTGGAAATGCTCACATCGGTCTTTTTTGTTTTTAGCTGAGTATACAACAATTGTAAGAGGGAAGAATAATTGTTTTTCAATTTTGCCTTTACACTTTTCATTATGGCTTCATCATCTGTTCCCATCGCCACATAATCCTCGAAAACCGTAAGAAAATCCTTCACCTCCCCCTGAAGCCTGTCCAAAATATCCACTACAAAAGGTTCTTCCGAATTCTCCATTTCCACTAAATTATGAACAATATCTTTAAACTCTTTGGCTCCGATTACGAGTGACCTCATGGTTTGAGTCAAGTCATTTAACAGGGTTGCCTCATCCAGACTTAGGTTTTTCTCCTGGAGGAACATGGCAAATAAATACAACTCCTCCTCCAGGTTTTTAAGGTTTTGATAATCCTGGAGCAAATCTTTGGGCTGAAAAGTGATTTTTTTCCAAACTGACGCATCCTTTTTTGGCCTTTTGTGTTTGTGAATGATTTTCCAAACCAATTTTAAAGTGTCTTTTAACACCCATTCCAATTCTTTTTCGAATGCAAGAACCGCAACAGAGGGTACATCCAAAGGGACGTTTTTAATATACCTTGATCTTCCTTTAGGCACATATCTCCGAAATCTTTTTGTAAGCCACTTTTCAATAGCAGGTAAAAATGGAAAAAACGCCAAAATCATGATCAGGTTAAAGAGTGAGTTTAGTATCACCAATTCCATAAGTGGATCCACGACATTAAAAAAATGAATAGAGATGTCGATTAATTGGTCAATCCAAAAAAAACAAAATACACCTGCAAAAAAATTAAAGCCAAAATTGCCAAGGGCTAGTCGCTTTTTATCCGCCGAACCATCAATTGCACCCAATACCAGGGTAAAGGTGGTACCAATATTGGCTCCAATAACCATCGCCAAAGCATGGTCTGTCCCTATCACCTGGGCATTTACTGCACTCAATACGATCACAATCAAGGCCGAACTGGATTGAATCATTGCAGTAATGATTATTCCCGTGATAAAAAACACCCAAAGCCCGTAGGACTGGAGCTCACTTAGGTCCACGGCCGTAGCATACTCTTCAATAGCTAGTTTCATGTAATCCAATCCCAAAAACAATAACCCGAATCCCAGTAAAAAAATCCCGGTGTTTTTCAGGAAAGGCCTGCTGTTCATGAAAAGGTAAGTCATCACCCCTATGGCCAGAAATGGAAAGGCAAAATCCGCGACACTGATTTTGAAACCAAATGTCGCGACCACCCAGGCAGTAAATGTTGTGCCCAAATTGGCTCCCAATACCACACCAAGGGAATTTCGCAAACTTATCATTCCTCCCCCAAGAAATGCCAACACCATCAAGGTAACCAGCGAACTGCTTTGAAGAATAGCCGTAATACCAATTCCCACCAATATCCCCTTCCAGGATTTGTCCGTAAACCTGTGCAGTAAATTTTTAAAAGAGGTACCCCCCAATTCCTTTATGGCAAGCTCCAATTGGCTCATGCCCCACAAAAAAAGGCCGATGCCGGCAAGGAACTCCCAATAATCAAATTTTCCCTCCATGAGTGTCCAGTGATTTTAGTTAAGCCAATTCAAAAGTATGTCCAAACCTTACCAATACAGCGATACTTGGTGCCAGGCACTAAAGATAAATACTTTCTACAGGCAAAATACCAATCATTGTTGTTATTTGCAGGACATCAGCAGCTGAACATAGTACATGCCAGTGAATCATTATCTTGATGGATTACTTTTCTTTTGTTTAATGCAATCGATTGTTCCATACTTATTAAATCTAAGTATATTGTTTATCTTTACTGTCTGCAATTTGAAAAAATGAATTGATCACCAAATAAATACTATAAAACACGTAAAATAACCCAATTATGAACAAACGAAATTATAGCCTGCTCATTTTGGTATGCTTACTTATGGCTGCCTGTGGCAAACCTACCGTAGAAACCAAAGAAGGATGGACCAATCTTTTTGATGGTGAAAGCCTGGATGGATGGAAACAGCTGGATGGCGAAGCCGAGTTCAGTATTGAAGATGGTGTCATCGTCGGTTCCGCTGTAGCCAATACACCCAATACCTTCCTGGTTACCGAACAAACCTATGAAGATTTTATCCTCGAACTGGAAATCAGGGTAGATGATGAATCAAGCAACTCCGGAGTGATGGTACGTGGCCAGTACAATCCTGACGCCAATGACGGAAAAGGTAGGGTATTCGGCTATCAGGTGGAATGTGACCCAAAAGAAAGGGCCTGGTCTGGAGGAATTTATGACGAGGCAAGGAGAGGATGGCTTTACCCCCTTTCCTACAATCCCGATGCCCGGAGCGCATTCAAATTAGGGGAGTTCAATACTTACAGGGTTGAATTCATCGACAATACCCTGAAAACCTGGGTCAACGGACAGGAAGTAGCTTATTTGGTAGATGATATGGATCAATCTGGCTTTATAGGTCTGCAGGTACATGGCATTGGTGACAATCCTGAAAATGCCGGCAAAAAAACCTATTTCAGAAATATCCGCATCAAAACCGAGGACCTGTCTCCTACCCCATTTGAAAATGACGTATTTGTGGTAAGTACCATTGACAATGAACTGACCCCGCACGAAAAAGACAAAGGTTGGAAACTCCTTTTTGATGGCAGTACCAGTGAAGGTTGGAGAAGTGCCAAAGGAGAAACCTTTCCTGAAGGGGGATGGACCATCAATGATGGTGTTTTGACCATAGAGGCTGCAGACGGAAGAGAATCAGCCAATGCAGGGGATATCGTCACTGTTGACAAATACAGTGCTTTTGATCTGGCTTTTGACTTTAAACTGACAGAAGGTGCCAATAGCGGTGTAAAATACTTCGTTACCCTAAACGAAAACAATTCCGGTTCAGCCATAGGGTTGGAGTACCAAGTTCTGGATGACGAAAGACATCCAGATGCCAAACAGGGCAAAGATGGCAACCGGACTTTGGCTTCCTTGTATGACCTGATCAAAGCTGATAAGCAATCCCGCTTTGTCCGCCCCATCGGCGAATGGAACAAGGGAAGGATAGTAGTTCATCCGGACAATACCGTAGAGCATTACATCAATGGACTGAAAGTGGTGGAATATACCAGAGGTTCCGATGCATACAGAGATTTGGTGGCTGATAGCAAATACAAGGTCTGGGAGAATTTTGGTGAAGCAGAAGAAGGCCATATCCTTTTGCAGGACCATGGTGATGAGGTGCATTACAAAAATATAAAAATTAAAGAATTGGATTAAAACTTATTAACCAATCACTTTTTTCAAAATAAAAAGACAAACCGAATGGTTTGCCTTTTTATTTTGACTTTCCCCCAATATTTTCAACAGTTCTTTACACTATAGTTCTGTTTATTCCATCATTTGATTATTTCACTCAATCTGGTTTTAATAAACCACCTAATTCAATCGATATATCCATTAAGCTGTTTTTCCAAAACAGTTCAGGATTAGCCTGATTGGAGCAGCTTTATCTGGCGATCAAAACTTGTAATGCACTCATAGACCGAGTACCTGAAGTAGAAGGATTGTCGGATGAAATTAGAAAGCAAAGAGTAGCCGAGGCGAAATTAACCAAGGCACATCATTACTTCATATTAGTTCAGCTCTTTGGTCCGTTGGATTCTCAACTTATCGATTCGTTTTCCTTCGACAGAGGTGACGCACCCATCTGTTCCAGATATTTATGCCGCTATCAAAAATGACCTGCACAATGCCCTTCCTTTATTGGACCCTGCTTCTCAGCCGGATGATTACGGGCGAGCTACCATACCGGCAACAGAGCAACTATTGGAAAACCTGATCAAAAATTACGAATTCAGGCTATTGGACAATATTGGAGACATACATGCTTTTGGAAACGACGTAAACGATGAGCTGGTGTTCTCTCGGCTTTATGGTAGAAATCGCTTGACTAATTGAAGAGGAAATAAATCCCAAAACCGCTACAAAACATAAATTATCCCATGGCCTCCTGAACCCTGGCCAAAAAACCGCTGACTTTTTCAAAAGGATCCCCAGGGCCCAAAGTTTCTATTGGCAGGTAACCCTGATAATTGCTTTCCCGGATAAGGGCTATCAACCGCTTCAGGTCAACGGGTTTTTGCGTACCGAAATGGTTTACATTTTCCTTGAGTTGCCAGTTTACGGCATGTCGGATATTTTTGCTGATCTCTTCATAGGGATCATGTTGGGAATAACTGCCTATATCAAGGACCAGTCCAAACCAGTCCTCATCCACTCTTTCCATAATGTAGTCTACCTGCGCTGCGGATTGAACAAATTCATTGTGATTTTGCAGGGCAACGATCACCCCATACCCTGCAGCAAAGCTGGCGCATTCCTTGCAGGCCCGTATTACAAATTCAACCTTTTCTTCCCAGCTTTCCCCTGCTTTCAGCCGTGGACCTGCAAATACCCTTACGACCGGGGCACCCAATTTTGCAGCAGCTACCACCCAATTTTTCACCAAGTCTATTTCCTGCTTCAGAAGTTTGGGATCACTTAGCGTAAAATCATTCCTGACTCCTGTGCCACTGATATGCAGGCCCCGGTGATGGGCCATTTTTTTTATGCCATACAATTGCCCATCCGAAGGTACCTCCGGGTATTCAGGTATATAATATGCCGTGAGATCTACAGCAGCAAAACCTTCTTTGGCACAATAATCAAACAGTTTTTCCAATTGAAGTGTGCCTTCAGACAAGGCCGCATTGAATGAATACGCATTAAGGCTTAATTTTAGATTATTCCGCTCAACGAAGAACTTTTCAGCATGAGCAAGTGGATAAATCAGGGGAAGGCTGGCAAGCTGCAGCCCTTTCCTGATAAAACCTCTCCTTTGTAATGATAGCATATTTTGTAAGAATACAGTTGATTCCCTTGAAGATAGCAGTAATAGAATCAAATAAAAACCTATTTTAAAAAATAGCAATATTAATATATAGGCCAAACATATTTTATGGCAATAGAAAGAATAAAAAGTATATTTTCATAAAATTTTAATTTAATTTGTGCAATCGATTGCCTTATTGCCAGAATTACTGGTTTAAAATAAAATTAATTTTTATTATTACTTCGACTTAAAAAAACTTATAGGAAATGGATAATATACTAAACGCTACAAAAAGCACCTTTTTAACCGATGATTTTCTTCTGAAAAGTGATTTTGCGCGCAAACTCTACCACGACCACGCAAAAAAAATGCCCATCATCGATTACCATTGTCATTTGTCTCCACATGATATCGCCACCAATAGGCAATTTGAAAACATTACCGCCATTTGGTTGGAAGGAGACCACTACAAATGGAGAGCCATGAGGACTTTAGGTGTCAACGAAAAATTCATTACCGGTGATGCCACCGACCAGGAAAAATTTGAAACCTGGGCCAAATCGGTACCCCACACCATGCGTAACCCCCTGTATCACTGGACACATCTTGAATTATTGCGGTATTTCGGCATAGATTATTTACTTGATAAAAGTACTTCCAGCCAGGTATATGAAGAAACTACAGGATTACTTCAGGAAAAGGATTACAACACCCGAGGCCTGCTTGCAAAAATGGACGTAGAGGTAGTTTGTACTACGGATGATCCCATTGACACGCTTGAATACCACCAGAGTGCAAAAAAACAAAACCTATCGCTCAAGCTATTGCCTGCCTTCAGACCTGACAAAGCCTATGCGGTAGAAAACCCGAAGGACTACCTCTCTTATCTGGATAAATTATCTCAGGTTTCCGGAATCACAATAAGCAAATACGAAGACCTGCTGTCAGCACTGGAGAATCGGGTTGGCTACTTTCACGAAAATGGAGGCAGGCTGGCAGACCACGGCCTGGAACAAATGTATTTCTTTGATGGAAATAAGTTTGACATTGCATCCCTATTTTCCAGGATCAAAGATGGGAAGTCACTGGAACCTGAAGAAGTACGGTTTTTTAAATTTAAAACCCTTACGGCATTGAGCAAAATGTACCATGCCAAAGGATGGACGCAACAGTATCACCTGGGAGCATTAAGGAACAACAACCGTAGGATGTTAAAGGTATTGGGGCCGGACACAGGATTTGATTCCATTGGTGATTTCCCCCAGAGCGTAGCGCTTTCTAACTATTTGAACAACCTGGATAGCAGCGATCAACTTGCCAAAACCATACTTTATAACCTCAACCCTGCAGATAATGAAGTAATGGCCACCATGGTGGGGAATTTTAACGATGGGTCCATCAAAGGCAAGGTGCAGTTTGGTTCTGGCTGGTGGTTCATGGACCAAAAAGATGGCATGGAAAAGCAAATGAACACCTTGTCAAACATGGGCATACTCAGTTGTTTTGTCGGAATGCTTACAGATAGCCGGAGTTTCCTTTCTTTTCCACGGCATGAATATTTCAGAAGAATCCTATGCAACCTGATAGGCCAGGACGTGGTCAATGGCGAATTGCCGGCCGATGAAAAGTGGCTGGGTCAAATGGTGGAAAATATCTGTTACTATAATGCCCGGGATTATTTTGGCTTTTATGAAGCCTGAAATAAAAACCTACATGGTAAAATTTTAGAAGGCGCAATCATCGGAGGCATCGGGTAAATTTAAAAGAGGCAGGCCAAGAAAGCCCTGGCAATCTTGCCCTGCCTCTTCCTTTGCCAATTTCCATTAAATGGTTTCTGATGAAGGGCATCGTCTTCTTCGAGGCGCTGGTTTTGAATACCATAAACTTTGAGGAACTTCCCGAGCCCCCGCAGCAGCCTGGTGCAATATGTGTACCTTCAGCGTACTCAGTTGTCATTCTTCCTGCCGATAACGTGTTTGTTAAATCGCCGAAAATCAACATGATATAAACCCACTTCGTCGTCCCGATTTCTGTGTTGTATAAAAAAAGTTAATTTTCGCTGTGACAGTAAAGCCCGACATCGGTAAAGATTTTAAGATAAGTAACAATTAACGAATTGATATTCTAAGATGTTACCGAAAAAATCCCCCTTCCCCCTTAAAAAGGGGGATTTGCCTATTTACCGATGACGGATTTAAAACTGATTTCTTTAAGGTATTACTTGAAAAAAATCTAAAAAAAGAAGAACTATATTTTATATACGCAAAGCGCGCTGGCCCGACAAAAAACCGGCCTGTCCTGATATTTCTCAGGAGGTGCGCAGGAGGCTTGTGGGGGGAAGGATTTTTTTGTCTTGATTTTTTGGTACTCTTTTTCATCAAGGAAAAAGTACAGAGAATTAAAGAAAAAATAGCTGATTTCAAGCCGTAATCCTGATAATACGACCAAATATATATTCCAAAAAACCAATCGTCATACCGATTTCTGGGTTTTTTAAAATGTTAGGCCTACCGATGACGTGTTTGTTAAATACCTGTAAATCAGCGTACTGAAAACCCACATCGTCATCGGTAGAGGACGGCTTACAGAACCACCTTTTCTGCCTTTGCCTCAGGTTTGTGTAAGTAATGGGAAATCCCAAAATACATGACAACCACAAAGCAAATCAAAGGCACATAGTAAGAAAGGTGAATATTGCCACTGATATCAGAAACCTGTCCCTGAGCCGCAGTGATCAGGGCACCTCCCAGAATGGCCATGATCAATCCGGAACCACCCAATTTGGTATCATTACCCAAGCCCTCTGCAGACAAGCCGTAGATGGTGGGAAACATCAATGACATGCACACAGAAATTAAAACAAGCGCAATAACCGCTACCATCCCACTCGCATAAATTACCACAAAACTCAACAAAATCGCCACAAGAGAAGAAGTGGCCAATAGAATGGAGGGTTTAAAGAATTTCATCAAAGCGGTAAATAAAAAGCGACTGGCTGCAAATAAAATCAGAGAAACCAAATAATAGTCGGAGGCAGCACTTTCCATCATGTCCAACTCGGCCATCACATAGCGAATGGTGAAAGACCAGACACCGATCTGTGCCCCTACATAAAAGAACTGGGCCATTACCCCGCGCATGTAGTTTTTGTTTTTTGATAACCTCTTGAAACCAGCTATTATGCCATCCTTCTCCACTGCTTCAGAAGCCACCGGCATCCGCACCGCCTTGATGACAAACCATACAAAAATAAGGAATAGCGCTACCCCTACATAAGTACTGACTACTCCGGCCAATTCATCCGCCTGGATTGCTTTAAGTGCTTCCGGGCTCATACTGGTCCGGTCGGAAGCCTCTGCTGTATTCAACTGCGACAAAATAAAAACCTTACTGAGAAAAACGCCCAAAACAGATCCGATTGGATTAAATGATTGAGCCAGATTCAGTCTTTGGGTAGCCGTTTCCGGAGGTCCGATCACCAGTATATAGGGATTTGCCGCAGTCTCCAAAATTGACAAACCTCCTGCCAGCACATACAATGCCAGTAGGAAAAAACCATAGGACATCATCATTCCGGCCGGATAAAACAGCAGGGATCCTATGGCAAATAACCCCAGGCCCAGCAGAATACCCGACTTATAGGTATATTTTCGGATAAAAATCGCCGCAGGCAAGGCCAGACAGAAGTAGGACCCATAAAAAGCCAGCTGTATCCATGAAGTCTGGAAATCAGTCATGCTCATGATTCTTTTGAAGGCGGCCAATAAAGTATCTGTCATATTGTGGGCCACACCCCAAAGCATGAATAAAGAGGTAAGCAATAGAAAAGGCCAGAAATCTTTTTTGGATATCAGTTCCGCCTTTACTGGAGGTATTTGTTGACTCATGGGTTTTTTATAATTGATATTTCAGGTTATATAAAGGACAATGCGGAAATTAAGGATTTATCTTTTAACTCCTCCCAAAATTGGCAGGTTATTTTATTCTCAGCTGCCTGAAGGTTCATTTGTATCAAATTGGGCTGATTGATGCTCAGTGCCACACTGCAGATACCGGGTATGGAAAGGGCAAACTGAATACATGCGTGATAAGGTGCTATGCCATGTTTTTCACATACTCCAAAAAATTGTTTCCTCCAATGAAGCTTTTCTTTCCCACCAGGACTATCCCGGTCTATTTTCTTGTAGTCAAAATAATCCTCACCTACCAAAAATCCAGACTGAAAAATGGCTGCATTGATAATCCCTACATTATTTTCCCGCAGCAAGGCTACAAAATCCAACAGTTCAGGCGGGTGAGCATATAGCGACAAACTATTGGCTATCATGACATAGTCCAAGGGGATTTCTTCATAAATTTTACGGATGATGGTCCAATCCTTCGCACCGACCCCTACCCCCTTTACTTTTCCTTCTTTCCTCAATTGGATCAAAGCACGTAAAGCCTCCAGTACCTGTTGCCAGCGAAAAGCTTTTTCCTGCTCATTTTTTGCGGCCTCCAAAAAATCATCCGGGTCGTGCAGGGAAACCAATTGAGGGGTATATCCCTGGAGTAATACATTGTCCTTTTCGAAACATTCCAGGATGCCATCATAACCGATTTTTTGGACGGCATCGTGTTGTATACCCTTCCATATTCCCGGTTCAAAGGTAGGTTCCTCCGCTTCCAGGGGCACCCTTACCCAACCCAGTTTATTGGTAATGATTACCTGGTTTTCGGGAATGGCAGCTTCCCTTAAAAACTCCCCTAAAACCTCCAAAGCAAGCCCCGCCCCATATTTACCTGCGGTATCAAATACGGTGTATGGGGCTGTTTGCCGGACGATTTCCCCTAAAATCGTTTTTTTTTCAGCTTTGGTGTAGGCCTGAAAAAGATTGCCCAGTGAACTGCTCCCAAAAATAACAGAGGGGAAATTCAAACCGGTATTTCCAAAAGGCTTTACTTTCATCTGACAATATGCTCAAAGCTTACCCACGATATTTTCTTACTTAGTCTTTTTTATTTTTCATACCGAAGTGCCTGTCCCGCTCAAAGGTTTCCAGGTGACGGTGTTTTTTGGATTCGTAAATGTCGGCTATAGTAATCAAAATCCCCGTTTCCTCCACCGCTCCAAATTCGTAATTCATGGCTGTTCCAAAAGTTTTCATGGTTGAGGACAGGTTCATATAGGTATTGATCAGCGGAGGGATGTTTTCTCCCAAAGCCCTGACCGTGGAGTTAAGCAGCTTGTAACCCTCCTTATAGCTGAGGCCATCAAAAAAACCTTGGTAATTACTGGCATCTGTTTTGTATCCCAGGGGATCGATGGGTATTATCAATTCATCCTTATCAGGAAAATAATGATTCATGAAATAAATCAGTAAATCCCTGGCCTTGGACTGATAATGGGGGTACATGGTAACTTTTCCAAAAAGGTATTTTACATCCGGGTGGAGCATGACCACAGCACCCAGGCCATCCCACAAGTTGTCCAGCGAAAAAATCCCCTTTCTATTGTCCACACTGGGCTGGTATTTGGGTTGTACAAAAGACCTGCCCAGCTCTATGGTATAGGGCAGGTAATCTTTTACAAAGCGTTCCGAAAAATTAAAAAGATGGGCAGTGGAAAGATTTACAGATCCATTGGAAGCAAATCCGGCATCAGCACATTTGATCAACCGATAACCTGCGATGATCTCCTTGTCTTCGGGATTCCAGGCGATTAACTGCTGGTAACAATTCTCGCAGGTATCATTTTCATCTATATCCAGTGGAAGCCCCGTTCCTCCGCCTGCGGCCCTGAAAGATACTTCCCTCAATCTCCCTATTTCTTGAAGCACATTGGGTGCATTATGCTGATTGACCAGATAAATTTCATTTTCCCCATTGTTTACATATCTTAAAAACCGCTCCGGCGTCAATTCACTATGTATAACCTCCCGGTCAATCGGGTTGATAATATCTTGCATAAATCCTACTTGTCTTGGACAATCTTGTAAACTATTTCTTTGACCTCTTCTGCCCAGTATTTATCTGATTTGGAAGCATCAAAATACTCGTAAGAAATCGGTTTTCCTATGTGGACCACAATTTTTTTGTTTTTTTGCCCAAACATTTCGTCAGCCAAATAAAACATTTCAATATTGGCCTTCAGTCCTATTTTTTTTCTAAGGTTGGCCAAATTATAAAAAAAAGACGAGTTTTTCCCCTCAATGTAAACAGGTACTACATCTTTTTTATATTTCCTTGCCTTATTCACAAAACTTTTTTTCCACTCCAAATCCCTGATCCCATTTTCCTGCTTTCTGGATACCAACCCGGCAGGAAACACAATCACCCCATTTTGAGATGCATAGGTTTCCTCAATTATTTCGGCTCCCTTTTTTCCATGGGTACCATGTTTGTTTACCGGAACAAAAAGTTTTCCGAAATGAGGGATGTGCATCAATACATCGTTGACAAGAAACCTCAGGTCTTTTCTGTACTTGCCAAGTACATGCATCAGTACCACTCCATCCAAGCCTCCCAGAGGATGGTTAGAAGCAAATATGACGCTACCGTCCCTGGGAATATTTTCTTCTCCGCAAATGGCTATTTCTACTCCAAACTCCTCAATCAGCGCATTCACAAAATCCAGTTCCTTCAAGTCCCCGTGTTTGGACATGATCTGATTAACCTCAGATTCATGTACGATCCTTTTTATGTAGCTCAGGACAAATCCAGGCAACCACTTCGACAATGCCGGATTTTTTTCCTTAATCACTTTTTTGATGTCTATGAATTTTTTGTCTTCCACGTAAAGAAATTATCAATTGGGTTAATCTATACCATTAAGCTGCTGTATACCGCTCATTCACAAACTCATGCCACGAACCAATTGAAATCACAAAACAAAGCAATCCGGCTGAAGCATTTTTTTTATTAGCAAAAATAGGAAAAATTATTTACCAGCTTCGCCAGGTTGCTGCAACCTTTTGGGAAATGGCCTGTCTTAAACGGCGAAAAAGTTTATTTATAAGCCAAATTATAGGCAGCTAATCCGCTTATCAATGAACAATCAAGGCCAATTCACTGTTTCTTTAATTTACCAAAATCCCTCTCAGTATGCAACTTGTCATTACAGGCCCCACTTCAGGTATTGGAGCAGAAAAAGTCAAAGCACTTGCACCCAAATTCACCAAAATATTCCTTTTGGTAAGGGACATGGAAAAAGCCAGGACATTGGTGAATGAATTAAACAGCCAAGACAACGCCGATAAATTCATTTTGGTTTATTGTGATTTGGCTGACCTGGCATCAGTAAAAAAGGCAGCAGCCGAAATTGCAAAGCATACCGACAGCGTTGATGTATTGATCAACAATGCAGGGGGCATTTTTCCCGAAAAAACCATAACCAAAGATCAACTGGAACTGACTTTTTCAGCCAATCACCTGGGTCATTTTTTACTCACCTTGCAATTGATGCCTCTTTTGACCCACAACAATGGCGCAAGGATCATTAATGTGAGTTCAGAAGCCCATAAAGCCGCATCGGTAGATTTGAACGACCTTCAATTTGAAAAGGGATACAGCTCCTTTAAAGCTTATGCCAATGCGAAACTTTTCAATATCCTGTTCACAAAATCATTGGCAGAAAAGTATGGGGATCAACATATTGAAGCCTATGCCCTTCACCCGGGAGTGGTTAACACCAATTTTGGTCAGCAAAGCAAAGGGTTTTTCAAATTGCTGCTTTCCCTGTTCAAACCATTTATGATCAGCCCCAAAAAAGGAGCAGAAACAGGGATATATTTAGCCAGCGTCAATAAAGTCCCGGGAAAGAACGGGGCTTATTTCAAAAAATCCAAAGTATCCTCAGCATCCAAAAAGGCCGAATCGAAAAAATTAAGGGATCAGATTTGGGATAAAAGTGAAAAGCTTGTAAAAGCCTTTACAGGAAACCGGGCCTGAACGAGGCGACACGCAAAGGGATGGCCCAATACGTATCGGGGCAAGGTTCTCCAGATCCTGATAGCTATCGGGAAGGGACAGGCCAACCCAATCTTTGGTGCGGGGCAAGTTGTGGCCGGAAAGCAACAATTTTAAACACATGAACTTACAATTTTGGTAAACTCATTTTATTTTGAGAAATTCACATGTACAAGTCCTTACCGATCCTTTAGCCAATAACATCCTTTTAATGAGAACATTGTTTGCAATTCTAACTTTTTATTTTTGGTTTACCGGACAGGTTTTTTCACAGCAGCAGGAAGTAATGGAGTTGGATTTGGAAAGCGCCCTTTCCCTGGCCTTTGAAAACCAACCTCTTTTGCAGCAGTTTGTCAATGAAACGGAAAAAACGGATTATGCTATCAAATCAGGTAAATCGGCCTGGATCCCCCAATTGAATTTGGAAGGAGCTGTCAACAGGTATTTTCAACAACCAGTGGCCATTTTTCCTGATTTTGACAATCCTGAATCAGGTGAATTCCAGGAAGTCCGGACCGGTGTTCCTCATAATGCCAATTTAAATTTTTCATTGAGTCAAAACCTGCTGAACAACGAGCTTTTTAGGATAAACGCCCAGGCCTCCCATTTAAAACAAGCTGCTTCCCAGTCACTGGAAGACATTAAGATTCAAGTGGTAGTGGGGCTTAGCAAAGCCTTTTATGAGGTGTTTCTGGCTGAGGAACAGGTCAGATTGGCACAAGAGGATATCAAAAGGCAAAGCAGACAATTAGAGGATGCAAAATTGCAGTTGGAGGCAGGATTGACGGATAACATAGATTTTAAACGAGCTACCATTACCCTTCAAAATACCCAAAGCCAATTGTACCAATACAAAGAAGAAAAGGAAATTAAAGTAGCCGCTCTTAAATATTGGCTGGGAATGGATACGGATATTGAAATCAATGTTCGTGCTTCCGCTGCCCAGCTAGAGGAGGAACTGACTCCAGATACCCTTTTGGTTTACGAGGCAAAAAACCGCATCGAATATCAGGTTTTGGAAAGTCAGAAAGCCATTCAAAATGCTGAGATAAGCTATCAGAAAAGGAGATTTCTACCGGATGTATCAGCCTTTTATGACTACAATTTCCTCTTTTTAAGTCCGGTCGGCAGTAAACTTTTTGATCAGGTGTATTCATTTTCCCTGATTGGCCTGCAACTTAATCTTCCTATTTTCCTGGGCGGAAAAAGGAAATTTGAAGCAAGAATGGCAGCCCTGGATCTCCAGAATATTAATCTGGATCAAAAACGCCTGATTTTGGAAGTAAATCTGGAAATGCAGGAGGCCCTTAGTGCTTATAAAAACAGTTTTTATTTGCTGAAAACCCAAAAGAGCAATCGTGAACTTGCAGAGGAAATCTACGGTACCATAAGCCTGCAGTATGAACAGGGAATTAAAAACTTCCTGGAAGTGATCCAGGCAGAAACCGATTTAAGAACGGCCCGAATCAACTACCTGCGTTCACTTTTCAATGCCACAACCGCCAAAATAGACCTTCAAAAAGCCCGTGGAGAAATAAAAACCGACTATTGATGAAAACAAAACTATTACTTATCGGGCTGTTGATCCTTCAATATTCCTGTAATAAAAAACAAGAAACAGAAAGCCAGGCCACCCGCGTGGAATCCGAAAAGGTAAAAAAGGAGATGATCCAACTATCAGACCAATATCCGGCCGTTGCTGTGGCACTGCAGGAAGTGGAATTGAGGGCGGATGTAAGTGGTTATATTACCAACATCCTCTTTAAGGATGGTCAAAAAGTAAAAAAAGGTCAATTGCTTTATGAAATAGACAAAAGCAGGTATCAGGCCACTTTAAAACAATCAGAGTCAAGACTCAAGATCGCTGCTTCCAATCTGCAGAAAGTTCAGAGGGACATGGAAAGGTACGAAAAACTGAGGGAGGGAAATGCCATCGCTGCCCAGGTATACGACAATGCCCTCACCGATCTCCGCAACGCAGAATTGGAAATGATGGCGGCACAAGGCCAGGTAGACAATGACCTGACCAACCTCCAATATGCATCTGTACGGGCCCCCTTCGATGGAACCATTGGTTTCTCATCGGTGCGACTGGGGGCATTGGTAAATCAGGGTGAAACGCTTCTCAATGTCATCTCCTCCAATGATCCGATTGGAATTGATTTTTTTGCCGGAGAAAAAAACCTTTCAAAATTCCGAAACCTGATGGAGGATAAAGAAGGAGTAATTGCCGATAGTACCTTTATGATAAATTTACCCGATGGAGAAAGCCACCCCTATCCGGGCACCCTGGAAAATATGGATAGGGCAATAAGCAGAGAAACGGGCACCCTGCAAATCAGGTTACATTTCCCAAACCCGGATCAGAACCTTAAGCCAGGCTTGAGCACCACCCTTCGGGTAAAAGCCATTAATGGGGCCAGTGTGCTCACCATTCCCCATAAGGCCACCATGGAACAAATGGGAGAAATCTCGGTTTTTGTCATCGAAAATGATACCGCAATAGAGCAGAAAGTAGAATTGGGCAGGAAATTTAAGGATCGGGTTATTGTTGAAAAAGGATTAGCCGAAGGACAGGAAATCATTGTTAGCGGCATGCAGAAACTAAGTAACGGGAATAAAGTCACCACCCAAAACAGAAATCCCGAATGATTTCATCTATTTTTATTCAGCGGCCTAATCTGGCCATTGTCCTTTCTTTGGTCATACTGCTTTTAGGCACCCTTGCCATAGTCAACCTACCCGTTTCCCAATATCCCAATATTACCCCTCCTATTATCCAGGTTACAGCCACCTATACCGGTGCAGATGCGGAGACCATAGAACAAACGGTAGCCACCCCACTTGAAACCCAGATCAACGGCACGCCCGGTATGGCCTACATTGAAAGCACAAGTAGCAACGAGGGTAGAATGACCATGAACATCACCTTCGAGGTGGGTACAAATATTGATATCGCAGCGGTAGAAGTCCAAAATCGCATCAATGTGGCAGAGGCTTTGCTCCCCGAAGAAGTCCGCAGGCTGGGCATTACCATCCGAAAAAGGAACCCCAGCCTTTTGATGATCGTATCCATGTTCTCACCGGAAGGAACCCATGGTGTTGATTTTTTAAATAACTATGCCAACATTTTTGTCAAAAACGAATTGCTAAGAGTCCCGGGAGTAGGAGATATTTTTACCCGCGCTCAGGATTTCAGCATGCGGATATGGCTACAGCCAGACAAGCTCTTTCAAACCGGCCTGTCTGCCGGTGAAATCATTACTGCCTTAAGGGAACAAAACATTCAGGTGGCCGCAGGAGCACTGGGAACTCCTCCGCAGCAGGGTTATCAATCTTTTGAATACACCCTTTTTACCAATGGACGCCTGAACAGTGAGGAAGAGTTTGAAAATGTTATTGTGAAGTCAGCGGCTGAAGGAGATCAATTGGTTTACCTGAAAGATGTGGCCAGGGTGGAATTGGGAAGGTTTGACTATTCGGTCAATAATTTTACCGATGGCAAACCCGCAGCCTACCTTATCGTCTACCAGACACCGGAAAGCAATATCCTGGATGTGGAAGAGGGGATTATTGCAGCGATGGAAGAAATTCAGAAAAACTTCCCCAATGACATGGAATATGTCATTCCCTTTGAATCTGCTTCCGTGGTGCGCGTTTCCATAGGCGAGGTAGTAGAAGCATTGATTCTGGCCCTGTTGCTGGTCTCACTGGTAGTTTTCATATTTCTCCAAAACTGGAGAACCACCTTGATTCCTATTCTCATTATCCCGGTTTCCATTATCGGCACATTTGGCCTATTTATACCCCTGGGATTTTCGATCAATAACCTGACGCTTTTTGGTTTTGTGCTCGCTATCGGTATAGTGGTGGATGATGCCATTGTTGTAGTGGAAGCCACCATGGGTTATATGGAAAAAGAAAAGCTGAATGCCAAAGAGGCGGTCAGCAAAGCAATGAAGGATATTTCCGGACCGGTCATTGCCATGTCTCTGATCATTGCGGCCGTCTTTATACCGGTGGGCTTCATTCCGGGAATCGTCGGTCGCCTTTACCAGCAATTCGCCATGGCCATCGCCGCTTCCGGGCTGATATCGGGATTTGTTGCCTTGTCGCTGACACCTGCCCTTTGTTCTCTGATCCTACAGCCCGTAAAACCATCCCGGTCGCCCAAAGGCATCCAGCGCTTTTTCTCCTGGTTCAACCAAAAATTCGATGCCTTTGGAAAACGATACCTGCAAAGCGTCCAAAAAAGTTTCTCCCGGGCCAGGTATTATTTGGCAGGCTTGTTCCTATTGATCCTTGTTACTGTTTTACTATTCGGAATAAAACCATCGGGATTTATTCCCAGTGAAGATGAAGGAAGGCTGTTCATCACATATGAATTACCTGAGGGCGCTTCTACTGCCAGAAGTCTGGAAACGATCAATAAACTAATGGATATACTGGGAGAGGAAGAGGATATTTTTCATTTCACGGCCGTCACAGGCCTTAATGCCATTAATTTTTCCAGCAAATCCAATAGTGGGACAGTATTTTCCCAGCTTCAACCCTGGAGCAAACGGGAAGGCGAAGGACAGAATGCTTTTGAAATACGGGACCGGCTATTACGGGAATTGAATGAAAAATTGCCTGAAGCCAAAATCGTTATTGTAGCACCATCTGCCATACCGGGACTGGGAAGTACATCGGGCTTTTCCATGGTCGTACAGGATCTGGACGGCACTTCCAGCATCAATGAATTTGAAAAAGAGGTGAAGGAGTTTGTCTCTGAATTGAATCAGACAGCGGAAATTGCCAATGCCTTCACTTTCTTTAGTGCCACCACGCCCTCATACCGGGTAGAACTTGACCGGGAAAAAACAGCCAGACTTGGCGTCAATATAGGGGATGCTTATGCCTCCATGCAAACCTACCTGGGCAGTACTTATGTCAATGATTTCATACTATATGGAAGAAACTTCAGGGTAATAGCCCAGGCAGACACCTCTTTTAGGGAGGATTTATCCAGCCTGGAAAAGATTTTTGTCAAAAACAGGTCTGGGGGGATGCTTCCTTTGAGCAACCTGGTCAGCACCGAAGTGATTGAAAATGCTCCCTTGATCAGCCATTTTAACCTTTTCAGATCCAGCACCATTAATGGAGATGCTGCCCCCGGATACAGCTCAGGCCAGTCCATAGAAAGAATCTCTGCCCTGGCTGCTGCCGAACTCCCCCTTGGTTACGGTATTGATTTTGCAGGAGTGAGCCGGGAAGAAATCAAATCTGGAGGAAGTACACTTTTAATATTTGTCTTGTCTATCGTATTTGTATTTCTATGCCTGACGGCACTTTATGAAAGTTGGTCCGTTCCCTTTTCCGTGTTGCTGGCAGTACCTACAGGCGTTTTTGGCGCCATTATCACCCTTTTGTTGTTTCCATCACTCACCAATAATGTGTATGCGCAAATTGGTTTGTTGACCCTTATTGGACTGGCTGCAAAAAATGCCATTTTGATCGTGGAATATGCCAAAGAGCGGGTAGACAGGGGAATTCCCATTCCCAAAGCTGCTGCGATGGCCGCCAAGTTGAGGTTAAGGCCCATTTTAATGACTTCCTTTGCCTTCATACTCGGCGTACTGCCGCTGGCTTTTTCTTCCGGTGCAGGATCTGTAGCCAGAAGAACCATTGGTTGGACTGTGGCGGGAGGAATGCTTTCGGCGACCTTCTTTACCTTATTCCTGGTGCCGGTATTGTTCTACCTGGTCAGTAAAGTGGCCTATAGCAAAAAGGAGCTTGTCCAGTTGGCGGAAGCACACAAAAATGAAAATATGTAGCAAAAAATACTTCCTTTGCCGATTTAATCCTCTTCCTGAATGACTACGGTCCGGGTAAGTACAGGAGCGGTCATAAAATAACCCAGCACCCTTCCTTCGCCTTGCATCACGGAAATGTTGGATTGTGGGTTTTCCGGGGGAGGACTAAAAAGTCCCCCATCTGAAAACAGAAGTGATACCACCTGATTCAGGTAATCATAAGCACCTTGATTCAACCTGAGCATTTGCAATCTTACTACATCCTCTTTATCAAATGAAAAAGCAGTCAATTCGAATCCATTGTTCAATATGGAACTGCCAAAGGTATCATCAAATAGAAAATAATCGGAGCGGCGGTTCAGAACGGTATCATTTTTACTGAGAATCAACCTGTAAAAATTATTTTCATTAAAGGGTATTTTACCATACAGGGTAAGGTAATAGCCCTCACTGGCAAAAAACCTTTCTTCCTTGAATTCATAGGTAATGCTATCCAGGACCGGTGCCTCCAGGGTAATTCCTTTTGATACATAATCCTTACCATCCAGAGAAACATGCAGCTGATATTCATGACCTATAATAGCTACCTCCTGGTTTGCAGGCAGGTATTGGCCAAGATCTTCTTCAAACAGAAAAGCCATTATTTCGCCAGTTTGCAAATCCTCTATGCTTACTTCCGCATGGTCTGCAACTTCATTGGGCAGGGTATCATAATAATCCCTGGAGTAAGCAACAGTTACCGCATTCATGGATGCATCATCTGTCCAGGTAGCTTCAATAATAGGTGTTTTTTCAACGTTCCCCAGGTCAAGGTTTACCTCCTCCTGACAGGCAAGCAACAGCATCAGTAGTGATATTTTCAGGAATAGCCTCATGGTTTTAAAATTTAAAATTATAGGTAACAGATGGCAAGATGCCAAATAAGTAGGTCATCACCACCCCTGGTCTTACAGAACTGACTTCTTCTCCCAAACCCCGGTCAAATCTGATATCATTGTTGTAGATATCAGTAAATTCGTAAGAAAAGGGATTTTTCCTGCCATAAGCATTGTAGACACTGAAGTTCCAACTTCCCTGCCACCACCTTCCTTTGTTTTTATTTTTCAAGGTCAGGGATAAATCCATCCGGTGGTAATCCGGGAAGCGATCACTATTTCTTTGCTCATTATATAAAGGCACCCGCTGGTTGTCCACTTCATAGGAGCCGACTGGAAAGGTTACTGCAATTCCTGTGGTATAAATAAATGTACCGGAAAAACTAATCCTATCGGTCAACTGGTGTGTAAGCACCAAACTGATGTCATTGGGCCTGTCATACCGGGGCGGATAAGGAAAACCGCCATTGATACCCCGAATTTTCCTGAACACCCTGGACCTTGTATAACTCAGCCAGCCTGTGGTCTTTCCAATATTTTTTCTCAGCAAAAATTCCAATCCATAAGACCAGCCATTACCTGTAAGTATTTCAGTCTCGACATTGTCGGTAAACAATATATTGGCCCCTTGCTTAAGGTCCACAATATTTCTGAAATCCCTGTAATATCCTTCCAAAGAAACTTCCCATTGATTGTTCCTGAGATTTTTAAAAATTCCGGCCGACACCTGATCTCCCCGGATTGGAAGTATATATTTTCCTGCTGGAACCCATCGGTCAATCGGCAAACCTGCGGAACTATTGGAGGCCACCTGAATATACTGGTAATTCCTATTATAGCTACCTTTTAAGGACGTCCCCTCTCCCAGCAGGTACCTCACCGCAAGGCGGGGTTCCAATCCCTGGTAATGTTGCATTTTTTCCCCAAAGCGGTATTCCAGGGTATCTGTTACCTGTCCGAAGCCTGCCCCTTCAACGGCGTCATACAAATAATTCACCCCATCTCCAATTTGCTGGTAAAGCCCAAAACGGATGCCTCCCTCTATGCTGAGCTGCTCGGAAAGCTCCTCTTTAAGAGCAATAAAAAAATTGTTTTGTAATCCAATTCGCGGATTGGTTACCAGGGGCTCTATCCCACTGCCAGAGGCAGGTTGTAAATCTACAGGGGCAAAATAATACAACTGGCTGTGAATCCCTGCTTTTATTTCTGTATCCTCCCGGGGCAGGTAAGTCAATGCTGCCCTGATACCGGTCTCGGAAAAATAGTTGGACCAGTCAAATCCATTGTCCTCATCGTTAAAACCGATCAGGTATTTGTAGAAGCTGTAATAAGCCGATACATCCAGGTACAATTGTTCATTAATCTCCCTGTCCCAATTGAATGAATTGATCCAGTTATTCCATCCCAGGCCAAACTGCCCGTCCAGACCCAGAAAGTCACTTCCATAGTAGGTGGAAAAGGTGAATTTGTTTTTTGGCCCTTTCCGCCACATGAGCTTTCCACTTATATCATAAAAATACAACTGATTATTGCGAATGTCTTCATTGGGTGAAAAAGCCAAAAACAAGTCTGCGTAAGTTCTCCTGCCTGAAAGCACAAATGAGGAATTTTCGGAAAAGAGTGGCCCATCCACGGTTAACCTTGAACTGATACTTCCTATTCCCCCTTCACCTTCAATTTTCCTGGTATTACCTTCCTTCAGCGATATGTCCACCAGGGAGGAAACCCTCCCCCCAAATTGGGCCGGGATATTGCCTTTGTAAAGGGCCACATCAGTCAATGCATCCGGATTAAACACAGAAAAAAAACCGAAAAAATGAGAAGGGTTGTAAATAGGTGCCCCGTCAATCTGAATCAGGTTCTGGTCAGCAGAACCTCCCCTCACAAATAATCCGGTGGTACCTTCTCCCGCAGTAGTAACGCCCGGAAGCAATTGTATGCCCCTTAATAAATCAACTTCTCCAAATAGTGCGGGAATTCGCTTTAGCTCTTCACTGGAAATTTCATTCCGGCCGATTTCTGTGCTGAGCACATTGTGATCTTCTCTCCTATCCGAGACTACTACCTCTTGCAATGACATTTCTTCAGGACTAAGGAAAAATTTCAAATCTGTGATTTTATTATTAATGTCTCTGCTGATACCCTGATAGCCTAAAAACCTGATCTCCAGAGTGGCCGGGAGCTCGGTATTGGTAATGGTTATTGAAAAGTTGCCATCAATATCGGCAACTGCCCCCTTGCCCGTTTGGTCTTTCCAAAATACGGTCGCTCCCGGTAAAGGCTCACCCGATACCTTATCCAGTACCTGTCCTTTGAGATAAACTGCTTCCTGACCAATAGCATTTCCAGAAATGACCAACATACAAATAAGAACCACAAAAAAAGTATTCCAAAAAGGATTTGAACGGTATTTAAACATTACTATTTTCTTGATGTTTTTATTGAAAAGAATTTCATCCTGGTTATTGGGTAGGTTTCAACCTGAAACAGACAATAATACGCATAAGCTACAGGCAAAAGTATTGCGGCCGGTAAGTAATTCGAAATCAGTGGCTATCTTGTTGTTTTCAGCTCCACCGCTGAAGTGAATTTGAAAACGGTCTGATTTTATTTGCCATACTTTCCTTCCCGATGCGGGAAAAGCTATAACGAAACCTAATGTATAATCCGGGTTGAATCCAAAAAGATAACGGTATTGGGTAAAAATAGTTAAGCTTCCCTGCAGGTTATTCACCAAATGAATTTCAATAATCGGAGTGCTTTCCAATAATTATCCGATAATGACTTCGTTTTAAGTATAAATGATTAATTTCAAGCCATGATTTGGGCATATCCTGATAATTATTCGATTCTGTTACTGGCAGCAGTTTTTGTACTGCTCTATGCCATATACTTGTACCGTTTTTGGAAAATCAACCAGAAGATCAAAGTCAAAAAAAGAAGGCTGGTGTGGAAGATGGCACTGAGGACCCTTTATTTCACTTTGTTTTTGATCGCTTTTGCCGGTCCTTCAATCGGAAATGCGATGAAAGAGATCAAGCAGGAAGGAAAGGATATATTTCTGGCCATTGACCTTTCCAGATCCATGAATGCGGAAGACATCAAACCCAGCAGGCTACAGCGGGTGAAATTTGAATTGAAAAATCTGGTCAAAAATTTCAGTTCCGACAGGTTGGGCATCATCATATTTTCATCAGAGGCGTTTATACAATGTCCGCTTACCTTTGATCAAAATGTCATCCAGCTACATTTGGATGGATTGAACAGTGGTCTGGTGCCTAATGCAGGCACTGACATTGCAGCTCCACTAAAAATGGCCTACAGTAAATTCCTGTCAGACGAAAGCCAGGAGCCCAAATCAAAAGCGGTGATCCTGATCAGTGACGGAGAAGATTTTGGAAATGAATTGGAAGAAACCATGGAGCAGCTCAACCAGTCAGGCATAAAGGTATTCAGCTTGGGTGTAGGTACCGAAACGGGCAGCACGATTCCCAGAGGAAGCGGAGTAGTCATTGACCAGTCCAACAATCGACCGGCAATATCCAGATTGATCTCAACCAATTTGAGGAAAATCGCCAGCCAAACTGAGGGGGATTATTTTGAGCTTAGTGATGAAAGCCAGGAAATCCCACAATTGATAGATGCCATTTCCAAATTGGAAGGTACGGTAATGGCAAGCCGTACTGTAGAGGCTTCCTCCAATAAATATTTCTACTTTCTCCTGGCAGGCTTGATTTTGGCAATCATCGATTCCATTTTGCCTGTCAGAACCTTGTCCATTTAATCTACCTAAACCAACAGTATGTTATCCAGATATTTACTTTGGATTTTATTATTCTTACCTGCTGACTGGGAAAAAATAGCAGCCAGGAATGCGGCAATAGCTGCTGCAGAAAGGTCCTTCAAAGAAACGGATTTTGAAAATTCCATACGAAATCACCTTTCCTTGCTGGAAGATCATGGTTTAAATCATCCTGAAGTTCGTTTTAACCTTGCGTTGAGTTACCAAAACAATGGTCAGGAGGAAGATGCCAAAAAAACCTATGAGCCACTGGCAAGCAGTACAGGCAGCAGTATCCCCTCCTATGCGGCCAACCAGCAGGGAGTCCTCTTGGGAAATGAGCAAAAATACCGGGAAGCCCTTTCTTATTTTAAGACTGCCTTGCTTAAAAATCCAAACAATGAAAAAGCCCGTTATAATTATGAACTCTTGAGCCGCTGGCTGGAAGGAAATGAAGAAGAGCAGGAAAACGAAGAAGACCGGGAAGATGAAGACCAGATCAAGCCATCCAATTACGCCAAAAGGATGAAAGCCCAGGCCGATGAGATGGTGGACAGGTTTCAATTTGATGAAGCCTTGGAAATCATGGAAAACGCGCTGGAAATAGACGAAACAGTGGCACATTACCAGAAATTCATAGACCATTTAAATGAGATCAATGAAATCAATACCAATCCATAAATTATTCCTTTTTGCCTGTCTTCTCTGGTCTCCAATCCTTTTGGTAGCTCAATCTGAAACAGAATATTTCAACAAAGCAGCCAGGCAGTATGTGAATGAGGATATTCCAGGAACCAGCCAATTATTGGCTGAAGGACTGGAAAAATACCCTCAAGACCCCAAACTGAATGCGCTGTGGGAAAAATTGCAAAAGGATCAGGAAGACCAGGAGAAAAAAGACCAGCAAAGCCAGGAACAGCAAGATCAGGAGCAGGAAGAATCCCAGGAGCAGGACCAACAGGAGCAGGATAGCCAGGAACAGGAAAGTGGTGAAGGCGAAGAACAAACCGAGGAAGACGGGGCTGACGAAACCGATGAGATGGAAGAAAAAAGAGGCGAAAAATCAGAGAACAATGAGGAATCAGATGAGCCCAATGATATGGAAAGTGACCTGAGTGAACGGGAGAAAGCCATGGAAGAACTGAGGCAGCGGCTGGAAGAGATGAACATCACACCGGAACAAGCTTCCCAAATCCTGGATGCCATGAACAGCAATGAGCTCAGGTATATCCAACAAAACAGAAAAAAGCCCACGCAGCAACCTAAAAGGGGATTGCCTGATTATTAAAGGGCCACTCAAACTTTATTTTCCCAACCTAAACCAATATTGACATGCAAGAGGTATTTATCTTGCAGGCAGCGAGACCGCCCCTGGGTGGTTTTGGTGGAAATGCTGTCTCTTATCAACATCTCC